>NZ_JBIAKG010000013.1:0-89034 GCF_042872345.1 Micromonospora sp. NPDC005299
CTGGGAGGTCCGCGACGACATCCACGAAGCCTTCCTCACCCTCGCCTGCGCCATCATCTGCTGGCGACGACTCCAACGCTCAAAGAGTTAGGAGCCCTTAGGCCCGTTCGGCCGGGCAGCTGGCCAAGCCGTAGCCGTCGACAGCGTCACGCAGGTCCTGGTACCGATGTGTCACGCAGGTCCCGAGACCGGACAGAGCAGGTGATGAGCAGGTGTGAAAACTTTCTGTACGGGTTCAAGGCGGCCGGCTTCGCAGGCCGCTCGCGCCGCCGAACCTGGGCCGGGCCGATGGCCCGCCGCCGCGCCTCTGGCCTTCGGCCGCCCGCGCGTCGGTGATAGCCCGCCGGCGGCGCGACATACGAAGAAGCCCCGGGCCGCCATGATCGATGCCAGTTCCGGGGCTTCACGTTGGTCGAGACACAGGCGGTGCCTCCGGCGGGGCGCTCGGGCGCTCTGGATGGTGGCGCCATCCCGACAACCTCCGTCCGGGCAAAGCCGAGCAGGTGGGGCCTGCCCGGTCAAGGTCGTTCAGACAGTGGGGTGCTCCACCTTGACCGGGCAGGCCCCACCCACTCCACAGGTGTGCGGACGAAGGCCGACGGGATGGCTAGGAGGCGGAAGTCGATGCTCGGGTTCGGTTCTTTGTTCAGAGCAGCGGCCGTCATGGTCGGCGGCCGACAGGGTGGCCATGGGTGGGTGGCTACGGCCGTCGAACGAGCGAGTTCTTTGGTAGGTCTATGCGATGACTTCTCATAAAGTCGAGCAGTCTATCGGTATCGATGTCCATCGAAAGCCCCTCCGGCGGGTCACACTCCGTATAGAACATCCCGAGGGGCGGAGATAGCACAACGATAGGAGAATCGGCGGGGGTCATCACGACCTGATCAATATTTCCCTGATCGTCATGTACAGCAAAAAGCCTCATCATGTTGTACTCCTCTAGATCCAAGTAACCAAGTAGTTTAGCCATACGCTTCGTACGGGCTGCGTCGGATGTGTATTGACGAGGACGTAATTAAGGTTAAGGTTTGGGTTTCCTGTTGGAGTGGCGTTGGTTACTACATTAACGTCCCTCGCGCTAACTGACATCACTGTAGGTGGTTGGGTTTCGAAGGCGTGAGGGGTGACAGATATCGTGACGGTTCCCCTTCCGCTCGCCAAGATTCCCGTGGAGATAGGAATCCTGTCCCCCGGATTAAGTGGAGTGACCCCCGCCCAGCGGCCTTGGTGCATGGCAAAATTTGGCATGCGACACCCACCCTTTCTCGTGTTGGATGTTCGAATTTAGTCCTGATCAGACGCACTTGCAGACGGGTAGCTTAACCAGCGACCCTGGCGTGCCGTGTGGAATCGACCGAGAATCTGAGGCGGCAGGGGCTTTCGGGTATCAGGTTGTGGAGGAAGCACCGCGGGCCGTGGTCGCGCGGCACGGCCGCTGGGGTGACGAACCGGATCCACGGTCGACTGCGTCCCGTACTGGCCGTGCGTCTAGCCTCGAGTGAGGATGAAGCTGGTGCCGACGATCGCCGGCTGTGCGACTGGCGGCCTGACCTCGGAGAAGCTTGACCGTCGGTAAAGATCATCGGGTACAGATCCACTACAACTGAGAGCAATCACTAGCGGTAGAGGCTGGCAAGTGTCGGCAGGTTCGACACTGGCCAGGGCGTCGATCGGCCCGACTGATGATGCTCTCTTGCTACCGTGGGTGTAAGGGTTTCAAATCCCCGGAGGGGTCCGCCGCCATGGATCGGCGTCCGCGCCGCCGCTAACGTGGCTCCCGTGACGAGGGAGGTTGAGCCGGAGGTGCAGCGGCTTCGGGACCAGGCGCTGACGAACGTTGGTCGCGCATCTGGCCGGACTCCGCTCCGATCCGCCGTGTACCACCTGACGAGAGGTCGGATCGACAGACGCCCACGGTATTCCGTCGGCCAGCTCCCGACCCTCGGGACGCCCTGGCAGGACACCGTCTCCGGCCGGTACTTCGGATGGCGCTGTAGGGAGGCGAACCTGAACGGCCGGTTGGCCTTTGTGGTCGAGTACATCGTGTGCCAGTACTGCCAGGCGGCCTGGGTGGACAAGCCGTACACGGCTGAGGAGTACCAACGGAAGGGGCTTGCCTCAACCGCCTTGAGGGCGCTTCGCGAAGAGAACCCGGGGCTGAGATGGTCCACGGGCAGCGGGCATATGAGAGACGCAAGAGCCTTCTGGGCAGCTGTCGGTATGGGCGTTCCTGGCGGGTACGAGGAGCGCGAATTGTGCGAGCACATCGACAGGCACGGGGGAGTGAAGCCACCCTGGTTGCTCAGGCGGCAGCGCCGACTCAGAGCGAGTGATCGCCGACTCCGTGGCTGATCGACCGAGCGTCCAGGCTGTCGGGAGGCACGGACTGTGGCACCAAGATCATGCCGTCGGCAGGCCGTCGAAGGTGGACCAGTAGCAACGAAGGCTGACCAACGTTGACTGCCTGAGTCCCAGGTCGGGAGGCGTGAAGCCCGCTTTGATCGCCTCTGCCTGACACCGAGATCAATGCAACGCCAAGTGATCACCGCGGGCGCTCTGACCTGCTTGACGATTTCCCAGCACATGCGTGAAGGCGGCCGTCCGGCACGCACTCGGCGCGGCGGGTGCGGGTCCGGAACGTAGCAGCGGTTGAAGGGGATAAATGGCTTGCACAGGCGCCGGGCTGAGAGTTTGACTGCTCGCCATGCCTTCCCCCTCACCGATCTTCGTTGCGGGTACGGGTCGTTCGGGAACCTCACGGATCGCCGACATCATCGGCGAACATCCGCTGATCCATCGGATTCCCATGGAGACCCGGTTTCTCATCGACCCGGGTGGCCTGCGGGACCTGGCCGACGCGCTCACCGATCGATACGACCCCACCGTCGGTGAGGACGCCCTGCACCGGCTGAGCGACTTTCTCACCGTACGAGTGCCCGGCCGGCGCGACGATCGCGGCAAAACCGTTCCCGAACTCGTCGGCGAGCGGCGCTACCGGGACGCGGTGCAACAGCTCTGGCCGCAGTTGATCGCGTTTACATACGACGAACCTGCGCCCGCGGAAGGCTTCGGGAACGCCGACCGGCCTGCCGGGCCGTTCGAGCCGCTGAGCCGTCGGCGGGTACTTCCCAGGTATTTCAGCGACCGGGGCGAACTGCTCGGGATCTTGCGGGGCCTGATCGACACCATGTTCGGCGGAGCAGCCGCCGACGCGGGCAAGCCGACCTGGTGTGAGAAGACAGCGTTCAACCTGCTGTGCATGGAGTTCCTCTGGGAACTGGTCCCCGAAGCGACCATCGTGCACATCAAGCGTCACCCGGTCTCAGTGCTCGCGTCCCACCTGGCCCAGCCCTGGGCACCGCCCACCGTCGACGGCGCGCTCGCCTACCTCAAGCCGGTCTACCACCGATGGCTCACCTGGAAGAACACGGTCGACCTGACGGGCCGGCGATACATCGAGGTGAAAGCAGAAGATTTCGCAGCCGACTGGCCCGGGCAGCGCCGCGCCCTGTTCGAACGGCTCGACGTCGACGACTTCGCCACCCCTTCAACGTTTCAGTCGCACAAGCTGACGAACCGCAACAACCAATTCGACCACGAAACCCGCGAGCTCATCGAAGAAGCACTCGGCAAGATCATCCCGGCCATGGGCTATGAGTGACGGCTCCGGCTCTTCACCTTGACGACGCCGCGGACAACTCGGAGTTGCGCCACCTCAACACCCATCCGCCCTCGGGTGTCCCGAAGCCCCCTCGAAGCAGGTCGTTGAAGGCATCCAGGGTGCCTCGCCAGGTGTAATGGCAGAGCAGCCGGGAGAACTCGCGAGCGAAGCCGTCGAAGTCGGAGAAGTGGGCGCCGTCGATCACCAGCACCGGAAGGTCATCGCTTGGTCGGGGTCATGATCCAGGTAGTGGGCCGCCTACCCGTGCGGGAGTCGGGGTCACTCGCGGGTGAGGCCGGGTGGTAGCGCGTCCTGGTCGGGTGTGACCCGGCGGGCGTTGGCCAGGGGGTCGTGCTGGAGGGCGTCGATCAGCCGGTCCGACCCGCCGACGCAGGTCCAGGCGTCGTCCCAGAGTGCGGAGACCAGCCAGGACCGGTCGGCCGGGAAGAAGAGGTCGGGCAGCCATCCGTCCCCTCGCATGTGGCCAGAGCGCCAGGTGAGGGCCTGCTCCGGTCCGGCCTCGACCAGCACGTACCGCCAGTCCCAGTAGAGCGGCACCGTCGGGGCGCGGGGGAAGACGATGTCGTGGGCGCCGGTGTCGAGGTAGCCCAGCCACCAGGGCTGCTCCGGGGTGTGCGCCCTGAGGTCGTCGACGAGGGCGCGTTCGTAGGCGGCGGCGGGGATGTCGTCGCTCCGCCAGGTGGTGGCGTAGGCGTCGAAGACGGGCGGGATGGCGGTGGTGATCGAGAGACCGGTGGTGGTGTGGCCGCTGATCCAGTCCACGTCGGCGGCGGTGCCGATCCGCCACTCCCGGCCGTGCTTCATCGCCCGCATGCTCCCATTCAAGCGCGGGACGTTGAGATCTTGGAGAGTTGCCGTTCGGTACGAACGTCAACTCCCCAAGACTCAGGCGAGCGTCAGTACGCGTAGGTGACGGAGACGGTGGTGGCGGGGCAGTTGTTCGCCCAGCTGGTCAGGGCGCTCTTCTCGGCGCTGTCCACGGTGAGCCGCCACCGCACCTTCACCGCGACCCACTCGCCGATATAGCGGCAGCGGGCGGAGGCGTACGACGGCAGCCAGGTGGCCGGGTCCTGGTCGCCCTTGGCCTGGTTGACGTTGTCGGTGACCGCCGCCAGCGCCCGGGCGTCGCCCAGGTCGTTGGCGTACGCCTGGCGGCGGCTGGTGGTCCAGTTGCGGGCGCCGGAGTCCCAGGCCTCGGCGAGCGGGACCATGTGGTCGATGTCCAGGTCGCCGGTGAGCGTCCAGTAGGCGTTGTCGTAGTAGGAGTACCAGCGGCCCCCGGAGAGGGTGCAGGTGCCGCTGATCGTGGGTTTGGTGGTGGCCTCGGCCTGGAGGACCTCGTTGCGGGTGTTGCAGCCGTCGCCGTCGGCGTCGATCCAGTGTGGGAAGAGGTCGCGGTCGTAGCCGGTGCGGACCTCCGTGGCGACGGGGAGGCCGGCGACGGCGGTGGTCAGGGAGGCGGAGTAGCCGGCGGCTGAGGTGGGCGGGGTGGGGCCGAGGGTGGCGGCCAGGATCGCGGCGAGGCTGATGGCCGTGGCGCGCAGCGTGCGGGTCATGGGACTCCATCCGAATGGGATTGGCAGGTGGTGGCACCCATATAGACAGAGATAGAAGTAACGGTCTAGATCAAGTTCCGTGAACAGTGGATGGCCGGAACCGGACGTACGCCGCTGCCGGGGCGGAACCGGACGCGCCGGCGGCCGCTCAGGTGTGTGCCGGCGGGGCAGGGGTAGACGCCGGGCAACGGCGAGACGAGGTGGGAGGTCCCGGTGGACTCGTACCCCGCGGTGGAGGACCACGGCCTGATCGGCGACCTGCAGACGGCGGCGCTGATCACGAAGGACGGCACGCTGGACTGGTTCTGCGCCCCCCGGTTCGACTCGCCGAGCATCTTCGGCGGCCTGCTCGACCGCCATCGCGGTGGCCACTTCCAGGTCTCGCCGGAGGGCGTCGACTACACCAGCAAACAGCTCTACCTCCCCGGAACCCCGATCCTCATCACCCGCTTCCTCAGCGCCGACGGAGTCGGCGAGCTGGTGGACTTCATGCCGGTGGCGGGCGACCGGGCCACCGACCACCACCGGCTGGTCCGCATGCTGCGGGTGGTGCGCGGCAGCATGCGGTTCCTGGTGGACTGCCGCCCCCGGTTCAACTACGGACGGGACCCGCACGAGCTGGAGGTGCACCCGGCCGGCACGGTCTTCCGCAGTCCCGGGCTCTCGCTCACCCTGAGCACCGTCCGCTACGCCGACCAGCTCGAGCAGAACGAGCGCCGGCGGAGCGAGGAGGGCGTCTGCGTCGTCGTCACCCTGGATGAGGGCGAGGCCGGCGGCGTGATCCTGGAGACGGACTCCCCGGAGCCGCCGCGTTCCTATTCGCCCGAGGAGGCGCGCGAGATGCTCGAACAGACGCGCGACTTCTGGCGGCGCTGGCTCAGCCGCTCGCACTACACCGGGCGATGGCGGGAGATGGTGGAGCGGTCGGCCATGACGCTCAAGCTCATGACGTACGCGCCGACCGGCGCGCTGATCGCCGCCCCCACCGCCGGGCTGCCCGAACGGGTGGGCGGCGAACGCAACTGGGACTACCGCTACACCTGGATCCGGGACGCGTCGTTCTCCGTGCACGCCCTGCTCAGCCTGGGCTTCACCGAGGAGGCCTGGCAGTACCAGCACTGGGTCGACGACCGGATCCGGGACGCCGAGGCGAGCGGCGTGCCGTTGCAGATCATGTACCGCGTAGACGGCTCACCCGACCTCACCGAGGAGGTGCTCGACCACCTCGAGGGCTACCGCGGGTCCGCGCCGGTGCGGATCGGCAACGGCGCGGCGAACCAACTGCAACTCGACATCTACGGCGAGATGCTCAACGCCGCGTACCTGGGCAACGATCACGGCCTGAAGGACTCGCACGAGGGCTGGCGGAACCTGGTCGGGATCCTGGACTGGCTCTGCGCGCACTGGGACCAGCCCGAGGACGGGATCTGGGAGACGCGGTCCGGCCGCCAGGACTTCACCTACGGGCGACTGATGTCGTGGGTGGCGCTCGACCGAGCGATCCGACTGGCCCACCGGCACGGCCGACCCGCCGACGTCGCCAGGTGGACGCAGGCCCGGGACCGGATCTACGAGCAGATCATGACGCGCGGCTACGACCCGCGACGGCGCGCCTTCGTGCAGCACTACGGCACCCACCTGCTCGACGCGTCGCTGCTCGCCATGCCGTCGCTCGGCTTCGTGGCGCCCACCGACCCGATGTGGCAGACGACGCTGCGGGCCATCGACGCCGAACTCGTCTCCGACAGCCTCGTCTACCGCTACGACCCGGCCGCCACGGCGGACGGCCTCTCCGGCAGGGAGAGCACCTTCACCATGTGCACCTTCTGGTACGTGCAGGCCCTGGCGGAGTCCGGCCGGCTCGACGACGCGCAGTTGACCTTCGAGAAGATGCTCACCTACAGCAGCCAGGTCGGCCTCTACTCCGAGGAGATCGCCCCGACCGGGGAGCAGGCCGGCAACCTCCCGCAGGCGTTCAGCCACCTCTCCCTCATCAGCACCGCGGCGAACCTCGACCGGCTCCTCGACGCCCGCGGCTGACCGCCGGGCGGGAGAAACCCGCTGTGTGGCCCGCCCGCGCCCGCTACGGTGACCGGAGTACGGGTTACCGGCCCGGCCCGGGCGGGTAAGCGCCCCCGACCCGCAGCGCGTGCCGCGGCCACCGTCCACGGGGGCGCAGCCCGGGAGATGCGGCTGTGACGTCCGAGGACGAGCATGGGGGTACGACGAAAGGGGCGGACATGACCGACGACATCGCTTCGAAGGTTCCGCCGGACCCGGCCCCCGTGCTGAGCGCGCCAGCGGGTCCACCACAGGTCGGGCCGCCGAGCAGCCTGGACCTGTGGGCCCGGGCGCAGACGCTGCACCGCTGCTTCGGTGACGACGACGGCGAACCGCACATCATGCGCGGCCTGGACTGAGGCCCCGCCACATCGCAGGCGCCCCGGCCCGGGGCGCCCGGATCCGCGCGTCTGGACAGTGGACGGACGTCGCCCCGGCCCCGGGGCCTCCCGTTCAACCGGCAGTGGGCGGGCCCAGCCGGGCCGCACGGGCGTGCAGGTAGCGCTGCTGGGCCAGGTTCATCGACCGGCGGGCCGCCGCCAGGTACGCCGCCCGGGCCGCGTCCGGCTCCCCGGCCAGCTCCAGCAGGTGCGCCCGGGCCGCGTGGCGGCGGTGGTCCTCGGCGACCCGGCGGTCGGTCCCCAGCGCGTCGAGCAGCGCCAGGCCGGCCCGCGGACCGCGCGCCATGGCCACCGCCACGGCGTGGTTCAGCCGGACCACCGGGTTGTCGTGCAGGGTCAGCAGCATCTCGTAGAGCGCGACGATCTGCGGCCAGTCCGTCGCCTCGACGCTGGGCGCCTCGTCGTGCAGCGCGGCGATCGCCGCCTGGAGCTGGTACGGCCCGACCACTCCCCGGGGCAGCGCGGCGGCGACCAGCGCCGTCCCCTCGGCGATCTGCCCGGCCCGCCAGCACCGCCGGTCCTGCTCGGCGATCGGCACGAGCGTCCCGTCCGGACCGGTACGCGCCGGCGTACGCGCGTCGGTGAGCAGCATCAGCGCCAGCAGCCCGGCGACCTCCGCGTCGTCGGTGAGCCGGTGCAGCAACCGGGCCAGCCGGATCGCCTCGGCGCACAGGTCGGGCCGGTGCAGCCGCTCCCCGGCGGTGCTCGCGTACCCCTCGTTGAAGATCAGGTAGAGCACGTGCAGCACGGCGTCGAGCCGGGCGGCCCGCTCCGGGCCGGCCGGCGGGGCGAACGGCAGCCCGCTGTCCCGGATGCGCTGCTTGGCCCGGGTGATCCGCCGGGTCATGGTCGCCTCCGGCACCAGGAACGCCCGGGCCACCTCGGCGGTGCTCAACCCGCCGACCGCGCGCAGCGTCAGCGCGATCTGCCCGGCCGGCGGCAGCGCCGGGTGGCAGCAGAGGAACAGCAGGACAAGGCTGTCGTCGGCGTCGTCCGGCACGCTGTCCGCGGGCGGCGCCAGCCAGCGGTCCGCCGGCGCCTCCCGGGCCACACCGTCCTCCCGGCGGCGCCGGGCCTGCTCGGCCCGCAGCAGGTCGGTCAGCCGGCGGGACGCCACGGTGATCAGCCACGCCTTCGGGTCGTCCGGCAGCCCGCCGTCCGGCCAGCGGGTGGCGGCGGTGAGCAGCGCCTCCTGGGTGGCGTCCTCGGCGGTGTCGAAATGCCCGTACCGGCGGACCAGCGCGCCGAGGACCTGCGGCGCCAGGGCACGCAGCAGATCCTCGACGCGCGCGACGGGCACCGGTCAGCCCTGGAGTTCCTCGATGCCGTCCACGACCGGCCGCACGTCGACGTACTCGCCCTCGGCGTCCGGGTTGACGAACCGGGCGGCGATCTCGGTGGCCCGGTCGAAGCTGGCGCACTCGACCATCGTGTAACCGGCCAGCACCTCCTGCGTCTCGGCGTACGGGCCGTCGGTCACCACGGGCGCGCCGCCGCGCAGCCGGACCCGGCGGGCGTGCACCGGCGCGGACAGCCCCTGCGCGTCGACGAGTTCGCCGCTCTCGGCCATGTCCTTGTGCACCGCCTCCATGTGGGCGTGCATCGCGGCGAGCTGCTCCGGGCTCATCGGTGGCCGGTCGCCGGGCCGCCCGGCCATGACGTCGTAGTCCCGCTGGCTGCCGTAGAGCATGATCAGGTATTTCATGGTGTCTCCTCTCGGCCGGCGCCCCGCGGCGCCGCTCACCCGGGACGTCGGAGCCGCGCAGCCGCCCCGGACACGAGCCTAGGGGCGGATCAGCCGACCCGGCCCGAGGCGAGCAGCGCGGCGGTGGGCAGCGCCAGGTTGCCGTCGGCGTGCCGGTAGGGGGCGGCGAGCCGGTCGTACTCCCCGCGGACCCGCTCGCGCACGGCCGTCGGCTGCCGTTGCAGCATCAGGCCGATGGTGCTGATGCCGGCCGCCGGGCCGGCCCACCAGTCCTCCGGGTCGGTGCGGTGCGCCCAGGTGAGTGTCTCGGAGCGGACGTCGGCCAGCCCGGCCGCGGCCAGCAGCCCGGCGAGGCCCGCCTCGGTGCGGGGGAAGTCCCGCTCGGGCGCGACCCGGGGCAGGTCGGGCGGTGTCGCGACGCCGGCCGCGGCGAGGGCCTCACCCCAGAGCCGTTGCAGCGGCGGGTGCGGGGACGGCCAGGCGGTCACCGCGACCCGGCCGCCGGGGCGGACCACCCGGCGCAGCTCGGCCAGGCCGGCGGCGGGGTCGCCGACGTGGTTGAGCACGAAGCTCGCCACCGCCGCGTCGAAGTCGCCGGGCGGGAACGGCAGCCGCGGCAGCGCGGCGGCGCGGACCTCGGCGCCCGGCGCGGCCCGCCGGGCCGCGTCGAGCATGCTCGGCTCCGCGTCGACCGCCACCACCTCGGCGCCGCGGCCCAGGGCCAGCGCGGCGACGGTGCCCGGCCCGGTGCCCACGTCGATCACCCGCCGTCCGGCCCGCACCCCCGCCGCGTCCAGCAGCGCGTCCGCCGGGTACGCGCAGAGCCGGCCGAAGCTGCGCGCGTACGCCTCGGCGCGGCCCGCCCACCGGGACCGTTCGTGCGCGTCGAAATCGGTGTCGATCACCGCCGCAGCGTAGCGGTGACCGGGGGTGCGGGGCGGGCCTACAGTGGCGGCATGACGACGTTGCTCGTGACGCTGGCGGTGGTGGCCGCGGTCGTGGCCGTGATGGTCGGGTTCGTCTCCTGGCGGGACCGGCGGCGGCGTGCCACCGAGGAGGATCCGGCGGCGGTCCGGGCGGCCCGGGGGGAGCGGCACCGGCGGGCGGCCGAGCGGGAGCACGTGCAGCACGACGGCTGGAACAACGGCGGCCACGGCTTCACCGGCTGACGCCGTACGGCGCGGCGCAGCACCGGCGCCCAGCGGCTTGTGACCCGGTGGCCGCCGTTCACCGCCCCGACTGAACGAAGGCCGGCGCGCGCACGTGATTCCCCGGTGGGCATCAACGGCGCACGGTCGGGGTACTGCGCTGACACAGCGGAGCAGCCGGGAGGCAACGGTGGGGGAGAAGGCGGGACGTCGGCGGCCGGGACCCCTCGCCGGGCTGCTGGTGGCCGTGGTGGTGGCGGCCGGCTGCATGGGCGGCGGGCTGGACCAGGGCGAGCCGGAGCAGCCCCGCCCGCGGCAGAGCGGCCGGCCGGCCTCCCCTGGAGCGGACTCGACCCGGGCGGACGGCACCACGAGCGTGGCCGAGTTCAAGCAGGACTTCTCCGACGCCGTGGGCATCGCCCAGCGCTACTGGACGGACCGGTTCCGGGCCTCGGGCAAGCAGTTCCAGCCGATCCGGCGGGTGGTGCCGTACACCAGGTCCGGTGAGGTGTCCTGCGGCGGCGAGGGGCTGCCCCGCAACAACGCGGTCTACTGCTCGGCGGGCGACTTCATCGCCTACGACGTGAACTGGTCGGTGGGGGCGTTCCGGCAGGTCGGCGACGCCTTCCTGTTCTACCTGCTCGGCCACGAGTACGCCCACGGCGTCCAGGTCCGCCTCGGCATCCGCTACAACTTCACCATCCAGCAGGAGTTGCAGGCGGACTGCATGGCGGGGGCGTACATCGGCGACAACGTGCGCTCGGGGACGCTGACCCTGGCCGAGGGCGACCTGGACGAGTTCCGGGAGGGGCTGCTGGCGGTCGGCGACGACCCGGACCAGCCCTGGTTCGCCGAGGGCTCGCACGGCACCGCCGAGCAGCGCACCGACTCGTTCTTCCGCGGCTACGAGAATTCCCTGGACGCCTGCGGCCTCGGCTGATGTCGCAGGTCACCCTCGCCGGGGACGATGACCGCCCGGCGCGGTCCGGCTGAGAGGATCGCCGGGTACGCGCATCCGAGGAGGCCCCCGCTGAGCAGCAGACACCCCGCCGCCGTGCTCTTCGACATGGACGGCACCCTGGTCGACAGCGAGAAGCTCTGGGACGTCGCGCTGCAGGAACTCGCGGCGTTCTACGGCGGTGAGCTCTCCGAGGCGGCTCGCAAGGCGATCATCGGCACCAGCATGGCCGCCTCGATGCGGATCGTGCACGACGACCTCGGCCAGCCGGAGCGGGACCCGCAGGCCAGCGCCGAGTGGATCAACGCCCGGATCCTGGAGCTGTTCCGCAGCGGGCTGCGCTGGCGGCCCGGGGCGATGGCCCTGCTGCGCGCGGTCCGCGCCGCGGACATCCCCACCGCCCTGGTCACCTCCAGCGGCCGTCCGCTGGTCGAGGTCGCCCTCGACACCCTGGGCCGGGACAGCTTCGACGCGGTGGTCTGCGGCGACGAGGTGGGCGCGGCCAAGCCGCACCCGGAGCCGTACCTGACCGCGGCGCGGCTGCTCGGTGTGCCGATCGAGCGGTGCGTGGCGATCGAGGACTCGCCGACCGGGGTGGCCAGCGCGCTGGCCGCCGGGGCCGCCGTGCTGGCCGTACCCGCCGAGGTGCCGCTGGCGCCCGCGGACGGCGTACACCAGGTGGAGAGCCTGACCGCGGCGGACCTGGAGCTGCTCTCCGCCCTGCTCGGCGAACGCCCCGCCTGACGTCGGTCAGTCGGCCTCGCCGAACACCTCCACGGCGATCTGGTAGCTGTCGAACGCCCGCGCGGCGCCGGCGTAGGCGGCCAGGTGGATGAACACCTCGACGATCTCCTCCCGCGTCACCCCGGAGTGCAGGGCGATCCGCAGTTGTCCGCGCAGCGGCTCGTGGGTGCCCAACGCCGCCGCGATCGCCACCGACACCAGGCAGCGGGAGCGCAGGTCCAGGCCCTCGCGGGGCCACACGTCACCGAAGGTGTGCAGGGTGGCCAGCCGCCGGAAGTCCGCGCCGACGGCGGGTTCTCCGGGACCGAGCGGCAGGGTGAGCGGCTGGCCGAGCAGCCCCTCGGCGTTCTCCAACGCCCGCGCGTAGGCGTCCTCCGTCACACCCTCACCCCCGTGGCCCGAGTCTGGCAGAGGGCGGGGAACCTCGACGGTGAAACGGCCCCTGCCACACGCGGTGGCAGGGGCCGTCGTGCGTGCCCGGTCAGTCGTGGGCGATGGCGCCCAGCACGTTGATCCGCGCGGCGCGGATCGCGGGCAGCACCGCGGCCACCACGCCGATGATCGCCGCCAGGACCAGGAAGGTCACCATCTGGCTCCAGGGCAGGACCAGGTCGGTGATGCCCTCGTCCTTGAGCGCCCGGACCACGGCCGCGCCGAGGCCGGTGCCGACGACGACGCCGAGCAACGCGCCGAAGATCGAGATCACCACCGCCTCCACGGTGATCATCCGCATGGTCTGTGCCCGGCGCAGGCCGATCGCCCGCAGCAGCCCCAGCTCCCGGGTGCGCTCCAGCACCGACAGGGCGAGGGTGTTGATGATTCCCAGCACCGCGATCACGATGGCCAGCGCCAGCAGGATCTGGATCATCCGCAGCGGCGTGTCCAGCTGGCTGGTCTGCTGCTTGATGAACGCGGCCCGGTCCGCCACCGACACCTCGGGGCTGTCGGCGAGCAGCCGCTCGATCTGCGGCTGTACCGCGGCGACCGAGGTGCCCGGGGCGAGCTGCACGAAGCCCTGGATGGGCTGCGGGATGGCGAAGTCGGTGGCCGCCTGCGGCGGCAGCACCACCGGGTTGGTCAGCTGGGAGCTCTCGTAGATGCCGCTGACCGTGTAGGTGCGGGCCTCGCCCCGGGACAGCTGCACGTTCACCGTCGAGCCGACCGACAGGTTGCGTGACTTGGCGGTGTCCGAGCTGAGCAGCATCTGGTCCGGGCTCAGCCGGCTGATGTCACCGGCGTTCGCCTTCGCCCCGAAGATCCGCTCCAGCGCGGCCACGTCGCTGGACGCGGCCACCCAGGTCCGCTGACCGTTCATCGTGGCCATGTCGCCGTACTCGCCGTCGACCAGTCGCACCCCGGGGATGGCGGCGGCCTTCTCCAGCACCGCCGGGTCGAAGCTCGCCGGGCGGGGGCCGCTCTGGGCGCCGGAGATCACCAGCTCCGCCTTGATGGTGTCCTCGGCCAGGGCGCTGATGCTGCCCTTGGCCGAGTCGAGGATCACCGTCACCCCGGTCACCAGCGCGATGCCGACCATCAGCGCGGCGGCCGTGATCGCGGTGCGGCGGGGGTTGCGACCGGAGTTGAGCTTGCCCAGCTTGCCCGGCACCGACCAGGCGAAGATCGTGCCCAGCAGGGCGACGACCGGCCGGCTGATCAGCGGGGTCAGCAGCGCCACGCCGATGAACGCGAACAGCACGCCGCCCAGGATGGTGGCGAGGGTGTTGTCGCCGGCGTGGCCGCCGAGCCCGAGGAAGAGCAGGCCCGCGCCGATCGCGGTGACCACGGAACCGCCGACGGTCACCTTGGTCAGCGGCCGGTCCGGCGTGGCGACGTCCTGCATGGCGGCGATCGGCGGGATGCGCGAGGCGCGCAGCGCGGGCAGCAGCGCCGCCACCACCGTGATCACCAGGCCCACCGCGAAGGCGCCGATGACCGCCGCGGGCGGCACGCCCAGCCCGGCCAGGGTGAGCCCGCCGGCGAGCTTGCCGAACAGGTACGCCAGCAGCGCGCCGACCCCGATGCCGGCCGCGAGCCCGAGCACCGAGGCGATCAGGCCGACCGCCACGGCCTCCAGCACCACCGAGCCGATGACCTGCCGCCCGCTCGCGCCGATGGCGCGCATGAGCGCCAGCTCGCGGGTGCGCTGGGCCACGATGATCGAGAAGGTGTTGAGGATCAGGAAGGTGCCGACCAGCAGCGCCACCGCGGCGAAGCCGAGAAGGATCTTGTTGAAGAAGGACAGGCCCTCCTTCAGGCCGGCGGACGCGTCGTCCGCGAGCTGCTTGCCGGTCTTCACCTCGTAGTCCGCGCCCAGCGAACGGGCCACCTGCTCGCGCAGCGCCTCGGGCGTGGTGCCGCCGGCGGCCTGCGCGGTCACGTTGGAGAACACGCCCGGCTTGCCGAGCATCAGCTGCTGGGCGACCGGGGTGGTGAACGCCACCTCGTTGACCCCGCCGACCGAATCCCGGCCGCCGCTGTAGCCGAAGACACCGACCAGGGTGAACTCCTTCTTCGGCGCCAGGGTCAGCACGCCGACCCGGTCACCGACCTTGACCTTGGCGGCGTCGGCGAGCGCGACGTTGACCACGATCTCGTCGTCGGCCTGCGGGGCGCGCCCCTCGCGCAGCCTCACCAGGTCGCTCTCGCCGAGCCAGTTCTCGCCCAGCTGCGGCGGGCCGAACGAGGTGACCACCTTGCCGTTGCTGCCGATCAGCCGGGCCCCGTCGGCGTTGACCACGCCCCGGACGTCGGCCACGCCCGGCACCGCCTTGACCCGGTCGACGACCGACGCGGGCACCGGGGCGGCCACCTGCTCGCCCTCGACCTCGGACAGGGCGACCTTCGGCTTCCCGGCCACGTTGACGTCGACGTCGGAGAACGCGTCGGAGAAGACCGCGTCGAAGGAGCGGCCGAGGGTGTCGGTCAGCACGAACGCGCCGGAGACGAACATGACGCCGAGCACCACCGCCAGGCCGGACAACAGCAGGCGCAGCTTGCGCGCCAGCAGGCTCTTCAGAGTGGCCCGGAACATCAGTTGCCCACCTCGGCCGGCGCGTCGAGCTTCTTCATGGTGTCCAGCACCGTGTCGGCGGTCGGCTCGATCAGTTCGGAGACGATCTCACCGTCGGCGAGGAAGACGACCCGGTCGGCGTACGCGGCGGCGGTCGGGTCGTGGGTGACCATGACGATGGTCTGGCCGTGCTCGCGGACCGAGTTGCGCAGGAAGTTGAGCACCTCGGCGCCGGAGCGGGAGTCCAGGTTGCCCGTCGGCTCGTCGGCGAAGATCACCTCGGGGCGGGCGACCAGGGCCCGGGCGCACGCCACCCGCTGCTGCTGGCCGCCGGAGAGCTGCGCCGGGCGGTGCCCGAGCCGCTCCCGCAGGCCCACCGTGTCGATCACGGTGTCGTACCAGGCCGGGTCGGGCTTGCGGCCGGCGATCGACAGCGGCAGCAGGATGTTCTCCTGAGCGGTCAGCGTGGGCAGCAGGTTGAACTGCTGGAAGATGAAACCCACCTTGTCGCGGCGCAGCTTCGTCAGGCCGGCGTCGCCCAGCCCGGTCACCGTGGTGTCACCGATCATGACGGTGCCCCGGGTCACCGAGTCCAGGCCCGCCAGGCAGTGCATCAGCGTCGACTTGCCCGAGCCGGACGGGCCCATGATCGCGGTGAACCGGCCCCGCTCGAACTCGGCGCTCACCCCCCGCAGCGCGATGACCTGCGCCTCGCCGCTGCCGTACACCTTCCACACGTCGCTGGCCCGGGCCGCGGCCTGCGCCTGCTGCCCTACCGTCGCGGTCACGTCATCTACCTCTTCCGTCAGCCTGCTGATCCGCACCGCCCCCGCTGGTCGGTGCGGCTGTTCCCATCCTCGGTGCCGCCGGGCGCGGATCCGTCCACCCCCGGGCGGACCCGTCGCCGGAATTTCCGTTGGGGTCACCCCCGAGGCCGGCTCAGGGTGATCCCTGACCGGCCGGCGCCGCCGACGCTAGGACCTCACGTCGCGTCATGGTCAACCCCGCCGCGCCGCCGATGGTCACGGTAGGTGACCGGTGCCACCTCACCCGCCGGGACGGACCAGGCCGGTCTCGTACGCCAGCACCACCGCCTGCACCCGGTCGCGCAGCCCCAGTTTGGTCAGCACGTGACCGACGTGGGTCTTCACGGTGGTCTCGCTCACCGACAGCTCCCGGGCGATCTCGGCGTTGGACAACCCGCGCGCCACCTGCACGAGGACCTCCCGCTCCCGCTCGGTCAACGCATTCAACGCCTTCGGCGGGGTGGCCGCCGGATCGGGCAGCACGTCGGCGAAGCGGTCCAGCAGCCGGCGCAGGATCCGCGGCGCCACCACCGCCTCCCCGGCCGCCACCGTCCGGATCGCGGTCACCAGGTCCTCGGCCGGCACGTCCTTGGCCAGGAAGCCGCTGGCCCCGGCGCGCAGCGCGCCGACCACGTACTCGTCCAGGTCGAAGGTGGTGAGGATGAGCACCCGCACCGGCAGGCGGGCGTCCACGATCGCGCGGGTGGCCGCCACCCCGTCCATCCGCGGCATCCGGATGTCCATCAGCACCACGTCCGGCAGCAGCCGCCGAGACAGCTCCACCGCCTCCACCCCGTCGCCGGCCTCGGCCACGATGTCCAGGTCGTCCTCGGTGCCCAGCACCATCCGGAAGCCGGTACGCAGCAGCGGCTGGTCGTCGGCGAGCAGGATCCGCACCGGTCGGCCGGCGGTGCTGTCGGTCATCGGTCTCCCTCGTTCGGCCGGGTGCCGGTCACGCCGGGACCGCCCCGGCCGACTCCAGCGGAATCCGCGCGTACACCCGGAAGCCGCCGCCCGGCCGCGGGCCGGTCCGCAGGACCCCACCGTAGAGGGCGACCCGCTCCCGCATGCCGACCAGACCGTGCCCGATCCGGTCGGCCGTCGGCGCCGGGCCGCGCCCGGTGTCGGTGACCTCCACCGCCAGGAAGCCGGGGGTGACCGTGAGCCGGACCAGCGCGGTGGCCCGGCCGGCGTGCTTGAGCGCGTTGGTCAGCGCCTCCTGCACGATCCGGTAGACGGTCAGCGCCACCCCGTCCTCCATCGGCCCGGGCGTGCCGTCGACCCGCAGCGTGACCGGCAGCCCGGCGTCGCGGACCTGCTCGATCAGGGCCTCGATGCCGGTCAGCCCCGGCTGCGGGGTCAGCTCGGCGGCCGGTTCGGCGTCGGTGCGCAGCACGTCCAGCAGCCGGCGCAGCTCCCGCAGGCTGGCCCGGCCGGTCTCCTCGACCGTGGCCATCGCCTCGTCCGCCGCGTCCGGGTCCCGGCGCAGCACCCGGCGCGCCCCGGTGGCCAGCACACCCATCACGCTGACATGGTGGGCCACCACGTCGTGCAGTTCCCGGGCGATCCGGCGCCGCTCGTCGGCGACCGCCTGTTCGGTCAGCGACCGCTGGGTGGCCTCGGCGACCCGGGCCCGCTCCCGCAGCATCCGGGTGGACTGCCGGCGGGCCTGCACCGCCCGACCCACCGCGAACGCCACCGAGGCGGTGAGCAGGTTGTTGAGCACCAGCACGCCGGGGCCCATGTCGAGCACCCCGTCCAGCGGCGCGACCACGTTCGCCAGCACCACCGGCACCCAGAGCAGCAGCGCGGCCAGGAAGGCCGAGCGCAGCGGCCGGTGCGCCGCCATGGTGTAGGTGAGAACGATAAAGGTCAGCCCCTGGGTGGTGGGCGCCAGCGCGAACAGCACCGGCACGGCCAGCGTGGCCACCGCCGCGCCCACCGCCGGCCACGGGGCGACCCGGCGGATCACCACCGGGGCGGCGCAGAGCACGCTCCAGCCCAGCGCCGCCCAGAGCTGCTCGGGCCGCAGCTCCCGCGGGGTCAGCAGCAGGAACGCCGCGTCCACGAGCGCCAGCGCGACAGCCGTGCCGGCGTCCACGGCCAGCGGCCGGTCCCGCGCCCACGCGCCTAGCCGGTTGGTCATGCCCCGACGCTAGCCGCCGCCCGGCGCGGGCCCTCGTCGCCGATGCCGAACCCGGCCTCCTCCGCGAGGAGGAGTCTCACTCGTCCGCGCCGGGGGCGGCCGGCCGGGACCGGGCGTCGGTCAGCGGGTCGGCCGGCCCGGCCACCGGGAACGGCGGCGGCGTGCCGCCGAAGCTCGGGCACAGCGCCTGGTGGCTGCACCAGTCGCAGAGCCGGCTCGGCCGGGGCCGGAAGTCCTGCCGGGCGGTGGCCTGCTCGATCGCCTGCCACAGCGCCACCACCGTGCGCTCGAAACGCAGCAGCTCCTCGGCGTCGGGGGAGTAGTCGCACACCTCGGCGTCCTTGAGGTAGAGCAGCCGCAGCACCCGCGGCACCACCCCCCGGGTCCGCCACAGCACCAGGGCGTAGAACTTCAGCTGGAACAGCGCCCGCGCCTCGAACGCCTCCCGCGGGGCGCCGCCGGTCTTGTAGTCGACCACCCGCAGCGCGCCGTCGGGCGCCACGTCGAGCCGGTCGAGGTAGCCCCGGATGAGCAGCTCGTCGTCGACCACCGCGGAGATCAGCGCCTCCCGCTCGGCCGGCTCCAGGCGGCGCGGGTCCTCCACCGCGAAGTAGCCCTCCAGCAGCGCCGCCGCCGAGCGCAGGAACCCGTCCACCGCGGCCGCGTCGCCCTCGGCGAACAGCGTGGCCAGCTCCGGCTGCTCGGTGACCAGCCGGTCCCACTGCGGGGCGACCAGGTCGCCGGCCGACTCCGGGGTGCGGGCCCCCGCCGGCAGGTCGAACAACCGCTCCAGCACGGCGTGCACCAGCGTGCCCCGGACCTGCTCCACGGTGGGTCGCTCGGGCAGTCGGTCGATGCTGCGGAACCGGTAGAGCAGCGGGCAGGTCTTGAAGTCGGCCGCCCGCGACGGCGACAGCGACGCCCGCACCCTGGCCGGTGTCTCCGCGCTCGGATCGTGCTGGGTGTCGATCACCGGTTCCGCCGTCATGCCCGGAAGGTTAGGGCACCGGTGTGACAGGGCGGCCGTCGCCGCACCGGGGCATGATCGGCGCCGCTGTGCCGTCCTTCGATCGCGACTGCGGGGCTCGCAGAACCGGCTCACTCCTCGCGCTCACGTAGCATCGGGCCGGTGGAGCAGCGGTCCCGCCCGTCGCGCCGGCCCGGGCTGACCCTCGGCCGGGTCTTCGGGGTGCCGCTGCGCGCCGACGCCTCGATGCTGCTGCTCACCGTGGTCGTCACGGTGCTCTACGCCGCGCTGGCCCGCCGCCAGCTCGACCTCGGCCACCTGGGCGGCTACCTGGTCGGCCTCGGCTTCGTGGTCTCCCTGCTCGGCTCGGTGCTGCTGCACGAGCTGGGGCACGCGCTGACCGCCCGGCACTACGGCATCGGTGTGCGGGGGATCACCCTGGAGCTGCTCGGCGGCTACACCGAGATGGACCGGGACGCCCCCAGCCCCAAGGTCGACCTGCTGGTCTCCCTCGCCGGCCCGGCCGTCTCGGCGGTGCTCGGCGCCGGTGCCGTCGCCGCCACCGTGGCCCTGCCCGCCGGCACCCTCGCCCACCAGCTCGCCTTCCAGCTCGCGGTCAGCAACGTCGTGGTCGCCGTCTTCAACAGCCTGCCCGGGCTGCCCCTGGACGGGGGCCGGGCGCTGCGCGCCGCGGTCTGGGCGGTCACCCGGGACCGGCACCGGGGCACCGAGGTGGCCGGCTGGATCGGCCGGGCCGTGGCGGTCGCCACCGTGGCCCTGGTCGTGCTGCTCACCCTGCGCCGGGCGCTCGCCCCGCTCGCCCTGCCGTTGATGCTGCTGGTCGCGGTGACCCTCTGGCGGGGCGCCGGCCAGTCCATCCGGATGGCCCGGATCGGCCGCCGCCTGCCGCTGGTCGACCTGGCCCGGCTGGCCCGCCCGCTGCTGCCGGTGCCCACCGGCACCCCGCTCGCCGAGGCGCAGCGCCGTCGCGCCGAGGGGGCCACGCCCGACGCCGCGCTCGCCGTGGTCGACTCCGCCGGCCGCCCGGTCGCCCTGGTCGACCCGGCCCGCGTCGCCGCCGTACCCGCGGAACGGCGGCCGTGGCTCGCGGTGGACGCGGTGGCCCGCGGCCTGGACAGCGTGCCCGCGCTGCCGGTCGGCGCGGACGGCGAGCGGGTGCTGGAGACCGTGCGGACCCACCCGGGCGCACAGTACGTCGTGACGGCAGGCGAAGATGTGGTCGGCGTCCTGCACATCGCGGATCTCGCCCAGCTCCTCGAACCCAAACGGAAGACGAACACGTGACCGCAGATACCTCCACCGTCCCGGCGCTGCCTCCCGTCCACCGGGGGCCGTTCCGCCCCGGCGACCGGGTCCAGCTGACCGACCCGAAGGGCCGGATGCACACCGTGACGCTGGAGCCCGGCAAGGAGTTCCACACCCACCGGGGGATCCTCAGCCACGACACGCTGATCGGCCTGCCCGACGGCAGCGTGGTCACCACCGCCGGCGGCGGCACCGCGTTCCTGGCCCTGCGGCCGCTCCTGTCCGACTACGTGCTCTCCATGCCGCGCGGCGCCCAGGTGATCTACCCGAAGGACTCGGCGCAGATCGTCGCCATGGGCGACATCTTCCCCGGCGCGAAGGTCCTGGAGGCCGGCGCCGGCTCCGGCGCGCTCTCCTGCTCGCTGCTGCGGGCCGTCGGCACCGACGGGGAGCTGCACTCCTTCGAGGTGCGCGACGACTTCGCCCAGATCGCCCGGCGCAACGTCGAGGCGTTCTTCAACGGCCCGCACCCCGCGTGGCGGCTGCACGTCGGCGACGTCGCCGACTGCACCGAGACCGGCTTCGACCGCATCATCCTGGACATGCTCACCCCCTGGGAGATGCTCGACATGGTCGAGCGGGCCCTCGTTCCGGGTGGCGTGCTGATCGGCTACGTGGCCACCACGCCGCAGCTCTCCGAGCTGGTGGAGGCGCTGCGCGAGCGGGGCGGCTGGACCGAGCCGCGCGCCTGGGAGTCCCTGGTCCGCGACTGGCACGCCGAGGGGCTCGCGGTCCGGCCCGACCACCGCATGATCGCGCACACCGCCTTCCTGGTCTCCGCGCGCAAGCTCGCCCCCGGGGTCACCGCCCCGCCGCGACGCCGCAAGCCCAGCAAGGGCGCCGAGGCGTACGCCCAGCGCCGCGACGCGCTGCGCGCTGCCGAGGCGGCCCGGCGGACGGCCGCCGAGGGCGAGGAGCCGGACCGGGCGTGACCCCGCGGCGCGGACGGGTATGAGCGGGCGGATCATGGGTCCCGGCGGGGACGACACCGAGCGGGTGGAGACGGTGGCATGAGCGAGCGGATCGGGGCACGCGGCGGGCGCCGCGCCCGCCCCGGCGGTCCGGACCGGCGGCGCACGGGCCGGGAGGCGGCGGCATGAGCAACCCGGACTACGGCAACGGCGACCTGCCCGCCGTGTTCCCCGACTGGTCGCCCTACACCGACCTGGAGTCGGCCGCCCGGGCCTACCTGCGCGACCCCGACATCGCCCTGGACGCCCTCGGCGGGGTGCTGCGCGGCGCCTCCGTGCTCGGCTTCACCCTGGAACGCTTCGTCAACGAGGTCAACGGGGTGTGGCAGGAGGTCGTCGTCTGCGACGGCAGCCGGCTGGTGCTCTGGCACGGCGAGGACGTCCCGCCGGGGGAGGGGCCGCCCGGCTCGATGACCTCCTCGCTGCGGGTGGTCCCGGTCTCCACGGTCACCGAGGTGGGCTGCCGACGGCGGCTCACCCGCGCCGAGACCGGCGAGGTCCGGGTCGACAGCATCGACGTCTACCTGCTGCTCAGCTCGCTGGACGAGGCGCCGCCCAGCGACGAGATGACCGGCGCGCCCCGGCACGACGCGCTGCGCTTCGGCAAGACCCTCGACGACGGCGGCGCCGGGCAGATCGCCCGGCTGGAGGAGTTCGCCCGGCTGGTCGCCTCGGTCGTCGGCCGCCCGATGCTCTGAGAGACACCGCGGGCCGGGGACCCCGTCCCCGGCCCGTCGGGTCCGTCAGCTCAGTCGTCGGCCTCCGGGCCGGCCACCTCCGCGCCGTCACCGGCGCGCACCACGTGGATGCACTCGCCCGGGCACTCCTTCGCGGAGTCGATCACCTCGAGGCGCAGGTGCTCCGGCACGTCCACCCGGGCGCCCGGGGCCTGGCGCAGCTCGCCGTCCGACCCCTTGACGTACGCGAGGCCGTCGACGTCGAACTCGAAGACCTCCGGCGCGTACTGCACGCACAGCCCGTCACCCGTGCACAGGTCCTGATCCACCCAGACCTGCAGCTGGTCCGTCGCGACGTCGGTCACGAAGCACCCCCCATGTTCTCCCGTCCCACGCTCCGACGGTACCCGAACGCCCGTACCCGCCCGACGACCAGCCCTTGGCGATCAAGCTTCGGTGACGAGCGCGTTGCGGAGGACCGAATCGGGCTCATAGCGGCTAGTGTTAGGTCAG
Source organism: Micromonospora sp. NPDC005299 (assembly GCF_042872345.1). Classification (NCBI taxonomy): domain Bacteria; kingdom Bacillati; phylum Actinomycetota; class Actinomycetes; order Micromonosporales; family Micromonosporaceae; genus Micromonospora; species Micromonospora sp. NPDC005299. The sequence continues at coordinate 22,672 of NZ_JBIAKG010000013.1, forward strand.
AACGTTCAAGCCCCCCGGGGAGGTGGGACGTGGCACGCAGCGACGACGCGGACTCGCGCGCCGCACGGTGGGAGAAGGAGGCCCACGATCTCTCCACGCAGGTTGCGTTCCTTCAAGAGGAACTCGCCCTGGTGCGGCGCAAGTTGACCGAAAGCCCCCGACACGTCCGGCAGCTCGAGGAGCGGCTGGCGGCCACCCAGGCGCAGTTGGCGCGGCTGACCGAGAACAACGAACGGCTCGTGAGCACCCTCAAGGAGGCTCGCGCGCAGATCGTGACGCTCAAGGAGGAGATCGACCGCCTCGCCCAGCCGCCGAGCGGCTACGGCGTCTTCCTGGCGAAGCACGACGACGGCACGGTGGACGTCTTCACCGGCGGGCGCAAGCTCCGGGTGGCCGTCTCGCCCTCGCTCGAGGTCGAGGAGCTGCGGCGGGGCCAGGAGGTCCTGCTCAACGACGCCCTCAACATCGTCGACGCGTTCGGCTACGAGCGGGTCGGCGAGGTCGTGATGCTCAAGGAGATCCTCGCGGGTCCCGACGGCGCGCCGGGCGACCGGGCGCTGGTGGTCTCGCACTCCGACGAGGAGCGGATCGTGCACCTCGCCGAGACCCTGATCGGTTCGCCGATCCGGGCCGGCGACTCGCTCATGATCGAGCCCCGCTCGGCCTACGCGTACGAGCGGATCCCGAAGAGCGAGGTCGAGGAGCTCGTCCTGGAGGAGGTGCCCGACGTCGGCTACACCGACATCGGTGGCCTCCACTCGCAGATCGAGCAGATCCGCGACGCGGTCGAGCTGCCCTTCCTGCACGCCGACCTGTTCCGCGAGCACCAGCTCCGGCCGCCGAAGGGCATCCTGCTCTACGGGCCGCCCGGCTGCGGCAAGACGCTGATCGCCAAGGCGGTGGCCAACTCGCTGGCCAAGAAGATCGCCGAGCGGCGGGGCGAGGAGAAGCACACCAGCTTCTTCCTCAACATCAAGGGCCCCGAGCTGCTCAACAAGTACGTCGGCGAGACCGAGCGGCACATCCGGCTGATCTTCCAGCGGGCGCGGGAGAAGGCCGGCGAGGGCACCCCGGTGATCGTGTTCTTCGACGAGATGGACTCCGTCTTCCGCACCCGCGGCTCCGGTGTCTCCTCCGACGTGGAGAACACCATCGTCCCGCAGCTGCTCAGCGAGATCGACGGCGTGGAGGGCCTGGAGAACGTCATCGTCATCGGCGCCTCCAACCGGGAAGACATGATCGACCCGGCGATCCTGCGCCCCGGCCGGCTCGACGTGAAGATCAAGATCGAGCGGCCGGACGCCGAGGCGGCCAAGGACATCTTCTCCAAGTACATCCTCTCCGGGCTGCCGCTGCACGCCGACGACCTGGCCGAGCACGGCGGCGACCCACAGGCCACCGTGGCGGCGATGATCGACGCGGTCGTGCTGCGGATGTACTCGGAGACCGAGGAGAACCGCTTCCTCGAGGTCACCTACGCCAACGGCGACAAGGAAGTCCTCTACTTCAAGGACTTCAACTCCGGCGCGATGATCCAGAACATCGTCGACCGGGGCAAGAAGATGGCCATCAAGGAGTTCCTCACCTCCGGGCGCAAGGGTCTCCGGCTCCAGCACCTCCTCGACGCCTGCGTCGACGAGTTCCGCGAGAACGAGGACCTGCCCAACACCACCAACCCTGACGACTGGGCCCGCATCTCCGGCAAGAAGGGCGAGCGGATCGTCTACATCCGCACGCTCGTCTCCGGCGGCAAGGGCGCCGAGGCCGGCCGGTCCATCGAGACCGCCAGCAACACCGGCCAGTACCTGTAGTCCGACGGCACGACGGAGGCCCGCGGCGCACCGCGCCGCGGGCCTCCGCGCGTCCGCGCCGGGCGCCGCCACACCGGATGCCCCGGGCCGCCGCGCCCCCTTCCCGCGTGACGGCGACTACGCTCGACGTGACGGGGGGACCGGGACGGGCGAGCGGAGCGGGCAGGTCGATGAGCGTTAGACGGATCATGGGCACCGAGGTCGAGTACGGCATCTCCGTGCCCGGCCAGGCCGGAGCCAACCCGATGGTCACCTCCTCCCAGGTGGTCAACGCCTACGGGGCGCGGCCGGAACTCAACCGGGGCGGCCGGGCCCGCTGGGACTACGAGGAGGAGTCGCCGCTGCGCGACGCCCGCGGCTTCACCTACTCCGGGGCGGCCTACGACCCGGCCGAGGCGCTCGCCGACGAGGATCTCGGGCTGGCCAACGTCATACTCACCAACGGCGCCCGCCTCTACGTCGACCACGCGCACCCGGAATACTCCACGCCCGAGGTGACCAACCCCCTCGACGTGGTGCGCTGGGACAAGGCCGGTGAGCGGGTGATGGCCGAGGCGTCCAAGCGGGCCGCCACCATCCCGGGCACCCACCCGATCCACCTCTACAAGAACAACACCGACAACAAGGGCGCCAGCTACGGCTCCCACGAGAACTACCTGATGCGGCGGCAGACCCCGTTCGCCGACATCGTGGCGTACCTGACGCCGTTCTTCGTCACCCGGCAGATCGTCTGCGGCGCCGGCCGGGTCGGCATCGGCCAGGACGGCGGCCAGAGCGGCTTCCAGATCTCCCAGCGCGCCGACTTCTTCGAGGTCGAGGTGGGGTTGGAGACCACCCTCAAGCGGCCGATCATCAACACCCGCGACGAGCCGCACGCGGACGCCGACAAGTACCGCCGGCTGCACGTCATCATCGGCGACGCCAACCTCTCGGAGATCTCCACCTACCTGAAGGTCGGCACCACGGCGCTGATCCTCACCATGATCGAGGAGAAGGCGCTCGGCCCGGACCTGGGCATCGCCGACCCGGTCAGCGAGCTGCGGGCGGTCAGCCACGACCCGTCGCTCAAGCACCTCATGCGGATGCGCGACGGCCGCAAGCTGACCGCGCTGGACGTGCAGTGGGCGTACCTGGAGCGGGTCCGGTCCTTCGTGGACGACCGCTACGGCGCCGACGCGGACGCGCAGACCACCGACGTCCTCGACCGGTGGGAGAGCGTGCTGGACCGGCTCGGCCGCGACGCCTTCGAATGCGCCGACGAGCTGGACTGGGTGGCCAAGCTGCGGCTGCTGGAGGGCTACCGGGAGCGGGAGAAGCTCGGCTGGGGCTCGCACAAGCTCCAGCTGGTCGACCTGCAGTACTCGGACGTGCGGCCGGAGAAGGGGCTCTACCACCGGCTGGTGCAGCGGGGCTCGATGAAGACCCTGCTGACCGACGAGCAGACCCGCGCGGCGATGACCGAGCCGCCGGAGGACACCCGGGCCTACTTCCGTGGCCGCTGCCTCGCCCAGTACGCCTCCGAGGTGGTCGCCGCGAGCTGGGACTCGGTGATCTTCGACGTGGGCCGGGAGTCGCTGGTCCGGGTGCCGATGATGGAGCCCGAGCGGGGCACGCGTCAGCACGTCGGGTCGCTCTTCGACCGCTGCGATACCGCCAAGGACCTGCTGGAGATGCTGACCGGCGGCTGAGCCGGATGACGGAAGGCCCGTCCCGTGCCGGAACCCGGCGCGCGACGGGCTTTTCGTCGTCCGCGCGAGGTAAGTTGATCGCAGGCGATCGTGCAGGAGGCACACCATGGCGACCCAAGAAGGCGGCCAGACCCAGTCCGGCAAGTCCCACGAGGAGGTCGAGGAGGTCACCGCGCAGGCCAACCCCGAGGTTGCCGAGCGGCACGCCGAGATCACCGAGGACGTCGACGACCTGCTCGACGAGATCGACTCCGTCCTGGAGGAGAACGCAGAGGAGTTCGTGAGGGGGTATGTGCAGAAAGGGGGCCAGTGAGGCTTATGTCCGATTCGCCGGAGGCTTCCCACAAACTTTGCCCTCAGTGTGGCCGGTCGCTGCCGATATCGGCGTTCCACCGCAACCGGCGCCGTCCGGATGGTGTGGCGTTCTACTGTAAGACCTGCGCGGCGGCGCGCTCCGAGGCGAGCCGCCGCAAGCGCGGGATCACGCCGCAGAAGAAGGCCTCCGTGCCGGTCGCCGACGGCCTGAAGTGGTGTCCTGACTGTGAGCAGATCAAACCGGTTGAGGACTTCCCTCGCACCACCAGAGGGAGCGGGCGGCACAGCTACTGCAAGCCGTGCCACAACGCTCGCGGCAATGAGACCAAGCAACGGCTCTACGGCGGCAATCGTGAGTACCACCTGCGGCGGCGGTACGGGATCGGGCAGAAGGAGTTCGACGAGCTTCTCGCCGAGCAGGGTGGCGTGTGCGCGATCTGCGGGTCACCCGACCCGGAACACCTGGACCACGATCATCGCACCGGATGGGTGCGCGGGATACTCTGCTTCAACTGCAACGGTGGTCTTGGCCAGTTCAAGGACAGCCCCGAGAGTCTGGCCAGGGCGATCACGTACCTGAGAGGAACCACGTGGCAGCGGGTTTTGATCCATCCGGGCGTCTTCCAGATGTGTTCACCAACGCGGGGACGTCCTCCTTCACAGCGTTCCTGAGCAAGGTGGCTCCCGAGATGCTGCCCGGCCGTCGGCCGCTGCCGCCCGGCATGGCCGCCGACATGGCGCCGCACGCGACGACCATCGTGGCCATCTCGGCCAGCGGTGGCGTGGTGATGGCCGGCGACCGGCGCGCCACGATGGGCAACCTGATCGCCCAGCGCGACATCGAGAAGGTTCACCCGGCCGACGCGTACTCGCTGGTCGGCATCGCGGGCACCGCGGGCATCGGCATCGAGCTGATGCGACTGTTCCAGGTGGAGCTGGAGCACTACGAGAAGATCGAGGGCGCGATGCTCTCGCTCGACGGCAAGGCCAACCGGCTGGCCTCCATGATCCGGGGCAACCTGGGCGCCGCGATGCAGGGCCTCGCCGTGATCCCGCTCTTCGCCGGCTTCGACCTGGCCGCCGCCGACCCGGTCCGGGCCGGGCGGATCTTCAGCTTTGACGTGACCGGCGGTCCCTACGAGGAGACCGGCTACGACGCGATCGGCTCCGGCTCCTTGTTCGCCAAGTCCGCACTGAAGAAGCGGTTCCGGGCGGGCCTGTCGATCGACGACGCGACGCGGCTGGCCGTGGAGGCGCTCTACGACGCGGCCGACGACGACACCGCGACCGGTGGCCCGGACCTGACCCGGCGGATCTACCCGGTGGTGATGACCGCGACCGCCGAGGGCACCCGCCGGCTCACCGACGCCGAGACGGCGGCGATCGCGGAGGGCGTGGTGTCCGCCCGGATGGAGAACCCGGGCGGCTGACCCCGCTCCCACCGCACCTGAGTCAGCAGTCCCGCAGTACAGCGCCCGAAGGAGAACCGCCGCCGTGGCCATGCAGTTCTACGCCTCGCCCGAGCAGATCATGCGCGACCGCTCCGAGCTGGCCCGCAAGGGCATCGCCCGGGGCCGCAGCGCGGTGGTCCTGAGCTACGAGGGCGGGGTGCTCTTCGTCGCGGAGAACCTGTCCAGCACCCTGCACAAGGTCAGTGAGATCTACGACCGCATCGGCTTCGCCGCGGTGGGCCGGTACAACGAGTTCGAGAACCTGCGCCGGGCCGGGGTGCGGATGGCCGACCTGAACGGCCTGAGCTACGACCGGCGGGACGTCACCGGGCTGGGCCTGGCGAACGCGTTCGCGCAGACGCTGGGCGCGATCTTCACGGAGCAGTCGAAGCCGTTCGAGGTGGAGATCTGCGTCGCCGAGGTGGGTGCCACGCCGGACGACGACGCGCTCTACCGGCTGACCTACGACGGGTCGGTCAACGACGAGCCGGGCCGGATGGCGATGGGCGGCCAGGCCGAGGCGATCACCGGGGTGCTGAAGAACGAGCACCGGCCGGAGATGTCGCTGGCGGAGGCGGTCCGCGCCGCGATGAAGGCGCTGAGCAGCGTCGGCGGCGAGGGCGGGGCGGCCCGCACGATCGCGGCGAACCAGCTGGAGGTGGCGGTCCTGGACCGGCGCCGGGTGGGGCGGACGTTCCGGCGGATCACCGGCGCCGCGTTGACCGCGCTGCTGGAGGGCGACGAGAGCGCTGACGCGGCGCCGGCGGCGGGGCGGGCGAAGACCCCGACGGTGCCGACCGCGGAGGCGAAGAAGCCGACCACGTCGGCGGGCTCGGCGGACCTGGAGGGCCAGCCGCAGGAGGAGCAGCCCGAGGAGTGACGCCGGCCGGCTGCCGGGCCCCGAGCCCGGCCCCGTCAGCGGTGCGGCTTCAGCGTGGTCCACCAGGCGCGGTTGGCCCGGTACCAGTCGACGGTGGCGGCCAGCCCGTGGTCGAGGTCGACCGTGGGGGTCCAGCCGAGTTCGCGCCGGGTGGTGGCGCAGTCCAGGGCGTACCGGCGGTCGTGGCCCTTGCGGTCGGCGACCGGCCGGACCCGCTCCCAGCCGGCGCCGCAGGCGGCGAGCAGCCGGCCGGTGAGGTCCCGGTTGGTGAGTTCGGCGCCGCCGCCCAGGTGGTAGATGCCGCCGGGCCGCCCGCGGGTCTGGGCGAGCGCGACGCCGTGGCAGTGGTCGTCGACGTGCAGCCAGTCCCGGACGTTGCCGCCGTCGCCGTAGAGGGGCACGTCGTGCCCGTCGAGCAGGTTGGTGACGAACAGCGGGATGATCTTCTCTGGGTACTGGTAGGGCCCGTAGGTGTTGGCGCCGCGGGTGACCACGACGTCGAGTCCGTGGGTGCGGTGGTAGGCCAGCGCGAGCAGGTCCCCGGCGGCCTTGCTGGCCGAGTACGGGGAGCTGGGGTCCAGCGGGGCCTGTTCGGTCCAGGCGCCGGTGGTGATGGAGCCGTACACCTCGTCGGTGGAGACGTGGACGAAGCGGCGCACGCCGTGGCGCAGGGCGGCGTCGAGCAGGGTCTGGGTGCCGACCACGTTGGTGGTGACGAAGTCGGCGGCGGCGGCGATGGAGCGGTCCACGTGCGACTCGGCGGCGAAGTGCACGACGACGTCGTGGCCGGCGACGGTGGCGTCGACCAGGGCGGCGTCGCGGATGTCGCCGCGGACGACCCGCAGCCTCGGGTCGGCGCGGACGGGGTCGAGGGCGCCCTCGGTGGCGGCGTAGGTGTAGGCGTCGAGCACGGTGACGGCGTCGGCGGCGAGGTCCGGCTCGGCGCCGGTGAGCAGCCGCCGGACGTACGCCGAGCCGATGAAGCCGGCGCCGCCGGTGACGAGGATTCTCACGGCAGGGACCGTACCCGGCGGTGGGATGTGCGAACGCGGGGAATGCCCGGCCCGGTGCGGATGAGACCGCTGGGTTGAGCGCTGCCCATCTGGGGCCCCGGGCGGCTAATGTCACATCATGGAGCGGCGAATCTTCGGCCTCGAAACCGAGTACGGCGTCACCTGCACCTATCGCGGGCAACGCCGACTGTCCCCCGACGAGGTCGCGCGGTACCTGTTCCGGCGGGTGGTGTCGTGGGGCCGGTCGAGCAACGTCTTCCTGCGCAACGGAGCCCGCCTCTACCTGGACGTGGGCTCGCATCCGGAGTACGCGACGCCGGAGTGCGACTCGGTGACCGACCTGGTGGCCCATGACCGGGCGGGGGAGCGGATCCTGGAGGGGCTGCTCGTCGACGCCGAGAAGCGGCTGCACGACGAGGGCATCGCGGGTGAGATCTACCTGTTCAAGAACAACACCGACTCGGCCGGCAACTCGTACGGCTGCCACGAGAACTACCTGGTGTCCCGGCACGGCGAGTTCGGCCGGCTGGCCGACGTGCTGATCCCGTTCCTGGTCACCCGGCAGTTGATCTGCGGCGCGGGCAAGGTGCTGCAGACGCCGCGCGGCGCGGTCTACTGCCTGTCGCAGCGGGCCGAGCACATCTGGGAGGGCGTCTCCTCGGCGACCACCCGCAGCCGGCCCATCATCAACACGCGGGACGAGCCGCACGCCGACGCCGAGCGCTACCGGCGGCTGCACGTCATCGTCGGCGACTCGAACATGAACGAGGTCACCACGCTGCTGAAGGTCGGCACGGCCGACATCGTGCTGCGGATGATCGAGGCCGGGGTGGTGATGCGGGACCTGACGCTGGAGAACCCGATCCGGGCGATCCGCGAGGTGTCCCACGACATCACCGGCCGGCGCAAGGTGCGGCTGGCCTCCGGCAAGGAGGTCTCGGCGTTGGACATCCAGCAGGAATACCTGGCCAAGGCGACCGAGTTCGTGGAGCGCCGCGGCGGCGACCAGACCGCGAAGCGGGTCGTCGAGCTGTGGGGGCGGGTGCTGCGGGCGGTGGAGACCGGCGACCTGGACCCGGTGGCCCGCGAGATCGACTGGGTGACGAAGCTGCGGCTGATCGAGCGCTACCAGCGCAAGCACGACCTGCCGCTGTCGCACCCGCGGGTGGCGCAGATGGACCTGGCCTACCACGACCTGCGGCGCGGCCGGGGCCTGTACGGGCTGCTGGAGCGGCGCGGCGAGGTGGACCGGGTGGCCACCGACCCGGAGATCTTCGAGGCGAAGGAGACCCCGCCGCAGACCACCCGGGCGCGGCTGCGCGGCGAGTTCATCCGGCACGCCCAGGAGAAGCGGCGGGACTTCACCGTGGACTGGGTGCACCTGAAGCTGAACGACCAGGCGCAGCGCACGGTGCTGTGCAAGGACCCGTTCCGGGCGTACGACGAGCGGGTGGAGCGGCTGATCGCGAGCATGTGACCGGCGGGTGGGCGGCCGGTGCGGGGGCGCCGGCCGCCGGGCCCACGGGTACGCTGGCGTCGCGATGAACACTTCCGAACCTGCCGGCCGCCCGGGCCGCGACACGTCCGCCGGCCGCGACCGCGGCACCGAGAAGCTCAACTGGGTCGAGCGGCGCCGGGAGAAGATCCGCGCCGAGGTCGAGCGCAACCGCCGCGGCGAGTTCACCGTGCCGACCTGGGTGCTGGCCGCGGCGCTGGTCGTGATCGTCGTCGCCTGGCTGGCGTTGATCTTCTTCGCCGGCTGAGCCGGGGGCCACGGCCGGCGATCCGGTCGGGGGTGGGCGCTAGCCTCCTCGCGAACGGGAGCCGGTTCCCCGCCCTCCCGTCCGCCGGCGGGAGGAGTCGCGAGTGCCGAGGCGGAGCATGTCGGCCGGAGTGCCGCTGCTGTCCCGCCGGGCGCTGAACCGGGCCACCCTTGCCCGGCAGCTTCTGTTGGACCGGGCCCGCGTGCCGGCGATGGACGCAGTGCGCCGGCTGGTGGGGTTGCAGGGCCAGGTGCCGACCGCGCCCTACGTGGGGTTGTGGTCCCGGGTCGCCGGGTTCCGCCGCGACGACCTGACCGGGTTGCTGTCGCGACGCGAGGTGGTCCGGGCGACCACCCTGCGCGGGACGTTGCACGTGATCGCGTCCGACGACTACCGGTGGCTGCGTCCGCTGCTGCAACCGCTGATGGCGCGCCTGCAACGGCAGTTCATGGGCCGGGCGACGGGGGGCGTCGATCCCGCCGAGCTGGTGGCGTACGCCGCGGAACTGCTGGCGCGGGAGCCGCTGAGCCGCACCCGACTTCGGGAGCTGCTGGCGCGGCGCTGGCCGGACCCGGACCGTTCCGCCCTGCTGCACTCGGTGCAGTACCTGCTGCCGCTGGTGCATCTGCCGCCGGCCGGCACGTGGGGCGGTCGGGTGGACGGGCCGTGCGGGCTGGCCGAGGGCTGGCTCGACAGGCCGCTGGATGCGGCGGATCCCCTCGTCCTGGTCCGCCGCTACCTGGCCGCGTTCGCGCCGGCGGGCGTGCCGGACGTGCAGGCCTGGTCCGGGCTGACCCGGTTGGCCGAGGTCGTGGAGCCGCTCCGGGGCGAGCTGCGGGTGTTCCGCGACGAGCAGGGGCGGGAACTGTTCGACCTGCCGGACGCGGAGCGACCCGACCCGGACGCGCCGGTCCCGCCGCGGCTGCTCCCGGAGTACGACAACCTCCTGCTGTCCCACGCCGACCGCACCCGGGTGCTCGGTGACGCGGAGCGCCGGCGGGTGATCAGCCCGGCGGTGGCTGCCACCGTACTGGTGGACGGGTTCGTGGCCGGCACGTGGACGCTCGCGCGGCGGGGAGATGCGGCAACGCTGGAGGTGCGGCCGTTCCGCCCGCTCGCCGCGGCGGACCGGGACGCGCTGGCCGAAGAGGCGGAAAAGCTGCTCGCCTTCGCCGCTCCGGAGCTGCCGGACCGGAGGGTCCGGGTCTCCGAGCCGGGGCCTTGACGAGTCACCGCCCCCATGCTCGTCTATGGCTCGCGGGGAAGCCGAGACATGCCGCCGGGTTCCCCGGCCGACGACCAGGGAGCAGCTACTAGTGGTTGCTTTCCTTTCTAGAGCTGTCCACACTGGATTGCCGTGGGTGGTGTGTATCGGATCGGCGAGTTCGCCAAGCGGGTGGGCCGTTCGGTGAGCACGGTGCGCCGGTGGGAGGCGGAGGGCCGGATCACGGTCCGTCGTCTGCCGTCTGGGCAGCGGTATTTCGACGATTCGGATGTGCGCAGGGTGCTGCAGCCGGGCTTCGACGTCGACCGGCGGAAGGTTGTGGTGTACTGCCGGGTCTCGTCCCCGGGTCAGAAGGCCGACATGGCCTCGCAGGTGGCGGCGATGCAGCAGTTCTGCCTCGCTCGTGGTCTGGCCGTGGACGAGTGGATCAGCGAGGTCGGCGGCGGGATGGACCTTCGCCGCGAGAAGTTCCTGGCGTTGATGGACGCCGTCGACCGGGGTGAGGTCGCCACGCTGGTGGTGGCGCACCAGGACCGGTTGACCCGGTTCGGGTTCGGCTTGCTGGAGCACGTGGCGGCACGCGGCGGCTGCGAGATCGTCGTGGCCAACCAGGAGTCCCTGTCCCCGCAGCAGGAGTTGGTCGAGGACCTCCTGGCCGTCGTGCACACCTTCTCGGACCGGCTGGGCGGTTTGCGCCGCTACGAGAAGGAGTTAGAGAAGGCGGACTTGACCATGGAGGGCGACCGGTGAAGGTCACCCGGATCGCCTACTCGACCCGACTGAACCCGGGTAAGTACGCCGCCCTGGCGGAGCAGGCCCGCAGGTCGGGCCGGGTGCGCAGCGAGGTGTGGCAGCGCTACGGCTCCATCAACGGGGCCGGCCTGCGGGACCGGCAGGTGCGCGACCGGTGGCTGGCCGACGGCACGCATGTGCAGTTCGCCGTGTTGGCCAATGCGTGGAAGGAAACCGTCCGCGACGCCATGGCCGACATCGGGGCGAACCTGGCGGCGGCCAAGGTGCAGGTGCGGCGGGCGATCAGCCGACGCACCACCGACCCGGCTGAGCGTAGGCGGATGTTCACCGCGCTGAAGGCCGACCAGTGGGCTGAGGATCCGTTCCTGTCTCGGCAGATGCGCAAGCATTGGAGGCGGGGCCGCAACCGTACGCACGATCAGATCGTGGTGCGCGCCGACAGGTACCACAGCGCCGTCGATGGGCGGGGACGGTTGTGGCTGGCGATTCCCGGTCTCGAGCCCCGCAAGATGGTCAGGATCCCGCTGTCCACGACCGTCGCCCCGACCGGGACGCTGCGGCTGATCTTGCGCGGCGGCCGCGTCGAGGTGCACTACCAGATCGACGCGGCGCAGATGCGGTCGTCGCAGCGAGCATGCGGCGAGGCGACGACCGGCGTGGACAAGGGCTACACCGAAGCCCTCACCGACTCCAACGGCCAGCCCCACGGCTTAAAGCTCGGCGTGCTGCTGTCCAGCGAGTCGGACCGGTTGAAGGAACGAAACCGGCGTCGGGCGAAGCTCCGCTCAATCGCCAACAACGCCGCGCTGCGTGGCGACTGCGCGAAAGCGCACCGGATCAAGGCCAATAACCTCGGCACGATCAAGCGGGACCGGCGGGCCGCCCGACATCGAGCGCGGGTGCGTACGGAGGTCTTCACCGCGGTGCACGAGGTCGTGGACAAGGCCGCCACCGTGATCGCCGAGGATCTCACCAAACGCTTCACCGGCCGCAAAACCCTTCCTAAGAACATCAACCGGCGTCTCGCCGCGTGGACCAAAGGAGTCACCGCCGAGGCCCTGAAAAGCGTGTCGGAGCGCAGAGGTTCTGCGCTCGTACATGTCAACGCCGCCTACACCTCACAAACCTGTCACCGCTGCGGCCGGCTCGGCCGACGCAGCGGGGACCGGTTTCACTGCACTCCGTGCGGGGTGGTGTGGCAGGCCGACGTGAACGCCGCGATCAACATCCTGCACCGAGCCGGCGACCCCGACATCGCCCTGCACACCCCACACCACAAGGTGAAGCAGATCCTGCAGGACCGGACCGATCGCCACCGGACCAAACTGCCGGTCCAGGACTCCAACCCAGCCACCACCGGGCGGAGAGCGAACCATCCGAACCGCTCAACTATGAGCAACAAGTAGGAAGCAGCGTGACGTCATCGCACACATCGACCTCGGTCTGGACGAGCAGGCCCACCCCGGCATCAACGGGCTGGCCCGCTACCGCCCGGAGACCGCCAAGCCACTGCTCGACCTCGCCGACACGTTGCTGCACGCCCCGCATCCCACGTTGACGGCGGGGGAGCGGGAACTCATCGCCGCGTACGTCTCCGACCTGAACGCCTGCACGTTCTGCTGCTCGTCGCACTCGGCGTTCGCCGCCGCCCAGCTGCCGGCCGGGATGCCGCTGGTGGAGCAGGTCCGCCGGGACCTGGACGGAGCGCCGGTCGGGGAGAAGCTACGGGCGCTGCTGCGCATCGCCGGGGCGGTGCAGCGCGGCGGCCGGAAGGTCACCACCGGGCTGGTCGAGGCCGCCCGCGCCGAGGGCGCCACCGACCTGGAGATTCACGACACCGTGCTGATCGCCGCCGCGTTCTGCATGTACAACCGCTACGTCGACGGCCTGGGCACGGTGGCGCCGGCCGACCCGGCGGGCTACACCCGGGCCGCGGGGCACATCGTCGCGCACGGCTACGGGGCGCGCTGAGCCGTCTCAGCCGAGCAGGCGGGCCGCGTGGCGGCCGGCGGCGGCCGCGGCCAGGAAGTAGGCATGGTCGCCGTCGAGCCCGCGCCCCATCGTCGACAGGCCGACCGGGCTGGCCCGCAGCGCCGCGTCCAGGCCGCCGGTGGGCACGGTGACGATCCGGTGCCGTGCCGCGAGCGGGGCCAGCGCGGCGCCCACGTCGGCCGCGAGGGTCGGGTCGAGGCCGTCCGGCACGACCAGCTCCGCGGCGGCCAGAGCGACCCGGCCGTACGCGGTGAGGCTGTGGTGGGAGACGCCGCGGTGCCGGGGGCGGGGGTCGGCGTCGGAGATCCGCAGCGAGCCGACCGGCCGCCCGCCCAGCGTGGCGACCGCGTTGACCGCCTCGCCGACGGCCACCCCGGAGAAGCCCCAGCGGGTGCCGGTGCCGAGGTTGCCGGGCCCCTGGGCGACGATCGTGACGTCGGCGCCCAGCACGTGCCGCGCGGCGAGCAGGCCGCTATGCAGGGTGCTCGCCTCCAGGTCGCCGCCGAACGCCTGGCCCACGCTGACCGTGCCGGCCAGGTGCCCGGCGAGCCCGGCGAGGGTGCGGGAGAACCAGGCCGGCAGCGCCCCGCCGTCGGTGAGCAGGTAGGCCACCCGGGCGTCCGGGGCGTCGGCGTGGACGCCGGCCAGGATCGCCGGCAGCGCGGAGTGCAGGTCCGCGGTGACCACCGGCATCCCGTCGACGGACTCCGCGGCGGCCAGCCGCGCGTGGTGCGGAGAGGCCTCCTCGTCGACGCCGAGCAGGATCGGCTGCAGCGGGGTGTAGCGGGCCTTGACCAGGTGCCCGGCGTCGCGGGTGTCGGCGGCCTGCGGCGGGTCGGCGGGGAGCCGGTCGGGCAGGGCGACGACGAGGGCGTAGCCGCCGGTGCCGAGGCCCATCAGCAGGGCGCCGGCGTTGAGCAGCACCCGGTCGCCGGGCTCCGGGTCGCCGACCAGCGCCGGGTAGGCCAGGGCGCGCATCCGGCCGCCGTCGGGCAGGTCGACGTCGAGTTCGGCGGCGCCGGCCCACCGTCGCCGTACCGCCGTGACCGTGCCGGACCGCCATCGCACCATGCCGGCACGCTATCGGCCGGTGCCGGGACCGGCGGCGGCCGGGTCGGGCCGCCCGCGGGTCAGGGCACCCCGCCCGACTCCTGGTCCACCGCCCGCTCGTCCTCGTCCTGGGTGGTCCGGGCCCGATGCCCGGCGCTGCCGCGCATCGACCTGGTCGGGTCGAGGAAGACGTACCCGATCTCCGGGAACCGGTCGGTGAGCCGCCGCTCGGCCTCGTCGGCGGCGGCCTCGATGTCGGCGCCGGTGGCGTCGTCGTGGAAGTCGACCTTGGCGGCGACCAGGATGTCCTCCGGGCCGAGGAACATGGTCATCAGGGTGTCGATCCGGTCCACCGCGGGCAGCCCGGCCAGTTCGTGCTCGATCTGCCGGTGCACCCGGTCGGACACGGCCCGGCCGACCAGCAGCGAGATGTTGCTGCGGGCCAGGATGCCGGCGACCACCAGCAGCAGCACGCCGATGAGGATCGAGGCGACGCCGTCGTAGAGTTCGTCGCCGGTCAGGTGCGACAGCGTGAGCCCGGCGGCGGCGAGCAGCAGGCCGATCAGGGCGGCGCTGTCCTCCAGGAAGACCGCCTTGACCGTGGTGTCGGCGGTCAGCCGCAGGTAGCGGCGCGGGGTGGCCCGCCAGCGCCGGGACTCGTTGCGGACCTGCCGGACCGCCCGGGCCAGCGACACCGACTCGATGGCGAAGGAGATCGCCAGCACGAGGTACGAGGTCAGGTAGTTGCCGGTGTGCTCGTGCACGAGGATCGTGGTGACGCCGTGGGTGATGGCGAAGCCGGCGCCGACCACGAAGGTGAACAGCGCGGCGAGGAACGCCCAGACGTAGCTCTCCTTGCCGTACCCGAAGGGGTGCCGGGTGTCGGCGGGCCGTGCCCCGCGGCGCAGCGCCAGGTAGAGCAGCACCTCGGTGGTGGTGTCGGCAACCGAGTGGGCGGCCTCGGAGAGCATCGCCGCGGAGCCGGAGACCAGGCCCGCGACGAGCTTGGCGACCGCGATGGCGAGATTCGCCACGCCGGCCACCACGACCGTGCCGACGCTCTCGCTCTTGACCCCCGCCTCCGCCATGGGCTCACCCTATGGCCGCCGCCAGCCCGCCGCCCGGAGAGCGAGGCGGGCCCGGGGCGGTGTGGTGCGGATCGCCTCCGCGGCGGGACTCCCGCGCGCCGTGCCCGCGCGGGTGCCCGCTGCGGACGTGCGGGCTGCTAGCGTTCTCCACGTGTCGCGGACCCGTACCGAACGCCTGGTCAACCTGGTGATCTGCCTGCTGTCCACGCGACGGTTCCTGACCGCCGCGCAGATCGCCGCGACCGTGCCCGGCTACGAGCACGATCCGGACGACGCCAAGGACCACGAGGCCTTCCAGCGCAAGTTCGAGCGGGACAAGGCCGAGCTGCGGGAACTCGGGGTGCCGCTGGAGACCGGCACGGCCAGTGTCTTCGACGCCGAGCCGGGCTACCGGATCGCGCCCCGCGAGTACGCCCTGCCCGACATCCCTCTCGAACCGGACGAGGCCGCCGCCGTGGGCATCGCGGCACGGCTGTGGCAGCACGCCGGCCTGGCCGCCGCCGCCTCGTCGGGGCTGGCGAAGCTGCGCGCCGCCGGCATCGACGTGGACCCGCAGGCCACGCTGGGTCTGGAGCCGATGGTCACGGTCGACCCGGCGTTCGCTCCGCTGACCGCGGCCGCGCGCGACCGGCGCGAGGTCAACTTCGACTACCGGGTGCCCGACCGGGACGCCCCGACCCGCCGCCGGGTCCAGCCGTGGGGCGTGGTCTGCTGGCGCGGCCGCTGGTACGTGGTCGGCCACGACCTGGACCGGGCGGCGACCCGCTGCTTCCGGCTCTCCCGCGTGGTGGGCGCGGTCCGGGTGACCGGCCGGCCCGAGGCGTACGAGCCGCCCGCCGGGGTGGACCTGATCAGTCACGTGGCCCGCTGGTCGGGGCCGGTGGAGCGGACCGGCCGGGCCAGCGTGCTGGTCGCTCCCGGCCGTGCCGCGGGGCTGCGCCGCTGGGCGGTGGAGACCGACACCGGGCCGGACGGTGACCGCCTGGTCCTGCCCTACGCCGACGCCGACTACCTCGCCGGCCAGATCGTCGGGTACGGCCCGGACGTGCGGGTGCTGGAGCCGCCGGAGGTCCGCGAGGCGGTCATCCAGCGGCTGAAGGAGATCGCGGCCCGCCACGACGACCTGGCCGTGGCCGGGGGTGCCCGGTGACCCGCCCGGCGGCCCGCGGCGGTCGCGCCTCGGCGGACCGGCTGGCCCGGCTGCTCAACCTGGTGCCCTACCTGCTGGCCCGCCCCGGCATCGAGATCGCCGAGGCGGCGCACGACCTGGGGGTGACCGAGAAGCAGCTCCGCGAGGACCTGGAGCTGCTCTGGGTGTGCGGGCTGCCCGGTTACGGCCCCGGTGACCTGATCGACATGGCGTTCGACGGCGACCGCGTGACCATCACCTACGACGCCGGCATCGACCGCCCGCTGCGGCTCACCCCGGACGAGGCCCTGGCTCTGGTGGTGGCGCTGCGGATGCTCGCCGAGACGCCCGGGATCGCCAACCGGGAGGCGGTCGAGCGGGCCCTCGCCAAGATCGAGAGCGCCGCCGGTGACCTGGCCGGCGCCCCGGTCGAGGTGCGGCTGCCCGGCGACACGGCCCGGGCCCGCGAGCTGCGCGCCGCCGTGGAGCGCGGCCGGGCGCTGCGGATCACCTACTACACGGCCGCCCGGGACGAGACCACCGAGCGCACCATCGACCCGCTGCGGATGCTGATGGTCGGCGGCCGGGCGTACGTGGAGGCGTGGTGCCGCCGGGCCGAGGGGGTCCGGCTGTTCCGGGCCGACCGGATCGACGCGGTCACCGAGCTGGCCGAGCAGGCGGTGGTCCCGCCGCAGGCCCGCCCGCACGACCTCAGCGACGGGGTGTTCCGCCCCTCGCCGGACCTGCCGCTGATCTCTCTGCGGGTCGGCCGGGGCGAGCGGTGGATCACCGAGTACTACCCGTGCGAGCGGGTCGAGGCCGACGGCGAGCAGTGGCTGGTGTCGCTGCGGGTCACCGACCTGGGCTGGGCCCGCCGGTTCGTGCTCGGGCTCGGGCCCGACGTGACGGTGGTCGCGCCGACCGAGCTGGCCGAGCAGGTGCGGGCCCAGGCGGTCGCCGCGCTCGACGCGTACGCCACCCCGGTCGACCGCGCCGACCCGGCGGTGGCCGGCGTCACCCAGTAGGCTGACCGCCGTGGTGACGTGGATCGTGCTCGGGGTCGTGCTGTTTGCGCTGATCGTGCTGGCCCTGGCGGTCCAGCCGGTGCTGGCGCGCCTGCCCCGGCTGCGCCGCACGGCGCTGGCCCTGCAACGGCGCCAGGCCGACGCGGAGGCGCTGCGGTCCGCCGCCGAGGAACTCCAGGCCCGGGCCGAGTCGCTCCAGGAGCGGGTGGCCGTCGCGCAGGACCGGATGACGTTGATCAAGGCTCGGCGCGGAAAGTGATCGACGGCGGTCGGTCCGCTGCTCGGTAGCTGCGCGTTCGCGGCCGAATCCGCGCACGATTGCGCCCCCGTGGGTGGTTGACGGGACACTCCGGGTTGGCCGAGACTTCACCGACCAGGCCCGCAACCGGGGCCTGGCAGGGTGGCAACGGTCTTCGAGGCACGTACGATGGGCTGCGACCACCCCCCTCACCGACACAGAGCGACTGGAGCTTCCCATGGGTGCCCTCAAGCCGTGGCACATCGCCGTACTCGTGGTCGTGCTGATCCTGCTCTTCGGCGCGAAGCGGCTCCCCGACGCGGCCCGCTCGCTGGGCCGTTCGCTGCGGATCATCAAGGCCGAGACCAAGAGCCTGCACGACGATGACCGTGACCTGGCCGAGAAGGCCGACGCGCAGACCGCCTACCAGCCGCTCCCGCCGCAGCAGCAGGTCGCGCAGCCGCAGCAGCAGTTCGCCCCGCAGCCGCAGCAGCCGGTCGCCCCGCCGGTCGACCCGGTGCAGCGCGTCCGCGAGAACTGATCCGAGAGGGCCCCACCACCGTGGCCTTCGGGTTGAAGAAGCGCGGCCCGAGCACGTTCGAGCGGGCCGCCGACGGCTCGATGACGCTCATTGAGCACGTCCGTGAGCTGCGTAACCGGCTGTTCCGCGCGTCGCTGGCCGTCGTCGGCGGCCTGATCGTCGGCTTCTGGCTCGCAGATCCGGTCTTCCTGCTGTTGAAGCGGCCGTACTGCCGACTGCCCGACACGACGAACGCGCTGGGCCAGTGTCAGGACCTGCTGGCGCTCGCACCGACGACCGGGTTCGTGCTGAAGCTGAAACTCGCGCTCTGGCTCGGCCTGATCATCGGTGGGCCGGTCTGGCTCTACCAGCTCTGGGCCTTCATCGCCCCGGGTCTGCACCGTCACGAGCGCAAGTGGGCCTACGTCTTCGTGGCGATCGCCGCGCCGCTGTTCGCCGCCGGCGCGGTGCTGGCCTACTTCGTGGTCGACAAGGGCCTCAGCTTCCTGATGGAATCCGGAGTGGGCGGGCTGTCGAACCAGTTCGAGGTCACCGCGTACATCGGATTCATCACGAACATGATCCTGCTGTTCGGGGTGGCGTTCGAGTTCCCGCTGATCCTGCTCATGCTCAACTTCACCGGCGTGGCCACCGCCCGCCGTCTGTTGAGCTGGTGGCGCGTGGTGATCTTCGTGTCCTTCGCGTTCGCCGCGATCGCCACGCCGGACCCGGGTCCGTTCGGCATGACGTTGCTGGCCACCGCGCTGTCGCTGCTCTACTTCGTCGCGGTCGGGGTGGCCTTCGTCAACGACAAGCGGCGGGGGCGCGGCCGGGAGCTCTACTCGGGCGTCGCCGACGACGAGGTGTCGCCGCTGGACCTGTCCGTCGAGCCGGTCGGGGCCGCCGGCGGGGTCGAGGCGACCGCCCCGATCGGGACGCCCGAGCCGATCGCCACCCCGGCGCCGATCGAGCGCCGCTACGACGACATGACCTGACCGGCGCCGCCGGGCAGCACTTCACGCGAACGCCGTTCCCACTCGGGGGCGGCGTTCGCGTGTGTCACCGGGCGGATCAGAGCAGCGCCAGCAGCTGGTCCAGCGGCGCCGGGGTGCGGGCCGGGTCGAGGGCGTCGGCGAGCAGCGTCGCGTACTGGCTCTTGCGGCCGGACCGGGTGCCGATGAACCGGTGCAGCTGTCCGGCGAGCGGCCGCCCCTGCTGGGCGGGCTGCCGCTGGAAGCGCCGCAGCGACCGCAGGTCCCCGGCGGCCTCGACGAGCTGCTCGACCCGGGCCGTCCCGAGCGCGCGGATCAGTTCGTCCTCCAGGTCGGCGCGGCAGGCGTGGAAGCCGAGCCGGGCGATCCCGGCGGGGGACAGGGCGGTGCCGCGGGCCGCCAGGACCCGCCGGACGTATCCCTCCTCGCCGACGTCGTAGAGGCCGGTGACCCGGCGGCCGGCGAACAGGTCGAGGAAGTGCCGGAGGTTGGTCACGCCGCCCATCGGCACCACGGCCACCCCGGTCAGGGTGCGGCCCTGCCGGCGCGCCACCGCCTCGATGGCGCAGCGGTCACTGGCCCCCTCGACCAGCACCACGGTGCCGGCGGCCAGGCCCGCCGCGTCGGCCAGGGCGCTGCGCAGGTCCACGTCGCCACCCTGCCCGCCCGGGCAGCGGGCGGCAACCGGGTTTCCGACCCACCGGGAGCCCCGATGGGTCGGCATACTGGCGGCCGTGATCGACAACGACCGGGCGGGCCGCCCGGACCTGCCCTCGGCGCTGCGCTTCCTGACCGAACTGGTCGCCTGGGTCGCCACCCCGTGGGCCCTCGCCCCGCACTCCGCCGTGCTGGCGGTCGCCTCGGTGGTGCTGCTGATCGGCCTGCCCACCGTGTTCGCCACCCCCGGCGACAAGCGGCAGGTGATCGTGCCGGTGCCCGGGCTGGTCACCGTCGCGCTGGTGCTGCTGCAACTGGTCGCCGCCGTGCTCGGGGCCTGGGCGGCCTGGCCGCGGCCGGTCGCGGTCGCGGTGACCGTGCTGGCCGCGACCACGGTGGTGACCGAACTGCCCCGCTGGCGTCGGCTGGCGCCGCTGGCCCGCGACGGCCACCCGGCCCGCCGAACCGCCTGACCCCGCCCGCGGTTGCCGGCCGCCCGGTCAGGCCACCCGGCGGGCCGCGTCCGGCGGCGGGGCCGGGACGGCGTCCGGGTGCAGGATCGCCGCGATCGCCTCGGCGCCGTCGACCAGGCGCGGGCCGGCCCGCACGACCAGCCCGTCCGCGTCCAGCGCCCACACCTCCGCGCCGGGGAAGTGCGCGGCCACCCCGGCGGCCTGCGCGGCGGCCCCGTCCAGGTGGAATCCGCACGGCGTGACCAGCACCACCTCGGGCTGGGCGGCCCGGAGCGCCGCCCAGGTGGTCGGTGTGGAGTGGGCCCCGGGGTGGGTCGCCACCGGCTCGCCACCGGCGGCCTCGACCAGGTCGGGGATCCAGTGCCCGGCGCCGAACGGCGGATCCACCCATTCCACGACCGCGACCCGCCGCCGGGGTCGGCCGGCCACCGCCGCGCGGAGCGCCGCGAGCCGCGCCCGCAGCCCGTCCACCAGGGCCTCCGCCCGGTCCGGCACCCGGGCCGCCGCGCCCACCGCCAGGATCGTGCCCAGCACGTCCGCCAGGGTGTACGGGTCGAGCGACAGCACCTCCGCCCGGCAGCCGAGGTGGGCGACGGCGTCCGCCACCCGGCCCGACGGCAGGGCACAGACCTGGCACAGGTCCTGGGTGAGGATCAGGTCCGGGTTCAGCCCGGCCAGCGCCCCGGCGTGCAGGGTGTACAGGTCCGCGCCGGCGGTGAGCTGGCCCTTGACGTAGGCGTCGATCTCGCCGGGGCTCATGGCCCGGGTGTCCCGGCCGCCCACCACGACCGTGGTGCCGGCCCGGTACGCGGGCGGCACCGCGCACTCGAAGGTGACCCCGACCAGGTCGTCGCCGAGCCCCAGCGCGTAGACGATCTCGGTGGCCGAGGGGAGCAGGGAGACCAGGCGCATCCCGCCATCCTGCCGGCCTCCGCACTTCC
The DNA here is from genome assembly GCF_042872345.1 of Micromonospora sp. NPDC005299. Classification (NCBI taxonomy): domain Bacteria; kingdom Bacillati; phylum Actinomycetota; class Actinomycetes; order Micromonosporales; family Micromonosporaceae; genus Micromonospora; species Micromonospora sp. NPDC005299. The sequence goes on from NZ_JBIAKG010000013.1 coordinate 43,676, forward strand.
CCCGATCCCCGGGTCCGTGCCGGGCTCCGGCGTTAGTCTGGGGCGGCGCCCGAGGCGGTGCGGACGCATCCGTCGTCGCGGCCGTCCGAGCATCGGTGCCGGCGGCGCGACGGCCCTCTTCCGGGAGGCGGTGCGGTGTCCGATCCGATCGAGGCGTTCTTCGCGCAGCTCAACCGGCAGGCACCCGAGCGGTTGCAGCGCCGCACCGCCGGCACGATCCGGTTCGAGCTGGAGGGGACCGACGGGCTCGACGTCTGGCACCTGACCATCAACCACGGGCGGCTCGCGGTGGAACGCCGCGCCCGGTTCGCCGACACGGTGATCCGGACCCGGCGGGACTTCTTCCTCCGGATGGTCCGGGGGGAGGCCAAGCCGCTCCCCGCCTGGCTGCGCAACGACATCACCGCCGAGGGGAATTTCCGGTTCGTGGTGCTGCTGGAGCGGCTCTTCACGGCGCCGCCCGGAGCGCGGCATCCGCGGGCCCGCGCCGCGGAGCGCGGGGAGCCCGGATGAACCCGAACCTGGTCCGCGTGCTGGACGGCAACGTCTTCGTGCTCAGCGAGGACAACGGTGACATCGAGGCGACCGCGGCCAATCCGGTCGGCTTCTTCGACTTCGACACCCGGTTCCTGTCGGTCTGGCGCCTCACCCTGGACGGCGAGCGGTTGACGTCGCTCTCCATCGCCGAGCGGGATCACCTCCAGCTCCGGTTCTTCCTGGTCCCGGGCGCCCCGACGCATTACGTGGACGCCAAGTCGTCGCTGATCCGGGAGCGGGCGATCACCGGCGGCGCCTTCGAGGAGCGGGTGACGGTGTTCAACCACCACCACGAGCCGGAGGAGTTCACCGTCCGGCTCGACGTGGGCAGCGACTTCGCGCCCGTCCTGCGTGCCGTCACGGAGCGCACGCCGCCGGGGCGGCTCTACCAGCGGATCGAGGAGCGCGGACTGTGCCTCGGCTACCAGCGGGAGAGGTTCCAGCGGGAGACGGTGGTGACCAGCAGCGAACCGGTGCGGGTGGACGAGCAGGGTTTCACCTGGACGGTGTGGCTGGCGCCCAAGCAGGCCTGGACGACGACGCTGCGGGTGCGGGGGTTGGTGCTGCGCCCGGACGGTTTGGACGTCCGGGACCGGTTGGAGCGGCGGCCTCGGGCCGGCGCCGAGGAACGGCAGGACGACCTGACCGGGTGGCTGTCCCGGACGCCGCAGCTCAGTTGCGACTGGGAGGCGCTGACCGAGATCTACCGGCGCAGCCTGGTGGACCTGGCGGCGCTGCGCTATTCGCCGCTGACCCTGCCCGACCAGGTGATGCCCGCCGCGGGCCTGCCGTGGGCGGCCACCATCACCGGCCGGGACAGCATCCTGACCAGCTTCATGGCGTTGCCGGTCGCGCCGGAGCTGGCCTCGGCGACCGTGCGGATGCTCAGCATCGACCAGGGCACCGTGCTCGACGACTTCCGCGACGAGGAGCCCGGCAAGATCCTCCGGGAGTTCCGCTACGGGGAGATGGTGGCCTTCGAGGAGAGCCCCCAGTCCCCGTACTACGGCACTGCCGACGCCACCCCGCTCTACGTGATCCTGCTCGACGAGTACGAGCGGTGGAGCGGCGACGTCGACCTGGTGCGGGAGTTCGAGGACGAGGCCCGGGCGGCCCTGCGGTGGATCGACGAGTACGGCGACCTGCTCGGCGACGGCTACGTCCGGTACCTGCGGCGCAATGAGCGCTCCGGGGTGGCGAACCAGGGCTGGAAGGACTCGCCGGAGGCGATCTGCTTCGCCGACGGACGGCTGCCCGACCCGCCGCTGGCCACCTGCGAACTCCAGGGGTACGCGTACGACGCGAAGCTGCGCGGCGCGCGGATGGCCCGGGAGTTCTGGGGCGACCCGGCGTACGCCGACCGGTTGGAGCGGGAGGCCGCGGCGCTGCGGGAACGCTTCGACCGGGACTTCTGGATCGCCGACCGGGGCTACTACGCGCTAGCCCTGGACGGCGACGGCGGGCAGGTCGACGCGCTGGCGTCCAACATGGGCCATCTGCTGTGGAGCGGCATCGTGCCGCCGGAGCGGGCGGCGCAGGTGGCCGCCCACCTGGTCGGGCCCCGGCTCTTCTCCGGCTGGGGCATCCGCAGCCTGGCCACGGAGCAGGAACGGTACAACCCGCTCGGCTACCACGTCGGTTCGGTGTGGCCGTTCGACAACGCACTGATCACCTGGGGGCTGCGCCGGTACGGCTTCGCCGAGGAGGCGGGGCGGATCGCCGAGGCCATGGTGGACGTCTCCCGGTACTTCCACGGCCGGCTGCCCGAGGCGTTCGCCGGCTATCCCCGCGAGCTGACCGAGTATCCGGTGAACTTTCCGACCGCGAACAACCCGCAGGCGATGGCGACGGCCGCCCCGTTCCTGCTGCTGCGTGCCCTGCTCGGACTGGAGGCGGCCGGCGAGCACCTGCTGATGACGCCGCGGGTGCCGGCCCGGTTCGGCCGGGTGGAAATGCTCGACGTGCCGGGTCGGTGGGGGCGGCGGGACGTGATCGGCAGCGGGCTGGCGCACCTCGGCCGCTGACCCGCCTCAGCGGGTGGCCGAGGTCGGGCCAACCTGTCCCCTTGCCAGGACGGCCGGCCCGCTTAGACTCTCCTGACTCCGCCGAAGTCCCCCCGGGCGGTGTGCCGGGGTGGTTGTCGGCGTCCGTCCTGGTCAGCACGCTGACCTCCGCCCCGGAGAGCCGATGAAGAGCCGTACCGCCGCCGTCGTGGCCGCGATTTGCGCCACCGCCGCCCTCACCGCCTGCGGTGACGACGACCCCGCCCCCACGGGTGTCGAGGTCCCGGTGACCGCCACCGACACCAGTTGCGAGGTCGCCACCACCCTCTTCAATCCGGGCGCGGTCACCTTCGCGGTGACCAACCGGGGGCAGCAGGCCACCGGGGTCTACCTGTACGGCCGTGAGGGGGACGGGTTCACCAAGGTGGTCGCTGAGGCGGCGGACGTCGCGCCGGGGAAGACCGGGGACCTGCGCGCCACCCTCGCCACCGGCTCGTACGAGGTCGCCTGCAAGCCCGGCCGGCAGGGCGACGGCGTGCGAAGCCGGATCACCGTCTCCGACGACGGCACCGTGGCCAGCGCCGCGGCCGAGACGGCGTACGACCGGGAGGTCGCCGTCGAGCTGACAGCGGCCGCGATCACCGGCGCCGACGGGCTGCTCGCCGAGCCCGGCGAGAAGATCCAGTTCCGGGTGACCAACAAGACCACCGGCGCCCGCACGCTGGACGTGCTCAAGCCGGACGGCAAGCGGGCCGCCCAGGTCAAGGCGGAGCCGAACGGCACGGCGCAGGTGGTCGTGACGTTCGGCGGCGTCGGCACCTGGACGCTGAAGGTCAAGGGCGACGGCGCCGCCGCCGTGACCAGGCGGCTCGTGGTGCGCTGACCGGTGAGCCCCGCCACGCGGCTGGCGGAACGGGTTCGCGGCGTCTCCCGGGCGGTCTAGTGTTCGCCCGGGGCCGCCGGCCCCGCCGCCGGCCGCACCGGCTCGGCACCGCTCCGCTCACCGGGAGGACCCCCGCCCATGCGCGCCACCGTGATTCACGGCCCGAACGACATCCGGGTCGAGGAGGTGCCGGACGCCGCCGTCCGCAACCCCACCGACGCCGTCGTCCGCACCGTGCTGGCCTGCATCTGTGGCAGCGACCTGTGGGCGTACCGGGGGGTGGTCCAGCGGCAGCCGGGGCAGCGCATCGGGCACGAGTTCCTCGGCGTGGTGGAGGCCGTCGGCGCCGAGGTCGGCTCGGTGCGGGTCGGCGACTTGGTGGTGGCGCCGTTCGTCTGGTCCGACGGGACCTGCGACTTCTGCCGCGAGGGGCTGCACACCTCCTGCCCGCACGGCGGTTTCTGGGGTTCCGTCGGCTCCGACGGCGGCCAGGGCGAGGCCGTCCGGGTGCCGCACGCCGACGGCACCCTGGTGAAGCTGCCCGCCGAGGCGGCCGGCGACCAGCGGCTGCTCACCGCGCTGCTGGCGCTCTCCGACGTGCTGGCCACCGGGCACCACGCGGCGCTCGCCGCCCGGGTCCGCCCCGGCGCCACCGTCGCCGTGGTGGGTGACGGCGCGGTCGGGCTCTGCGGGGTGCTCGCCGCGAAGCGGCTCGGCGCGGAGCAGATCATCGCGCTGGGCCGACACGCCGCCCGCACCGACATCGCCCGCGCCTTCGGGGCCACCGACGTGGTCGCCCAGCGGGGTGAGGAGGCGATCGCGGCGGTGCGGGAGCTGACCAAGGGGCAGGGCGCCCACGCCGTGTTGGAGGCGGTCGGCACCGAAGAGTCGATGCGGACCGCGATCTCCATCGCCCGTGACGGCGGTGCGGTCGGCTACGTCGGCGTGCCGCACGGCGGCAGCGCCGGGGTGGACATCCGGCAGATGTTCGACCGCAACGTGACCCTCGCCGGCGGCGTCGCGCCGGCCCGTGCGTACATCCCGGAGCTGCTGGCCGACGTGCTGGACGGCGCCATCGACCCGTCTCCGGTCTTCGACCGGTCGGTGACCCTCGACGGGGTGCCGGACGGCTACCGGGCGATGGACGAGCGGACCGCGCTGAAGGTGCGCATCACCTTCTGACCGGCGCGCCTCCCGCGGGGGCGTCAGCGCTGGTAGTGGCCGAACTGGCTGCTCAACGCCAGCCCGGTCGAGCAGCGCAGCTCCCCGGGGGCGAGCTGGGTGTGCGACGGCCGCCACGTCTCGACGCCCTGTGCGGTGACCCGGGCCAGCAGGCAGTCGTACTGGGCGGCGCGCAGGGCCACCGCGACGGTGCCGCCGGCGGCGGCGACCTCCCGCTGCACGGCGGGATCCAGCCCGAGGGCGTCCACCGCGGCGCGGACGGCGGCCTCGTCCGGGCCGGCGGCCCCGAGGGCCCGCTTCAGGCGGGCGTCCACGCCGCTCAGCGAGGGGTCCGGCCGGATCGGCAGCGGGTCGCCCGCCGGGCAGTCGATGCCGTCGTCGCGGCTGTCCCGCTCGGGGCCCAGCCGAAACCGGAAGCAGACCTCCTCGTCCCCCTCGACCACCGTGCCGTTGCCGTTGACCCCCTGGCCGTGCCCGGTGACCCGGAGGACCAGCGTGACCCCGGTCTGCCAGTGCGTCTCGCCCTGGACCTGGAGCACGGCCACCGCGGGCTCCTGCGCGGCGGTGTGCGCGTAATCCGTTGCCCGGTAGAGGTGGTCGCGCTCGAAGCGTGCCTGGACCCGGTCGACGGTCTTGGTCGCGTCGGCCACCGCGCTGTCGTGCCAGGCCGGCTCGACCGGGCGCTGCGCCCACCAGAGCCCGGCGGCCAGCAGGAGCGGGGCGAGCGCGATCGGGGCGGCGACGGCGAGCAGGGTTCGGGTGCGCATCACGGGGAGTATGCCGGGCGCTCACCCGCGCCGCCGCCCCGTCGATCGCGAACAGGGGTGTCTCCCCTGGTGAGCGGGGTGGCTCGTGTCGTACCGTGCTCGCCGTGACCGCGCACGATCTTGTCCCGCCCGGCCCGGTGGCCGTGCTCGCCAACCCGACGGCCGGCCGGGGACGGCACCGTGGCCTGCTGCCCCAGCTGCTGGAGCGGCTGGGCGGCGCCGGCCGGCCGGTCGAGCTGCTGCGGGCGCGTACCCCGGAGGAGGCGGAGGCGGCGTGCCACGCGGCGGTCGCGGACGGCGCCGGGGCGCTGGTCGCCGTCGGCGGGGACGGCACGGTGCACCGGGCGTTGCAGGCGGTCGGCGGCACGACGGTGCCGTTCGGCCCGGTGCCCGCCGGCACCGGCAACGACTTCGCCGTCGACACCGGCTTCCCGGCCGACCCTCTCGCCGCGGTGGAGGTGATCGCCGACGCGCTGCGCGCCGGCCGCACCCGCCCCGTCGACCTGGCCCGGCTGACCACCCCCGGCGGCGGCGACCGGTGGTACGGCGCCGTGCTTGCCGCCGGCTTCGACGCGATCGTCAACGAGCGGGCCAACCGGATGCGCTGGCCGCGCGGCCCGCGCCGCTACGACCTGGCCATCCTGGTCGAGCTGGCCCGGCTGCGGCCGCGCCGCTACCGGCTGCGCCTCGACGGCGCCGAGCACGAGGTGGACGCCGTGCTGGTGGCGGTCGGCAACACGGCCAGCTACGGCGGCGGCATGCGGATCTGCCCCGACGCGGATCCGAACGACGGCCTGCTGGACGTCGTGGTGGGCGGTCGCTTCGACCGGCGAACGCTGATGCGGGTCAAGCCCCGGATCTACCAGGGCACCCACGTCACGCACCCGCTGGTCCGCAGCTACCGGGCCCGGACCGTCGAGCTGGACGCCGAGGGCATCACGACGTACGCCGACGGGGAGCGGGCCTTCGACCTCCCGGTGCGGGTCAGCGCGGTGCCGGCGGCGGTGCGGCTGCTGCGCTGACCAGCGCGCCGCCCTCGGCGCCCGCCACGTCGGGCGGCGGCGCGGTTGCCGGGGCGCCGGCGCGTACCGCGCCGATGCTCGCGGCGATCACCAGGCCGATGGCGAGCACCTCCACCGGGTGCAGCGCCTGGTCGAGCACCAGCCACCCGGCCAGCGCGGCGATGGCCGGCCCGAGGCTCATCAGCACGGCGAAGGTCGCCGTGGGCAGCCGCCGCAGCGCCAGCAGCTCCAGGGTGTACGGGAGCACCGAGGCGAGCAGGGCCAGCCCGGTGCCGAGCCCGAGCACCGCCGGGTGCCAGAGCCGGCCGCCCGAGCCCACCAGCCCGATCGGGAGGGTGACCAGCGCGGCGACCGCGAGCGCGAGCGCCAGCCCGTCGGCCCGGGGGAACCGCCCACCGACCCGGGCCGAGCAGACGATGTACGCCGCCCACAGCGCGCCCGCGACCAGCGCCAGCGCGGCGCCGACCGGGTCCAGCCGGTCGAACCCGCCCTGCCCGAGCAGGGCCACCCCGGCCAGCGCCAGCCCGGCCCAGCACCAGGCGGCCAGCCGCCGGGCGGTGACCACGGACAGCGCCAGCGGGCCGAGCACCTCCAAAGTCACCGCCGGTCCCAGCGGGATCCGCTCGATCGCCTGGTAGAAGATCGAGTTCATGCCGGCCAGGGCCAGCCCGAAGGCGAGCACGGCCGCCCAGTCGCCCCGGGCGTGCCCGCGCAGCCGGGGGCGGCACACGGCCAGCATCAGCAGCGCGCCGATGGTCAGCCGCAGGGTGACCGCCCCGGCCACCCCGGTACGCGGAAACAGCAGCGCGGCCACGGCCGAGCCGAACTGCACCGACAGCGCCCCGCCGAGCACCAACCCGACCGCGCCGAGCCGGCCGCCGGAGAGTCGTCCGGTGACCCGGGCACGAAAGGAGCGGTCGGCCGTCATGCCGTTACGCTAGCGCCGCTGGTCAGCTCCGGCGCCGCCGGGCGGCCGACCGCCCGGCACGCGGCATCCGACGCGAGCGGTGCGGTCAGTTCCGAAGCGCGAGGTCGAGCACGGCGCCCAGGCCGTTCGGTCGGCCGGGGTCGGCGCCGGGCAGCACCAGCACCTCGCAGCCCGCCGCCACGGCCCCCGCGTCGGCGGGGCTGTCGCCCACCATGAGCGCCCGCTCCGGGTCGACGCCGAGCATCCCGCAGGCCCGCAGGAAGATCCCCGGGTCCGGCTTGCAGCGTCCCACCTCGTACGACAGGGCCCAGGCGTCGATCAGCCCGTCCAGCTTCCACGCGGCGAACAGCGGCCGGAGGTCGAAGCCGATGTTGCTGACCAGCGCCACCTTCACGCCGGCCTCCCGGAGCGCGAGCAGCACCGGCTCGGTGTCCGGGTACGGCACCCAGCCCTCGGGGATCAGCACCCGCTCGTAGAGCGCGTCGGCGAACCCGTCGATGCCGGCCTCGACCGTCTCGGCCAGCCCGGTGTAGGCGCCCCGGTGGGCGTGCGGGTAGAGATCCCGGTCGGCCCAGAGCTCGGCCAGCCGGGGCGGCACCCGGGCCGGCTGCGGTCCGCCGGCGCGGCCGGCGGTGAGCAGCCGGTCGGCCAGCGCGGTGGCCCGCACCCGCTCCAGCTCGACCCCGCAGGCCGCCGCGGCGGCGAGCACCCACTCGCGGGGCTCCTCCACCTGCGCGAGGGTGCCGTGGAAGTCGAAGAGCACCGCCTCGACGGGGCGACGGGACGGGCTCGGGCGGACGGCGTCGTCCGCGCCGCTCGAGACTCGGGGCGGTTCGGCATGATCCGGCACGTCGTGCACCCTACCGACCCGCTCCGACCCACCTGCCGGACGGCCTTGGCCGGTGGTCGTCGTCCCCAGCGATTAATCTTGGGGACATGTCGAGCCCCGCCGAGCGGTACGCCGCGGCGCGCCGCCGGGCCGCGCAGGCCTCCGCCTTCCCGGCCCTGGACGAATTCGCTCTCGATCTGGGGTTCGACCTGGACGACTTCCAGCGGGAGGCGTGCGAGGCCCTGGAACGGGGAAGCGGCGTGCTGGTGTGCGCGCCGACCGGCGCCGGCAAGACCGTGGTGGGCGAGTTCGCCGTACACCTGGCACTGCGCGGCACGCCCGGGAAGCCGGCGGCGGCCGACGGCGGCGGGGGTCCGACCATCCGGCGCAAGTGCTTCTACACCACGCCGATCAAGGCGCTCTCGAACCAGAAGTACCACGACCTGGTCGACCGCTACGGCGCCGAGCAGGTCGGCCTGCTCACCGGCGACAACGCGATCAACGGCGACGCGCCCGTGGTGGTGATGACCACCGAGGTGCTGCGCAACATGCTCTACGCCGGCTCGGCCACCCTGGAGGGCCTGGCCTACGTGGTGATGGACGAGGTGCACTACCTCGCCGACCGGTTCCGCGGCGGCGTCTGGGAAGAGGTGATCATCCACCTGCCCGCCTCGGTCACCCTGGTCTCGCTCTCCGCCACCGTCTCCAACGCCGAGGAGTTCGCCGACTGGCTGGTCACCGTGCGCGGGGAGACCGCCGTGGTGGTCAGCGAGCACCGCCCGGTGCCGCTCTGGCAGCACATGCTGGTCGGCAGGCGGATGTTCGACCTGTTCCACGACGCCGACGCGGCCCGCAAGCACGACGTCCACCCCGAGCTGCTGCGCTACACCCGGGACACCGTGCGCCGGCTGGAGCTGGGGGAGGGGCGCAGCGCCGGCCCCGGCGCGGGCCGGCGCGGACCCCGCTGGCGCGGCCCGATGCGCCCCGACATCGTCGAGCGGCTGGACCGGGAGAACCTGCTCCCGGCGATCCTGTTCATCTTCAGCCGGGCCGGCTGCCAGGCCGCCGTGCAGCAGTGCCTCGCCGCCGGGCTGCGGCTCACCTCGCCCGAGGAGCGCACCGAGATCCGCCAGGTGGTCGAGTCGCGGATCACCGCCATCCCGGGCGAGGACCTGACCGTGCTGGGCTACTGGGAGTGGCTCGACGGGCTGGAGCGGGGGCTCGCCTCCCACCACGCCGGCATGCTGCCCGCGTTCAAGGAGGTCGTCGAGGAGCTGTTCGTGCGCGGCCTGGTCAAGGCCGTCTTCGCCACCGAGACCCTCGCCCTGGGCATCAACATGCCGGCCCGCTGCGTGGTGCTGGAGCGCCTGGTCAAGTTCAACGGCGAGGCGCACGTCGACCTCACCCCGGGCGAATACACGCAGCTCACCGGACGGGCCGGCCGGCGCGGCATCGACGTCGAGGGGCACGCCGTGGTGGTCTGGTCGCCGGAGACCGACCCCCGCCACGTCGCCGGCCTCGCCTCCACCCGCACCTACCCGCTGCGGTCCAGCTTCCGGCCCTCCTACAACATGGCCGTCAACCTGGTCGGCACCGTCGGCGCGGAGCCGGCCCGGGCCCTGCTGGAGTCGTCCTTCGCGCAGTTCCAGGCCGACCGGTCGGTGGTCGGCCTGGCCCGGCAGGTGCAGCGCAACACCGAGACCATCGAGGCGTACGGCGCCGAGGCATCCTGCCACCAGGGCGACTTCGACGAATACTTCGCCCTGCGGGTGGCCATCGCCGACCGGGAGCGCGCCATGGCCCGGCAGGGCCAGACCCAGCGGAAGGCGGCGGCCGTCGCCTCGCTGGAGCGGCTGCGGGTGGGCGACGTGATCCGGGTGCCCTCCGGCCGGCGGGCCGGGCTGGCGGTGGTGCTCGATCCGGCCACCGGCGGTTTCGGCGAGCCCCGCCCGCTGGTGCTGACGCAGGACCGGTGGGCCGGGCGGGTCAGCCCGGGCGACTTCACCACCCCGGCGGAGGTGCTCGCCCGGATCCGGGTGCCCAAGCACTTCAACCCCCGCTCGCCGGCGGCCCGACGCGACCTGGCCGCCGAGGTCAGCGGCACCGGGCTGGACCGGCACGGCGGCCGGCGGGGCGGGCGGTCCCGGCAGACGGTCGGCGAGGACCACCAGCTCAGCCAGCTCCGCACCGAGCTGCGCCGGCACCCCTGCCACGCCTGCCCCGACCGCGAGGAACACGCTCGCTGGGCCGAGCGGCGGCGCCGCCTGGAGCGCGACACCGAGGAGCTGCGCCAGCGGGTGGCCGGGCGCACCGGTTCGCTGGCGCGCACCTTCGACCGGATCGTCGCGCTGCTCACCGCGCGCGGCTACCTCTCCGCCGACGGCGAGGTCACCGACGCCGGCCGGATGCTCGGCCGGATCTGGACCGAGGCCGACCTCCTGGTGGCCGAGTGCCTGCGCCGCAAGGTGTGGGACGGGCTCTCCCCGGCCGAGCTGGCCGCCGCCGTCTCGGTGGTGGTCTTCGAGGCGCGCCGCGACGTCGACGAGCGGGCGTCCATGCCGCGCGGCGCGGTCGTCGACGCGGTCGACGAGACGCTGAAGCTGTGGGGCGACATCGAGGCGGACGAGGCCTCCCGCGGCCTGGCGGTCACCCGCGAGCCGGACCTCGGCTTCGCCTGGCCGATCTACCGCTGGGCGCGCGGCGAGGCCCTCGCCAAGGTGCTCGCCAGCGGCCACCAGATCGACGGCGAGATGCCGGCCGGCGACTTCGTCCGCTGGAGCCGCCAGGTGGTCGACCTGCTCGGCCAGCTCGCCGACTCCGGTGGCGCCTCCACCGAGCTGCGTTCCACCGCCCGGCAGGCGATCGCGGCGGTCAACCGGGGGGTCCTGGCCTACCACGCCGCCGCCTGATCCGGCCGGGCCCGACCTGGCCCGGGCGGGCCGTCAGGACCGGGGCATCGCGAGCGCGTCCACGAGGCGCCGGCACGAGCCGGCCAGGTTCCACCGCTGCGCCAGGTCCAGCAACCGGTCCGGGTCCGCCGGCGCCGTCGGCAACGCGGTGGCCAGCTTCGGCAGCGGTACGTCGAGGGCGACCCGGACCACCTTCGGCGCGACGGCCAGGTAGTCCCGCGCGGCGTTGAGCTTGGTGCGCAGCCCGGGGGCGAAGCCGGAGCCCGGGTCGTCCAGCGCGGCGAGGATGCCGGGCAGGCCGTCGTAGCGCTCGATCAGGCGGGCCGCGGTCTTCTCGCCCACCCCGGGCACGCCGGGCAGGCCGTCGCTCGGGTCGCCGCGCAGCGCGGCGAAGTCGGCGTAGCGGTCGGCGGGGACGCCGTAGCGGGCGCGGACCGCGGCGTCGTCGCAGTCGTCGAGCTTGGCCACGCCGCGCCCGACGTAGAGCAGCCGCACCTGGCGGTCGTCGTCGACGAGCTGGAACAGGTCACGGTCGCCGGAGACCACCTCCGCCGGGCCGGGCTGGGTCACCGAGAGGGTGCCGAGCACGTCGTCGGCCTCGTAGCCGGTGGCGCCGACCGCGGTGATGCCGAGCGCGTCGAGCACCTCCAGGATCATCGGCACCTGCGGGGAGAGGGTGTCCGGCACCACCTCGCCGCCCTCCGGCGCCACCCGGTGCGCCTTGTACGACGGCAGCAGCTCCACCCGCCACGCCGGTCGCCAGTCGTGGTCGAGCGCGCAGACCATCCGGTCGGGCCGACGGGTGCGGACCAGCTGGGCCAGCATGTCGAGGAAGCCACGGACGGCGTTGACCGGCTGGCCGTCGTCCGTCTTCGCCGCGGACTCGGGGATGCCGAAGTAGGCGCGGAAGTAGAGGCTCGGGGAGTCGATCAGCAGGATCGGGGATCGGTGTGCCACGGCGACAGCCTGGCACAGCCCACCGACGAGGTGGGGGACGCGACGGCAAAACACCATCCATGTACATCATGTACATGTACTGTTTCGAGCATGGACGGAACGCCGATCGGTCCCAGCCCCGGCCACCTGGTCTGGCGGCTGGCGATGCGCTGGCGGGTGGCGGTCGACCGGGCGCTCGCCCCGCTCGGCCTCACCCACGCGCAGTACGTGCTGCTCTCCTCGCTGCACGGGATGCGCCGCGCCGGCCTGCACCCGAGCCAGCGCGAGCTGGCCGACCACACCGGCCTGGAGCCGCTCTACGTGTCGAAGCTGGCCCGGGCCCTGGAGGCCGACGGGCTGGTCCGGCGCGAGCGCGACGCGGCCGACACCCGCGCGGTCCGGCTCACCCTGACCGACCGGGGTCGCGAGGTGGTCCGCCCGGCGATCGACACCGTCCAGGCACTGCTCGGTCAGCTGCTCGCCCCGCTCGGCGGCCGGGACGACCCGCGTACGGCGGGGTTCGTCCGCGACCTGACCACGCTGCTGGACACCCCGCTCGACCCACCCGACTGACGAAGGAGTGCCGGGAGATGCCCGAGACGCAGGTGCTCGACTCGACCATCCACCACGAGGAGACCGGCGCCGGGCCGGCGTTCGTCTTCCTGCACGGCAACCCCGGCTCGTCGCACACCTGGCGCCACGTGCTGCCTGAGATCGGCGCGGGCCGGCTGCTCGCGCCCGACCTCATCGGCATGGGCCGCTCGGGCAAGCCCGACTCCCCGTACCTCTTCGCCGACCACGCCCGCTATCTCGACGCCTGGTTCGACGCCCTCGACCTGGACCGGGTGGTCCTGGTCGGCCACGACTGGGGCGGCGCGCTCGCCCTCGACCGGGCGGCCCGGCACCCCGAGCGGGTGCGGGGCGTGGCGTTGCTGGAGACCATGGTCAAGCCGATGGCGTGGAGCGACCTCTCGCCGCAGGCCCGGGCCCGCTCCGAGGCGATCCGCACGCCGGGCGTGGGCGAGCAGCTCGTGCTCGACCAGGACCTGTTGGTCCGGCAGGCGTTCACCGGCGGGGTGCTCCAGCCGGTCGGCGAGGAGGACCTGAAGACCTACCTGGCGCCGTACCCGACCCGGGAGAGCCGTCGGCCGCTGCTGGCCTGGGCACGTCAGATGCCGCTCGGCGGCGAGCCGGCGGAGCTGGTCGCCCGGATCGAGGCGTACGACCGGTGGCTGGCCGCCAGCGATCAGGTGCCCAAGCTGCTGCTGACCTTCGAGGGCTCACCGACCCTGCTGATCACCCCGGAGCTGGCCGACTGGTGCGCGCGGAACATGGCGGCCCTGGAGACGGTCGCCTGCGGGCCGGCCGGGCACCACGCCCCGGAGGACCGCCCCGCCGAGATCGCCGCCGCCATCTCGGCGTGGGCGGACCGCCACCGGCTCCGCTGACCCGCCCCGGAGGCCGAAACCGGGCGGCGCGGCCGGCGTCGGGTGCGCAGACTGGCGGGGTGACGTTCGTACCCGGGCTGACCCTGGCCCACCGGTTTCACGACGAGGTGGTCGCCCCGCTGCTGGCCCGCCGGCTGCCCCGCCTGCGCTACGCGGCCGGGCTGCTCGACGGCGGCTCCGAGCTGCTCGGCCTGGACACGCCCCGGTCGACCGACCACGACTGGGGGCCGCGCACCCAGCTCTTCGTCGACGCCGCGGCCGAGGTGGCGTCGGTGCGGGCGGTCCTCGACGCGGAGCTGCCGACCGAGTTCCTCGGCTGGCCGACCCGGTTCACCGGCGGCCCGACGGTCCGGCTCGGCGTGGCCCGGGCCGACGGCGAGCGGCTCGGGGTGAGCGTCGACGAGCTGGGGGCGTGGCTGCGCGACCGGCTGGGCGGGGACCCGCAGGCCGGGATGACGGTGGCGGACTGGCTGGCCGCGCCCACCCAGCGGCTCGCCGAGCTGACCGGCGGGGCGGTGTTCCACGACGGGCTGGGCGGGGCGCTCACCGCGGTGCGTGCCCGCCTGGCGTGGTATCCGGACGACGTCTGGCGGCACGTGCTGGCGGCCGGGTGGCAGCGGGTCGGGCAGGCCGAGCACCTGGCCGGCCGCTGCGCCGAGGTCGGCGACGAGCTGGGCAGCCGGGTGGTGACCGCCGGGCTGGCCCGCGACCTGATGCGCCTCGGCCTGCTGCTGCACCGCCGCTGGCCCCCGTACGCGAAATGGCTCGGCACGGTCTTCGCGGCGCTGCCGTCGGCGGGGCCGGTGGTGGACGCGCTGACCGTCGCCCTCGGAGCGGACGGGTGGTCCCGGCGGCAGGCCGGGCTGGTCCGCGCGCTGGAGACGGTGGCGGCCTGGACCAACGACACCGGGCTGGCCGCGCCGGTCGACCCGGCCGCCCGGCCGTTCCACGACCGGCCGTTCCTGGTCCTGCACGCCGAGCGGTTCACCGCCGCGCTGCGCGCCGCGATCACGGACCCGGCGCTGCGCGCCCGCCCGCCGGTCGGCGCGGTGGATCAGTACCTCGACAACGTCGACGTGCTCACCCGCCCGGAGCGGGCCCGGCGGGTCGCCGCGGCCGTCCTGCCGGACTGAGCGCCGACGGTCCCGCCGGCGGCGGACGCGCGCCGGGTCCGCCGGCCGCCGGCGTCAGGCGCGGCTCGCCGGAGCCTCCTGCCGGTGCCGCGCGAACTCCCACGGGTCGTGCGCGGAGACGACGTCGACCTGGTCCGGCTGCCCGGCGAGGAGGGCCTGGAGCCGTCCCACGTTGCGCAGCCGCAGCGGACGGTCCGTCTCGACGGACGCCTGCAGGGCGTCGAACGCCGACGGGGTCGGCGGCAGCCCCGGCTGGACCTCCCCGTGGTAGAAGTAGGCGTCGCCGGCGTGGACCAGCCACGCCGAGCCGGCGCCGGTGGGGCGTCGCACCGCCACGGCGACGTGTCCCGGGGTGTGCCCGGCCAGCGGCACCAGCAGGATCTCCGGCGGCAGGCCGTCGAGCTGCTGGACCCCGTCGAATCCCAGCCAGCGCTCTCCGTCGTCGCTGGAGTAGGTGACCCAGCTCGGGTCGTGCGCCCAGTGCGCCGGCAGGTAGCGGTCGTGGCCGGTGACCGTGGCGGCGCGGTGTTCGGCCTCGTGCAGGTGCACCCGCGCGTGCGGGAAGTCGGCCAGCCCGCCGGTGTGGTCCCGGTGCAGGTGGGTCACCACGACGTGGCGTACGTCGGTCGGGTCGTACCCGAGCCGCTGGAGCTGGCGGACGGCGGTCTCCTCCGGGTCGAGGACGGGCTGGGCCCAGGCGAGGAAGTCGGGGCCGAGCCGCCCCTGCGGGTCCTGGACGTCGAGCGTGCCGTAACCGGTCTCGACGAGCACCAGGCCCGCGGAGTCGGTCTCGACGAGCAGGCAGTGGCAGACTGCGGGCATCGGCCGGAGCGTGCCGTCCGGATCGGACGGCGGGGCGACCTCCCGCATGGAGCCGCAGTTGAGATGGTGGATGCGCATGGTTCCCCCTGAGCTGGCGACGAACGGCCGTGCCGAACGCTAGGAGGCGGTCTCGTGACTCACCAAACGGTTGGCCACGACGGGGTGGACCTGCGCCGGCTCTGCTCCGGCAGGGACGCCCGCCCCGATCCGTCGTGTCCGGTGGAGGTCACCCTGGCCGCGCTGCGCGGCCGCTGGACCGCCCTGGTGATCGGCGCGGTCGCCCGGGGTCCGCACTCGTTCAGCGACCTCGCCCACGCGCTGCCGACCCTGTCGGACAAGGTGCTGACCGATCGCCTGGTCCAGCTGGCCGCGGCCGGTGTGGTCGCTCGCCACCGAACCCCGTCCTGGCCGCCCCGGGTGACCTACACGCTCACCGAGCGTGGCCGGGACCTGCTGCCGGTTCTCCGGGCGCTGTGGGACTGGGGTGCGGCGGAGGCCGGCTAGCCGGGCTCAGCGGGCGGCGACGCTTTCCCGGTCGGCCGGCTCGTCGACCCGCAGGTCGGTCAGCTCGCGCAGGTGGCGCACCGGGGACACCAGCAGGGCCAGGGGAGCCAGCACGGTGGCCGCGGCGAAGCAGAACAGGGTGACCCGGCCTCCGACGGCGCCGGCGAGCGCACCGGCGAGCAGCCCGCCCACCGGGATGGCGCCCCAGGAGACGAAGCGGACCGTGGCCATCACTCGGGAGAGCAGGTCGGGTGGGCTGGCGGTCTGCCGGTAGGTGCGGGTGGTCACGCTGAGCACCACCACGCCACCGGCGAAGACCACGTTGCCGGCGGCGAAGGCGAGGTACGCCGGCCAGCCGGCGCCCAGCGGCACCAGGAACGCGCCGCCGACGGCCACCACGCAGGCGACCAGCAGCGACCGGGCGGTGCCCCACCGTCGGGTGATCCACGGGGTCAGGGTCGCGCCGACCAGCGAGCCGACCCCCTCGACCGCGAGCAGCACGCCGACCAGGGCGGCCGGGGCGTGCAGCTCGCGAACCAGGTAGAGGGGGTAGACGGCGAGCTGCGCCCCGCAGACGAAGTTGACCGCGGTGGCCGTCCACATGGTCGGGCCCATCACCGGGTGGCGGGTGACGTACCGCCAGCCCTCGCCGATCATGGCGCGGACCGGGGGCCAGCGGTCCGGGGCGTCGACCCGGCGGGCGGGCAGCGACCCGAGCAGCGCCGCGGAGACCAGGTAGCTGACCGTGTCGACCAGCACGGCCGGCACCGCGCCGAGGGCCTGCACCGCGAGGCCGCCCAGGGACGGGCCGCTGAGCTGGGTGGCGGCGTGGGTGGCCGAGGTGAGGCTGTTGCGGGTGTGCAGTTGGTCGCGGCCGACGATGGCCGGCAGGAAGGTGGCGTTGGCGACGTCGAACAGCACGTTGGCGAAGCCGACCACCAGCGCCACGATCACCAGCTGGGCCACGGTGAGCCGCCCCCACCACCAGGCGAGCGGCACCGAGGCCACCGCGGCGGCCCGGGCCAGGTCGGCGCCGACCTGCGCCCCGCGCAGCGGCAGCCGTTGGACGATGACGCCGGCCGGCAGCCCGATCACCAGCCAGGCGACATAGCTCGCGGCGGCCACCAGGCCCATCTCGAACGCGGACGCGTCCAGCACGGTCAGCGCGGTGAGCGGCAACGCGATCGCACCGACCGCCGACCCCACCGAACTGGTGGTGCCGGCGGTCCACCAGCGCCAGAACACCCCGGCCCCCTGCTCGACGGACATGCCGTCAACCCCCGATCCGAGCCAGTGAGTTCCAATCTGAAACGGACTATATTCGGGGCTGCGGATCGAGTGGGAGGTGGGATGTGAGACGGGCGGACCTCGGCGATGCCGACTGCGGCATCGCGCAGGCGCTCGGTGTGCTGGGCGACTGGTGGACCGTGCTGATCGTGCGCGAGATCGCCGGCGGCGTCACCCGGTTCGACGGGCTGCAGCGCGAGCTGGGCGTCAGCCGGCGGGCCCTCACCGAGCGGCTCGGCGGGCTGGTCGCGCACGGCGTGCTGCGCCGCGACCCCTACTCGGCGCACCCGCCGCGCCACGACTACCTGCTCACCGGAAAGGGGGAGGCCCTGCTGCCGGTGCTGGTCGCCCTCCAGGACTGGGGCACCCGGCACGTGATGGGCGACGGCGCGCTGACCGTCACGGCCGACGAGGACTCGGCCGAGGCACGCCGGGCGCACCGGCTGGTCGCCCGCCGCGTACCCCCGATGAGCCTGCCCCGGCACGACGGCGGCGCGGAGCCGCCGGCGGTGCCCGGGCGGTGGACCGTGCTCTACTTCTTCCCGGGGGCGTTCGCGCCGGGCGCGCCGGCCCTCCCGCCGGGGTGGGGCGAGATCCCCGGCGCCGCCGGGTGCACCCTGGAGTCGCGGACGTACGCCGACCGGCACCCGCTGTTCCGGGCGGCCGGGGCCGAGGTGCGGGGGGCGAGCACCCAGCGCCCGGACCAGCTCGCCGCCTTCGCCGCGCACGCCCGGTTGCCGTTCCCGCTGTTGTCCGACGAGGACGGTCGGCTCGCCGCCGGCCTGCTGCTGCCGACCTTCCGGGCCGGCGGCGTGGCCCGGTTGAAGCGGCTCACCCTGCTGCTGGACCCGGAGGCGGTGGTGCGGGCGGTGCAGTTCCCGGTCACCGACCCGGCCGGCTCGGTGGACGGGATGCTCGCCGAGGTGCGCCGCCGCACCGCCGCCCAGGCGGCCTAGGCGCGGGCCGCCGTCCCGGCGGGCAGCCACTCGGCGGCCAGCAGCGACCAGACCTCGATGTCGAGCCGCTCGCCGAGGAACGGAAACGCGCCACGCAGCACGCCCTCCCAGGTCATGCCCAGCCGCCGCGCCACCGCCCGGCTGCGCGCGTTGTGCGGCACGGTCCGCCATTCCACCCGGGCCAGGCCGCGCTCGCCGAGCGCCCAGTCGATCATCCGCTGGGCGGCCCGGGTCACCAGCCCGTGCCCCTCGGCCTCCGGCGCGAGCCAGACCCCGATCTCGCAGGCCCCGGCGGCGGCGTCGAAGGTGCGGAACAGGGTGCCGCCGACCAGTTCCCCGTCCAGCCGGATGCCGTGGATGGAGCCGGCGTCGCGGGCCTGGGCGTCGGCGTAGCGCTGGAGGAAGGCGCGGGCGGTGTCGGCGTCGGTGATCGTGTGCGCCCAGGGCAGCCAGGGCGCGAGGTGGGTGCGGGTGCGCGCGACGAAGTCGGCGAACTCGGCCGCCTGCCACGGGGCGAGCGGGTGCAGGGTGGCCCGGTCGGTGAGGGGAAGGGAGAACATGTCGCTCCAAAGTGCGTACCGAACGTTTGTTATGTACTGTAGCCCCCGTGCCGGCACGAGGTGACCACGACGCCCGCCGCGCCGACGTCTCGGCGGCGGTCTGGCGGGTGCTGGCCGTCCGCGGTTTCGGCGGGCTGACCCTGCGGGCCGTCGCCGCCGAGATGGGGGTCTCCACCGGCCTGCTGACCCACTACTTCCCGAACAAGCGGGCCCTGGTGCGGCACGCCGTCGACGTGGCCGAACGGCACACCGACGCGCGCGACCGCCACGCCGCGGCGGGGGAGGGCCGGCCCGCGCTGCGCGCCGCCCTGCTCGACGTGCTCCCGCTGACCGACGAGGCGACGGTGATGAGCCGGGTCTGGGTCAGCTACTGGGACGGCGCGCTGGCCGACGAGGAGTTCGCCGCCGATCAGCGCCGCCGCTACGACCGGTGGCGGGCGCGGCTGCGCGCTCAGGTGGATGCCGCGCTCCGCGGGGCGCCGGCCGGACCGGGCACCGACCCCGACGACCTGGTGGCCACCTGCGCAGCCTTCGCGCACGGCCTGGTCGTCCAGGCACTCTTCGACCCGGCCGCCTTTCCGGCACGCCGGCAGGTGGCCCTGCTCGACCGCTTCCTCGCCGACCTGTTCCCGGCCTGACCGGACCCCGACCGGCGGCCGCCCCGGGAGGACTTCCGGAAGCTGTTGTCGGCCATCCGGCCGGGCCCTAGACTCCGATTCGGACCGCTCGATTTGCGGTCGTCTATCTCGTCTCCGAGGGTCCGGGCCGCCGTCGAAGGCGCCTCGCCGGCGAGCACGCCGCGGGCGCACCCGCCCTGCGCGGCGTCCCCACCACCTCAGGAGATGCCATGCTGCCCAGAAGGAGAAGACTCAGACTGCTCGGCGCCGCCGTGGCCGCCGCCGGGCTGGCCGCCCTCGCGGCGCTCACCGCTCCCGGCCCCGCCACGGCCGCCGCGCTGACCCGCAGCAGCCAGTGCTTCGACGTCTCCTCGCCGCAGGCGCTGCGCCGCGACGGCGGCAGCGACCCGGTCGGCATCAAGTCGATGGTCGACCACGTGCGGCAGCGTTACCTCGTCGACCCGAACCGGATCTTCGCCACCGGCGTCTCCTCCGGCGCCATGATGACCAACGTGCTGCTCGGGCTCTACCCGGACGTGTTCAGCGCGGGCGCGGCCTTCGCCGGGGTGCCCTTCGGCTGTTTCGCCACCAGCAACGGCTCGGAGTGGAACAGCGAGTGCGCCAACGGCCAGGTCGTGAAGCCCCCGCAGCAGTGGGGTGACCTGGTCCGCAACGCGTACCCGGGGTACAGCGGTCGGCGGCCCCGGATGCAGCTCTGGCACGGGACCAGCGACGAGACCCTGCGCTACCCGAACTTCACCGAAGAGATCAAGCAGTGGACCGACGTGAACGGGTTGAGCCAGACGCCCGCGTACACCGACAGCCCGCAGGCCGGCTACACCCGCACCCGCTACGGCGGCACCGGCGGCACCGCGACGGTCGAGGCGATCAGCATGCAGGGCGTCTCGCACAACCTGCCGGTCGACGCGGCCCAGGCTGTGCGGTTCTTCGGGCTGGACACCACGACGCCGCCGACCAGTCCGCCGCCCACCAGCCCGCCGCCGACGAGCCCCCCGCCCACGACGCCACCGCCGAGCACGCCGCCGCCGTCCGGCGGGTGCCGGGTCGCGTACGGGGTGAACGCGTGGAACACCGGCCTCACGGCGTCCGTGACGATCACCAACACGGCCGCCACGGCGGTCAACGGCTGGGCCCTCGCCTTCACCCTGCCCGGCGGGCAGAGCATCACCAGCGGCTGGAACGCCACGTACGCCCCGGCCAGCGGGGCGGTGACCGCCCGCAACGTCTCCTACAACGGCACCATCGCCCCGAACGGCTCGGTGAGCATCGGCTTCCAGGCCACCCATACGGGCAACACGGGCCGGCCGAGCTCCTTCACTCTCAACGGCACCCCCTGCACAGTCACCTGAGCTCTGGGCGGCGGCCGTCGGGAGGGCCCTTCCGACGGCCGCCCCGCGCTTAGTTCCGGACTTTTCACAAGGCGCGAAAAAAGCCTCGCGCGAGGCTTCGAAGAATTGACATGCATCCCTGTCCGGAGGAAGGGTCCAGCGGAACGGCGACCGCAACATGTTGGTAACCCGTTCGTCGTTCCGCTCCCCACCACCCCCGCCACGGAGACGCCCATGTCACCCGTCCCGCCGCACCACAGCCCACCCCGCCCGCCGCTGCGCCGACTGCTCGGGGTCCTGGCCGCGCTGCTCGCCACCGTGGCGCTGGTGGCCCCGCCGTCCCCGGTCCGGGCGGCCGACCCGCTGCTCTCCCAGGGGCGGCCCACCACCGCCTCCTCGGTGGAGAACGCCGGCAGCCCGGCCAGCAACGCCACCGACGGCAACACCGGCACCCGGTGGTCCAGCGCCTTCAGCGATCCCCAGTGGATCCAGGTCGACCTGGGCGCCACCGCCACCGTCTCCCGGGTCACCCTGGTCTGGGAGGCCGCGTACGCGCGGGCGTACCAGGTCCAGACCTCGACCGACGGCACCGCCTGGACCACCGTCTTCAGCACGGCGGCCGGTGACGGCGGCACCGACGACCTCACGGTCAGCGGCACCGGTCGCTACGTGCGGATGACCGGTACCGCCCGGGCCACCGCCTACGGCTACTCGCTGTGGGAGTTCCAGGTCTACGGAGCCACCGACGGCGGCGCCGGCTGCGACACCGCGACCAACGCGGCGCAGGGTTGGCCGGCCACCGCCTCGTCGACCGAGAACGCCGGCACCCCCGCCGCCGCGGCGGTGGACGGCAGCGCGACCACCCGCTGGGCCAGCGCCGCCAGCGATCCGCAGTGGCTCCAGGTCGACCTCGGCAGCGTCCGTACCCTCTGCCGGGTCGTGCTGAGCTGGGAGGCCGCCTACGGTCGGGCGTACCAGATCCAGACTTCGACCGACGGCGCCGCCTGGACCACCGTGTACGCCACCACCACCGGGGACGGGGGGACCGACACCCTCACCGTCAGCGGCTCCGGCCGTTACGTGAGGATGTACGGCACCGCCCGCGCCACCGGCTGGGGATACTCGCTCTGGGAGCTCACCGTGAACACCACCGGCGGCGGCACCATCCCGGGCGGTGGCTCGCTCGGGCCGAACGTCATCACCTTCGACCCGTCGATGTCCAGCGCGAGCATCCAGAGCCAGCTCGACTCGGTCTTCCGCACCCAGGAGTCGAACCAGTTCGGCACCCAGCGGTACGCCCTGATGTTCAAGCCGGGGGACTACTCGGGCATCAACGCGCAGATCGGCTTCTACACCTCGATCATGGGGCTCGGCCGGAACCCCGGTGACGTCCGGATCCACGGTGACGTCACCGTCGACGCCGGCTGGTTCAACGGCAACGCCACCCAGAACTTCTGGCGGTCGGCGTCGAACATGCAGGTGTTCCCGTCGGCCGGGTTCACCCGGTGGGCGGTCTCGCAGGCCGCGCCGTTCCGCCGGATGGACATCCAGGGCGACCTCAACCTGGCCCCGAACGGCTATGGCTGGGCCAGCGGCGGCTACATCGCGGACAGCCGGGTCACCGGCGTGGTCCAGCCGTACTCGCAGCAGCAGTGGTACACGCGGGACACCAACGTGGGCGGTTACCTCAACGCCGTGTGGAACATGACCAACTCCGGGGTGGTCGGTGCGCCGGCCACCAGCTTCCCCAACCCGGCGTACACGACCCTGGCGCAGACCCCGGTCAGCCGCGACATCCCGTACCTCTACCTGGACGGCGGCGGCAACTACCAGGTCTTCGTCCCGTCGACCCGGACCAACGCCAGCGGCGCGTCCTGGCTGGGCGGCGCCACACCCGGCACCTCGGTGCCGCTGAGCCAGTTCTACGTCGCCAAGCCGGGCGACTCGGCCGCCACCATCAACGCGGCCCTGGCGCAGGGCCTGAACCTGCTGTTCACCCCCGGGGTCTACCCGGTAAGCCAGACCATCACGGTCACCCGTCCCGGCACCGTGGTGCTCGGCGTGGGCTACCCGACGCTGATCCCGCAGAACGGGGTCACCGCCATGTCCGTCGGCGACGTGGACGGGGTCCGGCTGGCCGGGCTGCTCTTCGACGCCGGCCCGGTCAACTCGCCGGTGCTGCTCCAGGTCAGCCCGGCCGGCGCGACCGCGAGCCACGCCGCCAACCCGACCTCGATCCAGGACGTCTTCTTCCGCATCGGCGGCGCCGGCGCGGGCAAGGCCACCACGAGCCTGGTGGTCAACCAGAACGACGCGTTGATCGACCACATCTGGGCCTGGCGTGCCGACCACGGCAGCGGCGTCGGCTGGACCGTGAACACCGCCGACACGGGCTTGATCGTCAACGGCAACAACGTGACAGCGCTCGGGCTGTTCGTCGAGCACTATCAGAAGTACGAGGTGATCTGGAACGGCAACAACGGGCGGACGATCTTCTTCCAGAACGAGTTGCCGTACGATCCGCCGAGCGCGTCGGCCTGGATGAACGGCTCGCGGGTCGGCTACGCCGCCGTCAAGGTGGCCGACGGGGTCAGCTCGTTCGAGGGTTGGGGGATGGGCAGCTACTGCTACTTCAGCGTCGACCCGACCATCGCGGCGTACCACGGCTTCGAGGCGCCGACCAGGGCCGGCGTGCGGTTCCACAGCCTGCTCACCGTCTCGCTGGGTGGCAACGGGTCGATCACCCACGTCATCAACGACACCGGTGGCACGG
The DNA here is from genome assembly GCF_042872345.1 of Micromonospora sp. NPDC005299. Classification (NCBI taxonomy): domain Bacteria; kingdom Bacillati; phylum Actinomycetota; class Actinomycetes; order Micromonosporales; family Micromonosporaceae; genus Micromonospora; species Micromonospora sp. NPDC005299. The sequence goes on from NZ_JBIAKG010000013.1 coordinate 67,121, forward strand.
CCCAGGGCACGAACACCGTCCCGGTGAACGTGGTCAGCTACCCCTGACCGGGCCCGGGGGCGGCATGGCACCCTGCCGCCCCCGGCTCCCGCGCATGACGGTGGCCCCGGCGGGTACCCGACCCCGCACGGGGAAACCAGCGGGAACGGAGGAACGGGATGAAGGTCCGAAGCTCCCTGCGCGCGCTGAAGCGCAAGGCCAACTCGATCGTGGTACGCCGCCGCGGCAAGGTGTTCGTGCTCAACAAGGCGGACCCCCGGCAGAAGGCCCGACAGGGCTGACCGAGGTGGCCGACATCCTCATCACCGGGGCCGGCAGCGGCCTCGGCCGGGGCGCCGCGCTCGGGCTGGCCCGGGCCGGCCACCACGTCATCGCCGGCACCGAGATCTGGCCGCAGGTACGCGAGCTGCGCGCCGAGGCGGAGCGCGCCGGGGTGACCCTCGACGTCGTCAAGCTGGACGTGACGGACGCGGCCGACCGCGCCGCCGCCCGGCGGCACCGGGTGGACATCCTGGTGCTCAACGCCGGCGTCCAGGAGGCGGGGGCGGTGGTGGAGATCCCGATGGACCGCGTCCGTCGGTCCTTCGAGGTGAACGTCTTCGCGCACCTGCACCTCGTGCAGGACCTCGTGCCGCCGATGCTGGCGCGGGGCGCCGGCAAGGTCGTCTGGGTGTCCTCGGCGGTCGGCATCCGGACCCGGCCGTTCATCGGCGTCTACGCCGCCACGAAGCACGCCATCGAGGCGCTGGCCTGGGCCATGAAGGGCGAGCTGGAACCGCGCGGCGTCCGGGTGGCCGTGGTCAACCCCGGCCCCTATCGGACCGGCTACAACGACACCGGGGTCGAGGCGATGTTCCAGTGGTGGGACTCCTCGACCGCCCTGCTGGACCGGCCCGACTTCGCCGACTACCTGGAGCACCAGCGCGACCCGCGGGAGATGGTCGACGAGATGGTCCGGGTGATCCCGGCCGACCGGCATCCCTTCCGGACGGCCTGGCCGCAGGAGATGCGACAACAGCTCAGGGAGTTCGAGTCGCAGGTCTGGGACGAGACGACCTGACCGCGGCCGGCCCGTCGCCGGCGCGACGACCCGGCGCGAGCAACCGGGCGGCGGCGAACCATACCAGCGGCCGGTAGATCCGGGCCGAGTCGGTCAGCGAGGAGAAGTGCGACGAGGCGTTGCCGGCCTGGTAGTGGGTGGCGATGGGAACCTGCGCGATCGACAGTCCGGCCCGGGCCGCGTGGAGCAGCACGTTCATCTCGTACTCGAACCGCTCTCCCGGAACGGTCCGCAGCCAGCCGAGCAGCCCGGCCGGGTACGCCCGGAGTCCGGTCTGGGTGTCCCGCACGGGGACGCCGGTGGCGAGCCGGAACGCGGCCCGGGTCGTCGCGTTGCCGAACCGGCTGCGCAGCGGCACCTCGCCGTCGAACCGGCGGACGCCCAGCGCCAGCGCGCCGGTGTCGCGCATCCGGTCGGCGACCCGGACGACGTCGGGGATCAGGTGCTGCCCGTCGGCGTCCACGCACACCACGTCGTGACCCGGGTGGTGGCCGGCGACGTACCGGAAGCCGGTCTTGAGCACGATGCCCTTGCCCCGGTTGACTCGACGTCGCAGCACGGTGGCGCCCCGGTCGCGGGCCGCCGCGAGCACTCCGGCCGCGGTCGGGCCGCTGCCGTCGTCGACGACCACCACGTGCGTCTCGGGCAGCGCGGCGGCCAGGTCGACGATGAGCCGCGGCAGGCGGTCCCCGGGTCGGTACACCGGCACCAGCACGATCACGGAACCTCCCGGGTGGACCCGTCGCCCGCCGGCCCCGCCGTCGGAGCCGATCGACGACCGTCCTTACCCGTGCCGCCGGCCGGCGAATCCCTCCCGGTCAGCGGCCGAACAGATCCGCGACGCGCTGCGCCGAGCGGGCCAGGCCGTGTTCCCGCCGCAGCAGCGCCTCCGGGCTGCGCAGGCCGAGATAGCACACGCGGCTGGCGGCCCGGGCCACCCGCTCGCGGCCGGCGGGCACCGGGTCGGGCTCGGCCACGGGCACGTCCAGCAGCGTCGCGCCGGACAGCCCGAGCACCTTGCCGGCGAGGAACCGGATGCGGGGCAGGTGCCACGGGTGGGAGACCAGCCCGAGCGGCCGGGCCGGGGTGAAGACCTCGCCGGCGAGCAGTCCGTCCTGGACGGTGTGTGCCAGGTTCTGCAGGGTGGTCCGGGACCGGGTCTCGGCGTGCAGCCGGGCGTATCCGTCGAGCCCGGCGGCGCGGGCCAGGGCCAGCATCAGCTCGCCCTCCCGGTACCCGGTGGGCGGGCCCGGCGCCCCGGCGGGCCCGTGCGGCCAGCCGCCGGTGAACACCACCCGTGCCCCGGCGGCCCGCCGGAACTCGGCCGCGTGCGCGCGGACGTACCCGATGGCCGCGCCGGCCCGGGCGGCGCTCCCGGCGCTGAGCCGGTAGCCGTCGTCGCCCGCGACCACCCCGCGTCCGAACACCAGCAGGACGGTGGCGGTCGGCGTCATCCGAACCACGGTACGCCGGCCGGCGGTCGGTCCTCGCCCGCGTCGCGCGGCGGTCAGTCCTCCTCGGAGTCGGGCGGCCACGGCGGGGCGCCCACGCCGGTGATCCGCACCCCGCCCCACGGGTCGGCCTCGGCGAGCCGGCCCCGGGCGACCCGCTCGCCGACCCGGACCTCGACGTCGCGCCGGCCGGAGCGGAGCAGCCGCAGCATGCGCGGCTCCGGCTCGATGCGCCCGGCCCAGTGGTAGCGCCCGTCGACCGGCTCCCAGCGCCCGCTGGCGTGCAGCCGGACCGGGGTGCCGGCGACCTCCGCCGGACCCTGCCAGCTCACCGCTCGATCCGCTCGTGCGCGCGGGTCAGCTCGGGGGGCAGGTCGGCGCCGCGCCGGACGCCCTCGATGCCGCTCCAGAGCAGGGTGGTCAGGTAGTCGGTGAGTGCGGCCCGGCGGATCGGCTGGCCGTGCGTGGCCCACCAGTCGCCGACCGCCTGGACGAACCCGACCAGCCCGTACGCCCAGGGTTCGGCGGGGCCGGCGTCGAGCCCGAGCGCGCGCAGCCGGTCGCCGATGACCCGGGCCAGGCCGGTGGCCACCTGCCGGCTGGTGCCGGTGACCACCTGCTGGATGCCGGGATGCCCGGCCTCGTGCAGCAGGAACCGGTAGAGCGTCGGCTCGGACTCGATGATGCTCAGGTAGGCGTCGATGGTCGCCTCGACCAGCGCGCGTTCCTCGCGGACCTGTTCGACGGCGGGGGCGATGGCGTCGACGACCCGGGCCGCCACCACTTCGCTGACGGCCAGCCAGAGTTGGGCCTTGTCGGCGAAGTAGCGGTAGAGCACCGGCTTGCTGACCCCGGCCGTGGCGGCCACCTGGTCCATGTCGACGGTCGGCCCGTGCCGCAGCAGCGCCTGCACGGCGGCCCCGATCAGCTCCTGCCGGCGCTGCTCGCGGTGGTCGGCCCAGCGGTCGCGCCGGCCGGTGCGCGGGGGTGCGGGCGGCTTCGACGGTGCGTCGGAGCCATTGACATCGGTGGAGGTGCGTCGCATGCTACCACTCGTAACAGTTACTCGAAGTTACGTCAATATGGAGGGGCCATGGAGGGGACGTCGGCCGGTTTCCCGCGCGAGGCGGTGGCCACCCGCCTGCTCGCCGCCTCGGTGCGCACGAGCTACGACCCCGTCGTCGACATCGACTGGTCGGCGCCGCACACGCCCGGGGCCTACTGGATGCCACCGCGGCGCAGCAGCCTCTACGGCACGGCGCTGTGGGAGGGGCTGAGCGATGAACGGCGGATCGAGCTGACCAAGCACGAGGTGGCCAGCGCGGCCAGCGCCGGGCTGTGGTTCGAGACGATCCTCATGCAGATGCTCATCCGGCACTACTACGACGCCGACCCGACCACCCGGCACGCCCAGTACGCGCTCACCGAGGTCGCCGACGAGTGCCGGCACTCCATCATGTTCGGTCGGCTCATCGAGGCCATCGGCTGCCCGGTCTACCGGGCCGACCCGGTCGACCACCTGCTCGGGCGTTGGCTCAAGGCCACCGCCACCGGCCCGCAGATGTACGCGGCCATCCTCATCGCCGAGGAGATGCTCGACGCGTTCCAGCGGGAGGCCATGGCCGACGAGTCGATCCAGCCGCTGATCCGGATGGTGTCGAGGATCCACGTGGTCGAGGAGGCCCGGCACGTGCGTTTCGCCCGGGACGAGCTGGCCCGTCAGGTCGAGGCCGCCGGCCCGGTCGCCCTGGGCTACGCGCGGCTGGTGATCGGGCGGGCCGCGTACTCGATCACCCGCCGGCTGGTCAATCCACGGGCGTACGCGGCGGTCGGCATCCCGCCGGCGGTCGGGGTGGCCGCGGCCCGGGCCAACCCGCACTGGCGGGCCACCCTGCGCTGGTCCGCCCAGCGCATCGCCGAGCACCTCAGCGAGCTGGGCCTGATCACCGGGCCGGGCCGGCTGCTCTGGCGCCGCGCCGGCCTGCTGGCGGACTGACCGACGGCGGCCCGCCCGGGGAGGGCCACCGCCGGTCGCGCCGGTCAGGACGTGGGGAAGTTGTCCGGGGTGCGGATGCGGTTGCGCATGAAGTTCCCGGAGTCGGTGAGCACCGCAGTGCCGGCATAGGTGCCGCCCGCGCAGGTGCCCGGCCGGAAGGCCGCACTGCCCTCGCTCGCGTCCGAGTACGTCCAGTTCGCGTAGCTGATCTTCAGTCGGTCCAGCAGGTCGAGCCAGGCGGTGCTGCTGGCCGTGTCGACCGCGCCGTCACCGGTGTAGGTCACCGTGCCGAACTCGGTGACGAACAGCGGCAGCCGGGCGGCGGCCCGCTGCACCTCGTTGCGGTAGGTGTCCTTGTGCGATGCCGCGTAGAAGTGGAACGTGTACATGATGTTGTCGGCCCGGACCGGGTTGTTGACGATCTCGTCGGAGTTGCCGCCCTCGGAGACGCCCAGCGACGACCAGCCCCGGGTGCCGACGATGACCACGGCGTCCGGGTCGTTCGCCCGGATCACCGGGATGACCTGCTCGGCGTAGTTCCGGATGGTCGACCAGCTCACGCCGTTCGGCTCGTTGGTGATCTCGTAGATCACGTTGTTCTTCGCGGCGTTGCGGGCCGAGACCGCGGCGAAGAAGGTCTTCGCCCGGTCCAGGTTGTACATCGGATCACCCGGGGTCAGCGTGTGGAAGTCGATCAGCGCGTACAGGCCGCGCGAGGCCGCCTTGTCCACCAGGTTGTTGACCTGGTTGGTGAAGCCGGTCGGGTTGGTCTCGTACCCCTGCTCCTGCACGTACATGGAGATGCGGAACAGATCGGCCTGCCAGCCGTTGGCCAGCGCGTCGAGCGAGGCGTCGTTGTAGCAGTTGGCGAACCACTGCAACCCGTGGGAACTCATGCCGCGCAACTGGATCGGCCGGCCGTACTGGTTGCAGAGGTTGACCCCGCACACCCGCAACTGGCCGTTGATCGCCACCGGGGTCGTGCCGGTGGGCGGGGGCGTCGTCGGCGGCGGCGTGGTCGGCGGGGGAGTGGTGGTCGGGGGAGTGGTGGTCGGGGTGGTCGCGCCGGTGCAGGCCGTGCCGTTGAGGGTGAACGCGGTCGGGGCGGGGTTGGCGCCGGTCCAGGAGCCGTTGAAGCCGACGGTGGTGCTCGCGCCGGTGGCCAGGGAGCCGTTGTAGCTCATGCTGCGCGCGGTGACCGCGCTGCCGCTCTGCTGCCAGGTCGCCGACCAGCCCTGGGTGACCCGCTGTCCGGCGTCGGGGAAGCTGAAGCCCAGGGTCCAGCCCTTGACCGGGTCGCCGAGGTTCTTCACGGTGACGGTGGCGGTGAAGCCGCCCTGCCAGGAGTTGGTGGTGTAGGTGACGGCGCAGCCGGTCGCCGCCATCGCGTTCGTCGAGGGCAGGACGGCGGTCGCGGCCAGGGCCAGCGCACCGACGGCGCCGCCCACGAGGAGGTGCCGCCGGGACGGGCGGGGGATCGAGAACATGCGGGGTCGTCCCATCTGGTGGGTGTGGTTGGACGATGCCCGTCGTGAACTCGCCCGGAAAGTCCGACGCGGCAGATTCGGGAGCGCTCCCACGCCGAGGGTAGAGGCGGACGTCGATCCGCGCAACCACTCAGCGGCCGCGGCGCCGCGCGGGGCGCAGCCGGAGGGCGTTGCAGACGTCGAACACCCCGGACACGTCCCAGGCCAGCTCGCCGGCCGCCCGCCGGGTCTCCGGATCGGTCACCACCCCGGCCAGGATCACCACCCGGTTCTGCGCCATGACCGTGATCTGCTGCCGCCGGGTGGTCCAGTCGATGCTCAACCGCTGCGCCACCAGGGCGGCGAGCCGCACGTCCGCGCCGTCGGGCGCGGGCCCGTCCGAGGCGAACGGGAAGTCGGGGTACGGCCAGGGCATCACGAGCTGCGGGCTCCTTCCGCTCGTTCCCGGCGCTCCACCGGCGTCTCCGGTCGGCGCGTCGACGCCGCCCCGACCGACCCGCCCAACGCCCGGGCACGGCTGTCGAAGACCGCGAAGACCCCGTCCAGCCGCATGGTGTGCAGCACGGTGCGCACGAACCGGGACGGCGCCACCAGGCACAGCCGCCGCCCGTCCCGCCGGGTCTCCTGGTGGGCCCGGACCAGCAGCCCGAGCCCGGCCGAGTCGATCACCTCGACCTCGGTGAGGTCGACCAGCAACCGGTCGCCCGCCGTGACGGCCTCCGCCAGCGCCCGGCGTACCCGCTCGGCGGAGTCGGCCTCGGGAACGGCCGGCGCCCCGCCGACCTCGTCCAGGTCGTCGACGCCGAGGCCGCCGTCGTCCACGGTGGCCCGGGCGCTGCACCGCGGGCAGTGGTGCGGCCCGGAGGCGAAGGGCGAGCCGACCCAGCCGTTCTCGAACACCAGCGTCCAGACCACCTCGGCGTCCGGCAGGATGCAGCCGGTGCCCGTGACGCTGTCACCGCAGCCGTCGCAGATGAGCAGCATCAGGTGCTCCGAGGGTACGACCGTCACGATCCCTCCTTCCGCCGCGCGCCCGCTCGGGGCGGCGGTTCCTTCCCGGGCGCCGGGCGCCCGGCGGCCAGCACCGCGAGGACGACCGCGACGGCGGCGAACCCGGACTGCACGACCAGCGGCCACACCGCCGGCCCGCCGGGACCGGTGTGCACCAGGCCCACGACGATCGCGCCGAGCAGCGCGGCGGCAACCCCGAGTGCGAGGGTCAGCCAGACCGGCGCGGCCGTGCGTCCCGGCACGACCAGGCGACCCACCGCGCCGACGGCGAGCCCGACGGCGAGCGCCCCGACCAGCGTGCTGCCGTTCACGGTTCCTCCCTTGCCGACCCCGCTGTCCGGTCCGGCTCCCACCCTGCGCAGTGATCGTGGAGGGCGTCGCGCGGTTGTATGACAGTTCCATGACAAAAGCCGGGAACGGCTGACGCGGTTGGGCGCCCCGGGGGCGGGCGGTCATGATGCGGATATGACGGCCGTACTGGTGATCGAGGACGACGACCGCATCCGGCTCGCACTGCTGCTCGCCCTGGAGGAGGAGGGCTATTCCGCGTCCGGGGCGGCGACCGCGGAGGAGGGGCTGCGCCGGCAGCGGGAGGACCCGGCCGATCACGTGCTGGTCGATCTCATGCTGCCCGGCCTCGACGGGTTCGAGTGCATCCGCCGGCTGCGCCGCGACGACGACGTCCCGATCGTCGTGGTCAGCGCCCGCGACGACACCCACGACATCGTCGCCGCGCTGGAGGCCGGAGCCGACGACTACGTGGTCAAGCCCGTGGCGATCAAGGAGCTGTCCGCCCGGCTGCGGGCCCTGCGCCGGCGTGGCCGGGTCGTGGCGGACGCCGTCCCCGCCCAGGTCTTCGGCAACCTGGAGATCAGCGCCGAGGCCGGCGAGGTCCGCCGCGCGGGCCGGCCCGTCGCGGTGACCCGGACCGAGTTCCGGCTGCTCTGCGAGCTGGCCGAGCACGCCGGGCGGGTGCTGTCCCGGCAGCAGTTGCTGCGCCGGGTCTGGGGGTACGAGACCGGCGACGAGCGGCTGGTCGACGTGCACGTGGGCCGGCTGCGGCAGAAGATCGAGCCGGACCCGGCCAACCCCCGGCACCTGGTCACCCTCCGCGGCCTCGGCTACAAGCTCCAGCGATGACCCGCCTCGGACTGCGCGCCCGGGTCACCGCCGCCTTCGCCGTCGGCGCGTTGCTGCTCGCCGCCGTGATGGCCCTCTTCTCGTACGACCTGACCCGCCGCTCGCTGCTCGACGAGCGGGAGCGCACCGCCGTCCGGGCCGCCTACTACGACGCCGCGGTGGTCCGGTCCGGGCTGGACACCGGGACCCCGGACGTGGTGGCGGTGCTGCGCTCCCTGGACACCGGCAGCAGCCGCCGCCCGCTGCTGCACCTGCGCGACGGCTGGTACGCCCGCACCGCCGACGTCGGAGCCGGCTCGGTCCCGGTGGAGCTGCAACGCCTGGTCGCCGCCGGTCAGCCGGCCGTGCAGCGGGTCCGCCTGGACGGGCAGCCGACCCTGCTCGTCGGCGTCCCGCTCGCCGGCGAGCAGGGCTACTACGAGCTGACCTCGTTGCGCGAGGTCGAGGGCACCTTCCAGGTGGTCGGGCTGGCGCTGACCGCGGTGGCCATCATGGTCGCCGGGGCCGGCGCCGCTCTCGGCTGGTACGCGACCCGGCACAGCGTCCGGCCGCTCACGGCGGTCGCCGACGCCGCCGAGCGGATCGCCGCCGGCGACTTCGCCACCCGGCTCGACCCCGCCACCGACCCGGACCTCACCCGGCTCTCCACCTCGTTCAACCACATGGTCGACCAGTTGGTGCGGCGCATCGAGCGGGACCGCCGGTTCGCCGCCGACGTCAGCCACGAGCTGCGCTCCCCGTTGCAGACGCTGGCCGCCGCCGCGAGCGTGCTGACCCGCCGCCGGGAGCATCAGGACGCGCGTACCGCGACCGCGGCGGGACTGGTCGCCGACGAGGTGGCCCGGTTCCAGCGCCTGGTGGACGACCTGATCCAGTTGGCCCGCACCGAGCAGCCCGCGCACCGCGACACGGTCGACGTGGCCGCGCTGGCCCGCGCCGCCTGCCGGGAGCGGGCGCTGCCGGAGAGCCTCGTCGAGGTGGTCGCCGGCGCCCCGACGCGGTGGCGGGTCGACCGGCGCCGGGTCGAGCAGATCCTGCTGAACCTGCTCGACAACGCCGTGCGCTACGGCGGCGGCCCGGTCGCCGTACGCCTCGGGATGCGTGACGGGATCGGCGTGCTGGAGGTCGACGACGAGGGACCGGGCGTGCCGGAGGCCGACCGGGAAGTCATCTTCGACCGTTTCGTCCGGGGCCGGGCCGCGCACGCCCGGGCCGGCACCTACGGCACGGGCCTCGGTCTCGCCCTGGTGGCCCAGCACGCCGCCGCGCACGGGGGGCACGCGGCCGTGGTGGACCGGGACCGGGGCGCCCGGTTCCGGGTCGAGCTGCCGGGGGCCGGCGGATGACCCGGCGCCTGCTCCCGGTGCTGCTCGCCGCGGCGCTGCTCGGCGGCTGCGGGGTGCCGGTCGACGATGAGCCCCGCCCGGTGCGGCCGCCGCCCGGCGGTTTCCCGACCCCGGCGGGCACGGCGACGGCCGAGCCGGACGGGCGGGTGGACGAGCCGCTCTGCTTCGTCCGGGGCGACGGGCTGGCGGCGGTCACCCGCCGGGTGGACGGCCTGCCCGGCGTGGACACCCACCTGCAGCACCTGCTGGCCGGGCCGGACGGCGCGGAGCGGGACCGTGGGCTCGCCACCGCCCTGCCGGGCACGGTGGCGGTGGCCGGGGGCACCCTGGCCGGCACCGTGGCCACCGTCGACGTGCGGCAGGCCGGCGAGGAGACCGGCCGCAACGACGAGGTTCTCGCCTTCGGGCAGATCGTCTGCACGTTGACCCAGCGCCCCGACGTGGACAGCGTCGCGTTCCGCCGGGACGGGCAGCCCTTGGAGGTGCCCCGGGCCGACGGCAACGTGTCCTCGCTGCCCCTCACCGCCGCCGACTACCGGCCGCTGCTGCGCCGTTGACGGCCAGGAGTGGTGCCGATCACCGCGTATTTGTCCGATCCTGGGGGAAATCGCCATCGTCCTTTCGGTTGATTCGGCGGCGACCTTTGGTCTAGGGTGACTGGCACGACCGGTGCTCAGGAGGCACCCGTTCTCCTCAGGACAGGAAGGGCAGCATGACCACGATGACCATCGCGCCGACGACGACCGGCGAGGTGCACCGCACGGCGGTGACCGGCGAGGAGACCCGCGCCAGCGAGCTGATCACCGCCCTGGCCGCGCTGCCCGAGGGCCACCCGCAGCGGCCCGCGCTGCGCAACCAGGTCATCGAGGCGTGGCTGCCGCTGGCCAACCACCTCGCCGCCCGCTACAGCGGCCGCGGGGAGCCGGCCGGCGACCTGGCCCAGACGGCGGCCCTCGGCCTGATCAAGGCGGTGGACCGGTTCGACGCCTCCCGGGGCGTGGACTTCGCCGGCTTCGCCATCCCGACCATCCTGGGTGAGATCAAGCGGCACTTCCGCGACCGCACCTGGAACATCCGGGTGCCGCGCCGCCTTCAGGAGCTGCGGCTGCGCATCTCCGAGGCGAACAGCACGCTGACCCAGACCCTCAACCGGGCCCCGACGGTCGCCGACATCGCCAGCCACCTCGACGTCACCGAGGAAGAGGTGCTGGAGGGCCTGGAAGGCGCCCGCGCCTACAACGCCGTCTCGCTCTCCACCCCGATCGGTGACGGCGACAGCGCCACCGAGCTGGGCGACACCCTCGGCACCGAGGACAACGAGTACGAGCTGGCCGAGCTGCGCGCCTCCCTCGGCCCGGCGCTCGCCACCCTCGACGAGCGCGAGCAGAAGATCCTCACCCTGCGCTTCTACGGCAACCTGACGCAGAGCGAGATCGCCGCCCGGGTCGGCGTGTCCCAGATGCACGTCTCCCGGCTGCTCGCCCGCGCGCTGACCAAGCTGCGCGGCCAGCTCACCGAGGCCTGATCCGTTCGGGCGGCACGCCGCCCGGCTGTTCACCGAACCCGGTTCCCGCGAGCGCTGCCGCCTCGCCCCGGGCCCACGCACCGCCACCGACTCCCCTCGGTGGCGGTGCGTCTTCCTCGCCACCCGCCTCGCCCGTCCAGCGGGCCGGGGCGGGTCTGTGCATACTTGCGCGGATGCAATCGTTGCCGGGGCGCTCCACCCGGCTGTCTCAGAGGCGGTAGTGGTGGTCGACCAGACGATCCCGCGGCGACGCGAAACCTCCCCGGCGGCCGGCGCCCCGGTGGCCGACCCGGGCCTCCGGCAGCTGTTGGCCGGCCTCACGGCGGTCCGCGACGGCGACTTCGGCACCCGGCTGCCGGAGGACGCCGACGGGCTGCTCGGCGAGATCGCCACCGTCTTCAACGGCATGGTCGACCAGCTCTCCCTGTTCACCTCCGAGGTCACCCGGGTGGCCCGGGAGGTCGGCACCGAGGGTCAGCTCGGCGGCCAGGCCGACGTGCCGGGCGTCTCCGGCACCTGGAAGGACCTGACCGACTCGGTCAACGCGATGGCCGGCAACCTGACCGACCAGGTGCGCGACATCGCCGAGGTGGCCACGGCGGTGGCCCGGGGCGACCTGTCGCAGAAGATCACCGTCGACGTGCGCGGCGAGATCCTGGAGCTGAAGGTCACCATCAACACGATGGTGGACCAGCTCTCCTCGTTCGCCGACGAGGTGACCCGGGTGGCCCGGGAGGTCGGCAGCGAGGGCCGCCTGGGCGGTCAGGCCGAGGTGCCCGGCGTCGCCGGCACCTGGCGCGACCTGACCGACTCGGTGAACTTCATGGCCGGCAACCTGACCAGCCAGGTCCGCAACATCGCCCAGGTGACCACGGCGGTGGCCCGGGGCGACCTGTCGCAGAAGATCACCGTCGACGCCCGGGGCGAGATCCTGGAGCTCAAGAGCACCATCAACACGATGGTGGACCAGCTCTCCTCGTTCGCGGACGAGGTGACCCGGGTGGCCCGGGAGGTCGGCACCGACGGCCGGCTCGGCGGTCAGGCCCAGGTCAGCGGCGTCGCCGGCACCTGGCGCGACCTGACCGACTCGGTGAACTCGATGGCGGTCAACCTCACCGACCAGGTGCGCAGCATCGCCCAGGTGGCCACGGCGGTGGCCCGCGGCGACCTCTCGCAGAAGATCACCGTTACCGCGCACGGCGAGATCCTGGAGCTGAAGAACACCATCAACACGATGGTGGACCAGCTCTCCTCGTTCGCCGACGAGGTGACCCGGGTGGCCCGGGAGGTCGGCACCGAGGGCCGCCTCGGCGGCCAGGCCGACGTCAAGGGCGTCTCGGGCACCTGGAAGGACCTCACCGAGTCGGTGAACGTCATGGCGGACAACCTCACCGCCCAGGTCCGCAGCATCGCCGAGGTCACCACCGCGGTCGCCAAGGGCGACCTCACGCAGAAGATCCGGGTCGACGCCCGGGGCGAGATCCTCGCCCTGAAGGAGACCATCAACACGATGGTCGACCAGCTCTCCGCGTTCGCCGACGAGGTGACCCGGGTGGCCCGGGAGGTGGGCACCGAGGGCCGGCTCGGCGGTCAGGCCCGGGTCTCCAACGTGGCCGGCACGTGGAAGGACCTGACCGACAACGTCAACGAGATGGCGAACAACCTGACCAACCAGGTGCGCTCCATCGCGCTGGTCGCCACCGCGGTCGCCCAGGGCGACCTGAGCCGGCAGATCACCGTCGAGGCCAAGGGCGAGGTCGCCGTGCTCGCCCAGACCATCAACACGATGGTCGGCACGCTCAGCGCGTTCGCCGACGAGGTGACCCGGGTGGCCCGCGAGGTCGGCACCGAGGGGCAGCTGGGCGGTCAGGCCCGGGTGCCGAACGTCGCCGGCACGTGGAAGGACCTGACCGACAACGTCAACTCGATGGCGAACAACCTCACCGGCCAGGTGCGCAACATCGCCCAGGTGACCACCGCGGTGGCGCAGGGCGACCTGACCAAGAAGATCGACGTGGACGCCCGCGGCGAGATCCTCGAACTCAAGACCACCATCAACACGATGGTCGACCAGCTTTCCAGCTTCGCGGCAGAGGTCACCCGGGTCGCTCGGGAGGTCGGCAGCGAGGGCCGCCTCGGCGGTCAGGCCGAGGTGGAGGGCGTCTCCGGCACCTGGAAGCGGCTTACCGAGAACGTCAACGAGCTGGCCGGGAACCTGACCCGGCAGGTGCGCGCCATCGCCGAGGTGACCAGCGCCGTCGCCACCGGCGACCTGACCCGCTCGATCACGGTCGACGCCTCCGGCGAGGTCGCCGAGCTGAAGGACAACATCAACTCCATGGTGGAGTCGCTGCGCGAAACCACCCGGACCAACCAGGAACAGGACTGGCTCAAGACCAACCTGGCCCGCATCTCCGGCATCATGCAGGGCCACCGGGACCTGGAGGTGGTCGCCGGGCTGGTGATGAACGAGCTGGCCCCGCTGGTCTCCGCGCAGCTCGGCACGTTCCTGCTGGTCGACGAGGCCGTCGACGGCCCCGGCATGCGGGTGGTCGGTGGCTACGGCCACGACGCCACCCGCCGCCGCTACGCCCTCGGCGACTCGCTGGTCGGGCAGGCCGCGTTGAGCAAGCGGGCCATCGTGGTGGACACCGTGCCGGCCGACTACGTCACCGTCTCGTCCAGCCTCGGCGCGGCCGTGCCGCTGCACCTGGTGGTGCTGCCGATCCTCTTCGAGGACCAGGTCCTCGGCGTCATCGAGCTGGCCAGCATGGGCCGATTCACCGAGATCCAGCGCGACTTCCTCGAACAGCTCACCGAGACCATCGGTGTCAACGTCAACACCATCGTCGCCAACGCCCGCACCGACGTGCTGCTGACCGAGTCGCAGCGGCTGGCGGCCGAGCTCCAGGCCCGCTCCGAGGAGTTGCAGGCCCGCTCCGAGGAACTCCAGAGCTCCAACGCCGAGCTGGAGGAGAAGGCCGCCCTGCTGGCCCGGCAGAACCACGACATCGAGACGAAGAACTCCGAGATCGAGCAGGCCCGCCAAGAGCTGGAGGCCCGCGCCCAGCAGCTCGCGCTCGCCTCGAAGTACAAGTCCGAGTTCCTCGCCAACATGAGCCACGAGCTGCGTACGCCGCTGAACTCGCTGCTCATCCTGGCCCAGCTGCTGGCCCAGAACCCCAACCGCAACCTCACCCCGAAGCAGGTCGAGTACGCCACCGTCATCCACTCGGCCGGCGCCGACCTGCTCCAGCTCATCAACGACATCCTCGACCTGTCCAAGGTCGAGGCCGGCAAGATGGACATCAACCCGGAGACGTTCGAGCTGTCCACCCTGCGCGACTACGTCGACGCCACCTTCCGCCCGCTCACCACGCCGCGCGGGCTGGAGCTGGACCTGGTCACCGGCCCGGACGTGCCGGCCCGGCTGCACACCGACGAGCAGCGCCTGCGGCAGGTGCTGCGCAACCTGGTCTCCAACGCGGTCAAGTTCACCGAGAAGGGCCGGGTGCAGCTGCGCATCGAGCGGGCCCGCCCGGACGAGTTGCCGGCCGGGATGCCGCCGGCGGAGACGGTCATCGCGTTCCGCGTCGTCGACACCGGTATCGGCATCGCCGAGCAGCACCTGACCGCCATCTTCGACGCATTCCAGCAGGCCGACGGCACCACCAGCCGGCGCTACGGCGGCACCGGCCTGGGCCTGTCCATCAGCCGGGAGATCGCCCGGCTGCTCGGCGGGCAGATCACCGCGGAGAGCGTCCTCGGCCAGGGCAGCACCTTCACCCTGTACCTGCCCGCCACCGCCGCCACGCCGCTGCCCGACACCGGCCTCGGCGTCCCGACCGCCGCCACGGCGGCTCCGCTCGAGTCGGAGGCCCGGCGCTGGGTGGAGCAGCAGCAGCGGAGGGTGCTGGTGCTCGAACCGCACGAGAAGGGCCTGCTCACCCTGCTGGCTCGCGGGGTGGCCGCGGAGACCGGCGGCCCGGTCGAGGTGTCGACCGCGGTGGACGTGGAGGCGGCGGTCGGCACGCTGGCCCGGCACCGCCACCACCTGCTCGTGGTGCAGCTCGACCCGGCCGACGAGCACGGCACCGCGCTGCTCAAGGCCCTGCACGAGCACCCCGGCCTGCGAGGGCTGCCGGTGCTCGCGTACCACGGGCAGCCGCTCGCGGCCGGGCAGGACAGCCTGCTCCAGGGCATGGCCGCGGACCGCCCGCTGGAGATCCTCGGCAGCCTCGACGAGCTGCGGGAGCGGATCGTCCTGCACCTGACGGCGGACGCCCCGGAACGGGTGCCGTCGTACACGCCGCCGGCCGCCGACCGCAGCCCGGTCGGTGACCCGGTGGTCCGGGAGCTGTCCGGCCGCAAGGTGCTCGTGGTGGACGACGACGCCCGCAACGTCTTCGCCCTGACCAACATCCTCGAACTGCACGGCATGGACGTGGTCTACGCGGAGAACGGGCGCATGGGCATCGAGACGCTGATGCGGCACGACGACATCGACCTGGTGCTGATGGACGTGATGATGCCCGAGATGGACGGGTACGCGGCCACCGCGGCGATCCGTGCCATGCCCCGCTACGCGGACCTGCCGATCATCGCGGTGACCGCGAAGGCGATGCGCGGGGACCGGGAGAAGAGCATCTCCTCCGGCGCCAGCGACTACGTGACCAAGCCGGTCGACGCGGAGGACCTGCTCACCTGCATCCACCGCTGGCTGACGAGCTGACGCTGAGTCCGCGGGACTGTGTGGATCGTTTGAGGGGGGATGGGATCACGGGGCTGCGTTCTGGGCCAGGGATACGACCGCAGCGATGCGGGCCCGGCCGATGGGCATGGGCTCTTCGTGTCGTTCGGGCCCACCGCCGGCTCGACACAGGCCCTAGCATCGCCGGCATGGCAACGCGGCTAGTTCAAATCAACATGAAGGCTCGGGACGACTCCGCGCTGGGCGGTTTCTGGGCAGAGACGCTCGGCTGGGCAGTCTCCAGCGAGGGACCCGGCGTGACCAACCTCGAACCCGAGGGCTTCGTCTACCCCGACCCCGTCGCTGTCTGCCTCGACCTCATCGCCTCCCCGGAACCCAAGACGGTGAAGAACCGCGTGCACGTCGACCTCGCCACCACCTCGGCGGCCCACCAGGCGGAGCTGGTCACGCGCCTGAAGGATCTCGGCGCAACACCCGCCGACGTAGGCCAGGGCGACGTCCCATGGACGGTCATGGCCGACCCGGAGGGCAACGAGTTCTGCGTGCTGGACCCCCGACCGCTCTACCGAGACACCGGGCCGATCGCCGCGGTAGTGGTCGACTGCGCGGATCCGCGAGCCATGGCCCGCTTCTGGGGCACGGCCATGGACTGGACCCTGCACGAGGTGACCGACCACAACGCGGTACTGCGCTGCGCCAGGGGCGTCGGCCCATATCTGCAGTTCCTCCGCACACCCGACGTGAAGACCGTGTGGAACCGCGTCCATCTCGAC
Source organism: Micromonospora sp. NPDC005299 (assembly GCF_042872345.1). Taxonomy (NCBI): domain Bacteria; kingdom Bacillati; phylum Actinomycetota; class Actinomycetes; order Micromonosporales; family Micromonosporaceae; genus Micromonospora; species Micromonospora sp. NPDC005299. The sequence goes on from NZ_JBIAKG010000013.1 coordinate 83,621, forward strand.
ATCCGCCCATACCCAGGCGACGACCTGCAGGCCGAGGCGGCCAGACTGCGGACTCTCGGCGCCACCGCCATCGACCTGGGCCCGAGCGATGTCCCGTGGACGGTCCTCGCCGACCCGGAAGGCAACGAGTTCTGCCTCCTCACCCCAGCCTGACCCGAACCCTCGTCAGCCGCTCACCACGGCCACCAGCCCGGACTTGCGACGCCGGACGGAAAGCGGCCCGGCGGGCAGGTTGCCCGCCGGGCCGCTCCGGAACGGATCAGCTCACCAGGTGGTGGGGGCCGGCGGCGGCACCACCGGCGGGCGGTCGTCGCAGGTGATGGTGTTCGGCAGCAGCCAGGCGGCGAGCCAGCCGCCGTCGTTGCCGCCGAGGTCGGTGAGGCTGAACTCCGACCCGGCCGGGGTGAAGTGGAACGACCCGCAGTTGTTCACCCCGACCGCGCCGACGTTGCGCGCGTCCACGTCGGCGAAGGAGGCCGAGCCGGCGGTCCGGGCGCTCACCACCGAGGTGCCGGTGCCGTCGACCCGGATCTCCCGGAAGTGGACATTGCTGATCGATACGGCGTCCTTCACGGGCCAGTCGCTGACCAGCATGATCGCGTTGTAGGTGTTGTCGAGGTAGCGGTCGCCGACCACCTGGATGTCGGCGTCGATGCTGCGGTCCAGCGCGTAGAACCAGATCGCGCCGAGGCCGATGTTCCAGTTCAGGTCGTACGTGCCGGCCCGGACCGTGGTGTTGCCGGTGATCCGCAGCTGGCCGGTGAAGGGCTCGGCGCCGAACCGGGAGCCGACGTGGATGGCGCTGCCCTCGCGGACCGGGTCGGCGATCAGGTTGTGCGAGACGGTGAGGTCGCTGCCGCCGTAGAGGGCGATGCCGTTGGCCAGCACCGGAGACTGCACGGTGTTGTGGTCGAAGGTGTTGTGCGCGTTGCCGGTCCGCTCCGACCACATGGCCAGGGCGTCGTCGCCGGTGTTGCGGATGAAGCTGTGCGAGATCGAGGAGTGGGTGACGCCGGTGTGGAAGTTGAGTCCGTCGGCGATCTGGTCGGCGATGACCGTGTTGGTGACCCGCAGGTCGGTCATCGGGCCGTCGAACCACAGGCCGACCTTGGTGTGGTGCAGGTACAGGCCGTCGACGGTGGAGTGGTTGAGCGCCCCGCCGATGGCGTTGACCTGGTCGGTGTCGATGCGCTCGCGCACGTCGCCCTCGATGGCGAAGCCGGAGAGGTGGACGTCGCTGCTGCCGCCGTCGGCGGCGTCGCGGCCGTAGAAGCCGACGCCGGTGTGCACCGAGCCGTCGGGGGCCGGCGTGCCGAGGGCGACCTCGCGGCCCTTCACGACGGTGTACCAACTGCCGGCGCCCGCGATCGTCACGTCGTCCACGCTGATGTGCCGGTTCACCTGGTACGTCCCCGGCGGCAGGTACAGCGTGCGGTCCACCCGGCGGGCGTACGCGACGGCCCGGTCGAACGCGTCGGCGGACTCCCGGCGGCCGGTCGGGTCGGCGCCGAAGGCCAGCACGTTCACCGCGTGGGGCAGTATCCGGGGCGGGGCGACGAGGTGCGCGTCGAGCAGGTCGATCACGGTCCACGCCGCGGCCGTGCCGGTCGGTGCGGTCAGCCGGACCACCTCGCCGGCGCGGTGGGTGCGACCCAGCAGCAGGCGCTGCTCGTCGTAGAAGTGGTGCGGCCGGAACGGCTTGGTGATGGTGGGCGCGGGTGTGGTGGCCGCCGGCACGCAGGAGCACTCGGTGATCCACCAGTCCGGGTGGAGCAGGTCGGCCCCGGGGTCGTTGGTGAACGGGTACTGGTTGTAGAGCCAGGCGTACTGCGAGGTGAGCGTCATGGTGCGGGCCGGTCCGCGCCCGACGGTGACCCGAAGCGGCGCGGTGATGCCGCCGCCGCCGGGCGCGTCGGGGATGCTGTACCGGACGGTGAGCGCGTTGGCCGCCCTCGGGAGGGTGAACTCGACGTACTGGCCGGGGGAGAGGCGGACCGCCCGCCGCCCGGACGCCTCGCCGGCGAGGGTGTAGGCGGCGCGGTCCGGGCCGATGACCGTACCGGTGGTCCGGGCGTGCTCGGCCTCCTGCTCGACGAAGTCCACGGTGGCGCCCCGGCCGGCGACCAGCGTCGGGTCGAGCCCGGCGCGGGTGACCACCGGGGTCGGGCCGGCGTGGCCGGCGGCCAGGGCGGCGCTCCCGGACGGCACGGCCAGGGCGACGGCGGTGGCCGCCGCCGCCAGGATCCTGGCGATCGGCGCGGCCGGGCGTCGGCCCACCGCGCCTTCCACGCTCCGCTGCATCGGACTACCCACTTTCACCGGGGACGGGGGAGACGGTGGTGGCGTCGGCGCGGCTGGGACGCGTCCGCCGAAAGGTGCCTCATGTTATTCCTGGGGTTTGTCGATATTCAAGCGTCTGTTTGTTCGAATCTTTCGACGGTCCGGGACGTCCGTCGAGCCGCCGCAGTGGGTGCCGGGCGACCCGGGCCAGGCAACCGCGCCTCCGGCCCTTGTTCATTTCTTGCAAGAACACGACGTACGATTGCCGCCGTGACGAAACGCTTGACGGAGGTGGCCCGCAAGGCGGGCGTCAGCGAGGCCACCGTGAGCCGGGTGCTCAACGGGCGCGGGGGCGTGTCCGAGGCGACCCGGACGGCCGTGCTGACCGCGCTCGACGTGCTCGGCTACGAGCGTCCGACCAAGCTGCGCGGTGAGCGGGCCCGGCTGGTCGGCCTGGTCCTGCCCGAGCTGCAGAACCCGATCTTCCCGGCGCTCGCCGAGGTGGTGACCGGCTCCCTCGCGCAGCGGGGCTTCACTCCCGCGCTGTGTGCCCGCACGATCGGCGGGGTGTCCGAGTCCGACTACGTCGAGATGCTCCTCGACCACCAGGTCTCCGGCGTGATCTTCGCGGGTGGGTCGTACGCCCTCGCCGACGCCACGCACGAGCACTACCGCCGGCTGACCGACCGGGGCCTGCCCGTGGTGCTGGTCAACGCCGGCGTCGACGAGTTGAGCTTCCCCCGGGTCTCCACCGACGACGCGGTGGCCGTCGAGCAGGCGTACGGGCACCTGCGGTCGCTCGGACACGAACGGATCGGCATGGTGCTCGGCCCGGAGGGGCACGTCCCGTCCCGGCGCAAGCTGGCCGCGATGATCCCGGCTGCGGGCTGGGCCGACGACACCACGTACGTCGAGCGCTCCAGCTTCTCGATGGAAGGGGCGCGGGTCGCGGCGAGCAAGCTGATCGAGCGGGGCGCCACCGGCATCATCTGCGCCAGCGACGTGCTGGCCCTGGGCACCATCCGGGCCGCGCGGCGGCTGGGCCGTGCGGTGCCCACCGACGTGTCCGTGGTGGGCTTCGACGACTCCGCGTTCATGACGTGCACCGACCCGCCGTTGACCACCGTGCGGCAGCCCATCGAGACCATGGGACAGGCCGCCGTGGACCTGCTGGTCACCCAGATCGAGGGGGCCGGCGTGCTGCACGACGAGCTGCTGTTCGAGCCCGAACTCGTGGTGCGCGGTTCCACCGCGCCGGCACCCGGCCGCTGACCACCGCCCCGGACGCCGACCGGGCGTCCGGCCCCGAACCGCCTTCCTGACCTCCGAACGACGCTCCGGCCGTCGACCGCTGCCCGCGGTCGGCGGCCGTTTCGTCGTTGCCCGTCGAGGTCGGGACCGAAAAGGACGAAAGCCGGAACCCGGGCGGTGGGCAGAGGACTGTCAACATCTGCCGTCACAAAGTCGTGTCCTTTCAGTTCACGATCGAAACCTTGCCGCAAAGAGTCGGCCTCGCTACAGTGACTCCACTCACACCCGGCCCCGACGTCGGGCGGTGGCGAGCACGGCAGATCAAGCGAAGGCCATGGATACACCCGTTCCCCGAAGGGATGGACAGATGTCCGTACCGCAGTACCGGAAGGCTGCGGCGATAGCGCTCGCGGCCGGCCTGGGGCTCAGCCTGGTGGCTTGCTCCACGAAGAGCGACGACGCGGCGAAGGACGCCAGCGGCAAGGTCACCATCACCGTCGACTGCCAGCCGGTCGGCGCCCAGAAAGAGCTGTTGAAGAACTGGAACGACGACGTGGTCGAGTTCCAGCGACAGAACAGGAACATCGTCATCAAGAGCGTCAGCGTCGGCGAGCAGTGCAACAACCCGCCGGACTTCACGGCCCGCCTCGCCGGCGGCACCGTGACCGACGTGTTCTACGGGTACATGACCGATCTCCAGCAGGTGCTCGACTCCGGTCAGGCCATGGACGTCACGGAGTACGTCAACAAGGACGCGATCCCGACCTGGGACAGCGTCGACCCGGCGCTCAAGGGCGTCTTCACCGACGGCGGCAAGCTCTACGCCGTCCCGGTGAAGAACTACTCGATGGGTCTGGTCTACAACAAGGTCCTGTTCCAGCGGGCCGGGCTCGACGTGAACAACCCGCCCAAGACGTGGGCCGAGGTCCGGGCGGCGGCCAAGAAGATCTCCGCGCTCGGCAACGGCATCGCCGGCTACTCCGAGTACAGCGCCGGCAACACCGGAGGCTGGCACTTCACCTCCCTGCTCTACTCGCAGGGCGGTCAGGTGCTGAGCGAGGACGGCAAGAAGGCCGACTTCAACAACGCGATGGGCAAGCAGGTCCTGCAGAACCTCAAGGACATGCGGTACGGCGACAACAGCATGGGCAGCCGCCAGCTGCTCCAGTGGGGTGACCTGCTGACCAACGCCGGTGCCGGCAAGGTCGGCATGTTCATCGGCGCCCCGGACGCCACCCAGGCGATCGTCAGCCAGTTCCAGGGCAAGTTCCAGGACTGGGCGATGGGCCCGCTGCCCGGCCAGGACGGCCCGGCGAAGGCGACGCTCGGTGGCGGCGAGGGCTACTTCTTCAAGAAGGGCCTGACCCCCGACCAGGTCAAGGCCGGTCTGAAGTGGATCGCCTACCAGAAGTTGACGCCGGGCAAGGGCCAGTTCGACTACGTCCGGGCCAAGCCGCAGAACTACCCGGTCGGCCTGCCCCAGCCGCTGCTCTTCGCCAACGGCAGCGACGCCCAGAAGAAGGAGCTGGAGCTGCGCAAGGCGAACGCGAACGTCGACACCGCGAACTTCGCGATCTTCGAGGCGAACCCGGTCCCGATCAAGGGCGAGCCCCGCAACGCGCAGGCGATCTACGCGGTGCTCGACGCGGCGATGTCCGGGGTCCTCACGAACCCGAACGCGAACATCGACGCGCTGCTCAAAACGGCCGAAGACAAGGTCAACCAGCTGCTGGCCGCCGGCAGCTGAGCCGACGGGTGTGGGGGCCGGGCACCGGCCCCCCCACCCCCCCCCCCCCCCGCCCGCCCCCCCTTTGCCCAGGCGACGCCCTGGCGGTACACACCCGCCCCGGGACCACCCCCCCACCGGGTCGCCCCCCGCCGCC
>NZ_JBIAKG010000013.1:89044-201918 GCF_042872345.1 Micromonospora sp. NPDC005299
TCACGCAAACTCCGCGGCGTGGCACACACGGGCTTATTAGAGGGCCACCCGGGGGGTGGGGGGGGGGGGTTGGGGGGGGGGGGGGGGGGGCGGGCCCCCCCCCCCCACACCCCGCCCCACCCCGTCCGGCCACCGATTTCCGCAGGAGACGCCTTGGCTGTCACCACCGTCCCGGGTACCACCAGACAACCGGGTCGCCCCGAGCCGCCGTACCCGTCGAGCCGCCGGCGGACGAGCCTGGGCCGCAAGGTACGCGACAACCTCACCGGGCACTCGTTCCTGATCGGGGCGGTCGTCTGCTTCGCCGTCTTCTCCTGGTACCCGATGATCCGCGGCGTCGTGATGAGCTTCCAGCGCACCCGCCGGGGCGAGACCACCTGGGTGGGTTGGGACAACTACGCCCGCATCATCGCCGACCCCAGCTTCTGGACCGCCTGGAAGAACACCTTCTACTTCACGGTCCTCGCACTCGTCCTCGGGTACGCGGTGCCGTTCTTCGTGGCGATCCTGCTCAACGAGTTCCGCCACGCCAGGGGCTACCTGCGGATCCTGGTCTACCTGCCGGTGATGCTGCCGCCCGCCTCGGCGCTGTTCCTCTTCAAGTTCTACGCCTACGACCCCAGCGAGGCGGGCCTGTTCAACGCGATCCTCGCGGCGCTGCACCTGCCGACCTCGGAGTGGATGCAGTCACCCGGGATGACCATGCCGGCCATGGTGCTCGCGTCGACCTGGATGAACATGGGCAGCGCGGTGCTGATCTACCTGGCGGCGCTGCAGAACATCCCCGGCGAACTCTACGAGGCGGCCGAGCTCGACGGCGCCGGGATCTGGCGGCGCATCCGGCACGTCACCATTCCGCAGACCCGGCTGATCCTCGCGCTCCTGGCGATGCTGCAGATCGTCGCCACCATGCAGCTCTTCATCGAGCCGCTGATCCTCGCCAACGGCGCGGGCACGGGGGACTCGGCGACCTCGGTCGCGTACCTCATCTACCAGCACGGGTTCTTCCAGAACGACCTCAACGGCGCCGCGGCGCTCGGCGTGATCATGCTCGTCGTGCTGGCCGGCTTCTCCGCCGTCTACGTGCGGCTGACCGCGAAACAGGACTAGGACGGACGAGGAATGGCACAGGACTCCGGGACCCGGACCCTCATCTCCCAGGCCCAGCTCGAACGGGGACGCGGCCGGATCATCTACTGGACGCTGCTCGTCGTCGTCGTGGTGGCGTTCACGCTCGTCTTCATCGGGCCGCTCTACTGGATGGTCACCGGCGCGCTCAAGTCCGGCCAGGAGATCGCGCAGACCCCGCCGTCGCTGTTCCCGAAGGACCCCCAGCCGCAGAACTACGTCGACGCGTGGAACAACCTGGACCTCGCCAAGCTGCTGTTCAACACGTTCTACTACGCGACCGGCGCGGTGTTGTTCCAACTCGTCCTCGACACGGCGGCGGCGTACGCGCTGTCGAAGCTCCGGCCGATCTTCGGCAACGCGATCCTCGGCCTGATGCTGGCGACGCTGATGATCCCGGCGATGGTCCTCATCGTCCCGCAGTACGTGACGGTGATCGACCTGCCCATCCTGCACGTCAACCTGCTCGACTCGCCGTTCGCCATCTGGCTGCCCCTGGTCGCGAACGCGTTCAACATCTTCCTGCTGAAACGGTTCTTCGACTCGATCCCCGAGGACCTGATGGCGGCGGCCTTCGTGGACGGGGCGACCCCGCTGCGCACGCTCTGGTCGATCATCCTGCCGATGTCGCGCCCCATCCTCGGCGTGGTCTCGATCTTCGCGGTGACCGCGGTCTGGAAGGACTTCCTCTGGCCGAAGCTGGTCATGCCGTCGCCCGAGACCCGGACGGTCAGCGTCGGCATCTACGCCTTCGCCGGTGGCACCCCCATGAACGTGGTGATCGCCGCCTCGGTCATCGCCGCGATCCCGACCGTCGTCATCTTCCTGATCTTCCAGCGCAACATCATGTCCGGCCTGACCACCGGCAGCCTCAAGGGCTGACCGCGCCGGACACCACCGGCGAAACCTCCCGAGGCGACCGACGACCGTTCGCCCGACACATCCAGGTCCGGCGAACCCGCCGACGTACCAACCCAGAAAGCAGGTGCTCGTGTCCACAGCAGACAGTGGTCCGTGGTGGCGTGGAGCGGTGATCTACCAGGTGTACCCGCGGAGCTTCGCCGACGGTGGTGGCGACGGCATCGGCGACATCGCCGGCATCCGGTCCCGGCTCCACTACCTGTCCGAGCTCGGCATCGACGCGATCTGGTTCAGCCCCTGGTACCCCTCGCCGATGGCCGACGCCGGCTACGACGTGGCCGACTACCGCGACATCGACCCGGTCTTCGGCACCCTCGCCGAGGCGGAGGCGCTCATCAGCGAGGCACACGCGCTGGGCATCCGGACCATCGTCGACGTGGTGCCGAACCACTGCTCCGACGCGCACCCCTGGTTCCGGGCGGCCCTCGCCGGCGGGCCGGACGCGCCCGAGCGGGAGCTGTTCTGGTTCCGCCCCGGTCGCGGTCCGAACGGCGACCAGCGGCCCACCGACTGGGTCGGCGAGTTCGGCGGCCCCACCTGGACCCGGACCGTCAACCCGGACGGCACCCCCGGCGACTGGTACCTGCACCTGTTCGCCCCCGAGCAGCCGGACTTCAGCTGGGACCACCCGCGGGTGCGCGCCGAGTTCGAGGACGTCCTGCGGTTCTGGTTCGACCGCGGCGTGGACGGCATCCGGATCGACTCGGCCGGGCTGCTGGTCAAGGACGGGACGCTGCCCGAGACCCGGCCGGACCGGCCACACCCCTTCCGGGACCTCGACGGGGTGCACGAGATCTACCGGGGCTGGCGGCGGGTCGCCGACTCCTACCCCGACGACCGGGCCCTGATCGGCGAGGTGTGGCTGCCGGACCGGCAGCGGTTCGCCAACTACCTGCGCCCGGACGAGCTGCACGCGGCCTTCAACTTCGACTTCCTCGGATGCGCCTGGGACGCCTCGGCGCTGCGCGAGAGCATCGACGGGACGCTCAGCGCGCACGCGCCGGTCGGCGCCCCGGCCACCTGGGTGCTCTCCAACCACGACGTCACCCGGCACGTCACCCGCTACGGCCGGGCGGACACCCGGTTCAGCTTCGCGGCCAAGCGCGAGGGCATCCCCACCGACCTGGAACTGGGCACCCGCCGGGCCCGCGCCGCCGCGCTGCTCTCCCTGGCGCTGCCCGGCGCCGCGTACGTCTACCAGGGCGAGGAGCTGGGGCTCTGGGAGGTCGAGGACATCCCGTACGAGCTGCGCCAGGACCCGATGTGGGAACGCTCCGGTCGCGTCGACCCCGGCCGGGACGGCTGCCGGGTGCCGCTGCCCTGGGCCGGTGACGCCCCGCCGTTCGGGTTCAGCCCCGACGGCGCGGCGGCCGGGCCCTGGCTGCCCCAGCCGGCCGACTGGAAGGACCGCACGGTCCGCGCCCAGACCGGCGACCCGCACTCGATGCTGGAGCTCTACCGGGCGGCCATCGCGATCCGCCGGTCCGAGGCGGCGCTCGGCGACGGCGCGCTCACCTGGCTGCCCGCCCCCGACCGGGTGCTCGCCTTCGCCCGGGACCCGAACTTCACCTGCCTGGTCAACCTCTCCGCCGCCGCCGTGCCGCTGCCCGGGCACGAGCGGCTGCTGCTGGCCAGCGGTCCGCTCGACGACGACCGGCTGCCGCCGGACACCGCGGTCTGGCTGCGGACCGGCTGACCCGTCCCCGGCGCCGGCGGCCCGCCGCCGGCGCCGCCCGCCGCGCCACCCGAACAGGAGGGAGGGGAGGAACCACCGCACCGCACGGGGGACCTGGCCATCCGACGAAAGGGAGCGCACCCCCCATGGCCGATCACACCACCCCGCACCACCCCCGCCGCAGCCGGCTCCGCGCGGGGCTCGCCGTCCTGGCCGGCGCCGCGCTGGCCGCCACCTCCGTCACCGTCGTGGCGCTCACCACCACCGCCACCCCGGCCCGCGCCGCCGGGCTGTCCCCGTTCGACATCGCCGGTCGCGGCGCCACCGTTCCCTTCGCCGAGCAGGAGGCGGAGAACGCCGCCCACACCGGCACCCGGATCGGCCCCGACCGGCGCTACGGCACCCTCCCGTCGGAGGCGTCCGGCCGGGAGGCGGTCACCCTCGACGCGGTCGGCGAGTACGTCGAGTTCACCCTCACCGCGCCGGCCAACGCGGTCACCTTCCGGTACAGCCTGCCGGACAACGCCGCCGGCACCGGCCGCGACGCCAGCATCGACCTGCGCGCCGGCGGCGCCCTGGTCAAGGCGGTCCCGGTCACGTCCCGGTACGGCTGGTACTACGGCGGATACCCGTTCAACAACAACCCCGGCGACACGAACCCGCACCACTTCTACGACGAGACCCGCACCCTGTTCGGCACCACGTACCCGGCGGGCACCAGGATCCGCCTCCAGGTTTCCTCGACCGCGCAGTCGCCCAGCTTCACCGTCGACCTGGCCGACTTCGAGCTGGTCGGCGGGCAGATCGCCAAGCCCGCGGGCGTCCTGGACGTGGTCACCGACTTCGGCGCCGACCCGAGCGGCGCGACCGACTCGACGGCGAAGTTCCAGGCCGCCGTGGACGCCGGCAAGGCCCAAGGCAAGACCGTCTGGATCCCCGCCGGCACGTTCACCCTCTGGGACCACGTGGTGGTCGACGGGGTGACCCTGCGCGGCGCCGGGCCCTGGTACTCGGTGCTCGGCGGCCGGCACCCCACCGACCGCAAGCGGGCCGCCGGCATCTACGGCAAGTACGTGCCCGGTGGCGGCTACAGCGGTGGGATCCGCCCGCACGAGGCCGGCGGGCCCAGCCGCAACGTCACCCTGCGGGACTTCGCCATCATCGGCGACATCCGCGAGCGGGTCGACGAGGACCAGGTCAACGCCCTCGGCGGGGCGATGTCGAACTCGGTGGTGGACAACCTCTGGTTGCAGCACACCAAGGTCGGCGCCTGGATGGACGGCCCGATGGACAACTTCACCATCCGCAACAGCCGGATCCTCGACCAGACGGCCGACGGGGTGAACTTCCACTGGGGCGTCACCAACTCCACGGTGACCAACACCTTCGTGCGCAACACCGGCGACGACGGCCTGGCCATGTGGGCGCAGAACGCGCCGAACGTCAACAACGCCTTCACCTTCAACACCGTCGGCGTCACCATCCTGGCGAACAACCTGGTCACCTACGGCGGCCGGGACATCCGGATCACCGACAACGTGACCGCCGACTCGGTCACCAACGGCGGCGGCATCCACGTGGCCAACCGCTATCCCGGCGTGAACGGCCCGACCGCGGTCGCCGGCACCGTGACCGTCGCCCGCAACACCCTGATCCGCAACGGCAACTCCGACTACAACTGGCGCTTCGGCGTCGGCGCGCTCTGGTTCTCGGCGCTCAACGAGCCGATCCAGGGCGCCACGATCAACGTCACCGACACCGACATCCTGGACAGCTCCTACGCCGCGCTGCACTGGATCGAGGGGCAGACCAGCGGGATCAACCTGAGCAACGTGCGCATCGACGGCGCGGGGACCTTCGCGCTCCAGGTGCAGGCGCCCAGCCAGGTCAGCTTCACGAACGTCCGGGCCACCGGCATTGCCCAGGCCAACCCGATGTACAACTGCGTCGGCAGCGGTTTCCAGATCACCCAGGGCGCCGGCAACTCCGGCTGGTACTCGGCGAACCCGTACTGCGGGCCGTGGCCCGAGCCGCAGTGGGGCAACGGCCCGTCCACCCCGCCCACGCCGACCCCGACCAGCCCGACGCCGAGCCCGACGCCGACCACCCCGCCGCCGTCGGGCGGCAACCTGGCGCTCGGCCGGCCGGCCACCGCGTCCAGCAGCACCCAGACGTACGCGGCGGCGAACGCCGTGGACGGCAACGCCGGCACCTACTGGGAGAGCGCCAACAACGCGTTCCCGCAGACGCTGACCGTCGACCTCGGCGCGGCGCGCGCCGTCGACCGGGTGGTGGTCAAGCTGCCGGCCGGCTGGGAGCGGCGTACCCAGACACTGTCGGTGCTCGGCTCGACCGACGGGTCGACCTGGACCACGCTGAAGGCCTCGGCCGGCTACACCTTCGACCCGGCCACCGGCAACACCGTGTCGATCCCGCTGCCGGCGGGACAGTGGCGGCACCTCCGGCTCAGCGTCACCGGCAACACCGGCTGGCCGGCCGGCCAGGCCGCCGAGTTCGAGGTGTACGGCACGGGCGCCACCCCGCCGCCCACCACCACCCCACCCCCGACCACCACCCCGCCGCCGCCCAGCGGCAACCTGGCCGCCGGGCGGCCGGTCACCGAGACCAGCCACGCCGACGTGTACGGCGCGGCCAACACGGTCGACGGCAACGCCGGGACGTACTGGGAGAGCGCCAACAACGCCTTCCCGCAGTCGCTGACCGTGGACCTCGGCGCGACGTACCCGGTGTCCCGGGTGGTGCTGAAGCTGCCGCCGTCGTCGGCCTGGCAGACCCGCACCCAGACGCTGTCGGTGCTCGGCTCCACCGACGGGTCGACCTGGACCACGGTGAAGGCCTCGGCCGGCTACACCTTCGACCCGGCCACCGGCAACACCGCCACCATCACGTTCCCGTCCGCCGGGCGCCGGCACCTCCGGCTGACCTTCACCGGCAACACCGGCTGGCCCGCCGGCCAGCTCGGCGAGTTCGAGGTGTACGCGACCTGACCGCCCCGGGGTCCCCGCGGCGCGGCGGGGACCCCGTCCACCCCCCCACCACACCCACCTCTCCACGTCCCAGGAAGAAGGTGTCCCTCCACCATGTCCAGATTCCGTACCCGGCTGGTCGCGGTGCTCGCCGCGGTCGCACTGGCCGTCACGGCCCCGCCCCCGTCCCCGGCCGCCGCGGCCGGCGGTCCCAACCTCGCCCTGGGCCGCACCGCCACGGCCAGCAGCGTCAACGGCCCCTACGCTGCCGACAACCTCACCGACGGCAACGCCGGCAGCTACTGGGAGAGCGCCGGCAGCACCTTTCCCCAGTGGGCCCAGGTCGACCTCGGTTCCGCCCAGTCGGTCGACCAGGTCGTGCTGAAGCTCCCCAGCGGCTGGGAGTCCCGCACCGAGACCCTGTCGGTGCAGGGCAGCACCGACGGCAGCACCTTCACCACCCTGGTCGCCCCGGCCGGGCGCACCTTCAGCCCGGCCAACGGCAACACGGTCACGCTGAGCTTCCCGGCCACCAGCACCCGCCACGTCCGGATCACGGTCACCGCCAACACCGGCTGGGCCGCCGCGCAGCTCGCCGAGCTTGAGGTGTACGGGTCGGCGAGCGCCTCGGCCAACCTGGCCCTGGGCCGGACCATGGCGGAGAGCGGCCACTCCGACGTCTACGGCGCGGGCAACGCCAACGACGGCAACCCGGCCACCTACTGGGAGAGCGCCAACAACGCATTCCCGCAGTGGATCCGGGTCGACCTCGGCGCCGCCGTGGCGGTCAACAAGGTGGTGCTCAAGCTTCCCGCCGGCTGGCCGGCGCGCACCCAGACGCTGACCGTGCAGAGCAGCACCGACGGGACCACCTTCGGCACGCTCGCCGGCTCCGCCGGGTACGCGTTCAACCCCGGCAGCGGCAACACCGTCACCGTCACCTTCGGCACGGCCACCACCCGCTACGTGCGGCTGCTGTTCACCGCCAACACCGGCTGGCCCGCCGGCCAGCTCGCCGAGCTGGAGGTCTACGGCCCGGCCACCGGCGACACCCAGCCACCGAGCGCCCCCGGCAACCTGGCCTTCACCGAGCCCGCCGCCGACCAGGTCCGGCTCACCTGGACGGCGTCCACCGACAACGTCGGCGTCACCGGCTACGACGTCTACGCCAACGGCACGCTGCGCACCAGCGTCAGCGGGTCGACCCTCACGTACACCGACACCCAGCCGGCCGGCCTCACCGTCTCCTACACCGTCCGGGCGCGCGACGCGGCCGGCAACCAGTCGGCCCCCAGCAACACCGTCACCCGCACCGGCAACACCGGGGACACCACGGCGCCGACCGCGCCGGGCAACCTGGCGTACACCCAGCCGGCGGCCGGGCAGATCCGGCTGACCTGGACGGCGTCGACCGACAACGTCGGGGTCACCGGCTACGACGTCTACGCCAACAACGCGCTGCGCGGCAGCGTCAACGGCTCCACCCTGAGCTACACCGACAGCCAGCCGGACAGCGCCACCGTCTCCTGGTTCGTCCGGGCCCGGGACGCGGCCGGGAACGTCTCGGCGACCTCCAATACGGTCACCCGGACCGGCAGCACCCCGGGCGGCACCAACCTGGCCGCCGGCAAGCCGATCACCGCCTCCTCGGTGGTGCACGTGTTCAACGCGGCCAACGCCAACGACGGCGACGTGACGACCTACTGGGAGGGCGCGCCGGGGGCGTACCCGAGCACGCTGACCGTCGCGCTCGGCGCCAACGCCAGCATCAGCGCGGTCGTGGTCAAGCTCAACCCCGACCCGGTGTGGGGGCCGCGCACGCAGACCCTCCAGGTGCTGGGCCGGGAGCAGTCCGCCTCCGGGTTCACCAGCGTGGTCGGCTCGGCGACGTACTCGTTCAACCCGAGCAGCAGCAACACGGTGACCATCCCGGTCAGCGCCACCGCCGCGGACGTGCGGCTGCAGTTCACCGCCAACTCAGGCTCGTCCAACGGGCAGGTCGCCGAGTTCCAGGTGATCGGCACCCCGGCGCCGAACCCGGACCTCACCGTCACCGCCCTGTCCGCGGCGCCGTCCGCGCCGGTGGAGACCGACCCGGTCACCCTCTCCGCCACCGTCCGCAACGCCGGCACCGCGCCGGCCGCCGCCTCGGCGGTCACCTTCTGGCTGGGTACGACCAAGGTCGGCACCGCGGCCGTCGGGGCGCTCGCGGCCGGGGCGTCGGCGACCGTCACGGTCGGCATCGGCGCGCGCAACGCCGGCAGCTACGAGGTGACCGCCACCGCCGACGAGGCGAACACGGTCATCGAGCAGAACGAGTCGAACAACAGCCGGACCGCCTCGCTGACGGTCAGCCCGGTGCCCAGCTCCGACCTGGTCGCCGGGTCGGTGAGCTGGTCACCGGGCACGCCGAGCGCCGGCACCGCGGTCAGCTTCGCGGTGTCGATCCGCAACCAGGGCACGGTCACCTCGGCCGGCGGGGCGCACGGCATCACCCTCACCCTGCTCAGCGACACCGGCGCGGTGGTGCGCACCCTGACCGGCTCGTACAGCGGCACCCTGGCGGCCGGGGCGACCAGCCCGCCGGTCAACCTGGGCGGCTGGACGGCGTCGAACGGGAGGTACACGGTGCGGGTGGCACTCGCCGCCGACGCCAACGAGCTGCCGGTCAAGCAGCAGAACAACACCAGCGACCGGCCGCTGTTCGTCGGGCGGGGCGCGAACGTCCCGTACGACATGTACGAGGCCGAGGACGGCCGGGTCGGCGGCGGGGCCCAGGTGCTCGGGCCGAACCGGACCATCGGCGACCTGGCCGGCGAGGCGTCCGGCCGCCGGGCGGTCACCCTGAACACCACCGGCGCGTACGTCGAGTGGACCACCCGGGCGCCCACCAACACCCTCGTCACCCGCTTCTCCATCCCGGACGCCCCGGGCGGCGGCGGGATCGACTCGACGTTGAACATCTACGTCAACGGGGTGCTGCACAAGCCGATCAACCTCACCTCGAAGCACATCTGGCTCTACGGCGCCGAGGCCGGCCCGAGCGACTCGCCGGGCGCCGGCGCACCCCGCCACCTGTACGACGAGGCCAACGTGATGTTGAACTCGACCATCCCGGCGGGTGCCACCATCCGGCTGCAGAAGGACCCGGCCAACAGCACCACGTACGCGATCGACTTCGTCAACACCGAGCTGGTGTCGCCCCGGGCCAACCCGGATCCGGCCCGTTACACGGTGCCGAACGGCTTCAGTCACGCGGATGTGCAGAACGCCCTGGACGCCGTCCGGATGGACCCCACCGGCAACCTCGTCGGCGTCTACCTGCCGCCAGGCACCTACGACACCGCCCAGAAGTTCCAGGTGTACGGCAAGCCGGTCAAGGTGGTCGGCGCGGGCATGTGGTACACCCGCTTCCAGACGCCCACCAACCAGCAGAACACCGACGCCGGCTTCCGGGTGGAGTCCTCGGCGAGCGGGTCGACCTTCGCCCACCTGGCCTTCTTCGGCAACTACACCAACCGGATCGACGGTCCGGGCAAGGTGTGGGGCGAGCTGAAGGACGTCGACAACATGACGCTGGACAGCGTCTGGGTCGAGCACACCGTCTGCGCGTACTGGGGGGTGAGCGTCAGCGGGCTGACCATCCGGGACAGCCGGTTCCGGGACACCTTCGCCGACGCGGTGAACATGACCAACGCCAGCACGAACAACCTGGTCACGAACTCGGAGGGCCGCTCCAACGGCGACGACGCCTTCGCGCTGTTCTCCGCGACCGACCAGGGCGGCTCGGGCGGCAACCACGGCAACGTGTTCGAGAACCTGACCGCCACACTGACGTGGCGGGCGGCCGGCGTGGCGGTCTACGGCGGGTACGACAACATCTTCCGCAACCTCTACATCGCCGACCAGCTGACGTACTCGGGCATCACCATCAGCTCGCTGGACTTCGGCTATCCGCTCGTCGGGTTCGGCGCCAGCCCGCCCACCCAGTTCCAGAACGTCTCGCTGATCCGGGCGGGCGGGCACTTCTGGGGTCAGCAGACCTTCCCGGCCCTGTGGCTCTTCTCCGCCTCCAAGGAGTTCCGCGGCATCCGGATCTCCGACGTGGACATCGTGGACCCGACGTACTCCGGGATCATGTTCCAGACCAAGTACACCGGCAACCAACCGGAGAACCCGGTCACCGACACGGTCCTGACCAATGTGTCGATCTCCGGGGCGAAGCGCAGCGGCGACGCCTTCGACGCCAAGTCCGGCTTCGGTATCTGGGTCAACGAGATGCCCGAGCCGGGGCAGGGCCCGGCGGTCGGCTCCGCCACCTTCACCAACCTCCGGCTGACCGACAACTACCAGGACATCAGGAACACGACCAGCACCTTCACCATCAACCGGAACTGACCCCTCGGCCAGCGGCGCCGCCGGGAGGAACGGTCCTCCCGGCGGCGCCGTGCCGTGGCCGCACGCGTCACAGCCCAGCGCAGGCCGCCCCGTCCACCGTGCAGCCCTCCGGCCCGGTGGCCGCCAGGTTGGGATCCCGCACGTCGAACCGGATCGTCGTCGATCCGCCCGCCGGCACCGCCGCGCCCGTGAACGTGACCACCGCCCCGTCCTGCTTCGCCTCGGCCCCGTTGACGCTGCCGACGGTGGCGTCGTCGCCCAGCGTCACGGTCACCGTCCAGTCCGGCTTCGCCGCCGGGCCGGGATTGCGCACCACCACCTGGCCCCGGTAGCCGAAGACCCGGTCGGAGACCGTCTCGTAGCTGGCGGCCAGCCGCGCGGCCGGCCGCGGGCTGAGGCTGGACGTGCGGGTCGGGGAGGCCGACGCGGTCGGGCTCGGCGCGACGCTGCGGCGGGTGGTCGACGGCGTGGGCCGGGACGGGGTGGCCTTGGGCGACGCGCTGCTCGCGGCGGGCTCCGCCAGCGGCGACGGCGAGGTCGACGCCGGCTGGGCGGCCGGCGCCGTCGGCGCGGGTCGGGTGGCCCACACCGTCACCCCGGCGGCCACGCCGAGCACCGCCACGACCGCGGCCATCACCAGCACCAGCCGACGCCGGGCCCCGCCGCGCGCCTCACCGGGCCCGACCACCGGCAGTTCGGCGGTCAGCCCGCCCTCGGCGCGGCGCAGGTCGACCTCCTGGAACGCGAGCCAGTCGAGGATCGCCGGGAGCCGTCCGGTCACCGCCCGCTGGTGCTGCTCGGCGCGCCGGTCGGCGTCCCAGTCACCCCCTTCCAGCACCTCCCGCACGGACAGCCGCGAACCGTGGCCGAGGGCGACCACGTCGCAGGCCAGCCGGGTGCTCCGGTCCGCCTCGCGGCAGCGCAGCACCAGCCGTTCCGGCGCGCGCAGCTCGACCACCTCCACCTCGGTGTCGGCGTCGTACCCGGGCAGCCCAGCGGTCCGCAGCAGCGTTCGCTCGCCCAGCGACTCGCTTCCGGCGAACCACTTGGCGAGCAGCGCCTGTTCCGTCAGCGCCCGCCAGATCCGTGCCGGCGGGTGGAACAGGTCGACCTCGGTGGCGATCTCGATCACGCGGAGACTCTAAGGGTCGCGTCCCACCATGGCGAACGGGCGACCGGTCAGCCCGCGGGCCGGTCCGGGTCGCCGTCGTGCCAGCGGGCACGGAAGGCCGCCTCGCCCGCCTCGTGGCTGGCCTTCTCCTCGTACACCGCCCGGCGCAGCGCGGTGCGGGGGTCCGCCATCATCACCAGCTCGACCGCGACGAGCGCGACGCAGATCGCGGTGAGCAGGCCGAGCGCGATGAGCGCGGGCAGGTGCCGGGCGACCGGCAGCCCGGCGGCGAGCGCGCTGAGGGCGCCGAGCCGGCTCCAGGACAGGGTCTTCAGGGTGCGTAGCTGGAAGGCCATGTCGGCGGCCAGATAGATCATCACCCCGGTGAAGAGCAGCGGCACGGCAGGCCCGTGGGCCCGCTCGGCCACCCCGCCGACCGGGTCGGTGATCGTCCGCACCACCTCCTCCGCGCCGATCGCGAACAGGATCACCCCGGCGATCATGGGCAGGTAGAGATAGGCGTACGCGTCCCGGGCCATCGCCACGCGGGGGTGGCCCTCGGCGGCGTGCAGGGCGATCCGGGCGGCCGGACCGATCATGTCGAAGTGCACCCACCAGAGTGCGGCCGTGAACAGGATCCCGAAGATCGCCGCGGGGATGGCCGGCCAGGTGACCGGCTTGCCGATCAGGTTGCCGCCGACGCCGACCGAGATCACCGACTCGCCCAGCGCGATGATCAGGATCAGGTCGTAACGCTCGGTCCAGTGCTCGGCGGAGGTGACCTGCCAGCCCTTCGTGCCCGACAGCAGGCCGCCGGCGTACTGCACGACGACCACGGCGATCCAGAGCCCGTCGCGCAGCCACAGCCCGAGGTCCGGGTCCGCGATCCTCGCCGGGAGCAGCGCCGCGACCAGCAGCAGGCAGGTGGTGATCAGCACCTCGGGCACGAACTGCCACAGCTTGCGCCGGGCCGCCGGGTCGCCCCGGGTCGCGGACACGTACAGCGACAGGTGCACGGCGCGGATCACCACGTAGCTGACGGTGACCAGCATGGGCCCGGCGCTGCCCTGCTGCAGGTCGCCGAACGTCTGCGGCAGGGCCAGCGCGAAGGTGAACAACGCGATCATGCCGATCACCATGAGCGCCGGGACGAAACCCTCGCCCAGCCGGAGCCGGCTGGCCACCACGCTGTGCACCACCCAGCACCACCAGAGCACGGCGAGGACCAGCATGGCGTGCAGCAGTTCGCGCCCGGTCACGTTCGCCGCGGTGGCCCGCGTGATGATGAAGAACGACACCACGAAGACGAGGTCGAAGAAGATCTCGAACTTGTCCACCCGGGCGGCCGGGGCGATCGGCATGGCGGGGCCCAGCCCCTTGCGCCACCGGTCGCCGCCCACCGCACGAGTCTGTCAGCGCCGGACCGGCCGGTGGGGCGGAATCGATCGCCGTACCGCCTCGCCGGCCGGACCGTCGTCGCAGCTCAGGTTGTGGACCGCCCGAGATAGGTGAGCGGGCCCGGGTCGGGCACCGGGATGACGTGGAAGCCCAGTCGGTCGTAGAAGCCCCGCGCGCGGACGTTGGCGGTGACCATGCCGACGTGCAGCGCGGGCGCGCCGGCGCGGGCGGCGGCGGCCAGGAACGTCTCCAGCAGCCGCCGGCCGTGGCCGCGCCCCTGGTGGCTGGGGAGCAGGTCGATGTGCAGGTGGGCCGGGTAGCCGGCCAGCTCCGGCAGGAGCATCCGCTCGGGATGGTGGTGCAGGGCGATCATCTCCTCGTCCAGTGTGCGCGGGTCACCGGCCGGCGCGGGGTAGCGGTGCGCCAGCCGGGGGATCCAGACGCGCCGGTAGGCGCGGACGAAGGCGGCGGTGTCGGCGGTGCCGACCACGTAGCCCACCACCCGGCCGGCGTCGGCCAGGACGAACGCCAGGTCGGGCTCGAGGTGCAGGTAGGGACCGGCGAACAGGTCGGGCATGAGGTCGTCCGAGGCGTACCTCCCGCGGGCGTCGCCGCCGGCGTCGGCGGTGCGCACGCAGATGTCGTAGACCGCGTCGTGGTCGCCGGGCCGGTACGGCCGCACGGCCGCCGTGGATGTCGTGGTGCCGCTCATGCCGGGACCGTACGGCGTGGTACCGCTCTCACCGAAGGCCCGGCGGCCGGGGCTATCCGCCCAGCCGCTGGCGGGCCAGGAACTTCGGCACCACCATCCGCCACGCCTCGCACACCAGCTCGGTCATCTGGGCGTGGTCGAGCCGCTCCAGGTGGCAGCAGACCCAGTTGAAGCGCAGGTCGGAGGGGCGGGGCAGGAAGAACAGCGCCGCCTCGGCGGCGATCAGCCCGTCCCGCTGCTCCTTCGGATAGCCGAAGCCCATGCTCCGCTCGTCGCGGCTGAACGCGACGTAGACGATCGCGCCGACCCGGAACTTGACCCGGTCGTGGATCAGGTGCTCGCTGGTGCGGGGCAGCGTGCGCGCCAGGGCACGGACGTCGTCGACGGTGACCACGCCGAGGACGCTAGCCCCGCCGTGCGACAGTCAGCCGGCCGCCGGGGCGGCGTGGGCGAGCGCGGCCCGCAGCGTGTCGGCCAGCGGGTGCTCCGGTTGCTCGATCCACTGCTGAACGGCGACCCGCAGGGTGGCCAGGAAGGTCGCGGCCAGGATCCGGGCGCGCAGCGCCACGTCGGGTCCGGTGAGCCGGCGGGCCATCTCCCCGGCCAGCTCCCGCTCGATCGCCGTGTACGCGGCCACCTGGTGCGCCAGCAGGCCGGGGTTGCCGTGCAGCCGGCGGCGCCGGGTGAGCCAGGACTCGGCGGTGTCGTCGTACATCTCGTCGGCCTGGCGCAGGGCGGCCCGACTCAGCGCCGCCCACGGTGTCAGGTCGGCGGGTTGCTCGGCGATCAGGTCCAGCAGCCGCCGCAGCCGCATGGTGTCGCCGTGGAAGAGGGCCTCCTCCTTGCTGGAGAAGTAGTTGGAGAAGGTGCGCCGGGACACGTTGGCGGCGTCGGCGATCGCCTCGACGGTGACCCGGTCCGGCCCCTGCTCGGCGGCCAGACGCAGGGCCGCCTCGTGCAGGGCGAGGCGGGTCGCCGCCTTCTTCCGCTCGCGCAGCCCGGTGGACTCTTCCATGGCTCCCCAGCGTACGTGATCCGTTTCTCAATGAGCAAACTTGCCTACTGCGCAAGATTCGCGAATTATTGCTTGAGGCAACCAACGCAGGGAGGGGAAGAGT
This sequence comes from Micromonospora sp. NPDC005299, assembly GCF_042872345.1. Lineage (NCBI taxonomy): Bacteria > Bacillati > Actinomycetota > Actinomycetes > Micromonosporales > Micromonosporaceae > Micromonospora > Micromonospora sp. NPDC005299. The sequence goes on from NZ_JBIAKG010000013.1 coordinate 104,493, forward strand.
GGACGCGACCAGCCGTGAGCTCGTCGCCCGGTTGCAGGACCTGCTGACCGGCGTGCGACTGCTCAAGCAGCGGCGCGCCGACGACCGGCCGGCCGTGCCGCCCGGCCTGGTGGGCCTGCTCCGGCACATCGACCGGGACGGCGCCACCGGCTGCCACGCCCGGGACCTGGCGGAGCGGAGCCGGCTCGACCCCTCGACGGTCAGCCGGGCGGTCGCCGCCCTGGTCGCCGACGGCCTGGTCGACCGGCGCACCGACCCGCAGGACCGGCGGGCGAGTCACCTGACGATCACCCCGGCCGGCCGGGCCGCCATGGCCGAGGCCTACGACTGGTACGGCGGAGTGCTCTCCCGGGCGCTCGCCGACTGGACCCCCGGCGACGTGGCGGCCCTGTCCGCCGCGCTCGCGCGTCTCACCCGCGACCTCGAGGTCGCCCTCACCCGACACGACAACCTGGAGGACGCGCGATGAGCGCACCCACCGCGACGGCCGACGCCGCGCCCATGAACCGGCGGCAGACGCTGGAAGCCCTCAGCGGCCTGCTGCTGGTGCTCTTCGTGGCCATGTTGAGCAGCACGGTCGTCTCGACCGCGCTACCGAAGATCATCGGAGCCCTCAACGGCTCGCAGACCCAGTACACGTGGGTGGTCACCGCCACCCTGCTCACCGCCACGGCGACCACCCCGATCTGGGGCAAGCTCGCCGACCTGTTCAACAAGAAGCTGCTGATCCAGGTCGCCATCGTGGTCTTCCTGGCCGGCTCGGTCGCGGCGGGCTTCGCGCACTCCGCCGGTCAGCTCATCGCCGCCCGCGCCTTCCAGGGCATCGGCGTCGGCGGTCTCCAGGCCCTGGTCCAGGTGGCCATCGCGGCGATGATCCCGCCGCGTGAGCGGGGTCGCTACAACGGCTACCTCGGCGGCGTGATGGCCCTCGCCACGGTCGGCGGCCCGCTGCTCGGTGGCCTCATCGTGGACACCTCCTGGCTCGGCTGGCGCTGGTGCTTCTTCGTCGGCGTGCCCGTCGCGATCGTCGCGCTGTTCCTGCTCCAGGTCACCCTGCACCTGCCCACCGCGCGGCGGGACAACGTGAAGATCGACTACCTGGGCGCCACCCTGATCGCCGCCGGCGTGAGCCTGCTGCTGATCTGGATCTCGTTCGTCGACGACTCGTTCGCCTGGGTGTCCTGGCAGACCGGCGCGATGGTCGGCGGCTCGGTGCTGCTGCTCGCCCTCGCCGTCCTGGTGGAGAAGCGGGCCGCCGAGCCGGTCGTGCCGCTGGAGATCGTCCGCGAGCGCACCACGGCGCTGGCCATCCTCGGCAGCCTCGCGGTCGGCATGGCGATGTTCGGCGGCGCGGTCTTCCTGGGCCAGTACTTCCAGATCGGCCGCGGCTACAGCCCGACCGAGGCCGGCCTGCTCACCATCCCGATGATGGCCGGCGTGCTGCTCTCCTCGATCGTCGCCGGCCGGCTGATCACGTCCTCCGGGAAGATCAAGCCGTACATCGTGGCCGGGTCGATCATCCTGGTCGTCGGCTTCGCCCTGCTCGGCACCATCGACCACGAGACCTCGCTGGTCCTCGTCGGCGCCGCCATGTTCATCGTCGGCGTGGGCGTCGGCATGACCATGCAGAACCTGGTGCTGGCGGTGCAGAACACCGTGGCGCTCAAGGACATCGGCGCGGCCAGCTCGAGCGTGGCGTTCTTCCGCTCGCTCGGCGGCACCATCGGCGTGTCGGTGCTCGGCGCGGTCCTGGCTCGCCAGGTCACCGACCGGATCACCCATGACCTGGCGGCGGCCGGGATTCCCACCTCGGGCGGCAGCGGCGGCAGCACGCTCAACCTCGCCGCGCTGCCCGCGCCGGTACAGCACATTGTGCGGGCCGCGTATGGTGACGCGACCGGGCACATCTTCCTGATCTCGGCCGCCATCGCGGTCGTCGGGATCCTGGCCGCGCTGCTGCTCAAGCCGGTCACCCTGCGGTCCAGCCTGGACCTGCCCGACACCGCCCGCTCGGTCGCCGTCGCGGCCGACGCGGTCGACGGGGCGCCCGCCTTCGACGAGGTGGCCGTGGACGTCACAGGGCCGGGCGAACGCGCCCGCCGCTGACGCCCCGTCGTCCCAGGGCCGTCGCCGATCCGGCGGCGGCCCTGGTCCGTGCCCACCGGGCCGGCGTACGCCGGCCGTGACCGAATCGAGGCGCTGTGGACACCACGCAGCCCGTGCCACCGTCGGTGGCCGTCGACGCGCGGCCGGCCGGGGCGGTGCGCCGGGCGGTCCGCGAGCTGGTCCTCGTCGCCGCGCTCTTCCTCGCCTACAAGGCGGGCCGGGTGGCGGTGGCCGGGCGGTCCGGCACCGCGCGGACCAACGGGGAGCGGATCTGGTGGCTGGAGCGGCTGCTCCACCTGCCGAACGAGGCCGCCGTGCAGGCCCCGTTGCTCGTCCACGAGCTGCCGGTCCGGCTGGCCAACTGCTACTACGCGTACGTGCATTTCCCGGCCACCGCGCTCTGCCTGGTGTGGCTGTATCTCCGCCATCCCGTGCACTACCGGTGGATGCGACGTGCCCTCGCCGTGCTCACCGCCGCGGCGCTGGCCCTGCACGTCCTCGTCCCGCTCGCCCCGCCCCGGATGACCGCGCTCACCGGCCTGGTGGACACCGGCAGCCGGTACGGCCCCGCCGTCTACGGCCCACCGGAGGCCGACACGCTGAGCAACCAGTACGCGGCGATGCCCTCCCTGCACGTCGGCTGGGCCGTGGCCGTCGCCGTCGCGCTGGTCACGGTCACCGCCGGGCGGTGGCGGTGGCTCTGGCTGGCCCACCCCGTGCTCACCCTGCTGGTGGTGGTCGGCACCGGTAACCACTACTGGCTCGACGGGATCGTCGCGGTGGCCCTCCTCGGGGTGATCCTGGCAGGGCTGCCCCGGCCGGGCTCGTTGCGCCGACGACCGGCCGGGCCGGAGTCCGCGGCGCGCCTGCGCCCGCACGTCGTGCCGGCCCCGCGCCGACCGGGGGGCGCGGGCCGCCGACGGAGCCCGCGGACCCCGTCGGCGGCCGACGGCCGGCTCAGGCCACCCCGCGGGGGGTGACCCGCGCCCGGCTCACCCGGTGGCGCACACGGTTCCGTTGAGCCGGAACGCGCTGGGCGGCACGTTCGGCCCGCTGTACGCGCCGACGAAGCCGGCGCTGGCGCTGCCGCCGCCGGCGGCGAGCCGCCGGTTGTCGGCGGTGCTGGTCGCCGTGACCTGGGTCCCCACCTGCGCCCAGTTGGCGTTCCAGCCGCTGCTCACCTGCTGCCAGGCGGTGGGCCAGCTCCAGGTGAGCGTCCAGCCGTCGATCGCGCTCGGGCCGGTGTTCACGATGTCGACCGTGCCGATGTAGCCGTTGCCCCAGTCGCTGCCCGTGCCGAACCGGACCGCGCAGGTGCTGGCGGCCGGGCTGCCGGTGGCGAAGGTGAGCGGCGGGGAGGACCAGGAGACCCGGCCCGCGGTGTCCCGGGCGAGCACGTTGACCGTGTACCGGGTGCCGGGTTCGAGGTTGCCGACCGTGAGGGAGGTGCGGGCGGTCTCGCCGAGCTGCTCGCTGACCGCCCCGTGCTGCCGGTACACCTCGTACTTGGCGATCGGCGCGCCGCCGGGGGCGGCCGGCGGCCAGGAGACGGTCGCCGTCCGGTCGGTCACCGCACCGGCGGTGGGCCGGCCCGGCGCGCCGGGGCGGCCGCCGACCACACCGGCCGGGCGCAGCACGAGCGTGGTCAGCGAGTACGGCGGCAGCGTCCGGCTGGTCGCGCCGCTGGACCGGCCGGTGGCCACCGCGCCCGCGCCGTTGGTCAGCGTGTGCACCGTCGGCGCCTCGTCCGCCGGGGTGAAGCCGGCGTAGTCGATCTCCACCGGGTACGCGGTGTCCGGGTCTTTGTTCAGCAGCAGGACCGCCAGGCTGCCGTCCGGCCGGCGGGCCGCGTGCGCGGCGACCAGCGGCTCGTCGGTGCCGGCGCGGACGAGCTGGTCACCCGCCCGGGCGAAGAGGTTCATCATGGACAGCCCGTGGTACGGCGCGAACGGCGTGTTGAACGGCGGCTCGCAGACCGACCCGTCGGCGGTGCACCCGCCGCTGGAGAGCAGCCCGAAGTCGCCGTAGTCGGTCTGCCCGGCGACCTGCGAGACCGTGCCGATCCCGTTGTGCGCGTTCCACCACTGCACGGTGAAGACACCCTGCTCCAGCAACCCGCTGTAGGCGTCGGCCAGGAAGAGCGCACCCGGCTGGGTGTTCTGGCCGGCGCCGACGTTCAGCTCGGTGAAGCTGATCCCGATCCGGGCGGCGTCCGGGCCGGCGTAGCGGGCGATCTGCTGGCGCAGCAGCCAGACGGCGTCGGGGAGGTGGCTGGTCCGGGCGAGGGACTCGGCGGCGGTGCCGCCCGGGTACCAGTGCACGTCGACGAAGTCGATCTTCGGACCGGCGAGGGAGAGCACGGTCTGGTTCCAGGGGCCGGGGTCGGCGCCGGCGGTCAGCCCGTCCGGCCAGTTCCCCGGCATGGTCAGCACCGCGCCGACCTTGATGTCCGGGTCGACCGCCTTCATGGCGTCGGCGTACTCGACGACCAGCCGGGCGTACTGGGTGGCGCTCTTGTCCGGGTGGTCGTCGGCCTCCCAGGCCGAGCCGTAGTGGCCGTTGCCGTAGTTCTCGTTGCCGACCGTCCACCAGGTCGCGTCGTAGCCCTTGGTGACGTTGGCGTACCGCACCCACTCGGCGGCCTCGGCCGGCGTGCCGGTGCCGTAGTTGGCGATGATCATCGGCTCGGCGCCGACCCGCCTGGCCGCGGCCATGAAGGTGTCGAAGTCGGTGTTCGGGGCGACGTACCCGCCGGGCGCGGTGTGCGTCCGCCAGTGGTAGATGTCGGCGTAAGAGCCGCCCGGGTAGCGCAGCATCGTCACGCCGGCCGCTTTCAGCAGGTCCGATGTCTCGGTGCTGCCGAGCTGCTGGTCCCAGATGGCGTGGTTGACGCCGAGCGCGGTGTCCGGCACGGTGGCCAGCCCGGCGCGGGCGTTCACGGTCACCGTCACCGCGTCGGCCGCTGCGCCGGCGGCGGGCGGGTCGACGGCGGCCGGCACGGCGAGGGCGAGCAGCAGGCTCGCCGCGTACGCGGTGACGCGGCGCGGGGTGGAGGAATTTCTGCTCATGCGGGGTTCCTTCGGGGGTCGGGCGATCGTCTGTCCTGCGTCGCCCTCCCGGTGTCCGGGTGCCCAAGGAACGACGGTCGGCCCCGCGCAGAGCCATCGACGTACCAGAATCCCACGGCGGCGCCGGAGCGCTCAAGGAGGCCCCTGATACGCGACTTAATTTATAGACAGGAGTCTTTACTGTTAACAAGGTTTAATTTATGTTCATTGACATCTCCTCCCATCGCCCCCGAAGGAGTTGCCGTCATGCGTCGAAGAATCACCCTGCCGCTGCTCACCACGGGTGCGGTCACCGCCACCCTGGCGGTCGCCGTCCCCGCCCAGGCCCACGGCTACGTCTCGTCGCCGCCCAGCCGCCAGGCGCTATGTGCCCAGAACCGGGTGCCCGACTGTGGCCAGATCAAGTACGAGCCGCAGAGCGTCGAGGGCCCCAAGGGCCTCAAGAGCTGCAACGCCGGCATCGCCCAGTTCGCCGTGCTCAACGACGACAGCCGCGGCTGGCCGGCCACCTCGGTCGGCAGCTCGGTGACGTTCACCTGGGTCAACACCGCCCGGCACGCCACGTCCAACTGGGAGTACTGGATCGGCAACACCCGCGTGGCGGTCGTCGACGGCGGTGGCCGGCAGCCCGGCGCCACCGTGTCGCACACCGTCAACCTGGGTGGCTTCTCCGGCCGGCAGAAGCTCCTCGCCGTCTGGAACATCGCCGACACGGCGAACGCCTTCTACTCCTGCGTCGACCTCCAGATCGGCGGCGGCGGCAACCCGACGCCCACCCCGTCGCCGACGCCCGCCCCGACGACCCCGACGCCCCGGCCCACCCCGACCAGCTCGCCGGCCCCCGGCGGCACCTGGACCGCCGGGCGCGCCTACCAGGTGGGGGACACAGTCACCTACAACGGCCTGACCTACCGCTGCCGCCAGGCGCACACCGCGATCCCCGGCTGGGAACCGCCGAACGTGCCGGCGCTGTGGCTCCAGATCTGACCGGACGGGTGCGGCCACGCTCCGCGTGCGCCGCACCCGGCACCCGGCGTACCCCCGACACGAGTACCGCCCTGCGCCGCCCGCTCGCCGCCGCGCTGCTGGCCGCGCTGCTGGCCGCCGCCGGCTGCACCGGCCAGCCCGCGCCGACCGCGGCCACCCGTCCCGGACCGGCGGCCGAGACCGCCACCAGCGGCATCGACGCGCTCTTCCTGGCCATGATGGTGGCGCACACCGAGCAGACCCTGGCCATCGTCGGGCTCGGGCTCGACCGCACCACCGACCCCGAGATCCGCACGCTGATCGCCGCCGTCCGAGCCACCGAGACCGACGAACTGGCCACCATGCGCGGCTGGCTGCGCGAGGCCGGCCCGTCCGCAATGGCGGCCGCCGAGCGGCACGACCACTCCGGCCACAGCGACGCCGCCGCCGGGCTGGCCCGGCTGCGGGCCGCCCCGCCCGGCGAGGCCGACCGGGTGCTGCTCGACGTGCTCGGCGCGCACCAGCGGACCGCCGCCGAGCTGGCCCGCGCCCAGGTCCAGGCCGGCACCAGCGCCCGGGTACGCGACCTGGCCGGCCGGATCGAACGATCCCGCACCGCCGAGGTCGCGTTGCTGGCGAAGCTGCGCACCCGGTGACCCGGACACCGCTCAGCCGGGCACCGACCGGGCCACCAGCAGGGCCCAGCCGAGGCAGCCGAAGGCCGCGGTGTTCAGCACCGCCCGGACCACGTTCCCGCGCACCCAGGCGCTCTCGAACGTCGCGCGCAGCTCCGCCGGGTCGGCCAGCCGGGCGGCCCCCGCCTCCAGCCGGTCGTTGAGCGGCACGTTCACCGCGGCGGTCACCGCGAGCACCAGCACGTAGAGCACCAGGCCGGCGATCAGCCAGGGCAGCGGCCCGCGCCGCCCGGCGGGCAGGTGCAGCAGGACCGCCGCGAGGGCGCAGACCAGCGCGCCGCCGAAGCAGAGCGCGAACCAGCCGTTGAGAATGGCCTGGTTGATCGACCGCATGCCGGCGACGAACGCCCGGTCGTCGACCCGGGCCAGGCCCGGCATCACCGCGTACGCGAAGGCCGCGAAGAGCCCCGCCGTCAACCCCGTGGTCACGGTGGCCAGCAGCAGCACGCCGGCCCGGACGTTCGATGCGATCATGGGTCCATTGGACACCGGGAGCGCTGGACGCTCCATGGCCGAAACGCCCCGAACCATACGCGAGCGTCTAGGCTCAGCCGGTGGACGTACTCGCCGCCCTGCTCCGCGGCCTGCGCGCCCGGGACGCGTTCCTGCTCCGTACCGTGATGGACCCGCCCTGGTCGATCCGGGTCCGCGACGCCGCTCCGCTGAGCGTCACCGCGGTGGTCCGGGGCAGCGCCTGGGTGGTGCCCGACGGCGGCGCGCCGGTGCTGCTGCGCCCGGGGGACGTCGCCGTGCTGCGCGGGCCCGACCCGTACACGGTGGCCGACGGCCCGGACACCCCGCCGCAGGTGGTGATCCATCCCGGGCAGCGCTGCACCACCCTCGGCGGGCAGGAGCTGACCGAGACCATGGCGCTGGGCCTGCGTACCTGGGGCACCCGGCGCGACGGCGCCACCGCCCTGCTCACCGGCACGTACGCCAGCAGCGGCGCGGTCGGCGCCGGCCTGCTCGCGGCCCTTCCGCCCCTTGTGGTGCTGACCGCCGCCGACGGCGACCTGCCGGTCGTCGCGCTGCTCGCCGCGGAGCTGGACCGGGACGGTCCCGGGCAGGAGGCGGTGCTGGACCGGCTGCTCGACCTGCTCGTCATCGGGGTGCTGCGTACCTGGCTGGCCCGATCCGGCGCACGGCCGCCCGGCTGGTACCGGGCCTACGCCGACCCGGTCGTCGGCCACGCGGTCCGGCTGGTCCAACACGACCCGGCCCGGGCCTGGACGGTGGCCGGTCTGGCCGCCGCCACCGGCGCCTCCCGGGCCGCGTTCGCCCGCCGGTTCACCGAACTGGTCGGCGAGCCGCCCATGACCTTCGTCACCAGCTGGCGCCTCGCGCTCGCCGCCGACCTGCTCCGCGACACCGAACTGACGCTCACCGCGGTCGCCCGCAGAGTCGGCTACACCAGCCCTTTCGCGCTCAGCGCGGCGTTCAAGCGGGTCCGCGGCGTCAATCCCCGCGACCACCGCGCCACGGCCTGAGCCCGTCCCGCGTCGCCGCCGATCCCGGTAAACCGGCCGCGCGCTGTCGCAGCCCATGGCTACGCTTCCTGCCGGACGCCGCCCCACCGCACGTCAACCCCGCGCCTCACTGGCGCGCGGCGCGGCCAGCGCCCCCGACCGGACCTGAACCAGGAGACTGTTTGTGACCCAGCAACCTGTCGCGACATCGAACAAGCTCGACGCCGCGGTGCTCAAGGTGGCCGGCGTCGTCGTGCTCGGTGCGATCATGTCGATCCTCGACGTGACGGTCGTCAGCGTGGCGCTGCCGACGTTCCAGAACGAGTTCGACGCCTCCTACGCCCGGGTGGCGTGGACGATGACCGGCTACACCCTCGCGCTGGCCACGGTGATCCCGCTCAGCGGGTGGGCCGCCGACCGGTTCGGCACCAAACGCCTCTACATGGTGGCGCTCGCGCTGTTCACCATCGGCTCGGGGCTGTGCGCCACCGCCGACTCGATCGGCGAGCTGATCGCCTGGCGCGTGGTCCAGGGCCTCGGCGGCGGCATGCTCATGCCGCTCGGCATGACGATCATGACCCGGGCCGCCGGCCCGCACCGGATCGGCCGGCTGATGGCCGTCCTCGGCATCCCGATGCTGCTCGGTCCGATCGGCGGCCCGATCCTCGGCGGCTGGCTGATCGACACCGCCAGCTGGCACTGGATCTTCCTGATCAACCTGCCAATCGGCGTGGTCGCGCTGATCTACGCCCAGCTCGCCCTGCCGAAGGACAACCCCGAGCCGTCGGAGTCGTTCGACTTCCTCGGCATGCTGATGCTCTCGCCCGGCCTGGCGCTCTTCCTCTACGGCGTCTCGTCGCTGCCGGAGGCCGGCACGGTGCGCGACAACAAGGTGTGGCTGCCCATGCTGGTCGGCGCCGTGCTCGTGGTGTCCTTCGTGTTCTACTCGTTCCGGCCCCGGCACCCGCTGCTCGACCTGCGGCTGTTCCGCAACCGCAACCTGAGCATCGCCACGGTGACCCTGTTCGTCTTCATCATCGCGTTCATGGGTGCGGGTCTGCTCTTCCCGAGCTACTTCCTGCAGGTCCGCGGCGAGTCGACGCTGACCGCCGGCCTGCTGATGGCGCCGCAGGGCCTCGGCGCGATGCTGACCATGCCGATCGCCGGCATGCTGGCCGACAAGGTGCCGGTCGGCCGGACGGTGCCGTTCGCGCTGGTGCTCATCGCCGCCGGGTTCTTCACCTTCACCCAGGTCGACCCGCACACGTCCTACTGGCTGCTCTGCGGCTCGCTGTTCGTGATGGGCCTCGGCATGGGCGGCACCATGATGCCGATCATGACCTCGGCGCTGAAGACCCTGCACGCCGCCGAGGTGGCCCGCGGTTCCACGCTGGTCAACATCCTTCAGCAGATCGGCGGCTCGGTCGGCGCCGCGGTGATGTCGGTGATCCTCACCAGCAAGCTGAACGGTTCCGAGGTGATCCCCGGCGTGACCGACCCGAGCGGCAAGCCGGTCACCCAGGCCGGCCTGGCCATCGCCGCGCAGCAGCGGCCGGAGCTGCTCCAGCAGTTCCCGGTGCCGCCGTCGCTGATCGAGCGCGGGCTCGACTTCGCGGCCGGTTCCTTCGCGACCACCTTCTGGGTCGGCTTCGCGCTGGTGCTGCTCACCTTCATCCCGGCCGCGTTCCTGCCCCGCCGGCGCGAGCCGTCGCACCTGCTCGACGGCGGGACGGGCGAGGAGCAGCGTCCGACCCCGGTGCCGATCCACTGACCGCCGGTCGGGCCGCCGGGGCAGCGCCCCGTCGCCCCGATCCCGGTCCGGCTCGCCGTCGCGGGGCCTGACGCCAACCGGCGTCAGGCCCCGCCGGCCGTCCGGGCGCCGGTGGCGCGGCGGATGTCGAGCAGGTGATGCTCGCCCTCGTGGACCGTGTGCCGGCCGAGCCAGCGCAGTGTCCGCGCCTCGCGCCGCGGCCACGGGTAGACGCCCGTGCGGGCCAGCTCCGTCTCGCCGAGCGCCGCGAAGCGGGCCGCGAACTCGTGGGCGGCCGTGGCCAGGTCGGCGAGGACCACCTCCGGGTCCTGCGCGTTGTAGCGCTCGGTGATCACCAGTTCGTCGCGGCCCATCGGCGGGAACTCCGGCTCCTCCACGCGCAGGGCCAGCGCGAGCCGCTCACCCTGCACGCGGAACACGTCGCGGACGTGGCAGGCGTACTCCAGTGGCGACCACACCTCCGGCGCGGGCCGCCGGCGCGGGTCCGGCACCCCGTGGAGGGCAGCCGGATAGCGCCCCGCCAGGTCGCGCAACCGCTGCGGCAGGTCCCCACTGTCGAGCGCGGAATAGACGAACAGGCACTCGTCACACCGATCCACGCGTTCAGGGTAGGTGGTGCGGGGGCGTACCGGCGAGGTGCTTCCGTGCCACCGGGGGAGTGGGGTGCGCCGAATCCGCCTCGGCCACGGACGCGGCGGCGGAGGATGAGCGGAGCCGGCGAGCGTCCGGGGTGCCCGCCGCAGGAAGAGAACGGGAGCGCCGATGACCGCCAACCGGGAGATCGTCGCGGACGCCTTCGCCGCCTGGTCCGCCGGCACCGGCGACATCACCGGCATCTTCGCCGAGGACCTGCGGTGGGAGATCACCGGCCGCTCCGTGGCGGCCGGGACGTACCATCCCGCCCGCCAGTTCGTCGACGAGGTGCTGACGCCCTTCGGTGCGCGCTTCACGGCCGAGGATCCCTTCCGGCCCGTGCTGATCCGGGGCATTCACGAGGATCCGACCACCGACACGGTGATCGTCGCGTGGAACGGCGCGGGCACCACCACGATCGGCACGACGTTCACCGACACGGTCGCCTGGTTCCTGCGGATGCGGGACGGCAGGGTGGTCGAGGGGACCGCCTTCTTCGACAGCACCGCCTTCAACGAACTCTGGCAGGACGTGCCAGCCTAGTCGCCGGGCCGGCCGGGGGAGCGGGCCGCTCCCGCCCCTCATGTCGACCTCGGCGATACTGGACGGCATGCTGACGACGGTCGCGCCGGTGACCCCGGCCCATGACGCGTTCGAGCAGGTGGCTGCTCTCTTCGACGACTACCGGGCGCACTACGGCCAACCGCCGTCCGCTCAGCGGACCCGTGCCTGGCTGCAGGAGCAACTCGCGCAGCGCCGGATCGCGGTCGCTGCCGCCATCCGCGCCGAGCACGTCTGCGGCTTCATCACGACGGCGATCACCCCGGCGTCGCTGATGCTGGGTGCCGCATGGTCGATCCGCGACCTCTACGTCGACCCCCACCATCGCCGCAGCGGCATCGCGAAGACCCTGCTCCAGCACGTCGTCGACGAGGCGCGGGCCGCCGGCGCCCACCGCGTGTCGCTGCAGACCGAGGTGGACAACATCCCCGCCCGCTCGCTCTACGCCGAGGTCGGTTTCCAGCCCGTTTCCGGCCTGGAACTGTTCAACCTCACCCTTGCTCCGAACCACCAGGAGTCAGATATCTCCGGATAATTGAACTCGCGCCAGCGTCGTTACATTGATGTTAACTGCTATACCAATCATCGGTATGCAGCTATATGATGTCGATCAACAGCTCCGCAACGCCTCACAAAACACGAGCTTCAGCACATTTCCGCGCCGGCCGACCATCAGGCGTACGAATCCACCCACGCCCGACGGTCTATTTCCACCACCTGTGCCGCATGTGCACCGGTAATTGCCTGGCGCCCTGGAAAAGCCGCACGAAAAGGGTGGAACGGAAGGGCGGATGATGGCGGGGGTTTCTTCCTTGGTCATCGGGATCGCGTCCTCGGCCGCGGAACGCCGGCAGCTCGCCCAGCTGCTCGGCGGCACTGAGACGTTCCTGATCGTCTCCAGCGCGCACCAGGCGCGACGGTTCCTCGATCTGCTTCGCACGCCCGGGGCGGCGCGACCTGCCCCCGCCCGCGACGCGGTTGCCGACGACCCGTCGCCGGCCGGCCCGCCCGTGTCCGATCTAGACGTGGACTCCGACCGGCGCGTCCTGCGCTGGCGGGAGCGTGAGGTCGGGTTGACGCCGCTGGAGCACGACCTGCTGGTCTGCCTCGCCCGCAGACCCGGCCAGGTGTGGACCTACGCCCAGTTGCACCGGGCGGTGTGGGGCAACGACCACCTGGGGCGCGGCTCCGACATGCACTCGGTGGTGCGCCGGGTGCGGCGCAAGCTCGGCCGGGTGGGCGCGGTGCCGACGATCCATGCGGTGCGCGGCATCGGCTTTCGCCTCGCCTCGTCCTGACGACGTTCGCGCCGTCCGGCGCCCATGCCGCGCCGGACGTCCGTCCCGCCGGAGCGCCCCGATCAGAGCCGCAGACGCGGTCCGGCCCGCCCGGTGCGAACACCGGGCGGGCCGGACCTGACGGTCGGCGGTCAGGGGTCAGCAGCGGATGGGTGACAGGGTGAAGTCCTCCACGGTGGGCGTGGTGTTGTTGATCCTCGTCTGACGGGTCTGGGGCTTCCAGCCGTCCTTGGCGACGATGATGCTGAGCGGGTTGTTGCGCCGGTCCATCCAGTAGGCGTACTTGCCGTCGGCGTCGGTGGCGAACGTCCAGGACATCGCCCACGAGTCGACCTGGACGACCGTGCCGGGAAGCGGTGCGACGGCGCCCTGGCAGCTGCGGCCGGAGACCGTGCCCATCAGCTTGCCCCAACTGGTCGGCGGCTGCGCGATCATCGTGACCGCCACCGGCGGCACGGTGTACGGCGTGTTCTCCTTGATCGCGACCGACGCCGAGTAGGTGCCGGGCTGGTCCACGTTGGCCGTCATGCCGACGGTGACCGTGACCTTCTCACCGGGCGCCAGGGTGACCTTCGACTTGTCGATGGTCAGCCAGCTGACGTCCGCCGGCCCCTCGGCGCACTCCTCGAGGCCGGGCAGTACCTCGCTGTCCTTCGTGGCGTTGAAGCTGCCCGAGGAGCCGCCCACCTTGTAGAAGCCGCACGCCGCCCCGCCACGGTAGCGGGGGGTGTTGGCGTTGGGCAGGTTCGCCCACGAGTCGGTGGCCGGGTCGTACGCGAAGCCGGCGTTGGTGATGGCGCCGCCCTGCGAGCCACCCACGACCAGGAGCTTGCCGTTCGCGACGGCGAACGAGCTGGCCCAGCTGTCGGCCGGGGCGTCCGCGACGGCGGTCCAGGCGTTGGCGCCCGGATCGAAGGCGTAGCTGGCCTTCTGCGCGACGGAACCGTCGTTGCCGCCGGTGCAGTAGACGGTGCCCCCGATTCCGCCGCAGGACGCGAACGCCACCGACTTCGGGTAGTTGGGCAGGGTCTCCCAGGCGTCGGTGCCCGGGTCGTAGCGGACCACCGAGTTGGACATCGGCAGGCAGCTGGCCGTGGTGCAGCCGCCGACGGCGTACAGCTTGCCGTCCGCGACAGCCTGACCGGCGGCGGCCCGCGGCGCGGGGTTGTCGGCCTTCCGGGTCCAGGTGTTGGCCGCCGGGTCGTACGACCAGGTGGTGCCGTCCGGCCCGGCGGCGCCCCAGCCTCCGGTGGCGATGATCTTGCCGTCGACGACCCCGACCGTCATGGCGTTGCGCGCGGCGGGGAGGTCGGCGATCGCCGTCCAGCTCTGGGCGATCGGGTCGTACACGTAGTTCTTCGCGCTGGACGTCGTGCCGTCACCGCCGGCGATCGAGTAGATCTTGCCGTCGAGGTTCACCACCCGGTTGTCCATGACGTTGGCCGGGTAGTTGGCGATGCCCGTCCAGGGTTCCGCCTGGGGACCGGCCGGCGTGGCGGCCGCGGTGGCCGACTTGCCGGACGGACGGGCGGCGAGCGACGTCGGGGTGGTGAGCCGCTGCGCCCGCGCGCCGGTCGAGCCGAGCAGCTTCTGCTCGGACAGCTGGGAGCCGTCGGCCCGCTGCAGCACGAACCCGCCGTCGCGCTCGCTGAACTCGGCGGTGACGGGGGCCCCGCCGGTGTTGGTCACCGTGAAGGTCTTGTTGACCTTGCCGGTGGGCATCCGGACCGTGCCGGTCACCGATGTCGGCTGCACGGACAGCCGGCCCGCGGCGAGCTGGAAGTTCGCCGCCGTCGCCCAGTCGGTCTCGACGTCGACCTGCTTTGTCTGGCTGACGTAGTTGCCGGCCTTGGCGGTGAACGGGTGCTGGCCGGTCAGCGACGAGAACATCCAGTAGAAGCCGTCGGGAAGTTCGGTGTCGTCCGGGGTCGCCACCGTGGTGGCCTTCTCCGCCGGGCGGTCGTCACTGGTGACGGTGGCGCCGTTGACGTAGCCGTTGTCGTTCTTGTCCCGGACGTGGCCGAGCACCAGGCCGCCGTCGACCGGCTTGCAGATCAGCTTGCTGCCGATCAGCACGTTGTCGACCTGCCACCACCATTCCCAGGAGGCGTCGTAGTAGTGGAACCGGACCTGCACCTGCGCCTGGCCCGCCGCCTGCGGGATGGGCACCTCGGTAACCCTGGGCCCGCGCACGTCGGCCGCCTGCCGCAGCACGTTGCTCCAGGTGGTGCCGCCGTCGAGGCTGAGGTCGACGTCCGCCCGGTCGGAGCTCAGCCAGTTGAAGTCCTGGTTGAACCGGATCACCGGCGCGGCGACGTCGGTCAGGTTGACGACGGGGCTGACCAGCGAGGTGTCCTGCCGGCCACCGCTGCCGTAGTCGTCGCTGTCGATGATGGCGAACCCGCCGGCGCCGCCGGTCAGGTTGCCCCGGTCGCCGCTGTCGGTGAACTTCCAGACCTGGCCGGTGCCGGCGTTGTCCACGACGGACCAGCCGTCGGGCACGCTGGTGCCGTCGAAGGTCTCGTACTCGCCGTCGGAGCTGTTGGTGTAGCCGGGCGCCGTGGTGCACGCGGCCGGATCGGCCGGCACGGCGATGTTGTTGGTGGTGTTGCCCGAGCCGACCACGACCTCCTTGGTCACGGTCTGGTAGCCCGGGTACTGCGACTCGACCTTGAGCCGGTAGGTCGCCCCGGCCGGGAGCTTGATGCTGTAGCGGCCGTTGGCGGGAGTGGTGTAGTCGGAGACGGGGAGGCCTTCGACGCTCACCTTCGCGTAGAGCGGCCAGCCGTGTCCGGAGCCGTCGGTGACCTGACCGCTGACGGTGACGCTCGGCACCGCCGTCAGTGCGACGTCGAGCGTCGTGGTCGCGTTCGTGGTCACCGTCGCCGAGAGCGTCCTGGTCTGGTAGCCGAACGCCGAGACGGTGACCTGGTAGTCGCCGGCCAGCAGCAGCGAGGAGTACCTCCCGTCGGCGCCGGTGGTCAGCGAGCGGGTCGCCGCACCGGTCAGGGCGATGGTGGCGCCGGCGATCGGGGCGCCGGTGGCCGAGTCGGTCACCTTGCCGGCCAGGGTGCCGTTGTCGCCGATCGGGGCGGCGTTGAGCAGCGCGAGCGCGTCCAGCCGGCCCTCACCGTAGACGTTGTTGTCGTCCGTGGTGCCGCCGCACTGGGTGTCGGCCTTGTCCACCGCCGTGTCGTTCAGCAGCGCGCGGGTCGCCGGCACGTCGCCGACGAGCGTGGGTGCCGCCGACCAGAGCAGCGCGATCGCCCCGGCGAGGTGCGGCGCTGCCATCGAGGTGCCGCTGTAGCTGGCGTAGGAGTTGTCCGGGACGCTGGACCGGACGTTGACCCCGGGCGCCGAGAGGTTGGGCTTGATCTCGCCGTTCTGCCCGGTGCCCCGCGAGGAGAAGCTGGCGATGTTGTTGTTGATGTCGTACGCGCCGGCCGAGTAGTTGCTGGCCAGGCTGCCCGGGGAACCGCTGGTCTGGCAGGCGGGCCCGTTGTTGCCGTTGGACCAGGTGCCGAAGATGCCCGAGGCGGTCCAGGCGTTGGTCACGTCCTCCATGAACGGCTCGGTGGACGGCAACGTGGTGCCCCACGAGTTGTTGATGATGTTCGGCCGCTTGCTCGCGTCCGGGTTCTGCCCGTTGAGGTCGGTGGGCTCCAGCATCCACTGGCCGGACGAGACCAGCGCGGCGTCGGTCGGGCAGCACCCGTTCGCGGCGATCCACTTGACCCCGGGGGCGACACCGATCTGGTTGGCGCCGGCGGAGCCGGCCATGGTGCCCATGGTGTGCGTGCCGTGGCCGTCCTCGTCGCACGGCGCGGTGGCGCAGGTGCCGGCGGCGTCGAACCAGTTGTAGTTGTGGTCGAAGGTGCCGTCACCGTTGTTGCCGCGGTACGAGTTGACCAGCGCCGGGTGGTCGAACTGGACGCCGCTGTCGATGCTGGCCACGGTGATGCCGGCGCCCTGGACGCCGTACTGGGACCAGACGTCGTCGGCGTTGATGTTCGCAACGCCCCACTCCAGGGCGTTCACCGACTTCTCGTCGGTGCCCTTGGTGATCTCGGGGAGCTTGTACTCGACCGGGGCGTAGACGGCGTCCACCTCGCTGTGGGCGGCGAGGTTCTGCGCCATCGTGAGCGAACCGTCGGTGACCTTGATGGCGTTGGTCGCCCAGAAGGTCTGGTACTTCGCGCCCGAGCGGTCGAGCTCGGCGCGGATCTTCGCCTGGCTGTCCGCGGCGGTCTTCTTCAGCGCGTCCGCGACCGCGGTGCCCCGCTTGGCCCAGTCCGTGATCGCACCGGCCTTGCTCAGGTCGGCCCGGGCGCCGAAGTGGATCCAGAAGTCGCCCTCGCTCTTGCCCTGAAGTTGCCGGGTGAGTTCGGGGCGGATCTTGTCGCCGGCGGATGCGCCGGTTTCCGTTCCGGTCTGCGCAGCCTGTGCGCCTGTGCCGGTGGCGGCCATGGCGGTCGCGGCGAGAACCAGGGCCGCGCCAGCGCTCACCAGCCGACCGGCCAGGCCCCTCCTGTGTGGACGTCTCAGCATCGGTGCTGCCTCCTCCAGAACGACCCGCGGATGGTCGAGCCATGGCGGAAGGCGCAGGAGACCCCTCTCCCGTCGGATCACATCGGTTTGAACGAGCCCCCCAAGCCCCCTAGGCGCCGTGCGGGTCTACGCCGGCTGCCTGAGTGGACACTATGATCGACAGGAAAGCGCGATCAAGCACTCTACGTGAGCAACATGTCACCAACAGGCCCCCGTCGGTCGGCCTGGTTGACATTGACTGTCATGGCGATTCTCCAGAGCGGCGATTTTGCCGCCGGTTGCTCCGGGCGGGGGTGACGGTGAGCGAGAAGGAAACGAGCGGGGCGACCGGTGGCATCGACCCGGTGGACCGTCCGTTCCCGATGGTGATCGGGGTGACGTCGTCACCGGCCGAACGGGTCCGCCTCACCGAACTCCTCGACGGCGTCGCGCCTCTGCTCCTGGTCGCCGACCTCGACGAACTGCGCAAGCTGCTCACGCCCGCGGGGCCACCGGCGGACCTCGACGTGCCGCCACCGGTCACCCCGACGCCCCCGGCGCCGGACGACACGCTGGTGATCGACGCCGCCCGCTCCACCGCCCGGTGGGGCGACCGGGAGATCGTCCTCACCCGCCTCGAGCGCGACCTGTTGGCCTGCCTGACCACCGAGCCGGTCCGGGTCTGGAGCTACGCCGAGCTGCACCGCTCCGTCTGGCACGACGAGGGGCTGCAGGACAAGGCGGACGTGCAGTCCCTGGTCAAGCGGCTGCGCCGCAAGCTCGACCAGTTGGGCACCGGCGTCACCGTCGTCGCGGTGCGCGGCGTCGGACTCCGGCTGACCGACCACCGGCGCCCCCGGGCGCAGGGCACCGGCCACCCGTCGAACGGCCGCTAGGGCCACGCCGGCCGTCCACGCCGATGGCCGACTACGTCGTGGAGCGTACGGGCGTACCCGTTCTGCCGTACCTCGAAGGCCGCCCCACGTCGGATGGCACGCTGCCCGCTCCCTGAAAACCTGAGTGGCCGATCGACGCGCGTCCGGGCTCGTCCGGCCGCGTCCGACCACAAGGGAGGGCAAATGGGAGTGAATCGGATCAGGAGTGCGGCCGGCGCGGCGCCGCAGGCGGCGGATGCCCCCGGCCGGCGCTGGGGCTGGTGGGGCATCGTCTTCGTGGTCGCCTTCGTCGCCAGCATTGCCGCCGGCAGTGCCCTGAAGGTGGGGGAGAGCCTCTATCTGCCCGACGCGTCGGTCACGCAGTTGCGTGACTTCTATGCCGCCAGCGGTGCGGCGGTGCTCGTCCAGTCGGCGTTGCAGATCCTGGCGGCGGTAGCCCTGTACCGGTTCGGGTGCCGCCTGCGTGCCGCCCTGCGGGCGGAGGGCACCCGTGCCGGTGCGGTGATGGGTTGGGGGACCGCGATCACCGCGGGGGCACTGCTCGCCTCGGTGGTGTGCGGGCTGGCCCTGCTGCTGGTCGCGGCACCGGCCGGCGACACGACCGTCGCCGGTCTCGGCAGGGCCGCGCTGGTACTCGGCGGTGCGGCGCACCTGCTCGGCGCCGGCCTGCTGATCACGGCAGCCTCGACGGTCGCGTGGCGTTCCCACCGGCGGCCACGGTGGGTGTTCGGCTACGGGAGGATCGTGGGACCGCTGGTGGCGGCCTCCGCCCTCTCGGTCCTGTTGCCGCCGCTCGTCCGGCCGGAGCCGGCGTTCCGGCTCCTCGCGGCCGTCTGGCTCGTCGGCGTGGGCATCGGCGTCCTGCGGGGGGCCTTCGACGAAGTGGGGTAGGACGGGCCGGCGCAGCCCCTAGGCTGGCCGGAGGAGGTGTGAGCGGTGGGTGATGGTGGTCAGGAGCGGTCGACGGCGAGGCGCAAGCGCCTGCTGCTGGCCGGCCTGCTCGCGGTCGTCGGGTTGATCCTGCTGCTGCTCGGCCTCACCGTCGCCAACGGCGCCGTCGCCGGCGTCGAGGTCGTGCTGGCCCTGCTGCTCCTGATCGGCAGCTACGCGATCCAGTACGTGGCCCGCCGCGACACCCTCTACCGCGACAGGCGGACGCGGTGAGCGACCGGGAACCCCGCTAGGCTGGCCGGCGTGGATCAGGAAGACCGGATTGCGCTGTTCCTCGACTACGAGAACCTGGCGCTGGGTGTGCGGGACCATCACGGTGGCCGGGCGTTCGACCTTCGTCCGATCGCCGACGCCCTCGCCGAGCGCGGCCGGGTGGTGGTGCGCCGGGCGTACGCGGACTGGTCGTACTTCGACGAGGACCGGCGGATGCTCACCCGGTCGCACGTCGAGCTGATCGAGATACCGCAGCGGATGGGCGCCTCGCGGAAGAACGCGGCGGACATCAAGATGGCCGTCGACGCGGTCGAGCTGGCCTTCGAGCGGGACTACATCTCCACGTTCGTGATCGGCACCGGGGACAGCGACTTCACCCCGCTGGTGCACAAGCTGCGGGAATTGAACAAGCGGGTCATCGGGGTCGGCGTGGAGAACTCCACCTCGGCGCTGCTCCCGCCGGCCTGCGACGAGTTTCTCTTCTACGACCGCCTCGAAGGGGTCGACGTGCCGCCCGCGGCAGGCCGCCGGGGCCGGGCGGCCCGTCCGGCCGGGACCGGGGCGCCGCCGCCGGTCGAGCCGCCGACCGAGCGGCCCGCCGAGGTCGCGCCGGCCGTCGAGGAGTCCGCCCGGGACGTCGACACGCTCTCCGTCCTGGTGGCCCAGACCGTGGCCGGCATGCAGGGCAGCTCCAGCGGTGAGGTGACCGCCTCCGGCCTGAAGCGCACCCTGCTCCGCAAGGACCCGACGTTCAGCGAGTCCGACTACGGTTTCCGCACCTTCGGGGAGTTGCTGCGCCACCTGGCCGGGCACAACGTCATCGAGCTCGCCGCGGGACCCGCCAAGGGCGACCCGGAGGTGTCGCTGCCCGAGCGGGGCGACCGGGAGGTGGCCTTCGCGCTGCTGCGGTCCGTGGTGGTGGACCTGGCCGGCGAGGGCGGCGCGGTGGCGCTGTCCGGGCTGAAGGACCAGCTCCGGCGGGCGCGGCCCGATTTCAGCGAGAAGAAGCTCGGCTACCGCAGCTTCCTGCAGTTCTGCAAGGCGGCCGCCACGAGTGGCGCCGTGGAGCTGCGGTGGAGCCCGGAGGCCGAGGACTACCTGCTCACCCCGCACACCCCCTGACGTCCGGGTCCGCCCGCGGTCAGGTCCGGCGGCACAGCAGCGGGTCCACGAGCGGCAGCCGGAGCGGATCTAGGCAGATGCCCGCCAGGGTGGGCTCGCTCGGGGACGGCGAGGCGGTCGGCGCCACGGTGGGGCTTCCGGTCGGGGCCACCGCCGGAGGCGGGCTCCCGGTCGGGCTGACCACCGGCGGAGGGGTCGACGGCGCGGTCGGCGGGGGCGTCGTGACGCGGGACGGCGCCGGCACTGCGATCTGCTCCGTGCCGATCCGGACCGGGGTTCCGGCGACCGCCGGCCGCCGGCCGCCGTCGGCCGGGCGGGGGAGCCGGGTGGGCTCGCCGGCCGGCGACCGGGTCGGGGCTCCGTCGGGCTGGCCGGGCGTGGTGAGGACCGGGTCCGGCGCGAGGTCGTCGGGGACGGCGGCGGGACCAACTGTGGCCGCCCGCGCCTGGTGCACCGACCCGGCCGTCGCGGGCCAGGTGCCTGCGGCCGACACCCCGAGGAGCACCGCGACCGCCACGGCGCCGGCCGCGGCCAGGCGCTCCGGACGCCGCCGTGCCGCCGGGGCGTCCGCGACACCGAGCGGTCGCGGCGGCCGCGGCCGGGCCGCGCGGTGCGCGGCCAGCAGCGCGTCGAGCTGCGTGACGACCGCGTCGCGGGTCCCGGTGGCGGCGGCGTACGCGAGGGTGAGGTAGAAGCGGAAGTTCGCCGCGCCGGTGACCGGCACGCGCAGCCCGGCCGGGCGCGCGCCGTCGCCGGGGTGCAGCAGGGTGACCGGCAGGTCGGTGTGGTGCCCGAGGCCGAGCAGGTCATCGTGGGCCCACTCGCGTCGGCCGGCCCGCCCGGCGAAGGCGACCCGCCGGTCGGTCACCACGGCGGCGCCGGTGTCGACCACCCGCAGCCCGGCCGGGAGCGCGCCGTCGGCCGGGTCGAGCAGGTCCGCGGTCAGCGCCGGGTCGGGCGCGGGGAGCCCGGGCACGTGCCGGGCCTCCGCCTCGACCAGCTCCACGACCGGCACGATCCGGTAGACCACCTCGCCGTCGTCGAGCCCGACCGGCAGCTCGGTGCCGGGGAGGGTGCATCCGTGGAACCCGGTCGCCTCGATGTGGAGCCGCTCCAGGTGCTCGTTGCGCCGGCGCCATGTCCGGGCCGCCGCCTCGTACGCGCACCGCCGGCGTTCGTTCTCGCGTCGCGCCCATGCAATCTGTCGTCCCAGCTCCGGGTGACGCCCGGCCGGGGTGGACCGTCTCGTCGTCACACCCGGTACAACGTGCTCCACCCAGCGTGGACACGTGAGGGTGGCTATCGTCCGCTTTGGTTCCGGTACGTCCGTGCAAGAATCGGCGCATGCCGCAGATCGTCCAGTTGCTGGCCTCGCCGGTGCACCGCTACGTCGGCCGGCCCGCCGACGGCCCGGCTCCGGCGCCGCCGGGCGAACTGGTCGAGGAGGTCCGGATCCGGGCCGGCCTGGGCATCGTCGGCGACCGGTACTTCGGCCGGCCGGCGCACCGGCAGGCGAGCGTGACGGTGATCGCGCAGGAGTCGCTGCCGCCCGGCGCCGACCTCACCCAGGTCCGGCGCAACGTGCTGACCCGTGGCATCGCCGTGGACGAACTGGTCGGCCGGGTGCTCACCCTGGACTCCGGCGACGGGCCGGTCAGCCTACGGGTCCACCGGGCCGCACCGCCCTGCGCCTGGCTGGACGTCACCGTCGCGCCGGGCACCTGGAAGGCGCTGCGCGGCCGGGGCGGCGTCCGCTGTGCCCCGCTCACCGACGGCGTCCTGCGGGTCGGGCCGGTCGAGGTGACCGTCGACTCCTGAGGCGGCCCGGGAACTTTCCGGCCCCGCCGGCCGACCAACGTGCGACCGTCCGGTCGGCGGCCGGGTGACAAGGAGGACGGCGGGATGAACCGAGCGAGGCCCGCGCCCGTACCGTCGATCATGACGGTGGTGGACCGGCGGGCCGGTCGCGGATGAGCCCCGAGGCCGACGACGAGCAGGTGACCCGGTGGGCGCGCCGGGCCGGACGGGGCGACCACCAGGCCGCCGCCGCGTTCGTCCGGGCCCTCCAGGGCCCGGTGTGGCGGTTCCTCGCGCACCTGGCCGGCCCCGCCGAAGCCGACGACCTGACCCAGGAGACGTTCCTGCGCGCGCTGCGTGGCCTGCCCGGTTTCGCCGGCCGGTCCACGGCCCGCACCTGGGTCTTCACCATCGCCCGCCGGGTCGCCGTGGACCACGTCCGGGCCGCGACGGCACGCCCCCGGGTGGCCGCGCTGCCCGACTGGCAGGCCGCCGCGGAGGCGGCCGGGGCGGTCACCCCGGGCGGGGACGACGCCGTGACCCTGCGCGGGCTCATCGCCGGGCTCGCCCCGGAGCGGCGGGAGGCGTTCGTCGCCACCCAGGTGGTCGGCCTCTCCTACGCCGAGGCGGCGGAGGTGTGCGGCTGCCCGGTCGGCACCATCCGGTCCCGGGTCGCCCGGGCCCGCGAGGACCTGGTCGCCGCCTGGCGGGGCGACGCCCGCCCCTCCCGGGGCAACCGGGTGGTCTGACCGCACCGGCCCGCCGAGCGGCCCGTCAGGCGGCCCGGCGGTCGCGGGCCTGAGCGGCGTACGGCGTGGGCGGCAGCAGGCGCAGCCGGGCCGGCTCCGGCGGCTCCTCGATCTGCAGCGACCAGCGCGGCCCGGCCGACCGGCCCTGCCGGGGCGGCGTGCCGCCCCGGCGCCACCGCGGCCGGGCGAGCAGCACCATCACCACCCAGCCGACCAGCAGGAAGCCGTGGCTGACCAGCCGCTGCACCGCCACCTGCCCGGTGATCAGGTCGTTCACCGACAGCAGCACCAGGGTGGCGACGAACGCGCTGAGCATCGGCAGCAGCCCCGCCGGGGCGGAACGCCGCAGCGCCACGTAGAGGAAGCCGGCGCCCACGGCCACGTTCCAGGCGGCCGACTCGTGCCACAGGTGCTGGCCGGTGGCATGCCCGTGGTCGATCACGGCCTCCCGGCCGACCTGGGCCAGGCCGAGCACGAGCTGCACCGCGCCGAGCAGCCCGAGCACCCCCCGCAGCCCGAACGCCGCGCGCTCCCGCCACCCGGGCCGGGCCGCCGGCGCCGCGGCGAGCACCGCGTCGACCAGGTCGGGCACCGGCGGGGCGAGCTGGGTCCGGGCCCGCCGGGTCACCGCGACGGCCGCCTCGAACCAGCCCCGGCAGCCGGCGCAGCCCGCCAGGTGCGCCTCGGCCGCCGCGCTCTCCGACCGGGTCGCCTCCCCGTCCAGCTGCGCCGACAGGATCTCCCGCCACTGCTCACACACCATGTACAGGTAGTCGTCCGCAGCGGCCGCCTGGTTCCCGCGCCCCGGTCCGGACGTGCGCGCGTCACGCCTCGGCCAGCAGGTTCTTCTGCACCTTGCCCATCGCGTTGCGGGGCAGGGCGTCGACTAGCCGGACCTGCCGGGGCCGCTTGTGCACCGACAGCTGCCGGGCCACGAAGTCGATCAGCTCGGCCTCGCGCAGGTCGTCGCCGACCACGTACGCGGTCACCTGCTGGCCCAGGTCCGGGTGGGGCGTGCCGACCACGGCCGCCTCGCGGACCCCGGGATGGGTGAGCAGGGCGTCCTCCACCTCGCCGGCCCCGATTCGGTAACCGCCGCTCTTGATCAGGTCGGTGGCGGCCCGGCCGACGATCCGGTGCCAGCCGTCCGGCCCGACCGTCGCCACGTCCCCGGTGCGGAACCAGCCGTCCGCCGTCCGGCTGGCCGCGTCGGCGTCCGGCCGGTGCAGGTAGCCGTCGAGAGGGTGCCGCCGCGCACCTGGAGCTCGCCCATCGCGTCGGCGGGCAGCGGGTCGCCCTGCTCGTCCACCACGCGGGTGCGTACCCCGGGCAGTGGCAGGCCCACGGCGCCGGGCCGCCGGGGCCCGTCGGCCCGGGCGCAAGGTGATCGAAGTGCGTAGTGCGCAGATCCCCGGCTTTAGCTGTGGGGTTAGCGTGTCAATTTCGGGCGGACAGTAGATAGCGCGAGGCTGTATATTGCACGGGTGTCCGTTGCCCTGCGGTCGAACAGCAACGTCGTGTTCCAGTGCGCTTTCCACGTCGTGTGGTGCCCGAAGTACCGACGCCGGGTGCTCGGCGGCCCGATCGAGGAGCGGTTGACGCAGCTCATCGGTGAGGTGGTGGAGGAGAAAGGGGCGTGGCTGGTGGCGTTGGAAGTCATGCCTGACCATGTTCACCTGCTGGTTGAAGTTGACCCGCAGTTCGGCGTCCACAAGCTCGTCAAGGCGATCAAGGCACGGACGTCTCGGGTTCTGCGTGAGGAGTTCCCGTCGCTGCGTTCCCGGCTGCCGACCTTATGGACGAACTCGTACTTCGTGGCGACCACCGGCGGTGCCCCACTGGCAGCGGTGAAGCGGTACGTCGAGCAGCAGAAGGGCCGCTGAATGCTGACCGGCCGCCGCTATCTGCTCGCCTTCACCGACGAGCAGGCCGCGTACGCCGAACAGGTCGGCGCGGTGTGTCGGGCGGTGTGGAACACGGCGTTGGAGCAGCGCCGTGAGTATCGCCGCCGCGGCGCGTTCATCGGCTACAACGAGCAGGCTGGGCAGATGGCCGAGGCGAAGAAGGACCTGGACTGCGCGTGGTTGGCGGACGCGCCGTCGCACGCGTTGCAGCAAACCCTGCGGGACCTGGACCGGGCGTGCAAGAGGCATGGCACGTGGAAGGTGCGCTGGCGGTCCAAGGCTCGCACGGCCCCGTCGTTCCGGTTTCCCGACCCCAAGCGCGTCGCGGTGCGGCGGCTGAACCGCAGGTGGGGTGAGGTGCGGCTGCCGAAGTTCGGGCCGGTCAGGTTTCGGTGGACCAGGCCGTTGGGTGGCGCTATCCGCAACGCCACCGTCTTGCGTGACGGCGGATGCTGGTACATCTCGTTCTGCGTCGAGGACGGCGGGAGCGAGGTTGCCCCGAACGGTAAGCCGCCGGTCGGTGTGGACCGGGGTGTCACCGTGGCGGTGGCCACCTCTGACGGGGGGCTGGACGAGCGGGAGTTCGTCACCGCGGGCGAGGCGGCCCGGCTCAAGCGGTTGCAGCAGCGCATGTCCCGGTCGCTGCGGGTCCATGGCCGCAGCCGCGGATCGAAACGTCGCGACGCTACCCGCGCGCAGCTCGGCCGGCTCAACGCCCGTATCCGGGCCCGCAGAGCTGACTTCGCCGCGCAGACCGCCGTGCGCCTGGTCCGCGAGCACGGCATGGTCGCTGTCGAGGGCCTGCGGATCACAAACATGACGGCCAGCGCGAAGGGCACCGTTGAGCAGCCCGGCCGTAACGTCCGCCAGAAGGCTGGCCTGAACCGGGTTATCCTCGCCAAAGGGTGGGGCGGATTCCTGCTCAAGCTCGAACACGCCGCCCGCTACCACGGGGCAAAGATCGTCAAGGTCAACCCGGCGTATACGTCGCAGACCTGCAACGCCTGCAAGCATGTCGCCCCGGAGTCCCGCGAGAGCCAAGCGGTCTTCCGGTGCGTCGCCTGCGGGCATCAGGACCACGCCGACGTGAACGCGGCCAAGAACATCCTCGCCGCCGGGCTGGCGGTAACAGGGCGCGGAGACCTAGCCGCAGGGCTGTCTGTGAAACGCCAACCACCCGAACGGCTCGCGGCGTGAACGCGCCTCAGCCACGGGAATCCCCCGCCCTTTCAGGCGTGGGGAGGAAGTCAACAGGGTCTCGGTCATGCCGTACCGCTCGACGACCCGGTGACCGGCCAGGTCGGCGAGGGCCGCGAAGACCGGCTCGGGCAGCGCGGCGCTGCCGGATACCAGCAGCCGCGCCCCGCGCAGCGCCCGCGCCGCGTCCGGGTCCGCGGCGATCCGCGACCAGATCGTGGGTACGCCGAAGTAGAGCGAGCCGGCGGCGGCCGCGTACCGATCGGGGCGGGGCCGTCCGACGTGGTGCAGCCGGCTGCCGACCCGCAGCGGGCCGAGTACGCCGAGCACCAGCCCGTGCACGTGGAACAGCGGCAGCCCGTGCACCAGCCGGTCGTCCGGCGTCCACGACCAGGCGTCGGCGAGCCCGTCCAGGCAGGCGGCGACGGCGCGGCGGGACAGCACCGGGCCCTTCGGGGCGCCCGTGGTGCCGCTGGTGTACAGGATCAGCGCGGTGGCCGCCGGTGCCGGCTCCGGGTGCCGGGTGTCCGACCGCCGGGTCAGGTCGACCGGCACGGCCGCGGGCACCGCGGGGGAGTCGACGACCTCGCCGCCGGCGGGCGTCAGCAGCGCCTCGGCGCCCGAGTCGCGCAGGATGTGGTCGCGTTCCACCGGCCCGGCGTCCGGCGGCACCGGGACGACGGCCGCGCCGGCCAGCAGCCCGCCCACCACGCCGACCACGGTCTCCAGGCTCGGCGTGGCCGGCACGGCCACCCGCCCGACGCCGCGCAGGTCGTCGGCGACGGCGGCGGCCATCCGGCGCAGCTCCACCCAGGACACCGACCGGTCGTCGACCCGGAGCGCCTCCGGCCGCTCGTCGGTCGACTCGGACAGCCAGGTCAGCAGCGACACGGTGCGGGCCTCCTCTCCCGGTCGCGCCGGCGGGCGCACCACCGCCCCCGTCGGGCCGCGACCCCCGGCGAAGCCCGGATGACGGGCCTGCGGGCAGTGTGCCATCGTTGGCCGTCCGGGGCGCCGCGGCGCGTGCGCGGCGGGGAGGAGGCGGCCATGGGGGAGGGGTCGTCGGGGCCGCTGCGCGGCGTCCTCGTCGCGGACTTCTCCCGGATCCTGGCCGGGCCGTACGCGACCATGCTCCTCGCCGACCTGGGCGCCGACGTGGTCAAGGTGGAGGCGCCGGGCGGTGACGACACCCGGACCTGGCAGCCCCCGGTGCGCGACGGGGTCTCGACCTACTACCTCGGCGTCAACCGCAACAAGCGTTCGCTCGTGCTCGACCTCGCCGATCCCGCCGACGCGGTGCTGGCCCGCCGCCTCGCCGCCCGGGCCGACGTCATGATCCAGAACTTCCGGCCCGGCGCGCTGCGCCGTTTCGGCCTCGACCACGACACCGTCACCGCCGCAAACCCGCGGCTGGTGTACGCCTCGATCAGCGGGTTCGGCGCGGCCGGCGGCGCGGACCTGCCCGGGTACGACCTCATGGTGCAGGCGGCGTCCGGGCTGATGAGCCTGACCGGGGCGGCGGACGGCCCGCCGTACAAGGCGGGGGTGGCGCTCTTCGACGTGATCGCCGGGCTGCACGCGGCGGTCGGGATCCTGGCCGCGCTGCACCACCGGGCGGCCACCGGCGTCGGGCAGCACGTCGAGGTGGACCTGCTCTCCTCGGCCCTGTCCGGGCTGGTCAACCACGCCAGCGCGCACGTCGCCGCCGGCGTGGTGCCGCACCGGATGGGCAACGCCCACCCGAGCATCGTGCCGTACGAGCCGCTGCCCACCGCCGACGGTGAGCTGGTGGTGATCGCCGGCAACGACGGCCAGTTCCGCGCCCTGTGTCAGGTGCTCGGCCTGCCCGGGCTGCCCGACGACCCGCGGTTCCGGCGCAACCAGGACCGCACCGCGCACCGCGAGGCGCTGCGGCCGTTGCTGGTGGCCGCCCTGGCCCGGCGGACCAGCGCCGAGTGGTTCGGCGAGCTGCGCGCGGCGGGCGTGCCGTGCAGCCCGATCAACACGGTGGCCGACGGGCTGGCCCTGGCCGACGGGCTCGGGCTCGACCCGGTGGTCACGGTCGGCGGCGTGCCGGGGGTGCGCCACCCGATCGGCCTGTCGGCCACCCCGCCCCGATACGACCTGCCGCCGCCGGGGTTGGACGAGCACGGCGCGGAGCTGCGCGCCTGGTTGGCCGGGTGAGCGGTCAGCGCCGCGCGGCGGCCAGCAGGTCGTCGACCAGCGCGGTCGCGGTCTCCGCCGCGGTCGCGGCGTCCGGGCGCGCGGCGCTGCCGTAGAGGCCCTCCACGACCAGCCAGATCCGGTCGGCGAGCCGGCCCGGGTCGGCCACGCCCAGCCGGGCCACCAGGGCGTCGATCTCCGCGCGGGTGTCGCGCAGGTAGTCCCGGGCCACCCGGCCGGGCTCGCCGGCGTCGCCGGGGAACTCGGCGAGGAAGAGGCGGAAGGCGCAGCCGCGGAAGTCCGGGGCGGTGGCGGTGGCGGCGATCTCCGCGACCAGCGTCCGCAGCCGCGTCGCCGGCTCGTCGGGCAGCCCCTCCGCCGCCGCGGCGCCGGCCCGCTCGCGCTCCCGCCGGCACGCCCGCAGGTACGCGGCGACCAGGTCGTCCTTGCTGGGGAAGTGGGTGTAGAGCAGGTTCTTGCCGCAGCCGGCCGCGTCGATCACCTGGTTCATCCCGACGGCCCGGACGCCGTGGCGGTAGAACAGCTCGCCGGCGGTGCGCAGGATCCGCTCCCGGGTTCCCGGTGCCGCGGTGCGGGCCATCGCTCCTCCTTCTCTCGTCTGTGGCGAGGATAACGGACCGATCGGTCCGGCGACGATTGACCGGCCGGCGGCCCATGGCGCAGTATCGGACCACTCGGTCCCGGACCGATCGGTCCGGCAATGGTCCCAGGGAGGCAGCGATGCGCGACGCGGTCATCGTCGAGGCGGTACGGACCCCGGTCGGTCGGGCGAAGCGGGGCGGGGCGTACCAGGACGTCCACCCGGTCGACCTGCACGCGCACGCGTTGCGCAGCATGGTCGCCCGGGTGCCGGGGCTTGACCCCGTCGAGATCGACGACGTCATCGGCGGCACCGTCGCCCAGGTCGGCGAGCAGAGCACCAACACCACCCGCCTCGCCGCGCTCGCCGCCGGCTTCCCCGAGTCGGTGCCCGGCGTGACCGTGGACCGGCAGTGCGGCAGCAGCCAGCAGGCGCTCAGCTTCGCCGCCCAGGGCCTGGTCGCCGGGGCGTACGACATCGTGGTCGCCTCCGGCGTCGAGTCGATGAGCCGGGTGCCGATCGGCAGCGCCGCCGTGGTCGACGGGGTCCGCACCGACTTCGCCGGGCCCACCGTCGCCGCGCGCTACCCGGGCGGCCTCGTCCCGCAGGGCGTCGCCGCCGAGCTGATCGCCCGCAAGTGGGGCCTGTCCCGCACCCGGCTCGACGAGTACGCCGCCACCAGCCACCAGCGGGCCGCCGAGGCGTGGCGGGAGGGGCGGTTCGCCGGCCAGGTCGCCCCGCTACCGGGCGTCGACCTCGCCATGGACGAGACCATCCGGCCCGGGACCACCATGGCCCGCCTCGCCGAACTGCCGCCCGCGTTCGCCGCTGAGCGCTGGACCGCGCGCTTCGGCGAACTCGACTGGAAGGTCACCGCCGGCAACTCCAGCCCGCTCAACGACGGCGCGGCCGCCCTGCTGCTCACCACCGGCGAGACCGCCCGCCGGCGCGGCTGGCGGCCCCGGGCGCGGATCCACACCGCCACCGTGGTCGGCGACGACCCGATCCTCATGCTCACCGGCATCATCCCGGCCACCGCCAGGGTGCTCGCCCGGGCCGGTCTCACCATCGGCGACATCGACGCGTTCGAGGTCAACGAGGCGTTCTCCTCGGTCGTGCTGGCCTGGCTGGCCGAGACCGGCGCGGACCCGGCGAAGGTGAACGTCGACGGCGGCGCGATCGCCATCGGCCACCCGCTCGGGGCCAGCGGCGCCCGGCTCGCCACCACCCTGCTGCACGTCCTCGAGCGCACCGGCGGCCGCTACGGCCTGCAGACCATGTGCGAGGCCGGCGGCACCGCCAACGCCACGATCATCGAACGCCTCGACGGCTGACCGGCGGCCCCGGCACGGCCGGGCTGGCGTTCGTGATCGCCGTCGAGTTCGGGCTGATCACCTGCATGGGCGTGTTCAACCCGGTGTTCGCCATCTACCGGCTCGACCAGGTCCCGACGGACCGAGTCGCCCGCACCCTGTCCGCGTGGTCGGAGACCAGCAAGGCCGCCGCCGCCGTGCTTGGGGCCTGCTGGCAAGCGTCACCAGCCCCTGCACCGCGATCACGATCGCCAGCCTGCTCATCCTGACCACCCCACTCCTGTTGCCCCGACCCGATCGCGTACTAATCCGTCGCGCCGGCGAGCCTGGCTGCCAGCGTCCTGACGTGCTCGACAAGCTCCGGGGGTTCGTGCACCTGGAAGTCGAACCCTTTGGTTGTCACGTAGATGGCCAACTCGTCCAGCGAGTTGGATCCGGCCCGCAGGGTGCAGCTGTGCTCGTCGATCGGCTCCAGTGCTCCGGTGGTGGGGGCGATCCGCTCCGCCGCGGTCTCGGCGCTGACGTACAGGGTGAACCGGGCCTGGTAGCGGTAGGCCGACGTGGAGATCGCCCGCGAGGTGTAGCCGCTGATGTCGGGGTCTGGCGGGGTGCGCGGGGTGAAATGGGGGCCGGTGGGCGTGCGCGGGTCGAGGCGGTCCACGCGGTAGGTGCGCCAGTCCTGGCGGTCGACGTCCCAGCCAATGAGGTACCAGCGCCGGCCCGCGTGTACCAGCCGGTGCGGCTCGGTCGTGCGGATGCTGCTGGTTCCGTCGTGGGTGCGGTAGTCGAAGCGTAGGCGCAGCGAGTCGCGGCAGGCGGCGGCGATGGCGGTGAGGGTGCTCGGGTCGACGGTGGGGCCGGTGTTGGCCATCGGCACTGTCATCGACTGCAGGGCGTTGATCCGGTGGCGCAGCCGGGACGGCAGGACCTGTTCGAGCTTGGCCAGGGCTCGCACTGAGGTCTCCTCGATGCCGGTGATCGAACCGCCAGCGGCCGTGCGCAGGCCCATCGCGACAGCGACGGCTTCGTCGTCGTCGAGCAGCAGCGGCGGCAGGTCCGCGCCGGCACCCAGCCGGTAGCCGGCGGTGCCCGCGGTGGCCAACACGGGGTAGCCGAGGCCGCGCAGCCGGTCGATATCGCGGCGCACGGTGCGCGGAGTGATCTCCAGTCGCTCGGCCAGTTCGGCGCCGGACCAGTCGCGTCGGGTCTGCAGGAGCGAGAGCAGTCGCAGCAGCCGTGCCGAGGTTTCCCACATGGTTTGAAGTCTGCCATTCGCCTAGGACCGAGTCTGACCTAACCGGCTCCTAGGGTTGTCGGCATGGAGAACAACAGCGAGATCCGGCCCTTCACCGTCGACATTCCCCAGGCTGACCTGGACGACCTGCGGGACCGGCTCGCCAGGACGCGGTGGGCCACGGACCTGCCCGATGCCGGCTGGAGCCGCGGGGTGCCGGTGGGCTACCTCAAGGGGCTGGCCGAGTACTGGCGCGATGGCTACGACTGGCGCGTCTACGAGCGGGAGCTCAACAAGTACCCGCAGTTCACCACCGAGATCGACGGACAGAACATCCACTTCCTGCACGTGCGCTCGCCCGAGCCGGACGCGCTGCCGCTGATCCTGACCCACGGCTGGCCCGGCTCGATCGTGGAGTTCCTGAACGTCATCGGCCCGCTGACCAACCCAAGGGCACATGGCGGAGACCCGGCGGACGCGTTCCACCTGGTGATCCCGTCGATCCCCGGCAGCGGATTCTCCGGGCCGACCGGCCAGGCCGGCTGGGACACGAACCGGGTGACCAGGGCGTTCGCCGAACTGATGAACCGGCTCGGCTACGACCGCTACGGCGCGCAGGGCGGCGACACCGGCGCGGTCATCTCGCCGGGGCTCGGCCGGCTCAACCCGGACAAGGTCGTCGGCGTGCACGCGAACGGGCTCTCCGCGTTCACTGAGGTCAACCCGGACGAGGTGGGGGAGCTGACCGAGGCCGAGCGGGCGCGGCTGGAGCACCTGCAGCACCTGAAGACCGAGCAGTCCGGCTACATGATGATCCAGATCACCCGGCCGCAGACCCTGGCGCACGGGCTGCACGACTCCCCGGTCGGGCAGTTGGCCTGGATCGTGGAGAAGTTCAAGGAGTGGACCGATCCGGCCGCCGAACTGCCCGAGGACGCGGTGGACCGGGATCTGCTGCTCACCAACGTGATGCTGTATTGGCTGACCGGCACCGCGGGGTCCTCGGCCAACAGCTACTACGAGACCGCGCATGCCGGCGCCTGGGGCGCGAGTAAGCGCTCCACGGTGCCGACCGGGGTCGCGGTGTTCCCCCTGGACGTGTCGATCCGGCGGCCTCTCGAGCACGAACACACCATCGTGCACTGGTCCGAATTCGGCCGCGGCGGCCACTTCGCCGCCATGGAGGCCCCCGACCTGCTCGTCGACGACGTCCGGGAGTTCTTCAGCAAGCTGCGCTGAAACCACCGCGGCGCCGACCTCGATCCGGGCGGCGCCGCGGTGGTGTTCGGTGCTCAGGCTCAGGAACGACCGGGATCGGCATGGTCAGCGGCTCCTGGGCCGCGGCGGCCCCGGCCCGCAGCAGGACCGCGACATGCTCCGCTGACGCGGACTGCCCTCTGTTCCGGTGCCGGCACCGACGGCACTTGGCTCCGATCGACGATATACCGGGAGATGTGTCCGATGACCAACCGTTCCGCCGCCCTGCCGCGGCTGTCCTGGGCCGACGTATGTCGCCGGCGGCTCGACCGGCACGGACTGTTCGCCCCGGCGCGCGACGGCCGACCAGCCGACGCCGTCGCCGCCATGTGCGGCGCGCATGCCCAGGTACTGTCCGCCGCCGAAGTGTCCATCGGGCTCCGCGTCGCCGGTGCCACGCGGACCACTGTCCGGGACGCGCTGTGGGGCGAACGCAGTTTGGTGAAGACGTACGGGCCGCGCGGCACCGTACACCTGCTGCCGACATCTGACCTGCCACTGTGGACCGGCGCGCTCAGCGCGGTGCCCCCGGCGACGAACCCCATGCCCGCCAACGGGCGACTGACCCCCGAACAGACCGACGAGGTCGTCTCGGCGATCGCGGCGACACTAGCCGACGCCGAACTCACCATCGACGAACTTAGCGCGGAGGTGGCCGTCGGCACCGGGCCCTGGGCCACCGACCCGGTGGTGCCCGCATTCCAGGGCATGTGGCCACGCTGGCGGCAAGCCATGCACCTCGCCGCACACCGCGGCGCACTGTGTTTCGGCCCGAACCGCGGGCGAAACGTCACCTACACCAGTCCGCAGCGGTGGCTGCCGGGATTCCAGCCGGCCGCGGCATCCGACGCGCTCGCCGGCCTCGTCCGCCGCTACCTGCACGCCTACGGCCCGGCCACGCCGCAGCACTTCGCGCAATGGCTGTCCGCCCCGCGCGGTTGGGCGACCAAACTGTTCGACTCCCTCGCCGGTGAACTGGAACAGGTCGAGGTCGCTGGCGCCCGCGCATGGGTTGCCTCCGGTGACACTGCCGCGGCATCCCTGCCACTGTGCGGCGTGCGGCTGCTGCCGTACTTCGACCACTACACCGTTGGCTGCCATCCACGGGAGCTGCTCTTCCCGGGACCAGCCGCACGACGCGCGCTCGCCGGCGGCCAGGCCGGCAACTTTCCAGTACTGCTGATCGACGGCACGGTCGCAGGCGTCTGGCATCAGCGCCGCTCCGGACGCAATCTGGACATCACGGTCGAGCCGTTGACCGTGCTCACCCCCTCTCAACGTCGGGAACTCGACGACCAAGTGGAGCGCATCGGGGAGATCCTGGAGGGAGAACCACGGTTGACCATCGGCACCGTGACCGTTGGGGGCCATGCATAGGTCATTCAGCAGAGCATTCCGCCTCGCGACCGCCACGCCATCCACCACGTGTTACGTGACCAGGTGCGCCAGGCCGAGGGCCACGACCCGGCCCCCACCGCGGCGGTGCTGGACTCCAGTCGGCCAAGTCCGCCTGCGGCGGCGAGCAGATCGGATACGACGCCGGTAAGAAGGTGCGAGGCCGCAAGCGGCACCTACGCTGTCACCCAGTTACACAACACTCCCTCAGTCGGCGATGCCGGTGAACGCGACCACGTGTTCCGCCCGCAGCCGGACCAGCAGCTCGCCGGGCACGGCGTTGCGCCGGCCGTACTCCTCGGCGCGCTCCGCGCCCATGTAGCGGGCGGCGATCCGGGTGGACCAGGGCAGCGACTCGACCGGGTCCTCGCTGATCGTCACCGGCCCCCGGACGGTGACGAAGGCGTAGGGCGGGTGCTCCTCGTCGACGGTCAGCGCGGCCCGGGGGTCGCGGGCCAGGTTGCGCCCCTTCACGCTGCCGCGGCCGGTGTTGAAGACGAGGTCGTCGCCGTCGAGCACGAACCAGATCGGGGCCACGTGCGGGGAGCCGTCGGCTCGCACGGTGGCGAGCTTCCCCGTCCGGGTGCCGGCGGTGAGGAAGGCCCGCCACTGGTCGTCGCTCATCCGCTGCGCCATGCGGCCATTCTGACCCACCACCCCGACGCCTCCGGCCGGTGCCCCGCTCCCAGCCAGTTCACAGCCGCGTGACCTGTCCGACCCGCCGGGCCCGGCATAGCCTGGACCGGCCCGCCACCCGTACTGACCTGGGAGAACCCACGGTGTCGTACCCCCTCACCGCCGGACCGGCCGGTCCGGTCCCGCCGCGCCGGTCCGCGCGACGGCCCTGGCCGCGCTGGGCCCGGTGGTGCGTGGCGGTCGGCACCACGCTGATGACGCTGAGCGGCGTGGCGCTGGGCGGCAGCGCCTACCTGCTGCACGCGGCGACGGGCGAGGTCACCCAGCAGAACCTCCTCGGCGCCGCGGCCGCGCCCACCGAGCAGCACCGGTCGATCACCGGCGCGAAGAACATCCTGCTCGTCGGGGTCGACACCCGCCCGAACCAGGACCCCAGCCAGCTCACCCGCGCCGACTCGATCATGCTGCTGCACATCCCGGCCGACCACACCCAGGCGTACCTGGTCTCGCTGCCCCGGGACTCGCTGGTCACCATCCCCGCGTACGACAACGGGGCGACGCCGTACCGCGGCGGGCAGAACAAGATCAACGCCGCCTTCGCGTTCGGCAGCCGGGGACTGACCGGCTCCGCGGCGCTCTCGCACGGCTTCGAACTGCTGGCGCTGACCGTCCGCGACCTGACCGGCATCACCCCCGACGCCGGCGGGATCATCGACTTCCAGGGCTTCAAGCAGATCGTCCAGGTGCTCGGCCACGTCTGCATGTACGTCGACGAGACCACCACCTCGATCCACGTCGGGCACGACGCCGCCGGCAAGCCGGCCGGGCCGTACGCGATCAACCCGGACGGGACGGTGAACCACCGCATCCCCGGCGTCACCCCGAACGTCTACACCAAGGGCCAGCACTGCCTCGACCCGGCGCAGGCGCTGGACTTCGTCCGGCAGCGGGACCTGCTGGCGAACCACGACTTCGACTACGGCCGGCAGCGCCACCAGCAGCAGTTCGTCAAGGCGGTGCTCGCCCAGGTGGTCAGCCAGGGGCTGAACTCGCCGACGA
The DNA here is from genome assembly GCF_042872345.1 of Micromonospora sp. NPDC005299. NCBI lineage: Bacteria > Bacillati > Actinomycetota > Actinomycetes > Micromonosporales > Micromonosporaceae > Micromonospora > Micromonospora sp. NPDC005299. The sequence continues at coordinate 140,071 of NZ_JBIAKG010000013.1, forward strand.
AACTGCCCGGGCTGCTGTCGGCGGTGGGCCGGACGATGACCGTGGACGACGGCGGCATCCCGCTCGCCGACTGGGCCTTCGCCATGCGCGGCGTCCGTCCCGACGCGATCACCACGCTCAAGACCAACGGCGGCACCTTCAACAGCCGTACCGTGCCGGGCGTCGGCAGCGCCGAGATCCTCAGCCCGACCAGCGTGCAACTGCTGCACGCGGTACGCGACGACACCGTCGCCGCGTTCGTCGCGGCCCATCCGGACTGGGTGGCCGACTCCGGCCCGGCGTCCTCGACGCACTGACCCCGGCCCGGCAGGTGCCCGAGCCGGGGCCTCGATCGGGACGCTCCCGTCAGGCGCGCGGCGCGGCCACGGCGGCCTGGGCGTCGACGACGCCCCAGCCGTACAGCGGCGTGTAGACGCCGCGCAGCCCGGCGACCGGAGTCCGGGCGGTCGACATGAGCACCGCGTACACGTTGGCCACGCTGCGCCCCTGGGCGGCGAGCAGCGCCGCCACCCCGGACACGTACGGCGTGGCCATCGACGTGCCGGCGTAGGCGTCGTAGTCGCCCTGCCCGCAGGTGGCCGCGCCGGCGCCCACCGGGACGGTGGACCAGATGTCGTCGTCGCAGTTGACCAGGCCGGCGCCGCCGGGCGCGGCGACGGCCTTCAGGTCGGCCTTGACACCCAGGTTCGAGTACCACGCCTTGACCTCGTTGCGGTCGGTGGCGGTGACGCAGAGGGCCCCGGCCTCCCAGGCCGGGGTGTCGCACAGCGGCGCGGTCTCGTTGCCGGCGGCCGCGATGACGGCGACGCCCTTGGCCTGCGCGTACGCGATGGCCTCGGTCGCCGCGGCCTCCAGGCCGGTGATGGTGAGGACCTGGCTGCCGGGCAGTGCGCCGAGGCTGAGGTTGACCACCTTGGCGCCGTGGTCGGCCGCGTAGCGGATGCCCGCGGCGATGTCGGCGAAGCTGCCGCTGCCCGCCTCCAGCACCTTGATCGGCATGATCTTCGCATCGCGGGCGACGCCGGCGACACCGACGCCGTTGCCCGTGGCCGCGGCGGCGATACCGGCCACGTGGGTGCCGTGCTCGTCGCCGGCGTCGGGCACGCCGTTGGGGCCGCGCCAGTCGCCGTTGCCGCACGATGCCGGACCGCAGTCGACGAAGGTCGCGCCGGGGACGAGCTTGGCGGCCAGGTCCGGGTGGCCGAGGTCGACGCCGGTGTCCACCACCGCGATGACGACGCCCGCTCCCGTGCTGGTCGCCCAAGCCTGCTCGGCGTGGATCTGCCGCAGGCCCCACTGCTTGTCGTACAACGGATCGTTGACGGCCGCCTGGGCGGGCGTCGCCGCGGCCGCCACCAGTGCGGTGACCATCGCGGTGCCGGCGAGTAACCGGGTGAACGACATCTGATCTCCCTTCCCCACGGACAGCACTTCATCTATGGATCGGGGATGGGGCGCGAAACGCAACAGCGGTGGAATCGCCCGACCGGCCCTGGCGTGACGCGGGCGTGACGGCAGGGCGACGGCTCCGCGGGACCCTCGGCGGCGTGAGCAGCTTCCCGGGCAGTCCGCGTACCCTGCGCGGCGCCATCATCGCGGTCGACCCGCTGGGGCCGCTGTCCCGGGTGGTGGTGTTCCAGTACAACCCGGACCAGGTGCAGCGCACCATCGCCCCGCGGTCGGGCGGGGAGTCCGGGCAGCGCGCCGCCGACGCGCACCGGGCCTGGGGCGCGCCCACCGAGACGATCACCATGACGGTCGACGTCGACGCCGCCGACCAGTTGGAGAGCGGCGACCCGGTCGCCGCCACCGTGGGTGTCCTGCCCCAGCTGTCGGTGCTGGAGATGCTGCTGCACCCGGGCAGCGTCCGGGTGATCGCCAACTCGGTGCTGCTGGCCGCCGGGACCATCGAGATCCTGCCGGTGGAGCTGCCCATGGCGGTGCTGGTCTGGGGGCCGGCCCGGGTGGTGCCGGTGCGGATCACCCAGCTCGGCGTCACCGAGCAGGCGTTCAACCCGGCGCTGAGCCCGATCCGGGCCACCGTGGACGTCTCCGCCCAGGTGCTCACCTACGACGACCTGTCGCTGACCGACGTCGGCTACGGGCTCTACCTCGCGCACCTGGTCGCCAAGGAGGTTCTCGCCGTGGTGGGCGCGGTCTCCGGCGCCGTCGACGCCGTCACCGACCTGGCCGGAGCGTGACATGACCGGGCGCTACGACTCCGTACCCGTCGCCGGAACGACCGTGCCCGACGGCGCCGGCGGCCTGCGCGAGGTGCGCTACCTGCGGCGGCGGCCGCTGCCGGAGCTGCGCGACGTGCGGGCCGCCGCCACCCACCGGGTGACCGCCGGCGACCGGCTCGACCTGGTCAGCCACCGGTACCTGGGCGACGCGACCGCGTGGTGGCGGATCGCCGACGCCAACGGGGCGCTCGACCCGGAGGCGCTGACCGGCCCGGACGCCGAGGGTGAGCTGATCGTCATCCCGCTGCCGGGGGTGTGAGGTGCTGCTCGGGTCCGGGCTGCGGCTCACCGTCCTGGCGGGACGGACCGTGCCGCTGCCGCTGTCGGTGGAGCTGGCCCAGCGGTGGCGCTCCACCCGGGTCACCGAGAGCGACGCCGAGCGCAGTGCCTTCTCGCTGGTCTTCGACGCCGGCCGGGCCGGCCCGCTGGCCGCGGTGGACAGCCCGTTCGGGCCGACCGGCCCGCTGGTCCCGTTCGCCCGGGTGGTGCTGGTGCTCACCTTCGGGGTGGTGCCGGTGGTGCTCTTCGACGGCATCGTCACCGAGACCCGGCTCGACCCGGGCACCGGCGCCGGGCGGGCCACCTTCACGGCCACCGGGGAGGACGTGGGCAACCTGCTCGACCGCGAGGACCGCGACGTCGAGCATCCGGCCCTCGACGACTACCTGACCGTGCTGAAGATCCTCGCCCCGTACGCGGCGCGCGGCATCCTGCCGAAGGCGCTGCCCGCCCCGGTCACCGACCCGCCGCTGCCGATCGACCGGATCCCCACCCAGCACGGCACCGACCTGGAGCACCTCGCGGAGCTCGCCGAGCGGCACGGCTACGTCACCTACGTCGACCCCGGCCCGGTGCCGGGGGTCAGCTCGTTCTACTGGGGACCGCCGGTGCGGCTCGGCCTGCCGCAGCCCGCGCTCGCGGTCGACCTGGGCTCGGACAGCAACGTGCGGGAGGTTTCCTTCCGCACCGAGGCGACCCGGCCCGCCACCGTCACCGGGGCGGTGCACGACCGGCGGACGGGGGCCACCCTGCCGGTCGCCGCGGTGGTGAGCACCCGGCCCCCGCTGGCCGCCGTGCCGTTCGCGCTGGCCAACGCCGGGGACGTGCGGCGGCGCCGGCTGCGCGAGGGCAGCAGCGACGCCGTCTCCGCGTTCGCCCGCGCGCAGGGCGAGGTGGACCGCGGCGCCGACGCGCTGGTCGCGGAGGGCGCCGCCGACGGCGCCCGGTACGGGGCGGTGCTGCGCCCGCGCGGCCTGGTCGGCATGCGCGGCGCCGGCTGGAGCCACGACGGCCTCTGGTACGTCCGCCAGGTGGAGCACGACCTGGCCTACGGCGGCTACCGGGTCGGCTTCACCCTGTCCCGGGACGGGCACGGCTCGATCACCCCCGCGCTGCCCCGGAGCCCGTCATGACCAACCGGGAGGAGCCGCGATGACCCGGCAGTTCTTCGGCGTCTACCGAGGCAAGGTGGAGCAGAACGTGGACCCGATGCTGCGCGGGCGGGTGCAGGTCTCCGTCCCGAAGGTGCTCGGCGACGGCCGGCTGGCCTGGGCCGAGCCGTGCGTGCCCTACGCCGGCAACGGCGTCGGCGGCTTCAACCTGCCGCCGGTGGGCGCCGCCGCCTGGGTGGCGTTCGAGGGCGGCAACCCCGACTACCCGGTCCTGCTGGGCTGCTACTGGCAGGTCGGCGAGTCGCCCGCGCCGGGGCTGCCGCAGCAGCGGGTGTTCCAGTCCGACTCGGTCAGCGTCACGGTCAGCGACCTGCCCATGGTGGGCGGTCTGACCATCGAGGTCGGGCCGCCGGCCGTGCTGATCCCGCTCAAGGTGGTGCTCGGCCCGGGCGGGATCGAACTGTCCACCGGCGCCACCAAGGTCGTCCTCGACGGCGTGCGGGTCTCGGTCAACGACGGCGCGCTGGAGGTGATGTGATGCCCGGACCCCTCGTGCACCAGGGCGCCGTGGTGATCTGCGCGCACGGCGGGCAGGCCATGCCCACCGTGCCCAACCCCCGGGTACGCGTCGGCGGGCAGGCCACCGTGCTGCTCGCCGCGCCATGGACGGTGGCGGCGTGCCCGTTCCCGCCGGTCTCCGGCGGCCCCTGCCTGACCAGCGTGTGGAGCGTCGGCAGCGTCCGGGTGCGCTCGATGGGGCAGCCCCTCGTGCTGGCCGGCGGCCTGGCCACCTGCGCGCCGACGGGGGTGCCGCTGGCGGTCACCGGCAGCCAGTTCCGGGCGGTGGCGACGTGATCCCCGGCCGGCACGTCGGCTTCCCGCTGCGCGTCGGCGGCCGGGGCCGCACCGCCCTGGTCGGCGACGAGGACTACCTGCGCGGGCTGGTCGAGGCGGTGCTCTTCACCCGCCCCGGCGAACGGGTCAACCGGCCCGACTTCGGCAGCGGCGTCGACCGGCTGGTCTTCGCCCCGGCCGGCGACGAACTGGCGCACGCCACCCGGGCGCTGGTGCACGGCGCCCTGCAACGCTGGCTCGGCGACCTCGTCCAGATCGACGACGTGCGGGTCGAGGCGGCGGACGCCCAGTTGCGGGTCACCGTCAGCTACGTGCCGCTGGTCGCCGGGGCGGCCGTCGGCGAGCGCCGCAGCCTCACCGTCGTGGGCGGCACCCCGTGACCGCGCCGCTGCTCGACCGGGAGGCCCGCCGGGCGCTCGTCGAGGGGGAGAGCGCCCTCGACGGGATCGACCACGTCGAGGTGCTGTCGAACCGGCCCGGCACCCCGGGCCACGTGCCCGGCGCGCCACGCCAGCGCACCCTCCTCGTGCACCTGCTGCGCGGCCCGGTCCCCGCCGACCTCGACGCCGGCCGGGTCCGCGTCCTCGGCGGGGTGCGGGTCGACCCGCGGGTCAACCCGGTGCGGGTGCTCTGGGCGTACCCGGCGAGCGTCGTGGCGGCCGGGCCGCCGCCGGGGGTGACCGCGGCCGACCGGACGCTGGTGACCGGGGCGGTGCCGGCGCCCGCGCGGGGCCGGGTGCTGGTGGTGCGCACCTCCTCCAGCGGGGACTGGTCCAGCTACCTGCTCACCCTCACCGGCCCGGGCGGCGAAGGCTTCCCCGCCGGCTTCGACGAGCCGCTGTCCACCTGCCCGTTCGCCTTCGCCGTCGACTGCCCCGACGAGCTGGACTGCCGGCCCGACGACGGCTGCCCGCCGGTGCCCGCCACCACCCCCGCCCTGGACTACCTGGCCCGCGACTACGCCGGGCTGCGCACCCGGCTGCTCGACCGGCTCGCCGTGCTGCTGCCCGGCTGGACCGACCGCAACCCGGCCGACCCGCTGGTCACCCTCGCCGAGCTGTTCGCGTACGTGGGGGACCGGCTCACCTACCGGCAGGACGCGATCGCCGCCGAGGCGCACCTGGCCACCGCGCGGCTGCGTCCGTCGGTACGCCGGCACGCCCGGCTGCTCGACTACCGGATGCAGGACGGCTGCGCCGCCCGGACCTGGCTGGCGTTCCGCACGGCCGCGGCGCTGACCCTGCCGGCGCGTACCCCGGTGGCCGGGGTCGAGGACCCGCTGCCGCCGGACGCGGGCGTGGCGGAGGCCGTGGACGCCGGCGCCACGGTCTTCGAGACCCTCGCCCCGGTGTCGCTGCGCCCGGCCCGCAACCAGCTCGACCTGCACGCCTGGGGCGACCCGGACGCCTGCCTGCCGGCCGGCGCGACGAGCGGCTGGCTGCGCCACCCGGCCGGCGGGGATCCGCAGCTGCGCGCCGGCGACGTGCTCGTCCTCGCGCCGGTCGACGAGACCGGGACCGTGGTGGGCGAGGAGGCGCGCCGGCAGGCGGTCCGGCTCGACCGGGACGCGGTCACCCGCGCCGACCCGCTCGCCCCCGCCGGCACGGTCGTCCGCGAGCTGCACTGGGCCGCCGAGGACGCCCTGACGGTCCCGCTGCCGGTGGCCCGCCGGGCCGCCGACGGCACCGCCGCACCGGCCGCCGTGGCCCTCGCCAACGTGGCGCTCGCCGAGCACGCCGCCGCGCTGCCCCCGCGCGGGCTGCTGCCGCCGCAGGCCACCGCCGACGGCCCGTACCGGCCCCGGCTGCCCACCGGGCGGCACCCGGTGGCCTGGACCGACGCGGTCGTGGACGGGCGCAGCGCCGCCGCCGCGCTGCGGCCGGATCCGCGCCGCGCGCTGCCCGCCGTGCTGCTCGACGACGGCAGCCGCACCTGGACACCGGTGCCGGACCTGCTGGCCAGCGGCCGGCTGGACCCGCACATGGTGGCCGAGCCGGAGACCACCGGCGTGCTGCGGCTGCGCACCGGCGACGGGATCAACGGCCGCCGGCCGGCGCCCGGCGCCACGCTCACCGCCTGGCCCCGCGTCGGCGGCGGCACCGCCGGCAACGTCGGCGCGGACGTGCTCACCGTCCTGCTGCCGACCCCGGCGTGGGCGGTGCCGGCCGGGGTGAGCGTCGGCAACCCGCTGCCGGCCACCGGCGGCGTCGACCCCGAGTCGGTCGACGAGGTGAAGGAGCTGGCCCCGTACGCGTTCCGCACCCAGCTGCGCGCGGTCACCAGCGCCGACCACGCCGCCACCGCCGAGGAGAACCCGGGCGTGCAGCGCGCGGTGGCCCGGCGCCGCTGGACCGGCTCCTGGTACGCCCAGGAGGTCACCCTCGATCCGGCGGCCCGCCGGGCCGGCGATCCCGCGCTCGCCGCCGAGGTGGCCGCCCTGCTCGACGTACGCCGGCTGGCCGGCACCGATGTGGAGCTGGCGCCGCCCGTGCACGTCCCGCTGGAGATCGTCCTCGGGATCTGCGTCGCCGATGGCCACCTCGCCGCCGACGTGGAACGCCGGCTGCGCGCCGAACTGTCCATCCGGGCGCTGCCCGACGGCCGGCTCGGCTTTCTCCACCCCGACCGGCTCACCTTCGGCCAGTCCCTGTACGTCTCCGACCTGGTCGCCGCCGTCATGGCCGTGCCCGGCGTCGGCTACGTCGAGGTGGCCGACGACGACGCCGCCGGCCTGCGGTTCCGCCGGCTCGGCCGGCCGCCCGCCGGGGAGGTGGCCCGCGGCCGGATCGACGCCGCCGCCCGCGAGGTGCTGCGCGCCGACAGCGACCCGAGCAACCCGGAGTACGGCCGGGTCGCCTTCCACCTGCGCGGTGGCGCGTGAGCTGCGGCTGCGGTGGCGGATGCGGGTGCGACCCCCTGCGCCCGCCCGCGCCCGAGGTGACCAACCCGCCGGGCCAGCCTGCCCTGGCCTGGCGGGTCGCCCCGCACAGCCACGCCCTGGCCCGGATGCGGGCCGCGCTGGCCGATCCGGGCCTGCCCGCCGGCGTGCGGGCGGTGGCCGGGCAGGACGCCGACGACCCGCTGCTGGCGCTGCTCGACGCCGCGGCGGTGATGACCGACGTGGTGTCGTTCTACACCGAGCGGATCGCGCAGGAGGCGTACCTGCGCACGGCCACCGAGCTGACCTCGGTGCGGCACCTCGCCGGCATGATCGGCTACCAGCCGCGCCCCGGCGTCGCCGCCGCCGCGGACATCGCCTTCGACGTGGAGGACGCGCCGGGCGCACCGCCGGAGGTGGACGTGCCGGCCGGCACCCCGGTGCAGTCGGTGCCCGGGCAGGGCGAACTGCCGCAGACCTTCGAGACCGGCGCCGACCTGCGCGCGTACGCGGCGTGGAACGCGATCCCCGGCGCCACGGCCGGGCCGCAGGACATCGACTTCGCTGCCGACGCGATCTGGCTGCGCGGCACCGCCCTCGGCGTGCGGGCCGGCGACGGGGTGCTGGTGGTCGGCGCCGAACGCCGCCGCTACGGGCGCACCCCCGCGCACAGCCGTGCCGCCGCCGACCGCCGGCGCGACGACGAGCGCTGGGACTTCCGCATCGTCACCGCCGTCGAGGAAGGCCCGCCCGGCCTGGCCGGCTGGACCCGGCTGGCCCTCGCCGAGCGGATCGGCTGGCGGCGGTCGAGTCCGCTGACCGCCGAGGAAGGCGTGCAGGTGCACGCCTTCGCCACCCGGACCAACCTGTTCGGCTGGAACGCGCCGATGGCGGGCCTGCTCGCCGGGAACGACCCGCCGCCGCCCGGCATCACCGACGGTGAGTGGGACGACATCGACAACCCGTTCCCACCCGGCCCCCCGGTCCCCGCCGACGTGGTCGAGGTCGACGGCGACCACCCCCGGATCGTGCCCGGCTCCTGGCTGCTGCTGGAGCGCCCCGACTACCGCGAGCTGTACGCCGTCGAGGCGGCCGACCCGGCCGGCGACTCCCGGTTCGCGGTCAGCGGCCGGACCACGCAGCTGCGCGTCGACATTACCGAGAACCTGGACACCTTCGGCCGCCGGGACACCCTGGTGCGCGGCGAGTCCCGGCCGCTGCCGGCGGCGGAGCGGCCCCTCGTGGAGCCGGTCGGCGGCCGGCGGCTCACCCTGGTCGCCACCGACCCGCCGCTGCCCGCCGGCCGGCGGGTGGTGGTCACCGGGTTTCCGCCCGGTGGCCCGCCCGCCGACCCGCTCGTCGCGGCGGCCACCGCGCCACCGCTCGCCGAGACCGCAGTGGTGCTGGCCTGCGCGGTCGACGCCGACGGCCGGACCATGACCGTCGACCTGGACCGCGACCTCACCCTGCGATACGACCCGCGCGGCCTGCGGGTGCGCGGCAACGTCGCCCCGGCCAGCCACGGCGAGACCGTCGTCCAGCCGCTCGGCAGCGGCGACCCCACGCTCGCGTTCCAGCGGATGCGCACCCGGCGCGGCCCGCTCACCCACGTCCGCGACGACAGCCCCGCCGGCGCCCGCAGCACCCTGGAGGTCCGGGTCGACGGGGTGCGCTGGGACCCGGTGCCCGCGCTGGACACCGCCGGCCCGCACGACCGGGTGCACACCGAGCGGCTCGACGACGAGGGCTTGGCCACGGTCACCACCGGCGACGGCCGGCACGGCGCCCGGCTGCCCGGCGGCGCGGAGAACGTCGTGGCCACCTACCGGGTCGGGGTCGGCGGCGCCGGCGCGGTCCGAGCCGGCCAGCTCAGCATCCTGCCCCGCCGCCCGTACGGGGTGCGGGCCGCCGGCAACCCCGCACCGGCCGGCGACTGGGCCGACCCGGAGCAGCTCGACGCGGCCCGGGCGCACGCCCCGCTGCGGATCCGCACCCTGGACCGGGCGGTCTCGGTGGCCGACCACGAGGACTTCGCGGCCGGCTTCGCCGGGGTCACCCTGGCCCGCGCCGACGACGTCTGGGACGGCCGGGAGCAGGTGGTCGTCGTCTCCGCGCTCGGCGCCGCGGCCGGTGGCGGGGCCGCCCCGGCCGGGCCGGAGCTGCTCGCCGCGCTGCGCGCCGCCCTGGTGGCCGCCCGGGATCCGGGCACCCGGCTCGCCGTGCTCGCCGGCGAGACCGTCCCCTTCGGACTGCACGTCGACCTCGCGCACGACCCGGCGTACCCGCGCGCCGACGTGGAGGCCGCCGTGCGTGCCGCCCTCGCGGCCGCGTACACGCCACCGGCGCTGGGCTTCGCCACCGGCGTGGTGGCCTCCCGCGCGCTGGTCACCGTCCGGGCGGTGCCCGGGGTGCGCGCCTGCACCCTGCCCCGGCTCGCCGCGCCGACCGGCGGCGCCGCCGTCGACCTGCTGGCCGCGCTGCCCGGCCGGTTCGCCGGCACGCTGCGCCCCGCCCAGGTGCTCACCCTCGCCGAGGCGACGATCGGGGTGATGTCATGACCGAACCCGCCCTGCGCCGCCTGCTCGACCTGGTCCCGGTGCACCTGCTCGCCCGCGACGCCCAGGCCGACGGCGGCACCGGCCCGCTCACCGCGCTGCTCGCCGCGGTGGCCGGCGAACTGGAGCTGCTGGAGGCCGACCTCGACCGGCTGCACGACGGGTTCTTCGTCGAGACCTGCGCCGAGTGGCTGGTGCCGTACCTCGCCGACCTGGTCGGCCTCGCCGAACTGCCCCCCGACCTCGGGGTCACCGTCAGCCGGCGGGCCCTGGTCGCCAACACCGTCGCCTACCGCCGCCGCAAGGGCACCGTGGCCGTGCTGGAACAGGTCGCCCGGGACGTCACCGGCTGGCCGGCCCGCGCCGTCGAGCACCACCCGCTGCTGGTGGGCGCCACCCACGTCAACCACGTCCGCCCCGACCGGCCGGCCACCGTCTCGCTGCGCGGCGCCGCCCGCATCGAGGCCGCCGCCGTGGTCAGCCCACCCGGGCCGCGCGGCGCCCTCGACCCCCTCACCCACACCGCCGAGGTACGCCGCATCCCGACCCGCCGCGGCCGCTACGGCATCGACCACGTGGCCGTGCACCTGTTCCCGACCCAGGCGTACGAGGTGGGCGCCCCCGAGGCCGACCCGCCGGCCGGCCCGAACGGCGGCTGGTCCGCCGCCCGCGCGGCCGGTGACCACTGGACGTTCGACCCGCTCGGCCGGGCCGTGCCCCTGTACGCCCCGCCCCGCCGCGAGGAGACCGTCGAACGGCTCGCCACCGAGGCGGACCTGCCCGTGCCGCTGCGCCCGCGCCGGCTGCTCGACCTGCTCGGGCAGGCCCGGGCCGGCGCCCCGGCGGCGACCGCGCTGCCGCTGGGCGTACGGCTGCGGGTCGGCGGCGTCGACCAGCCCGACCTGACCCCCGACCGGATCCGGGTCTGCCACCTGGAGGACCTGGCCCCCGGGGCGGCGCCGCAGGTGATGGTCGACCCGGTGGCCGGCCGGCTGCGGGTTTACGCGCCGGCCGCCCCCGACGCGGTATTCGTCCGCTACGCCCACGGCGGCCTCGCCGACGTGGGCGCCGGCACCTACGACCGCACGGCCGCCCACGAGACGCTGCTCGCCACCGACCCCGGCGCCCCGGTCACCGCCGACGGCCCGGACGCCCCGCCCGCCGCCGGCCAGACCGAGGTGTGCTCCGGCGCGCCCGCCCCCGTCGGCAGCGTGCCCACCCTCGCCGCCGGCCTGGCCGCGGCCGAGGCGTCCTGGGCGGCACCCGGCAGCCCCACCCGCGGCGGCACGTACGTGGTCTCGGTCGCCGACAGCGCCACCTACCCCGGGGACGTGACGGTCACCGTGCCCGCCGGCACCCGGCTGGTGCTGGTCGCGGCCGGCTGGCCGACCCGCCGGCTCCCGGACGGCGAGGTGCTCGCCCCCGTCCCCGGCCGGTACGCCCCCGACGGGCTGCGCCCGCACCTGCACGGCAACCTGCGGATCACCGGCGAGCCGGGCAGCAGCGTCATCGTCGACGGGCTGCTCGTCGAGGGCGACCTCGTCGTCGCCCCCGGCCAGCTCGGTCACCTCACCGTCGCGCACGCCACGGTCACCGGCGCGGTCCGGGTCGAGTCGGCCGCCGGCCGGCCCAACAGCCGGCTCCAACTCCGGCTCAGCCGGGTGGTGGCCGGCGCGGTCACGCTCGCCGCCACCGTGCCGATGGCCACCGTGGACACCTGCGTGCTGGACGCCACCACCGGCGGCGGGACCGCGCTGGCCGGCGAGGGCGTGCATGCCTGCCTGGAGGGCAGCACCGTGCGCGGCGCGGTCCGGGTCCGCAGCCTCGACGCGAGCAGCTGCGTGCTCGACGGGCCGGTGGAGGTGGCCCACCGGCAGGTCGGCTGCCTGCGGTTCAGCTACGTCGCCCCCGGCTCGCGCACCCCGCGGCGCTACCGCTGCGTGCCGGGCGACGGCGACCCCGGCCCGCTCCCGGTGTACGCGGCCACCGACCCGGCCTCGCCCGCGTACCCGGCCCTCGCCGGGTCCTGCCCGTTGTCCATTCGGGAGGGCGGCGAGGACCGGGGCGAGCCGGGCGTGCACCACCACCTCAGGCGACCGTTGCGGCTCCGGGCGGCGCAGCGGCAGCTCGACCCCTACCGGCCGGTCGGCATCGAGCTCGGGATCTTCGGGAGTTGACGTGCACGGAGACTTCACCCGCTGGACATTCGACCCGCGCGACGGCTACCGCCAGGTGCTGTTGCAGCAGGGTCGGATGCTGCTCGACGCCGAGTGGAACGAGCAGACGAAGATCACCGCCTGGCACGACGAGGAGCGGACCCGCGACATCGTCGGCGCGGCCGGCGGACCGCTCGACGGGGCCGGCTTCGCCGTGGTGGACACCGCGGGCGCCAGCCCCGCCGCGACCGCCTGGGCGGACCTGCGGATCACCCCCGGCCGCTACTACGTGGACGGGGTGCTGGTCGACGGCGCTCCACCGGCCGGCGGCGGGGCCGGGCACAAGCTCGCCGACCAGCCCTACCTGCCCAAGGTCGGCGACCTGCCCGGGCTGCCCGAGCCGACCGCCGACGGCCGGTACGCCGTCCTGCTCGACGTCGCCGACCAGCACGTCACCGCCGACCAGGCGCCCCGGCTGCGGGAGGCCGCCCTCGGCGGCCCGGACACCACCACCCGGGCCCGCACCGTCTGGCAGGTCCGGTTGGTCAAGGTGGCCGCCGGTACGGCCTGCGCCGACGTGGTCGACCCGGTGTGGGGCGACCGGACCGCCCCGACCATGACCGCCGCGCTGCGTGAGGTGGACCCGACCGCCGACCCATGCCGCCTCAGCGGCTCCGGCGGCTACCGGCGGCTGGAGAACCAGCTCTACCGGGTCCAGGTGCACGAGGTGGCCGGCGACGGCACCGCCCGCTACGTCTACTCGCGGGAGAACGGCAGCGTGGTGGCCCGGCTGACCGCCATCGGCCCACCCTCGGCCGCCGCGGCGGCCGCCGGGATGGACGCCGAGCTGAGCCTGGACCGGGTCGGCCGGGACGAGGAACTGTCCTTCCGGGAGGGTGACCTGGTCGAGGTGACCAGCCCCGACCGGGAGCTGCACGGCCGGCCCGGCCACCTGGCCACCGCCGGGGCCCCGGACGGGACGGCGCTGCCGGTGACGTGGGCCGCCGGCGCCCCGGCCAGTCTCGCCGCGCTCGGCCGCACCCCGATCGTCCGCCGCTGGGACGGCCCGGCCCAGGTCGCCAACGCCAGCCCCGACGAACTGGACGACGCCGGCATCGAGGTGCGCTTCGGCGCCGGTGACTTCCGCGTCGGCGACCACTGGCTGATCCCGGCCCGCACGGTCCGCCTGGTCTACGGCGTCAGCGCCCTCTCCGGCACCATCGACTGGCCCACCGACGACCTCGGCAACGCCCTCGCCCGCCCGCCGCTGGGGCCGGTGCACCACGTCGCGGTGCTCGGCATCATCCGCCGCACCACCGTCGGCGGCGCCGGCCGCTGGGCGCTCGACGAGGACTGCCGCCGGCTCACCCCGCCCCTGACCGACCTGGTCACCCTCGACCTGTTCGGCGGCGACGGGCAGCAGGCCCCACCCGGCCAGCCGCTGCCCGAGCCGGTGCGGGTGGTGGTCCGCAACGGCGGCCGCCCCGTGCACCGCGCCCGGGTCCGGTTCACCGCCGTCGACGGACACCTGGCCACCGGCGTACCCACCGCCGCCGCCCCGGCGCAGGTGGTCCTGGAGACCGACGCCCGGGGCCAGGTCGACGTGCGGTGGCTGCTGCCCAGCACCGGCCCGACCACCCGGGTGCTCACCGCGGTCCGGCTCGACGACGCCGACGCCCCGGTCGACGCCGAGGTCCGGGTCACCGGCCGCCGCGACGAGGGCGGCACCGTCTGCCTGGTGGTCCGCCCCGAGACCGACCTGGTGCAACTGTTCGCCGACCTGTCCGGGGTCACCGCGCTGGCGCTCTGCCTGACCGCGGGGGAGTGGACGCTGAGCGAGCCGGCGGTGCTCTCCGGGGTGTCCTGCGTGCTGGTCACCGGGGTCGGCTCCGCCACCCGGATCGTCTCCGCCGCCGAGTCGGCGCTGCGTTTCGAGGACTGCGGCGAGGTGCAGGTCCGCGACCTGTCCGTGGCGGCGGTGCCGGCCGAGAGCGACCAGCGCAACGGCGCCCTCGACGTGCGGCGCACCGGCCTGGTGCTGGTGGAACGGGTCCAGGCCGAGATGGGTGACGCCCCGGCCGCCGTGGCGAGCGGGATCACCGTCCGCGGCGACGACACCGAGGGCGGCCGGCCGGTGGAGCGCGCCGTGGTCCGGGACTGCCGGGTCGAGGCGGGCCACGCGCAGACCGGCGTGCTGGTGCTGAACAGCCGGCGCACCGACGTGACCGGCTGCGACGTGCTGGCCACCGCCGATCCGGGCGCCGACCCGGAGAAGCGGTTCCTCGAGTGGCTCAGCGACCCTCGCTTCGCCCGGCGGATCGCCCGGCGGGCCGTGCACCCGCTGCTCGCCGGGGAGGACGTGCTCGGCCTGCGGCGCGGCTGGTCGTCGCTCGTGGAGACCCGCAACCTGCGGTTCGGCTCCGAGATCGACGACTCGAAGGGCTGGACCGCGTACCTCGGCGACCAGGAGGTCAAGACCGTCGAGGAACTCCAGGACGTGGTCCGCGATGACCTGGTCCGGCACAACCCGGACTCCCGGTTCTTCGACGAGCGGACCCGGTTCGCCGCCTGGCTGCGCCGGGTCGCCGAGGACTTCGCCACCGAGGCCACGGCCACCGCCGGCATCACTGTCGCCGGGACCACCGCCGCTGACGTGCGGGTCCGCGACAACACCGTCGCGGGCGCGCTCACCGGCATCAGCGTCGCCCTGGGCGACCCCGACGAGCAGCGCGAGACGGTACGCCGGGCGTGGATCACCGGCAACACGATCGCCCCGCCGGCGCGGGCCGCCACCGCCTTCCTGCACCAGGGGGTGTACGTCGGGGACTGCCACCGCCTCGACGTGTCGTCCAACGCAGTCGACCTGGCCGACGGCAAACCCGGATACCCGGTGCAGGGCCTGCTCTGCGCCGGCCGGCTCGGCCCGCACGCGGTCGCCGCCGCGAACACGTTCGACGGCACCGTGCTCGGCATCCGCGCGGTTCCCGGCCCGTCGGGCTCGCCCGCGCTGTGGGTGGCGCGCGACAATGTCTGCACCACCGGCCCGGCGCTGGTCGACGGCACCGGGTCGTGGCGCGACGAGGGGAACGTGAGCGCTTGAGGGTGGCGGAGGCGGCGCAGCCGTCCCGGTCGGCCGACCGGGACGAGCCCGAGCGCGCCCACCCGGCGCCGGAGCGGCCGGCCGCCCGGCCGAGCCGGCCGGCCCGCAGCAGCCACAGTGTGGCCCGCATCCCGGTGCACGCCCCGCCCGACGCGGCCGCCGAACACGACGCCCACGCCACCGCCGCCCGCCTCGTCACGGCGCGGCCCGCGCCGCCGGCCGCCCCGGCCCGGTCGACGCGGCCGGTCGCCCGGCTCGCCACCGTGCCGGACCCCCGGCTGGGCGCCGGCCGGCCGCTGAACGGCGCCGAACGCTCCCGCTACGAGCCCGCGCTCGGCATGGACCTGACCGGCGTACGCCTGCACGACGGCCTCGCCGCCAAGCTCGCCGCAAGCGAACGGCGGGCGCACGCCTTCACGTACGGCAACCACGTGGTCCTGGGCGCCGGGGCCGGGCCCGGCCGGGACCTGGTGCTCGCCCACGAACTGGCCCACGTCCGCCAGCAGGCCCGCCCCGCGCCCGCCCGGGCCGGCGCGGCGACCGAGCATCCCGGTCGCGGCCCACCGGCCGCCCCGGCCCGGTCCGCGCCGCTCGGCGTGCAGTGCTTCGCGCTCGCCGACACCCCCGTGGGCCGGTTCGTCTCCGACACCGCGAGCGACGCCGCCGCCCTGGGCCGTGGCGCGCTCGACACCGCCCTCGACGTGAGCGGGGAGATCGCCGGGACCGCCCTGGAGGCGGCCTCCGCGGTCGTCGACCGGCTCGCGCCCGGCCTGCTGGAGTTCCTCCGCGGCGGCGCGCTGGTCCGGCTGCGTGAGCTGCTCTGCACCGGCGTCAACGCGCTGCTCGGCCGGCTGCTCGCCGGCCTCGCCGACTTCGATCCGATGTCCGCGATCGAGTCCACCTTCACCGGGCTCGCCCAGGGCGTCCGGGACGTCCAGGCTCGCCTCGGCGGCGCCGCCCGGTCGACCGTCGGCGCGCTGCTGCGCCCGGTGGTGGCCGCCCTGCAGGAGTGGGACGGCCCGATCATCCGGAACCTCCGGACCGCCGCGGACACCGTCAACCAGCTCTTCACCGGCCTCTGGGACCACCTCGCCGTCCCCGCGCTGGACCTGCTCGGCGCGGCCGGCGGCACCGTCTGGGAGTCCTTCACCCGGCTGGGCGGCTGGCTCTGGGACCTCACCGCGCCCATCCGCGCCGGCGCGTCGTACGCCTGGGACTGGCTCAGCACCCAGTTCGGCCTGGCCTGGGACAGCACCGAGGGCGCCCGCAGTTGGCTCGGCAACCTCGCGAACTCCGCCTGGGAGACCCTGCGGGCCACCATCGAACCGATCCGTACCCCGCTCATGGTGGTCGGCGGCATCCTGGTCCTGCTCTCCCCGCTCGGCCCCGTGGTGGTGCTGACGCAGGTGCTCCCGCCGCTGTGGGACGGGCTGACCTGGCTCTGGGAGAACTGGAACACCCGCGAGATCCTGGTCGCCGCCCGGCAGGTGCTCCAGGAGCGCGTCCTGCCCACCGTGATCGGCGCGGTCACCGGGGCGGCGGACACGCTGGCCGCCGCGGCGGCCTGGCTCGCCGACGTGGCCGGGCAGGTCGGCACCGCGATGGGCGGCGTGCTCGGCGCGTTCGGCGCCAGCACCTGCCTGACGGCGGTGTCCACCCTGCTCACCGCAGTGGCCAACCAGTTCACTCGGATGGCCGCCTGGGCACGCGGCGGGTTCAGCGGGCTCACCGAGGCCCTGCACGCCGTCTTCGACGCGCTGGTCGCCATCTTCCAGCCCATCATGGACTTCCTGGTCCGGCTGGCCGTCGTGGTGGCCAACCCGCTCATGCTGCCGGTCGTCCTCGCCGCGGTGATCTGGCTGCTCTGCCCGGACGACCTCAAGCCACCTGTGATCAACTTCGTGCTCGACCTGCTCATCGTGACGATCGGCGGGATGCCCACCCTGCTCACCGGCCTCGGCCCGCTCGGCGCGCTGCTGCGCGAGGGCGTGGTCGGCTTCCTCACCCAGCTCCGCTACGGCGAGCGGATCGGCGACCAGCAGCGCATCGACGCCAGCAACAAGATCGCCAACCTGGCCGCCGGCGGGGGCGTGGCCTTCGTGGCCGGCATGGCGTGGGGCATCGTGCAGGGCGTCGTCGACGGCATCATCGACCCGTTCCGACTGCTGTTCATGCTGGCCCAGCTCCTGGTGGCCGCCGCCCGCGCGGTGGCCCGGGTCGTCCAGTCGTACGCCCCGGGCATGGCCCTGGTCCGGGCCCCACCGGTCGCCGCCGGCGCTGCCCCGGCACCCGCCGTCACCGCGCCCACCGGCCCCGCGGTGACCGGTGGCGTCGGCCTCGGCGCGCCGGCCGCTGGTCTGGCCGGCCCAGGTCCGGCCACTCCCGCTGTCAGCACGGTCGCGGCCCCGGTGGCGGCGTCCGGATTGAGCGTCGCGGCCGGCAGTGGCCCGACGGCCACCGCCGGCCCGACCGTCGCTGCCGTCCCGGCCGCGGCTGCCGCCGGCCCGACCGGCGCCACCGCCGTTCCGACGGTCGCCGCCGCAGGCCCGACGGCGGCCGGCGGCGGGCCGGCCGGCGCGGCGGTCGAGCTGGCGGCGGTGCCCGGCGAACCGACCGACGCGCAGATCGTCGCGGCGCTACCGGCCGGCGCACTCGCGCAGGCGGCGGCCGGCGGAATGGAGGCCGACCTCGACCCCGCCACGCTGGAGACCGACATGCGCGGCGAGGTGCAGAGCAATGGCGCCACCGTGGGCGGGCTCGCCCAGCTCCTCGGCGACGCCTGGGCGGCCATGGTGGCCGGCGCCCAGTCGCTCGGCGCGCGGGCCGCCGACGCCCTGCTCGAATTCATCATGCTGCCCGACTTCGAGCTGGGCCGGAAGATCGGGTTCGTGGCCGGGTTCCTGCTGCTCCAGGCCGCCATCATCTACTTCAGCGCCGGCAACTACGCCGCCCTCAAGGCCGTCGAGCCGGGGCTGCGCACCCTGCTGGTCTACCTGCTGCGCTTCCTCGACCTCGGCGGCGAGCTGCTCGGCGTGCTGGGCCGGGCGCTGCGCCCGCTGCGCGGACCGCTCCTGCGGGGCATCGGCGCGGCGCGCGGCTTCCTCAGCCGGTTCCGCTTCGCCGCCGGGCTCCTCGAACGGGTCGAGGGGCTGGCCGGGCGGATGCTCGGCCTGGGCGACGAGGCGGCCCTGGCCGCCAGCCGGGCCGCCCAGGGCGCCGAGGCCGGCGCGTCCCGCACCGCCCGGGAGGCGGTCGAGGCGGGCGTGGCCCGGGAGGGTGCGACGACCGGCGCGTCCCGCACCGGCCGGGAGGCGGTCGAGGCCGGCGCCGCCCGCGAGGCCAGCGAGGCCGGCGGCGCCCGGGCCGGCCGCGAAGGTGCCGAGGGAGCCGCCACCCGGGAGGCCGACGAGCTGGGCGAGGGAGCGGTCCGCGCCACCGACGAACCCGGCACCCCGACCCTGGCCGACGACGCCGCCAAGGCGGCGCAGCTGCCCGAGGCGATGGCCGAGGCCCGCATCATCAAGGAGGCGAACGATGTGTTGAACACCCCGGTCCCCGTCCTGCTCGCCGAGCTGATGGCGCTCAAGACCCGGTACCGGTGGATCGAGACGTTCGCGGCCACCCCCGTCGGGCCCGGCCGCTTCCACATCGAGCTGATCGCCAGCCGCAACGACCTCGGTGACTACACCACCGGCGGCATCCCCGGCGCGCCGCGCGCTCCCGACCCCGCCCACGTGACGCTCGACCGGATCGCCGACCAGTACGAGGCGCTGCTCACCGCCGACCCGGCCCGGCACGCCCGGTTCCTGGAGATAGAGCAGCTGGCCCGGACCAATCCGGAACAGGCCGCCCGGCTCGCCGCCGAGCTGGAGGAGGACCTGATCAGCCACAGCCGCCTGTTGGGCGGGGCCGACGCGCCGCTGGACGCGCCCACCGGCTCGATGGCCGACCTGGCCGACCCGGGGACGTTGGGCGCCCGGCCGACACCCGGCCGGGCCCAGCCACGGGCCATGGAGGCGGGCAATTTCACCCACGCCAACGCCGAGGCGCTGCGGGATGTGCTGCCCCCGCCGCGGATCCCGGCGCAGTTCGCGGCGGACCGGGCGGCGGGAGACCTGATTCCGCTGTCGGAGCTGCCGGACGGTCTGCTCGCCGAGGCCCGGCTCGGCGTCACCTCCCGGGTCGACCGGGTCACGCCCACCACCATCGTGGACCCGGTCGCCGGCATCATCTACGAGATCAAGCCGGACAACGCCCGCCAGATCGTCAACGGCCTGGAGCAGGCCCGGGGCTACGCGAACCTGGCCAACGCGAGCCTGCGGGGTGGGCGCAGCGACTGGCGGGCCGTGGTCGTGGTCTACAACCAGCAGGCGGCGACCCGGATGATCCGCTGAACGCGCGGCGGATCCTCAGCAACGACCCGGACGCGATCTTCCTGCTGAAGGTCGTGGACTTCTGACCCGGCGTCCACGGGGTGCACGTGACGATGCCGCCGATCATGACGAGCGGCCTCTCCGGGTAGCCTCCTGCCATGATCGAAAGCGCGAAGGTCGCAGTCGTCGGCGTGGGCAACAACACGTCAGCGCTGGTGCAGGGGATCAACTTCTATCGCCACACCGGCAGCCTGGTGGGCATCCACCACTCCGAGTTGGCGGGGCTGGGCGTCGGGGACATCGACGTCGTCGCGGCGTTCGCCATCTCCGAGGCCAAGGTGGGCCGGGACCTGCACGAGGCGATCTTCCTGCCGCCCAACAACTTCCCCCGGCTCGATGCGGACCTGCTGCCCTCGGGCGTGACGGTGCAGCGTGGTCTCGTCGACCCGACGGAGATCGAGCGGGTGGCACATGCGCTGAAGGGCGCCGAGGTGCTGCTCTACTCCGCGCCGAGCGGCCGGCCGGAGACCGCTCGCGCCTACGCCGAGGCGGCTCTGCTGGCGGGGGTGGCGTTCGTCAACACCACGTCGGACGCGGTGGCCCGGGAGTCGTCCTGGCTCGAGCGGTTCGAGGCCGCCGGCCTGCCGCTGCTCGGCGATGACCTGGCCAGCCAGTTCGGCACCTCCGTGGTGCATCACGCGCTGCTGCGGTTGCTCGAGGAACGCGGCCTCACCCTGGTCAGTTCGTATCAGGTCAATCTGGGCGGTACGGAGGATTTCCGTAACCTGGTGGAGAACCCCAACACCAAGAAGCAGTCCAAGCTGAACGCGGTGGGGTCCGACAAGGTGCAGATGGCTCCGCTCGGGTACCTTCCGCAGCTGGGGTCTCAGAAGATCGCCCACCTCAACGTCGAGGCGCAGGGGTGGGGTGGGACAGCGGTCAGCCTGGACGTGCGGCTGAAGGTGCACGACCCGAGCGGCGCGGCCGGCGTCAACATCGACCTGATCCGCATGGCCGCCGCCGCTCTGCGCTCGGGGCGCGGCGGGTACCTGTCCGAGGCTGCGTCAATGCTGAAGTCTCCACCGGGGACGGCGATCTGAGACCGGAGGAGAGATGGAAGACGACGCGAGCCCCGAGGTGCGGGAGCGCATCACGGCGAGCTTCGAACGCCAGGGACTGATGCGCCACCTCGGCGCCCGCCTGGCGCACATCGCGCCCGGGCGGGTGCACATCGTGCTCGCCAGCCGGCCCGAGGTGACCCAGCAGCACGGCTACATCCACGCAGGCGCCACGAGCGCCATCGCGGACAGCGCGGGCGGCTATGCGGCGCTCACGTTGTTCCCCGCCGACGCCGACGTCCTCACGGTCGAATACAAGATCAATCTCCTGGCGCCCGCCGTCGGCGATCACATCGAGGCGGTCGGGACCGTGCTGAAATCCGGCAGAACGCTGACCGTGTGCCGGCTGGAGGTGTTCGGCGTGCAGAGCGGGCAGAAATCGCTCGTGGCGACCGGGCAGCAGACGCTCTTCTGCCTGAGCTGATCTCATCGTGGTCGGTCACCGTGCGGCCCTGCCGTATCGGGTGAGGACGGCCGCGCCGACGCGCTCGACCGAAACGGTTTCCAGGTCCGCCGGCGGGCCGCCGGCCGGGAAGAGCCGCTCGCCGGTGGCGAGGACGGCAGGGAAGGTCAGCAGCCGGTACTCGTCGATCAGATCCTCCGTCCTCAGCGCGTGCACCACGCTGAGGCTGCCGGTGACGATGACGTCCCGCTGTTCGTGCTTGACGCCGTCGACGAGGTCGCCGTCGATGAGCCGGGAGTTCGCCCACGCCGAGGTGTCGGTCAAGGTACGAGAGGCGACCAGTTTTGGCACGGCGTTCATCCGTGCGGAGAACGGGTCGTCGCGTCCTGGCCAGATCCGGGAGAACAGCTGCCACGTCGTGCGGCCCAGCAGCATGACTCCGTCGTCCAGCGCGCTGCCGAGGCGGAACTTGTCGCCGGCGACGGTTTCGGGGCCGTGCCGGAATGCCCAGCCGCCGGTCGGCGTGTCTCCGGACCCGTCGGGGTCGGACACGATCCCGTCCAGGGTGATGAACTCAATGACGATGACGCTCACGACAGATGTCCCTTCGGTCGACGCTCACCGGTACATACCGGCGGCACCGGCCGGACTCATCGCGGCGGGCGAAACTCGTCGGGAAAAATCTGCGTGGGCAGGTCGAACGCCGTGAGCGCGGCTCGGTCGGCGAACACGACGTTGCGCGTGACCAGACAGCCGGCGACGGTGAGGACCTGCAGCGTGTGCAACTGGTGCCCGCCGCCAGGTTGCGGCGCGTACGCGGCGAGCGCGGGTTGCCCGTTGGCGGTGAGTCGTGTCATGACCCAGCCCGTCCCGCGCATCTGGAAGACACGATCCATGAACCGGCCGTAGTCGCTGCTGCCCCGATACCACAACGGCACCGGCGGCATCTCCAGGACGGCATCGTCGGTCAGGAGCCGCACCAGCGCGGGAACGTCTGCCGCCTCGAACGCTCGAACGTAGCGGTCGATCACCGCGCGCACCTGCGGATCGTCCGGCTCGGTGACCTCGTCCACGTCGCCGACCTCGGCGAGAGCGGAGCGGGCGCGCTGCAGCGCGCTGTTGATCGCGGGGACCGTGCTCCCCAACTGCGTGGCGACCTCGGCGGCGCTGAACTCCAGCACATCGCGCAGCAACAGCACGGCCCGCTGACGGGCCGACAGGGCCTGCATGGCCGCCACCAGCGCGAGCCGGATTCCCGCCCGGGCCTCGACGTCAACCCGCGCGTCGGGAAACGGCTGCAGCCAAGGGACGTCCAGCGCCGGTGCGAGCGGCGCTGCGGGGTCGCCGCTCGGCGCGCCCAGGCCTGACGGCAACGGCCGCCGGGCACGCCCCTCCAGCGCGGTCAGGCACACGTTGGTGGCGATGCGGTACAGCCAGGTCCGTACCGACGCGCGGGTGTCGTCGTACCGGTCGCGGGCCGTCCACGCCCGCAGCATCGTCTCCTGCACCAGATCCTCGGCCTCGTGGAACGAGCCCACCATCCGGTAGCAGTAGGCGATCAACTCACCCCGGTAGGTCTCGAACTCCACCCGCCCATCCTGGCAGAGCCGGTGACACCCCCGAGAATGGTCATCCGGCGGTGTGTTGCCGTGCGCGTTCCCGTAGCGGGGTCAGGGCCGTGGTCCAGTGCACCAGCTCGTCGAGCATCGCCTCGGCGCTGGCGTCCATGGTCTCGTTGGGTCGCAGTGCGCCGTCGTCGTCGATGAACTGGGCGACGAACGGGATGTGCACGGCCTCGGGGATCGGCGTCATCTTCAACGTGGTCAGCACCTGCTTGATCATCTGCGCGGCGCGGGTGCCGGCGCTGACGCCGCCGTAGCTGACCAGGCCGACCGGCTTGTAGGCCCACTCGTGCGCGAGGTAGTCGATGGCGTTCTTGAGCGGGGCCGTGTAGCCGAAGTTGTACTCGGGCATGACGATCAGGAACGCGTCGGCCCGGTCGATCGTGGCGCTCCAGTCGCGGGTGTGCCGGTGGACGTAGCGGCGCAGGCGCGGGTGGTTCGGCTCGTCCATGAACGGCAGGTTCCACTCGGCGAGGTCGACGAGTTCCACCTGGTCGAAGCCGCCGTGCTTGACCGCCACGGTGTTGATCCACTCGGCGACCGGCAGGCCGAGGCGGCCGGGCCGGGTGCTGGCAATGATGATCTGCAGGGTAGACATGCCGCGCTTCCTTGAAGTTGATGACGTGTCAGCAACCTAGCCGCACGATGCTGACGTGTCAGCAATTCGCCGTAGACTGTGACGCATGACCCAACCGCGGTGGCTGAACCCCGAGGAACAACGCCTGTGGCTGGCCTTCCTGCGCATGCGGCGCGCGATCGACGCGGCGATCGACGGTCAGCTCGCCGAGGCCGGCCTGTCGCCCGCCGACTACGACGTCCTGGCCCCGCTCTCTCAGAGCGGCGAAGCACTGCGCGTGCGGGACCTGGCCACCCGCATCGGCTGGGACCGCAGCCGCATCGCCCACCAGCTCCGCCGGATGGAGCAGCGCGGGCTCGTCGCGCGGTCCGGCAGCACCACCGACCGGCGGGGCACGATGGTCCACCTCACGGACCTCGGCCGCACGGCGATCACCGCCGCCGCGCCGGGGCACGTCGAGGCGGTCCGCCGCGTGCTGTTCGACCAGCTCGACCAGGACGACCTGATCCATCTCGCGGACATCGCCGAGCGGGTGGCCGACGCCGCCGGACTGACCGGCATCTCCCGCACCGGGGGCCCGGCTCCGCGCGACAGGGCCCATGCGGACCGCCAGGGACTCGAACCCTGAGCCTATGGATTGCCGGCGAGCCGGCCGGATCGGGTGCGGTGCGAGGTCATCCGGGCTGCTGTCGCGCTTCTCGGCCCGGTTCGGCTGGCACGGTTGCTGTACTGCTGGCGTCGGCCGATAGGCTTCCCTGGTCCAGCCGAGGAAGCGGCGGTGCAGCACGCCGGCGGGTGTCCAGGGCAGTTCATCGCCCGGGTTGACGCTGCGCTCGGCCAACGTCGCTGACTACAGCTCACCCAGGGCCTTGCGCGCCACCAGTTCCAACACCGCGATCACCGTACCGGCACCCACGATCTCACCCTCGGAGACGAGATGCCGCGCCTCCTCCAGCGGAATCCAGGCCACCTGCTCGGTCTCGTTGACGTCCACCGGAGCGCCGGTGTGCTCCGCGTTCCGAGCAAGGAACAGCAAGTTCTCCGCGTCCGCGGTCGCCACCCACGGCTGAAACGACAGCAAGGGCTCTACTGCGCCCGGACGCCACCCGGTCTCCTCCTCGACCTCTCGGACCGCGCACTTTGCCGGATCCTCGCCCTCATCGATGTAGCCACCCGGCAGCTCCCACACCCATCGGTCGAACACGAACCGGTGCCGCCGCATCAGCAACAGGCGCTCCCGGCCGTCAATCACGGCAACCATGGCCGACCGGGGCGCCCGGATCACGTATTGCTTGAAGCGGACCCCATCCGGCAACTCCACATCCGCGATGCTCAACCGCGACCGCCGGCTGCCGTCTACAACCCGCTCACCATGAATCGTCCACCGCGTCGACCTGCTAGCCAGTTCCTCCGTCGCTCGGCCAGTATCCGACCAGCGGCACCGAGCCGCTGCCGCACGGCGCCGACCGGGGAACGTGGGCGGGAAGGCGGGAGCGGCGTGCGGGTGCTGGTGGTGGAGGACGAGACCGCCCTGGCGGAAGTGATCCGGGCCGGCCTGATCGACGAGGGCTTCGGCCTCGGTGCCGACGACTATCTGATCAAGCCGTTCTCGTTCGTGGTGCTGGTGGCCCGGCTCCGCGCCCTGGTCCGCCGGGGCGCGCCGGTGCGGCCGGTGGTGTTGACCGCCGGTGACCTGGCCGTCGACCCGGCCCGGCGGCAGGTCACCCGGGCCGGGCAGCGGGTCCGGGTGACCGGGCGGGGGTTCGCGCTGCTGGAGTTCCTGATGCGGCACCGCGGAGACGTGGTGTCCAAGACGCAGATCATCGAGAACGTCTGGGACGCCCATTTCGAGGGTGACCCGAACATCGTCGAGGTGTACGTCGGATACCTACGCCGCAAGATCGACCAGCCGTTCGGCCGGACCGCCATCCGGACGGAGCGGGGGATGGGCTACCGGCTGGCCGCCGACGGCGGATGACGGCGAGCCCGGCAGCGGCCCATGCCGCTGGGGCCGACCCACCTTGGCGGTGAATCGTCGTGCATCCTCTCAGGGCCTTCTCAGCGCTGGGGAACCTACGCTGCGGGTATGGCTGCCATGCTCCGTCCGTTCCGGGACCTCGCCTGGTGGGTGCGCCGCCGGCTGGGGGTGCGGCTGCGCTCGGCGCTGGCCGCCTCGGTGGTGGTGGCGGTGGCCTTCGGGGTCGGCGCGGCCGCCTTCATCTACCTGGCCCGCGCCAACCTGGTCGGCAACGTGGAGGCGGCCGCGAGGCAGCGCGCTGGGGAGGTGGCCACGGCGGTGGCCGGCGGCGACCGGGACGACATTGCCCAGACGCTGAAGTCCAGCCCGGGGGAGCAGACCTTGGTGCAGGTCCTGGCGCCGTCCGGCCAGGTAGAGGCGGCGTCGGCGGTGCTCGGGGGCGCCGCGCCGCTGTCACCGCTGCGTCCCGCCGCCGGTGAGGTGCTGCGGGAACAGCGGATGCTGCCGTTCGCCGATGAAGACCCTTTCCGGGTGATCGCTCTGGGTGTGGGCACCAGGTCGGGTACCCGGACCGTGCTGGTGGCCCAGTCCCTGCGGCCGGTGAACGAGAGCACCGAGGTGGTCGCCGCGATCCTGGTCGCCGGGTTGCCGCCGATGCTGCTCGTGGTTGGTGGGGCGGTCTTCCTGTTCGTCGGCCGGTCGTTGCGGGCGGTGGAGGCGATTCGCAGTCGAGTCGCCGGCATCACCGCCCGTGACCTGCACGCCCGGGTGCCGGTGCCGGCGGCGCACGACGAGGTGGCGGCACTGGCGGAGACGATGAATTCCATGCTCGACCGCCTGGAGACGGCGGCGGCAGGTCAGCGGCGGTTCGTCGCCGATGCCAGCCACGAACTTCGCAGTCCGCTGGCCACCCTGCAGGCCGGCCTGGACCGGCTGGCGCTCGTGCCGCTGCCGGACGCCAACGATGATCTGGTCCGGCTGATGCGGCTGGAGTCGCAACGGCTGGGCCGTCTGATCTCCGATCTGCTGCTGCTCGCCCGGATCGACGAGCACAGCCTCACCCTGCGCCGTGAGGACGTCGATCTGGACGACCTGGCGTACACCGAGCGGGACCGGCTCGCCGCCCGTCGGCCGGACCTGACGGTGCGGACCCAGCTTGCCCCGGTACGGGTGACCGGCGACGCGTACGACCTCGGGCGGGCGCTGCGCAACCTCGCTGACAACGCCGCTCGGCACGCGCGGCGGGAGGTCCTCCTGCGAGTTTGGGCTGACGACGGATGGGGCTGTCTCGACGTCACCGACGACGGGCCGGGAGTCCCCGAGGGGAAGCGGGAGCGGATCTTTGAGCGGTTCGTCCGGCTCGACGACAGCCGGGCACGCGCCGACGGCGGCAGCGGCCTGGGGCTGCCGATCACCCGGGAGATCGTCGCGGCGCACGGCGGGACCGTCCGGGTGCTACCGGGGCCCGGCATGACGGTCCAGGTCCGGCTGCCGCTGGGCGGTGACGGCCGACCGACCGGCTGAACCGGCGGGTTTTCCATTTGCTGGCTGCCCGGTCTGTCGCCCTTTCAGGCTCCTCTCAGGCGGGAGCGGGCAGGCTGGGCTCAGCCGGTCGGGGGAGCCGGGTCAGCGATGGAGTCGGACAAGTCATGAACTACCACCTGTTCCAGCTCGTCAACGCCGCCGCCGGACGCAGTGATTCGGTGGATGACGTGATGGAGTGGTTGGCGGTCTGGCTGATCTACGTCCTGGGCGGCCTGGCGGTCGTCGCGCTGCTGCTCGGCCTGAAATCACGCGGGCGGGCGCCCGTCGTGCGCGTCGTGGTGTCCCTTGTCCTGGCGTTCGCAGTCGGGCAGGTGGTCGCCGCCGTCAGCACCGAGGTCCGCCCGTTCCAGACCCATCGAGTGCACCAGCTGATCCCGCATGACCCGGGCGCGTCGCTGCCCAGCGACCACGCCACGGCCGCCTTCGCGGTGGCCTTCGCGATCGGGTTGTTTCTGTCCTGGCGCTGGGGGGTAGCGCTGTCGGTGCTGGCAACCGTCATCGGATTCGCCCGCGTGTGGGCAGGTGTGCACTATCCGGCCGACATCGTCGCCGGCGCGGTCATCGGCGCGGTAGCCGTGCTGATCACCGCGTTCGGCTGGCGCGTGTTCGACCAGTGGAGCCACCGTCGCGGGTCGGGCACCGCTGTCGGCAGCCGGTGACCGCATCCCTCGTCCGCCCGCCCCGCAGGCTTTCCGCCGCACGTATTCGGAGGTCCCCTCGTGTCGACGTCTCTGGCCCTGCCGGCGGTGGGTCCCGGTTTCCTCAATCCGGAGTGGTTGATCTCCACTTTCGGGTTGATCGGTATCCTCGCCATCGTCTTCGCCGAGTCCGGCCTGCTGATCGGTTTCTTCTTCCCCGGTGACTCGCTGCTGTTCACCGCCGGGCTGCTCGTCGCCGACAGCCGCTACCTGCACCAGCCGCTGTGGCTGGTCTGCCTGCTGGTGCCCGTCGCCGCGATCCTAGGGGACCAGGTGGGCTACCTGTTCGGCAAGCGGGTCGGCCCGAGCCTGTTCCGGCGGCCCAACTCGCGGCTGTTCAAGCAGGAGAATGTGCACCGAGCCAACGACTTCTTCGCCAGGTACGGGGCCCGGTCGATCGTGCTGGCCCGGTTCGTGCCGATCGTGCGGACGTTCACCCCGATCATCGCCGGGGTCAGCCGGATGCACTACCGGACGTTTCTCATCTACAACGTGCTCGGCGGGGCGCTCTGGGGCATCGGCGTCACCGTGCTGGGCTACTTCCTCGGCCAGATCGCCTTCGTCAAGTCCAACATCGAGTTCATCCTGATCGGCATCGTGGTGATCTCCGTGGTACCGATCGGCATCCAACTGCTCCGGTCCCGGCGGCACGCCGCCCAGACCCCCGATGAGGCGACGATCCGACACTGAGCGGTCCCGTCAATGGCCCACGCCGGGCTGGTAGGCGGGCACGTCGAGCAGTTCGTCCACGGTCACGAAATGAAAGCCGCTGGCCAGTAACGCCTCGGTGGTCAGCTTCACCGCCTCGACAGTCTGGCTGCGGTTGCCGCCTCGGGCATCGAATCCGTCGTGGAAGATCAGGATGGTGCCGGGCCTTGTCTTCGCGACCGCTGCGCGGGCGATCGCCGCCGCGTCGATCTGCAGTACCTCGAGGGCGTGGCAGAACACGCCGGACACCGGCTGCAATGCCGCTGCCCGCAGCATCCGCAGCAGCGGGGGATGCCGCCACAGCCAGGGAGAGCGGGCCAGCGCGGGTGCGCGGCCGACGTACCGGCGAAGAACCTCCTGCGTCCGGTGGACCTCCCTTTTGTAGCGGCCGGGACGAAGGTAGCTGCTGAAGCTGTGGGTCAGCGAGTGGTTACCAATGACGTGGCCAGCGGTAACCATTCGTCTGGTCGTGGCGGGGTACCGCTGTACGCAGCTGCCTACCTGGAAGAAGGTGGCGCGGATGTGCCGGCTGTCGAGGTAGTCGAGGATTTGAGAGGTGTACGGCTCGTTAGGGCCGTCATCGAAGGTCAGTGCGACGACCTGCTTCGTCGAGGGTCCCCGGTAGGGGTAATGGCCGAACAGTTGGCAGTAGGGAGACAGGAATGTCCAGTAGCCGGCGGCGAGGATGGCGATGAGGAGCAGCACGGCAAGCCACCTCATCGGTGTCCGTCCTGGCCTGCGCTCACCCTGATGTGCCGCAGGAACGAGTGATAGGTGTCGGAGACCCGCCCGGCTGGCGCCGCGAAGGGAATCGCCAGTAGCGCTGCGGCCGCGACGCTGCCGATGGTGCGCCAATGGCGCCTCGCGGCGCGGCTGGTGCGGAAGGCGGGTGCGGATCCGAGGACGCGACGGCCGAACAACCGGTTCAACAGGTACGCCAGCAGATAGTGCACCAGCAGCGTGACGAACATGTTGTAGACCAGGCCGCGGGTTAGTCGTCGCCCGGAGCTGTGGCTTGGATTGCTTGGGTCATACACCACGCGACCCTGACGGCGTAGCCTGCGCAGCAGGTCCAACTCGTCGCCACCCTGCGTCAGCCTCGTGTCGTAGCCGGGAAAGTGGTCCCGGCGCACGGCAATGTTCGTCGCGGTCACGTAGAACACCCGCCCGGTCAGCCGGTAGGCCAGGCCGACGAGCCCGAACAGCAGCCGGGCGTACAGCCGTCCCCAGTGCGGACCGTCCTTGTACCGGCAGGGGCCGACCACCCCCACGACCCGGTTGTCCGCGACGAACGCACGGTGGATCTTGTCCAGCCAGTCCGGGCCGTAGGTGGTGTCGGCGTCCGCCGAGACGATGATCTGGCCGCGACTGGCCTGGGCGCCGCACTGTCGAGCCGCGCAGACGCCGCGCTCGTGCTCCGTCACCACCGTTGCCCCGAGGTTCCGGGCTATCGCGGCTGTGGCATCGGTGCAGTTGTTGTCCACGACGATGATTTCGCAGCCGCCCACAACGCGTTGGGCTTGCAGCGACGCGATTGCCGCAGCGATGTAGTCGGCTTCGTTGAAGCAGGGGATGACCACGCTGAACAGTACGCCCACTCCGTCACCTTCCGATTGCTGCAGGCTGCCGCGGTGCAACCCTGAGCGATGGCGGCCAGCAGCCCACCTCGTTCGGTCGGTCGCCCGCGACGCGACATGGCCACCATGATCAACGCCGCGACCTGAGAGCGAGCTGAAGACGTGGGGCGGAGTCCGTAGCAGCGCCTAGGCATGACTACCTCTCCTACTTCCAGTCCCGGTTGGTCACCGCCCTCAACGCCGGCGCCGACGACCACGTCACCAAGCCCTTCGGCGTCGACCAACTCCTCGCCCGCATCCCCGCCGTCACCCGCTCAACACCACCACCGACACCCGGCCGGCGAGCAGCCTCGTACGGGTGGGACGACACACCGTCAACCTCGCCGACCGGACCGTCACCCCGCGACGACGGCACCGAGGTCCGGCTGACCCCCACCCAGTGGAGCGTGCTCGAAAAACTGCTGCGCCACCCCGGCAAGCTGATCACCCAGCGCCAACTGCTGCACGACGCCTGGGGCCGGACTACCACGACGAGACCGGCCACCTGCGCCATTCCATGGCCCAACTACGCCGCAAGCTCGAAGACAACCCCGCCCGACCGCAGCACCTCATCACCGAACCCGGCATGCGCTACCGCTTCCGCCCCTGACAGCTCCGCCTGCTGACGATCAGCCCGAGGCGCGAAGCGTGGACCGGCGCGTGGCGGGGCCGACGATCAGACCGTTGCCCGGGTGGTGGAGCAGGCGCGTGCGGCGGGCCAGCCGAGCCCATACTCGCGCCATGACTTCGCCCGGCCTGCATTCGAGCCCCGCGAAATCTCGAAGAGCCCGGACGTTCTCTTCAGCAAAATTTCAGGGTCGGTAGTCCATGCTCTCCGCAGTGTCCTTGACGAAGGGAAGAACTGTGTCCGTTGCCACTGACCGGCTGGTAAGTACGCGCGGGTGGTTGACGAAAGTCCCGGCGATTACCACGACGTTCTGGGTCATCAAGGTGCTGTCGACGACAATTGGAGAGACGTTTGCGGACTATCTGGCCGTGAACGTGGGACTCGGTCCTGCCGTCACCGACGCGGTAATGATCGCGGTGCTCGTCGTCGCGCTTGTCATCCAATTCCGGACCCGCGCATACACGCCGTGGATCTATTGGTTGTGTGTGGTGTTGGTGAGCATCGTCGGCACGCAGCTGACTGACTTCTTCACCGATACGCTGGGCGTGAGCCTGTATATCAGCACCGCCGTTTTCGCGGTAGTTCTCGCGGTCGTGTTCGCCGTCTGGTATCGCCAGGAACGTACGCTGGCGATCGCTTCCATCGACACTCCGCGCCGTGAAGCGTTCTATTGGGGCGCGATCCTCACCACCTTCGCGCTCGGTACCGCCGCTGGCGACCTTGCTACCGAGGCACTCAGCCTGGGCTTCCGCAACGGCGTGCTGATTTTCGGCGGTCTGATTGTGGCGACGTGGGTCGCCTACCGTCTGGGTGCCGGACAGGTGCTGACGTTCTGGATCGCCTACGTGCTCACCCGACCGCTCGGCGCCTCGCTTGGTGACCTGCTGACGCAGGACAAGGATTTCGGCGGTCTCGGGTTGGGCTCGAGCGTCACCAGTTTGCTGTTCTTCAGCACGATCCTGGTCCTCGTCATCCGCGAGCAGGTTCTGGTCAGTCGCCACGGTGTGGCCGTCAAGGGCGTGGGGCCGCTCGGCGGCCACCGGCAGGACTACACCTGGGCCGCTGCGGCCGTCGTCGCTGTCGCGCTGGTCGGGTGGGTGCTGCGGCCGGCCGGGGACACGACGCAGGCCGCCGGGCCGGAGGTCGTGACGAACCCACAGCCTGGTACCCAGGCCGGTGCCGCGCCCGGTGCCCCCGCAGCTCCCACACGGCAAGCACATCCGATTACGAAGCTGGGCAACCTAGGCCGATTCGCGGTGATCGTCGCCGACGTGAAGGCAAAGGTCGCCCAGAACGACCTGGCGGGCGCAAAGGCACGGGTGAAGGACCTCGAGGTGGCCTGGGACGACGCCGAGGCGGGGCTCAAGCCGCGCGATTCCGCCAAATGGCACCAACTCGACGACCAGATCGATGCGGTCCTGACGGCCCTGCGGGCGTCGAATCCCGTGCAAGGCGACTGCGCCTCGGCGGTGGCCACCTTGATGTCGACCCTGAATCAGTTCGACGGCGTACGGTGATTCAGGCGCTAGGTCGGGCGGATCCGGGTGCGCCAGTCAAGCGGTGCCGCAGCCCGCGTCCGATGGTCTGGCCGTTGTCGGTGCGCTGCGCCTCGGTCGCGGCCGGCCATTCGTCGCGCGGCGCGGTGGGCTGCGGCTTGGGAGGGGTATCCGCCACGGCGAACGCGTTCCGGATCGGTCGAGGACGTCCGTGGCGCAGCAGTGGAGCACCAGGTGCCGTTGCCGACCGTCCAGGTGGGGCAGCGCTGATCGCGAGTTGTGGTCTTCCGATCACCGGCTCAGCTCGCGCAGGTGGTGTGTCGGTGGACCGGTTGCCAGGTGGATTGCTGGTTTCAGGACGATCGCGGGCGTAGACGTCCCCGGGCGATCAGTTCAACGGTGAGGACGATGGCGGCGGCTTCGACGGCGAGAAGGCCGACGAGGACGAACAGTTGGGTGATTCCCGCGGTCAGTGGACTCGCGCCGCCGAGAAGGAGTCCGACGAAGGCGCCGGGGAGGGTGACGAGGCAGACGGTGCGGGTCTGGTCCAGAGCGGGGATGACTGCGTGGCCGGCGGCGGGGCGGCAGACGAGCAGCACGGCGTCGCGGGGGAGCAGTGCCAACGGGAGAGCGGCTTCGACCTCGCGGCGCCGAGCGCGAAGATCGTCGTTGAAGCGCCACCCGGCGAGGCTGGTGGCGGTCATGGCCCCACCGGTCAGGATGCCGGCTATGGGAAGGATCGCGATGCCGCGCAGGGGCGCCAGGACCCCCAGCAGCGCTGCGACGACGGTCAGGCTGGCTGCGGTGATCGGGACACCCGCCCACCCAGCCGTGTGGTCCGCCGGTTATCCGCCGGCCGCGGGTGCCCGCGGCGACCGCGCGCATGGCGTCCAGCCTGCCGCCCGTCACCTGAGACGAGCCTGAAACAGCCGGGGGCAGGGCTTCAGGCTGTTCGCCGTCGCCGTTGCGGGGCAGGAGGATCCGGACGGTCAGGCCCGGACCGGGCAGCACCTGCAAGCGTTCACCATGGGCCGTCACGACCTCGCGGGTGATGGCGAGGCCGAGGCCGCTGCCGCCTTCCGGCCGGGTGCGGCCGTCGCCGAGACGAACGAATTCGGTCGAAGATGCGCCGGACCCCCAGATGCCGGCCCGTCCACCGAATCACGCGCATGCGACGCTTCTCAGGATTCGTCACGACGGCAGCCGACACAGCTCAAAGCGGGAAC
This sequence comes from Micromonospora sp. NPDC005299, assembly GCF_042872345.1. NCBI lineage: Bacteria > Bacillati > Actinomycetota > Actinomycetes > Micromonosporales > Micromonosporaceae > Micromonospora > Micromonospora sp. NPDC005299. Next base: position 173,237 of record NZ_JBIAKG010000013.1, read on the forward strand.
GACGGGCAGCGGCAGCCGGTGAGCAAGCCTCACGGCGGGAGCGTTCGCCGGGCGAGGACAGGTGGGCGACCGTGCTCAACCGCCGTCGGCTGCCAGGCGGTAGCCCATGCCCCGCTCGGTCTGGATGGCCCGGCGACCGAACGGCTGGTCGATCTTGCGGCGGAGGTAGCCGACGTACACCTCGACGATGTTGGGGTCGCCGTCGAAGTGGGCGTCCCAGACGTTGTCGATGATCTGCCGTTTGGAGACCACGTCACCGCGGTGGCGCATCAGGAACTCCAGCAGCGCGAACTCCCGTGCGGTGACCCGAACAGCCTGGCCGGCCCGGCTGACCTGCCGTCGGGCCGGATCCACGGTCAGGTCCCCGGCGGTCAGCACGACCGGCCGGGCGGGTGCGCCCCGGCGCACCAGAGCCCGCAGCCGGGCCACCAGCACCACGAACGAGAACGGCTTGACCAGATAGTCGTCGGCTCCGAGGTCGAAGGCATCCGCCTGGTCGTACTCGCCGTCCTTCGCGGTCAACATCAACACCGGCGTCCACACGCCCCGCGACCGCAGCCGCCGGCACACCTCGTAGCCGTTGAGGCCGGGCAGCATGATGTCCAGCACGATCACGTCGTAGGGGTTCTCGGTGGCCGCCCACAGCCCGTCGGTCCCCGTGTGCTGCACATCCACGGCGAAACCCTCGTCTGTCAGACCGGCGCGGAGCACCTGCGCCAGGGCGGTCTCGTCCTCGACGACCAGCATTCGCACCCCGCCTGCCCCCTCCGGCATGTCGACTCCCGCGCCCTGCATTACAAGCGCGTCGCCCCCGATCATTGCGCGGACAGGTGGGTCAGCGGCGTGAGCCGTGCCACGTCGTCGGCCCCTCCGGCAGCCGAGTTCGGAACCCGCAGTAGCAAGTGAGGCCAGCCTTTCCTTATGGTGGGCTGGTGCCACTCAGATTACCCGCTGTCGCCCAGCCCGGTCCTGCGGTCCATGCCGCCGAGGCGTCCGCTGGGCCGGTGCGACGGCTGTCCGACCTGCCCCCGGGCAGCCGGGCCACGATCGTGGGGCTGGTCGACGGGGCACCGCCTTCGACGGCCCACCGGCTCGCGGATCTCGGGTTCACGGCCGGGACGCTGGTGCAGGTCGTCCGTCGCGCGCCCCTGCGGGATCCGGTGGTGTACCGGGTCAAGGACTACGACCTGTGCCTGCGCCGCGCGCAGGCCGCGCACGTGCTGATCCGGGATGTGCGGTGAAGGACTCGGGATGCCACGCTGAGGCCGGAGGTGGCGCCGTTGACACGGCCCTGCCGCGCTTGGCCCTGGCGGGCAGCCCGAACGCCGGTAAGACGAGCATCTTCAACGCTCTGACCGGTCTGCACGCCAAGACGGGCAACTACCCCGGCGTGACGGTGTCCCGATTCGTCGGCACCATCCAGGTGGGTGAACAGCGGTACCTGATCGAGGACCTGCCGGGCACCTACAGCCTGGACCCGATCAGCCCGGACGAGCAGATCATGGTCGACGTGCTCGACGGCCGCCTCGACGGTGAGGCACCGCCGGACGCCCTGCTCGTCGTGGTGGACGCCACCACGCTGCGCAGGTCGCTTCGGTTCGTCGCGCAGGTGCTGCGCCGCGGTCTGCCCACCTGCCTGGTGGTGACCTTCACCGACGAGCTGGACGCACGGCAGGGCCAACTGGACCTGCCGGCGTTGCAGCAGGCGCTGGGTGTGCCGGTGGTGCGGGTGCTCGGCAACCGCGGGCACGGCATCGACCAGCTACGGGACCAGATCGTGCGGTGGCCGACTTGGTCGGCGCCGGCCCTTCCGCCGCCGGACGACGCGGCCGAGGCGGACGCGTGGGCGGAGTCGGTGCTGAGCTTCGCCGGCTACCGGGCCCCGGGACGGCACCGCATCACCCAGCGCGTCGACGCGGTGTTGCTGCACCCGCTGTGGGGCACGATCGTGTTCCTCGCGGTGATGGTGATCTTCTTTCAGACAGTGTTCACCCTGGCCGCGCCGCTGCAGGGCTACGTGGAGACGTTCTTCGGGTGGCTGTCCGGGCTGGTTGCCGCCCACGTCGGCAACCCGTGGCTGGCCGGGCTGCTCGGCGACGCGGTCATAGGCGGCATCGGCGCGGTGCTCGTGTTCGTGCCGCAGATCATGCTGCTGTTCCTGCTGATCTCTCTGCTCGAGGGCGTCGGCTACATGTCCCGTGCCGCGTTCCTGATGGACCGGGTGATGGCCCGCGCCGGCCTGGAAGGCCGTGCGTTCGTGGCCCTGCTGTCGTCCTTCGCGTGCGCGATCCCGGGCATCATGGCCACCCGCACCCTGCCGTCGGCCAAGGACCGCCTGGCCACCATGATGGCGGCACCGCTGATGACCTGCTCGGCGCGGCTTCCGGTGTACGTGCTGCTGATCGGCCTGCTCGTGGACCCGGCCGCCCGTTGGGGGCCGTTCGGGGCGCAGGGCCTGGTCATGTTCGGCATGTATCTGCTCGGCGCGGTCTCGGCCATGACCGCCGCGTGGGTGTTCAAGAAACTCGGCGACCGCAACGGCCCGCTGCTGCCGTTCTACATGGAGATGCCCCCGTACCGGATGCCCTCAGCCCGCTCGGTGCTGATCGCGGTCGGTGACTCGGCGAAGTCGTTCCTGCGCAAGTGCACCACCATCATCACCGTCACCACGATCGGGCTGTGGCTGCTGCTGAACCTGCCCCTTCACTCGGCCGCCGACCTGCGCGCTCACGGCGTCGACTCGGGCAACGACACCGCAGTCTCGGCCTACGTCGCCGACCACAGCTACGCCGCCGGCCTTGGCCACCTCGTCGCGCCGGTCTTCGACCCGCTCGGCTTCGACTGGCGGATCAACATCGGCGTGCTGTCGGCACAGTCGGCACGGGAAACGTTCGTCGCCACCCTCGGCCAGGTCGCCGCCGCGGAGAACCCCGACGAACCGTCCAAGGCGCTCAAGGCGATGACCTACAACGACGGGCCGCACGCCGGGCAGCCGCTGTTCACCGCGCCGACCATCGCGGCGCTGCTGGTCTACTTCGCCTTCGCGTTGCAGTGTATGGCCACCGTCGGCATCATCCGCCGGGAGACCGGCGGCTGGAGGTGGCCCCTGATCGCGTTCAGCTACCTGACCGCGCTGGCCTGGATCATGGCCTACCTGGCCAGGACCATCGCCGCGCTGCTGACGGGATGATGCCATGATCCCCATCCATCCCCAGCCCGTCGCGGGACACGCCGAGCAGCTGCGGTGGATCACCCCCGCCGGGGTGCTGCCCTTCACCGGCGTCGCCGCCACCATGCCGGACCCGCTCGTCGCCCTACGCGACGACGGCACCCTCGCTCAGGTCCGCGTCGAACCCGCGGCGATCGTCACCACGCTGCGTCCCGGTCGGCAGTGGTCACGCGACGGCGCCCGGGTTCGTACGGCGCTGCACGCCGCTCTCGCCGACCCGACCGGCTGGACCCCAGCGGACTCCTGTGGCCAGCCGGACGATGCGCCACTGCGCGTCGCCGCCCAGGAGTTGCTCGACGGGCCCGTCGGCGACCTCGCCCACTCCCACGGCGGCCACATCGAGCTCGTCGACGTCCGCGACGGCACCGTCACCGTCAAACTCGTCGGCGCCTGCCACGGCTGCCCCGCCGCCCGCACCACCCTCCGCCAAGGGCTGGAGGACGAGCTTCGCCGACGCCACCCACAGCTGCGCGCCGTCACCGCTACCCCGTCCCGCCGCTGACCACCGGGTCCACCGCGCGGACTGTCGTGTGCAACGCCTGGAGGCCACCAAGGCGATCGTCTGCTGGTCGACGGAGTACCACGGCATGGCGGTGGGCGCGCTGCGCTGCGACGGCCGCGTCGTCGACGACGAACTGCCCGCGCACATGTGGCCCACGCATCACGCCAACGTGCACTTCTACGGGACCCGCTCCGTCGACATCGACGGCGGGCTCGCCCAGCTCGACGCCGACGGCTACCGGCCGCTGCCCGTTACCTGTTGATCGTCCCCAGCCGGGGACTCCTCGGTCGCCGGCGAACGCGATGTGCTCGGCCTGTGGGTCGGCACCGGCGGCGAGGGCGCCAAGGCGTGGATGGCCACCCTCGCCGAGCTGCGCAACCGCGGCGTCGAAGACGTCTGCATCGTCGCCTGCGACGGGCTCAAGGGACTGCCCGACGCGATCGCCGAGATCTGGCCCTTGGCCACGGTGCAGCTGTGCGTGGTCCACCTGGTGCGGGCCAGCCTGCGCTATGCGTCCAAGGCGCACTGGAGCCAGATCACCAAAGCGCTGCGGCAGGTCTACACCGCCCCGACGGTCAAGGCCGCCGAGCAGCGGTTCGCCGAGTTCGACCAAGCATGGGGCACGAAGTATCCCGCGATCATCCGACTGTGGTGCTCAGCGGGGGAGCAGTTCACGCCATTCCTGGCATTCCCGCCCGAGATCCGCCGGGTCGTCTACACCACGAACGCGATCGAGTCGCTCAACGCCCGCTTCCGCCAGGCCACCCGCCGCCGCGGCCACTTCCCCAACGAACAGGCCGCGCTCAAGGTCCTCTACCTGGTCATTCGCAGCCCGAGGCCGAACCGGGCTAACGTCACCGGCAAGGCCGGCGGCTGGAAACAAGCGCTGAACGCTCTCGCCATGTTCTACGGCGAGCGCATCACCGGAAACTGAGAAGGCGATCACCGCCTCACACACAAAGATCCGGACAGTCCCCTCGCTTGCTGAAGATCAGCAGAACGGACGTAAGTCCTGATCAGACTGTGCTTCGGTTGGTCCGACGTGGGGTCTGTAAATTGCTCCTCTGTCAAGCGGCGGCTGGTTGTCGGGTGACGAGGTCGGCGCGTGGGCCGGCTCGGCGGAGCCTGCCGCCCGACGGCCGGCGAGGCGGTGGCCGCGGTCGGTTCAGCCGGCGGCGAGTGTCTGTCCGGCTTCGCCGCCGGGTGCGGCGGCTGCCGGGCGGTCGGCGGCGAGACCGGCGAGCGCCGCGCCCCCGTCGCCGAGCAGCGCCGACTCGGCGTCGTCGACGAACGCGAGGTCGGCCTCAACGTGCCGACTGGCGGCCGAGAGCAGCAGCCGGACCACCGGATCGTCCGCCTGGCGGCGTAGGCCGTCGAGATTCCGCAGTTCCCGCATCAGGTGGCCGCGCTGGTTGCCGAGGACGGTCCGGACGGTGGTCGCCTCGCCCGACCGGGCTGCGGCAGTGACCTTCAGGAAGAAGTCGTCCCTGAAACCGCCGTTGCGCGGGCTGGGTTCGGCGAGCCACCGGTCCAGCTCGGTCCGGCCGGCCGGCGTGATCTCGTAGACCACCCGGTCGGGCTTGACCGGCTGGGCGTGCCGCTCGGCGACCACCAGTCCGTCCCTGAAGAGCCGGTCGAGGATCTGGTAGAGGTGCCCGATGTTGAGCGGGCCCCACTGTGGGCCGACCGCCGCCTCGAAGGCGCCCTTGAGCTCGTATCCGTAGCTGGGGCCGCGGGCGAGCAGGGCCAGGACTGCGTGCTGGATCGCCACCGTCTTCTCCGATCCGGTTTCGGACAGGTACCCGGGAAGGGCCTTGCATTGTGACAATGTATCGCGCACAGTGTGTGTCAGCATACGGGGAGGCGCGACATGTTCCATTTCGTCTGGGGGCAACTTCGTGGCCGTGCGGGACGGTCGGTGGCGCTGCTGGCCGGCGTGCTGGTGGCGACCACCGGCTTCGTCGTCCTGACCGGCGCCACCACCACCTCCCGGTTGGCGGTCGCCGGCACGGTCGAGCGGAACACCCGCGCCGCGTACGACATTCTGGTCCGTCCAAAGGGGACGCGGACGCCGCTGGAGGCGCAGCGGCGGCTGGTCCGGCCCAACTACCTCTCCGGTCTCTACGGTGGCATCACCACGGCGCAGTACGAGCAGGTCAAGGCCGTCGAGGGCGTGGACGTGGCCGCACCAATCGCGATGCTCGGCTACTCGACCACACCGATCGAGATGCCGATCGACCTGACCGACGCGGTCGACCGGTCGCTGGACCGCCAGGTGATCCGGATCGACCGCACCTTCCTCGCCGAACGGGGACTCACCCACGGCCCCGCCGCGCCGACCTACGTGTACGTGACGAAGCATCGGCTGCACTATCCGGTGATTGGGGACGAGTACCGGCCGGAGGCGGTGCGGTACACCGACGGGCGGACGTACGACACCAACGAATGCGGGCTGGCACCTCGGGAGGTTCTCGACGGTGGGCGCGCCGAGCCGATCTGCGATCTCCGGGTCAGACAGCTCAACTCGCCGACCAGCCTCACCGAACGGCAAACCTGGCGGGTAGATGCGTTCCGGCTGCTGCCGGACGGCCGCTTCGAGCAGTCGGCAGCGGGCAGCGGGCCGGACGCGTCCCCGTCGAAGTCCGCCGCCCGTCTGACGATCTCACTGCGGCTCACCGTGCCGTTCCTGCTCGCCGCGGTCGACCCGGACGCCGAGCAGCGCCTGGTCGGACTCACCGGCGCGGTGGTGGCCGGACGTCCGCTCGCCGCCACCGACACCATCGTCGCGACCAACCACGGAGGCCGTCTCATCGGCGGCCACCTGCCGGTGCTCGCCACCAGCCGACCCTTCGTCGACGGCGCCATCCGGACCACGTACACCCGGTTTCGGCCCGATCGCAGCATCGCCGGCCTGCCACCGCAGAACCTGGCCGGGACGCTGCGCCGGGCGCCGGCCGCGACGGCCGGCGGCACCGAGCAGGACGCACTGAGCGCGTACCGGGCCCAGCTCGCCGGCGGGCTGAGCCCCGGCGCCTGCTGCTGGGGTGAACTGGAGGTCCCCGTGCAGGCCGGCCAGGCCACCTACGACCAACAGCCCGACGGCACGCTGCGGGTGGACACCACCGCCCCGGATCCGGACGTCTACAACGGCGAGGGGACGGTGCCGCGGCCCTGGCTCACGGAGGACACCGGCTTTCGACCACTGACCTCCCTGCGGCTCGGCCGCAGCGACCAGTTCGCGCGACAGTGGCGTGCGGTGGGCGTCTTCGATCCGACGAAGCTTGCCGGGTTCAGCGACCTGGGCAAGGTGCCGCTCGAGACGTACGAGCCACCGAAGGCCGAGGGCGCCGACAACCCGAGCCGGGCGGCGCTGGGCGGGCAGCCGCTGGAGCCCAGCGGCAACCCGGCCGGCTACCTGTCCGCCCCGCCGCTGCTGCTGACGACCCTGGCCAGCGTGCCGAAGCTGTTGCAGACCGGCAGCAGCCCGCAGCGCACCGCGCCGATCAGCGCGATCCGGGTCCGGGTGGCCGACGTGCACGGATACAGCAAGCAGTCCGCGGAGCGGGTCCGGCTGATCGCCGAGCGGATCGCCCAGGCCACCGGCCTGGACGTCGACATCACGCTCGGCTCCTCTCCCGCGCCGCAGACCGTGGAGCTGCCTGCGGGCGCGTTCGGCCGCCCGGAGCTGCGGCTGACGGAGAACTGGTCGGCGCTGGGCGTGGCCTCCACGATCACGAAGGCCGTCGACCGCAAGAGCGTCGCGCTCTTCCTGCTGGTGCTGGTGGTCTGCGTGCTGTTCCTCGGCAACGCGGTCTCCGCCGCCGTCCGGGACCGCCGTCCCGAGCTGGCGGTGCTCGCCTGCCTCGGCTGGCCGGCCCGCCGGATCGGCGCGCTGATCCTCGGCGAGGTCGCCGCGCTCGGCCTGGTCGCCGGGCTGCTCGCCGTCGGCCTGGCGTTCCCGCTCGGGGCCGCGCTCGGCATCGAAGTCGACTGGCGGCGGGCGTTGCTCGCCGTACCGGTGGCTCTGCTGCTGGCGCTGGTCGCGGGCCTGGCGCCTGCGCTGCGGGCCGCGCGCGCCCACCCGGCCGCCGCGCTGCGCCCGCCGGTGGCCGCCGCCCGTTGGGTACGCCGGCCGCGCACCCTGTCCGGCCTGGCCCTGGTGAACCTGGTCCGCACCCCCGGGCGCACTCTGCTCGGCGCCGGGGCGCTGGCCATCGGCGTGGCCGCGCTGACCGTGGTCGCCGCCGCGGCCTACGCCTTCCGCGGCGCGATCGTGGGCAGTCTGCTCGGCGACACCGTGTCGCTGAGCGTGCGCGGCGCGGACGCCCTCGCGGCGGTGACCACGGTGCTGCTCGGGGCCGCCGCGGTCGCCGACGTGCTCTACCTGAACATCCGGGACCGCGCCGCCGAGCTGGCCACCCTGCGGGCGACCGGCTGGACCGACACCGCGCTGGCCCGCCTGGTCGGCTACGAGGGCTTCGCGCTCGGCGCGCTCGGCGCGCTCGCCGGCGCCGGCCTCGGGCTCGGCGGGGCAGCCTGGCTGGTCGGCGACCTGCCGGCGGCGCTGGTGACGGTGGCCGCCACCGTCGCGCTGGCCGGGGTGCTGGTTACCTGCCTGGCGGCGCTCGTCCCGGCCGCGCTGCTGCGCCGCCTCCCCACCGCACGACTACTCGCCGAGGAGTGACCATGAACGCGACCACGGGTAGCACGGTCCGCACCGCCGGACTGGTCCGGCAGTTCCGCACCGGCACCGAGCGGCTCACCGCCGTTGACGACGTGTCGCTGCAGATCGCGGCGGGATCGGTGGTGGCGCTCACCGGTCCGAGCGGCTCCGGCAAGTCCACCCTGCTTCATCTGATCGGCGCGATCGAGCAGGCCGACCAGGGCACCGTCACCGTGGACGACGTGGAGGTCACCGCGCTGCGCCGGGCGGCGCTGGCCCGGTACCGCCAGCGGGTCGGCTTCGTCTTCCAGCGCTACCACCTGCTGCCGGCACTGTCCGTGCTGGACAACGTGATCGCCCCGGTGCTGCCCCGCCGGGGCCGCGCCGACCACGCGGCCCGCGCCCGGGAACTGCTGGACGCGGTGGGCCTCGCCGGCCGGGAACGCGCGCTGCCCGCCCAGCTCTCCGGCGGCCAGCAGCAGAGGGTCGCGATCGCCCGGGCGTTGATGGGCGCGCCGCGGCTGCTGCTCGCCGACGAGCCGACCGGCAACCTGGACTCGACCACCGGCACGCAGATCCTCGACCTGCTGCTGGAGCTGCGCAACCGGCACGGAATGACGATCCTGCTCGCCACCCACGAACGAGCCATCGCCGCACGCTGCGACCGGCTGATCCGGCTCGGCGACGGCCGGATCGTCGAGGACGTCGACCTCACCGACGGTGAGGATCCAGCCGAGACCTTCGAACGCGCGGCCCGGCTACGCCTGTAGCCGTACCGGCCGGCCGACCTTGGTATCGACCAGACAGATGCCCGACGCGGACATCGCCAGCCGCCGGCCGAGGTTGCTCATCACCGTGGCCACCAGGGTGTCCTGGGTCAGCTCGCCGGCCCCCCCATCGCGAGCCCGAGGACCGCCATCACCTGGTCGCCGTCCACCTCGTTGCCGTCCGCGGTCACCGCGACGCACGGGTCGGCGTCGCCGTCGTGGGCGATGCCCAGGTGTGCGGCGTGCTCCGCAGCGAGTTGGCCCGTTCAGCCTGGGGTCGCAGGTGCGCGTGGACGAGGTTGGTGGTCTTCTGGTCGTCGGTGAGCCGACCGGCGACGGCCTTCTTGATCGGGATGCGGAGCGTGGCGGCTTCGCCTTCGTAACCTAGGTCGGCCAGGGTGGGCAGATCGGGTGCGGCCAGGGCAAGCACAGGCAGGACGTCGTGGTGGCGTACGGCGGTGGTGTCGTGCTCCCGGCCGGGTCGTACTTGGGAGGTCCACAGCGGCCAGCCGTCGGGGGCGGAGATGACCTGCACGTTGCCGCCGTGGTGGTGATGCTTTCCGGACCACCACAGGTCCACTCCCTGTGTGGGACCGGGCATGGCGACCCGGTCGGTTTCAATCAGCGTGCCGTCGAGGTTGACGTGGCTGTGCCCGGCAGCCTTGGCGGCCAGCAGCGCCCCATGCAGGCTCGGTCGTCGGGCGGCGAGGGTGTCGATGCCTTCGTGCAGGTACCGGTAGGCGGTTGATCCGCCGATGGCGTTGTCGGCGGCCGGTTGGACTACCCGGTGCCGTCGAGGAACCAGCGCAGGACGAGCACGGCCTGGGCGAAGCAGCCCAGCGCTCGGCGGCCGGTTCGGGTGCCCCGTCGCTGGCGTTCGGCGTGCAGCGTGATGCGGCGCGCAGCTGAATTGCGGCTCACTGTCGACTTGGACAGGTACGAACGTGAGCGGCTCCCCGGGCCCGGGGAGCCGCTCACGTTCGCGCGGGAGGTCAGGCGATGAAGCCCTCTTCCTTCAACCAGTCCGCGGCGACCTGCGCCACCGGCTCGCCCTTGACGTCGACGCGCTCGTTGAGCTTGCGGATGGTGTCGTCGTCGAGCTTGGCGGTGATCGGTTCAAGGATCTTGGTCAGGCTCGGATACTTGGCGGCAGTTGCGCCGTTGACCGTCAGCGCCGGGTTGTAGATCGGGAAGAACTTCTTGTCGTCCTCCAGCACCACCAAGTTGAGGTTGCTGATCCGGCCATCGGTGGTGAACACCTCACCGAAGTTGCAGGACTCGCCCTTCTTCGTCTCGGTGTAGACGACTCCGGTGTCGACGCTCCTAATGTTGGACTTCGGCAGGTTCATGCCGTACATCTTGGTCATGCCGGGCCACCCGTCGTTCCGTCCGGCGAACTCGCTCTCCAGGCAGAAGGTCGCGTCGGCCGGGTTGCTCTTGGCGAACGTGGCGAGGTCGGACAGGGTGCGGAGGTTCCACTCCTTGGCCTTCTCCGCACGCACCGCCATCGCGTAGGTGTTGTTGGCCGGCGCGATGGCACCCCAGACGACCTGGTTCTTCTCCTTGTCCTCCTTGACCACCGCGTCGTACTGCTGCTTCGAGTCCGCGATGGGGTCGGTGTGGTTCAGGTAGGTGATCCAGGTGGTGCCGGTGTACTCCCAGTACACGTCGACTTCACCAGCGAGCAGACCCTTGCGGACGTTGACCGACCCCTTGATGTTGGTCTTGTCGGTCACGTTCGCGCCCGCCGCCTTCAGCGCCAGCATGGTGATGTGGCCGAAGACGATGTTCTCGGTGAAGTCCTTGGAGCCGACCACGATCGTCTGGCCGGCGAGCGCGTCATCCTGCTTGATCGACCCCGCCCCGACCGCCACCTTTCCACCGGAGTCCTCGGTGGTGACCGAGCAACCGGTCAATGCCATGGCGATGAGTGCGGCGCCGGTAGCCAGTCGGGAAGAGGGTGTGCGCGTACGCATTGACGACCTCCACGGCGCACGGGGCGCCGGTTGGGGAAAGGGGACGTGAACCTATGGATCAATCGAGCCCGGGCGGGCGCAGCAGATCGGCGATCACACCGCCGAGCCAGTCCAGCGTCAGGGCGAGAGCGGCGGTGAGTACCGCGCCGGTGATCAGGACGGGATCACGCTGAAGCTTGATCCCGGTCACGATCAGTCCGCCGAGTCCGCCCGCGTCGATGAAGGTGGCGAGCGTGGCGACCCCGACCGCGAGAACGAGCGCGGTGCGCACGCCGGCGAGAATCACCGGCACCGCCAGCGGCAGCTCGACCCGCAGCAGCACCGCGAGCGGGGACATGCCGATGCCCCGACCCGCCTCGATCAGATGCCGGTCGACCTCGTTGATCCCGACGATCGTGTTACGCAGCACGGGCAACACCGCATAGGCCACCAGCCCGATCAGCGCAGTGCCGGTGCCGATGCCCAACCAGATGCTGAGCAGTACCAGCAGCCCGATGGCCGGCATCGCCTGACCGACGTTGGCCAGAGCGGTGACGAACGGCGCCAGCCAGCGCAGTGCCGGGCGGGTGAGCAGAACGCCGGCGCTGACCGCGATCACCACCACCAGCAGGGTGGTCATCGCGGAGATCGAGACGTGCTGGCCGGTCACCCGGAACAGCTGCCCGGCGTTGAGCGAGCGTCGCTCGATGTCGTCCAGGGCAAGCGAGCTCACCCAGAGGTACGTGGTGAGCAGCGCCGCCGCGAGCACCAGCGGCATGGTCGCGTGTCGGCGCAACAGGCCCCGCCACCGGGAGGGTGGGGCGGCGTCCGCGAGCTGACCGGAGCCGAGCGTGCCGACGCTCACGGCGTCTCCCGATCCGTCGTCGACCGGGCGCTACGGCGCTGCATGGGCGCCGCTGCGGCTTTCGGCCCGTCCACTCTCTCAGGCGCCTCCGCCACCGGCCGATCGCGGCGCCGCTCGGTCTCGCGCATCTCACCGATCGCTCGCATCAGCCGGTCGATGGTCACCGTGCCGCGGTACCGGCCGGCGTCGTCGACCACCACCGCAGCACCGCTGCTGCTGGTGAGCATCGCGTCGAGCGCGTCATGCAGCGTGGCACGAGGTTCCACCACGGTGGCCGGCCCGCCCATCCCGTGCAGGTTGTCCTGATGCTGATCCAGGTCCCGGGCGGTGATCCAGTGCACGGGGCGCCGCTCGCTGTCGACGCTCAGTACGGCCCACTCGCCGGTCTCGTCCAGCCGGCGCAGCGCCGACGTCGGCGAGTCGTCCAGCCGGACCAACTCGGCCTCGTCCCAGTCGACCTCGTCGACCCGGCGCAGGTTGAGCTGCTTGAGTGAGGCGCCGGCACCGATGAACTGGGCCACCGTCTTGTCCGCAGGGTTACTCAGGAGCCGCTCCGGGGTGTCGAACTGCCGGATGCTCGACCGGTCACCGAGCACCGCGATGCGGCTGCCCATCTTGACCGCCTCGTCGAAGTCGTGGGTGACGAAGACAATCGTCTTCTGCAGCTTCTCCTGCAGCCGGAGGAACTCGTTCTGCAGCCGGTCCCGGGTCAACGGATCGGTGGCGCCGAACGGCTCGTCCATCAGCATCACCGGGGGGTCGGCAGCCAGCGCCCGGACAACCCCGACGCGCTGTTGCTGACCGCCGGAGAGTTGACGTGGCAGGCGGTGCCGGTACTGGCCGGGTTCCAGCCCGACCAGGTGCAGCAGCTCGTCGACCCGGGCGTCGATCCGCTTGCGATCCCAACCGAGCATCTTCGGCACCAACCCGACATTGGTCGCCACGTTCATGTGCGGGAAGAGCCCCACCTGCTGGATGACGTAGCCGATGCGCCGACGCAGCTCGGTCGGGTTGAGCGAGGTGACGTCGGATCCGTCCACCATGATCCGCCCGGAGGTGGGCTCGATCAACCTATTGATCATCTTCATGGTGGTGGTCTTGCCGCAGCCGGAAGGGCCGACCAGCACGACAATCTCGCCGCGCCGGATGGTCATCGAAACGTCCTCGACCGCAGGGGTCTTCTGTCCCCGGTAGAGCTTGCTGACCTGTTGCAGGTCGATCATCACGTCAGCGGTCATCGTTGACCTCCCTGGGCGGTGGACGGGGCCGCGAGGGCCGGCGGGCCGGCGAGCGCCAGAACGGAATCTGGTTGCTCGGCGAGGGATGGCGCGGTTGACCTTGATCGGGGCCGCCGGGTGCCCCGGCCGGCCCGGGTCAGCACACCGAGCAAGCCCAGGCAGATGTCCACGACGAGGGCGAGGACGACCACGCCGAGCGTGCCGATCAGAGCCTGGTTCAGCGAATTCACGCCGCCGAGGTTGGCCAGGCCCGAGAAGATCTGGTTGCCCAGGCCCGGCCCGCCGACGTACGCGGCGATCGCCGCGATGCCCATGGTCATCTGGGTGGAGACCCGGATACCGGCCAGGATAACCGGCCAGGCCAGCGGTATCTCGACCGTGCACAGCGACCGTGTCCGGCTCATCCCGATCCCGCGGGCGGCCTCGGTCAACGCGGGATCGATCTCGGTCAGTCCCACCACCGTGTTGCGGATGATCGGCAACAGCGCGTACAGGGTCAGCGCGACCAACGCGGGGAGGTACCCCAAGCCCAGCGGCGTGATCAGCAGGCCGAGCAGCGCGAAGGAGGGAATGGTCAGCACAGCGGCGGCGACCGCGACGGCGATTCCCCGGGCGCGCCGGTGGCGGTAGGTGAGGACGGCGATGGACATGCCGATGAGCGTCGCCAGCGCTATCGCCATCAACACGATCGTGGCGTGCTCAATGGTTTGGGCGATCAGCAGGTCGCGTCGGCTTTCCAGGTATTCGAAGAACGTCATCTGACACGTCCTCTCGGCGGCTGGCCGGCCCCTGGCCAGAGATAGCCGCGACGGTGCTGGACCTGCCATGGCCGGTTGGCCATCACATTTCGGGCGTAGGCGTTCGGCAAAGGCCCTCCGTGTGGGACGTGGAGTCGGTTGGAGTAGTCAGCAGGGAAGCTCTGACGGCACGCCGAGCGACACGGAGTGTCGGCGTGCCACCACCTTGGCCATCTCCTCCTTCCGGACAGAAACTTCTGTACAAGGCGATCATGGGGGTGCCACGGTACGCCATGGGCTCCTCGTCAGTTCGGCCGGCCCGGGACCGGAGCCTCAAATGGGTCCGATGCTGCGACAGCGAGACAACGAGTGGGCGGCGGCCAGGTGACCGCCATCAGCTCGGCGCCCGGGGGCGTGGCTCCATGGCGTTCGCACGAAGGACCAAAGTGGGCCGCCAGGGACTCGAACCCGCGGACCAAGAGTCAACGACCGCCCAGGGAACGGCCGTTCTTGGCCAGCTCCCACCGCGTCGCCGTGGCCACCTGCTCCCCGGTGATGCGCTCTCCGTCCGCCCCCAGGTACGCGGCGGTCAGCGCCGCCGCGGCGATCCCACCACCGGGCAGGTCCACGGCGGCCAGTCGCTCCGGGTCGACATCGGCCGGCACCGCGTCCGGGAACGCCCGCCGCCACATGGTCTCCCGCGCGGCCCGGTCCGGGTACGGGAAGGTCACCACGATCCGTAGCCGGCGCAGGAACGCCTGGTCCAGCACGGACCGGGCGTTGGTGGTGAGGATGGCCAGCCCGGTGAACGACTCCATCCGCTGGAGCATGTAGCCGACCTCGAGGTTGGCGTACCGGTCGTGGCTGTCGCGTACCTCGGTGCGCTTGCCGAACAGGGTGTCCGCCTCGTCGAAGAGCAGCACGGCCGCGCCGTCCTCGGCGGCGTCGAAGACCCGGCTGAGGTTCTTCTCCGTCTCGCCGATGAACTTGCTGACCACCTGGCTGAGGTCGACCACCACCAGGTCCAGGCCCAGCTCCTGGGCGATCACCTCGGCGGCGAGGGTCTTGCCGGTGCCGCTGGGCCCGGCGAAGAGGGCGGCGGTGCCCAGGCCGCGGCTGCTCCGGTCGGCGAACCCCCAGTCGTGCAGCACCCGGGTGCGGTGGTGCACGGCGGCGACCAGCGACCGCAGCTGCGTCACGTGGGTGTCGGGCAGCACCAGGTCGGCCCAGCCGGCGCGGGGCCGGACCACCCGGGCCTGCGCGCCGTAGCGGCTGCGGGAGCGGGCCCGGCACGCCTGCCACAGTGGCGTGCCGGCGGCGGCGTCCCCGGCGGCCAGTTCCAGGTCGGGCAGGGCCAGGTCGAACACCCCGGCCACCGCGGCCGCCTCGCCCGCCGCCCGGTCGGCCAGGTGCCGGTCGAGCGCGGCGTCCAGCGCCGCCGCCCGTTCCGCGATGGGCAACCGGGGTACGCCGACCAGCACGCCGTCGGCCAGCACGGTGTCCACGGCGCCGAGCACGGCGACCGGGGCGGGCAGCGTGCCGAGGGCGCGGATCAGGGCGCGGGCGTCCTCGGGGCGGGCCCCGTCGGCGTCGAACGCCCAGGCGGCCGGCGCGAGCAGGCTCTCCCGCCCGATCAGGCGCAGCAGCCGGTCGCGGTCGCGTACCGCGGAGGGGAGGTCGGCCACGGCGACCAGTCGCAGCTCGCGGCCGGCGGAATCGGCCGCGGCGGCCGCGACCACCGGCAGGTTGGCCGGCTGCGGTCCCTGGAGCACGGCGGGGCGGCCGTGCTCCCAGACGGTGCGGATGGTCGCGGCGACGGCGGCGAACGCGGGCGGCAGCGCGGCGGGTGGCGGGACCGGCCGGGCCACGGCGGCGAGGTCGGGTTCCAGGTAGCGGACGCCCATGAGGTGGTGCAGCACCCGTTCCTCGGTGACCAGCGGGCTGCCGGTGGGGGTGTCCGGGTCGAGCAGGCGGACCAGGTCCCAGCGCCGCAGCGGCCCGTCCGGGGTGAGCGCGTTCCAGTGCGGGCCGGGCAGCGCGGCCAGGGCGAGGCCGAAGGTGGGTCTGGGTTGCCCGTGCGCGCCGGTGAGTTCGTCGGCCACCTCGCCGGCCAGCTCCGGGCCGGTGGCCAGCAGCAGCACCGCCCGTTCGAAGCCGGTGAGCCGCAGCGCGGCGGCGAGCCCGTCGAGGGCCGTGGGCCGGTCGAGCAGCGCGCGGGCCGCCGCCAGCCGCCCCTCGGCCGCGGCGAGTTCCGCCCGGTCGGGTTCCCCCGGGTACGCGACGAGCCGCACCCGCAGCACGTCCAGCTCGGCGACGAGCGCCAGCCGGTTCGCCTCGTCCCACGACAGGGCGGGCGGGTCGGCCGGGCGGGCTCGGCGGTCGGCGGCGGTCACGGCACGGTCAGGGCGGGCGCGCCGTAAACCTCTCCGACCAGGTCGGGCAGGCTGTCGACGCCGTCGACCTGCACCCGGACCAGCCAGTCGCCGGTGGGCACGTCCCCGGTGGCGAGGGCGAGCCGGTCCTGCGGGGCGGCGTCCGGGGCGAGCGGGGCGAGCCGGATGGCCAGCGCGTCCGGTTCGCCGGCCGGGCCGGGGGTGAGCCGGGTGAGCAGGACCGTGGCCCGCTGCCGGGGCATCAGCGGCGGGTCGACGCCGAGCACGATGTCGGGCGGGCCGTCCACCACCGACGCGGTGGGGCGGACCAGCAGCGGCAGCGCGTTGGAGCCGGCGGTGGCCCGGGCGGGCGCGCCGCCGGCGGCCGGCGTGACGTGCGCGACCCGGACGGCGTGCAGCCCGGCGGGCACGGTGCCGTCGAGGGTGACGGCCAGGGTGGTGTCGGTGCCGCCCGCCTCGGGGGTGAGGGTGGCCGGTCCGACGTGGACCCGGGTGGTCTGCCCGGGTCGGCCGCGCAGCCCGGCGCCGCGCAGTTCGACGCGGTCGCCGGTGGCGGCGGTCCCGCCGGGCGGGTCGGTCACCAGGGCGGTCAGCACGGCGGGGCCGCCGGCCAGCACGGTGACGGTCCGCTGCCGCACCGGCAGGGCCCGGCGCGGGATGACGTCCGCCTCGACCAGCGCGGCCGTGGCCACGTACGTCTGGGAGAGCTGGTGCGGGGTGGCGAAGGTGGCCCACAGCTTGGACATCTCCTCCACCGACAGCGTGTACGGGGCGACCTTGACCCGCTCCACCTGGTCGGCCAGGTCGGACTCGGCGAGGAACGCGGTCGGCACGTCGTCGGCGTACAGGTCGATCGCGGCGGTGACCAGGTCCCTGGTCAGCGTCGGGGTGACCGCGAGGGCCAGCACGGCCCGGCCGAGCAGCCGCTGCGCGTCGAGGGACTCCGCCTCCCCGTAGCAGGTGAGCACGTAGTACAGGTCGAGCGCGGCGACCGGCCGGCGGGTGAAGCCGCCGTCGCGGCTGCGGGTGGGCAGGTCGGTGAGGTTCCAGGCGTGGTTGGGGCGCACGTCGTACAGGTAGATGTTGATGCCGGGCGCGGAGACCAGCGCGGTGTCGGAGAGCTGGTTGGGGCGCAGCGTGGTGACGGTGGCGCCGCCGACCGGCCCGGGGTGGGTGGCGTCGAGGGCCCGTTCGAGCACGTACCGCAGGGTCGAGGTGACCGCGGCGATGGCCAGGCCGTTGCTCATCGGCCCTCCCGACGGCGGGCGAGGTACGCGGCGTGGTCCACCGTGGACGGGGTCGGGGGTGGCGGTGCGGGCGGTGGTGGTGCGGGCGCGCGGGTGACCACCACCCGGTCGATGTGCAGGTGCACGTCGCCGGCCGGCGGGGCCTCCCCGGTCGGCGCGGGCGGGGTGGGCGCGGGACGGATCGAGCCGGTGCGCACCTCGGCGGTGCCGGGCCGGGGCGGTGCGCCGGCCCGGGCCGGCCGGTCGACGAAGACGAGGCGCTCCCCGGATTGCACGGCGCGGCGGGCGATCAGCGCGGGGCCGAGGCGTTCCCGCAGCAGCCGGGCCAGGTCCGGCGCGGCGGCGCGTACCGGGGCGGGGGCAGTCCGGCGGGCCGCGGGCGCCGGGGCCGGCGGCGCGGGCGGGGTGGCGGCGGCCGGCCGGGTGGGGTCGGGTGGCAGCTCGGCGGGTGGCCGGGTGACCGCCGGGGGAGCGGCGGTGGTCGGGACGGCGGTGTCGGGCTCGCGGCCTGCCGGGCCGGCCGGCTCGGCCCGCGCGGCGGTCCGGTCCGGGACGGCCGGGGCGGCCTCGGGCGGCGTGGCCGGCGGCGTCCGGTCCGCCCGCGACCGGTCCGGGGTGACCGCCACCTGCGCCGGGATGGTGTGGACCGTCGGCGTGAGCGATGGCAGGCCCGGCGGGTCGGGCGCCGCGCGGGGCGGCGACGCCGGGGAGTCGGGCCAGGACGCGGTCGGTTCGGCCGGCCGGCCGGTGGGCCGGTCCAGCGACGCGACCTCGAAGGGCTGCGGGGCGCGAAGCCGCACCAGCGGTTCCCGGCCGGTGGCGCGCTGCGCCATCCGGGCGAAGAAGCCGTCGTCGCCGCTCACGCTGCCCGCCCCGCCGCGAGGGCCAGGTACGCCCGCCGCCGACCGGCCGGCAGGGCGAGGATGTCGGCCTCGGCCCAGCCGTAGGCGGCGGCCAGGGTGGCCACCTCGGCCAGCACGGCCGGGGCACGGCCGGCAACCCGCTCCCAGAGCAGCTCGGCCACGTCCAGCGCGGTGACCACGGTGTCGCCGCAGCCGGGGCAGCGGGTCCGCAGCACCACGGCCGCCGCGCCGGCCAGTTCCTCGGCGGCGGCGTCGACGGCCCGGCGCTGGTCGACGGTCAGCTCGCCCGCGGCGACGGGCCGGTCGGCGGCGTCCCGGACGCAGCGGGCCAGCAGCGTGCCGACCGGGTCGTCGGACCGTCCGGCGGCCAGCAGGTCCCGGGCGGTGGGGGCGCGGACCCGCAGCGTGCCGCCGGCGACCGCACCGGTTTCCCCGGCGGGGAGCCCGGCGACCGGGTCCAGGGGCAGCGCCACGTCGAGGACCTGGCCGCAGCCGCAGGTGAGCACGGCGTCGACCGGGTCGCCGAAGCTGTCGACGCTCAGCCGGGCGGCGAGCGCGGCGACCGTGCCGACCGGCAGGTCCAGGGCGGCGTCGAGGTCGGGCAGGAGCCCGGCGGCGTGCAACAGCACCGGGCCGCGGGCGGCCGGCGGGGCGGCCGCGGCGGCCTCCCAGACCGCCAGCAGCCGGCCGGGGTCGTCCAGCGTGGTCATCGCGGTCAGGGTTCGACGAAGGACGGCTCGGCGGGCTCGGCCACCGTGTAGTCGCGTTCCCAGCCCTCGTTCTCCAGCTTGATGCTCTGGATGGCCACGGCGTTGGCGTTGGCGTCCAGTTCGGGCAGCGCCACCCACTCGGACACCCAGCACCGGTAGACCTTGTACGCGATGACCAGCTGCCCGGCCTCGTTGTACATCTCGATGATGATGTCCTTGCGGAAGTCCGCCAGGGACGTCTCCGCGCCCAGTCCGGAGCCGTAGTTCCACACCTTGTTGGCCCACTGCTCGAAGTCCGGGTCGTGGGTGACGCCGCGCTCCAGCACGATCGCGTCGTACTCGGTGCGGCCCGGCGACTTGCGGCTGCTGCTCGGGTCGCCGCCGTGCCGGTGGGTGACCACCTCGGTGCTCCGCTTCAGCGTGCCGATCTTGCTGATCCCGGCGACGTATCGCCCGTCCCACTTCGCCCGGAACTTGAAGTTCTTGTACGGGTCGAAGCGCTGCGCGTTGACCGTGAACTCGGCCATGCCCGCCCCTCCTAGGTCGCCGCGGCCGCGGTCCGCTGCTGGATGCCGATCACCACGAACTCGGCCGGCTTGACGGCCGCGAAGCCGACCAGGATGTTCAGCACCCCCCGGTCGATGTCGTACTGCGTGGTGGTCTCGCTGTCGCACTTGACGAAGTACGCCTCCCGCGGGGTGCGGCCCTGGAAGGCGCCCTGCCGGAACAGGTCCTGGAGGAACCCGCCGATCGACGCCCGGACCTGCGCCCACAGCGGCTCGTCGTTGGGCTCGAACACCACCCACTGGGTGGCCCGCACCAGCGTCTCCTCCAGGAAGAGCGCCAGCCGCCGCACCGGCACGTACCGGTACTCGTCGGCGAGCAGGTCCGCGCCGCGCAGCGTCCGCGCGCCCCAGACCAGCGTCCCGGTGGCCCGGAAGGTGCGTAGGCAGTTCACCGCGTACGGGTTGAGGGCGCCGTTCTCGCCGTCGGTGAGCACGAGCGCCGGCCCGGTCACCCCCGCGAGGGCCGCCTCCACCCCGGCGGGCGCCTTCCACACCCCGCGCGCCGCGTCGGTGCGGGCCATCACGCCGGCGACCGCGCCGCAGGGCGCGAACTCGCGGACCGCGCCGTCGCGCAGCGGGTCGGGCCGGCGCACCCGGGGGAAGTAGAGGGCGCCGTTGCGGCCGTTGGCGGTCAGCCCCCGCGCGCCGAGCCAGGCCCGGATCGTGTCGGCGGTCTCGGTGGGCGGCGGGTCGACGAGCAGGAAGGCCCGCTGGCGTACGCAGAAGTCCAGCGCGTCGGCCCACACGGTGTCGTCGAGGGCCTGGTCGGGCACCGACGGCGGCAGGCAGAGCAGAGTGAACAGGTCGGCGTCGCGCAGCGCGTAGATGCCCTGCTTGGTGCCCTCCAGCGCGCCACCGTCGGTGTACTCCGCGGCGGTCAGGTGGGTGCCGTCGATGCCGGTGGCCGCCGGATCGGCGGTGTCCACGTCGTAGCCGCCCGCGTCGGGCCGGCCCGTGCCGGGCAGCGCCGGCGCCGCGCCGACCCGGACCAGCCGGGAGGCGGCCAGCACGGTGTCCAGCCGGCGCGGTCCGTCCACCAGGGTCACGTTCGGGTACGTCTCGATCAGCACCGGGTTCTCCGCCGGGCCCTCGCGCACGGTCAGGTGGAACAGCTCGTCGGCGTCCACCCCCTGCTGGTCGGCGACCGTGGTGGCCTCCTCGCCGGTCGCGTGGGTCACCTCGGCGTGCAGCGCGTTGCCCCAGCCGCCCGGCCCCACCGCTTGGAGGGTCAGCGCGCCGTTGAGGTCGAGCTGCGCGATGGTGGCGTCGCGGGCCAGCCGGACGATGACGGCCTGGTTGCCGCCGTTGAGGTAGAAGTCGCGCACCGCGTAGCCGAGGCCGCTGTCCCGCCACAGGCCGCCGAAGGTGCGTTCGAACTCAGCGTACGAGGAGATGGCCACCGGCACGTCGACCGGCCCGCGCAGCGCCCGCCCGACGAACGCGGCCACGGCCGTGGCGACGCCGGTGATGGTGCGACTGCCGCCGGGTATCTCCTGGATGTAGACCCCGGGATGGCTGAGCGTTGCCGCCATGACGACTCCTCGACTCCACGGGCGTGCCGTACGCCGCTGGCGCGACTGTGCCGTCCGCCCGTCACCGCGCCGTCACCCGGCCGTGTCGCCCCGGTGTCGGTGGCTGCCGGTACGGTCCGCGTCGTGACAGCGCCAGAATGGGACCTCCGGACGATCGCGGCCGCGCTCCACGGGACGGTTCTCGAGGACCATCCCGTCGAGGAAGGGATCGGCGGCACCGTCATCGTCGACGAGGTGGACCCGAGCCGTCTGCTCGAGGCGTGGCGGGCCGCCCGGGCAGTCACGCCGACCACGGGCCGGTGCCCGGTCTTCACACTTCCCGGCGACCTGCACCACGAGCCCACGCCGGCCGAGATCGACGACTTGGCGCGGGCGGCGCGGGCGATCGACCCGTGGGCGGCGTTCCGGCGGCACCGGGACGACCGTCCGATGGAGCCGTGGCGGATCGAGAGCTACGTGAGCGCCTTCCTGGGCGCCGAACGGCTGCCCCTGGCCGCCGGGCCGCTGGCGGCGCCGACGAGCGAGCCGGAACTGGACCGGTGGCTCTACGACACCCTGCTGGCGGACCCGGTCCTCGCCGACCTCGCCCGCGGCTGGTACGAGCCCCTGGTCGGCACCCGCACCTGGCATCCGATGCGGGAGGTGCAACTGGTGCTGCTGCCCACGACGTCCCCGTGGCTGGCGCCGGCCTGGGTCGGCTACTTCGGCGCGATCTTTCCCGGTGGGCCGGAGGCGTGGGCTGCGGCGATGCGGCAGTGGCACCGGCACTGGGGGGCCGAGCTGGTGGCCGCCTTCAGCACCACGCTGCAGTTCGTCGTGTCCCGGCAACCGCAGCCGGGCCCGCCGGCCTGGGAGCTTGCCGGTCAGCTCCTCGCCGTCGGCGGCAGCCTTCAGCACGAGCAGTGGCAGCTCGCCATGGCCGTTGCCCGCAGCGACGCCTGGTTCCTGCACGACCGCCCCTAGTACGGCGGCCGCCGTCTGAGATGACGCCGGCCGGTGCGGGGTAGATGCGGCGCGGCACCGCGTGATCGTCTGTAGGCCGTCCATGGGCCCGTGCGTAGTTGCTCCAGGTGGCGCGGTGGCATCGGGGTTTTCTGCAAGACGCGTCGCGTGAAGTGCAGATCCGCTGGGATGGGCGAGTGATGGCCGATCGGCGATGGGGACGTGGACACGCGGTAGGGCTGCTGCGCGGCAAGGAGAGCGTGCAGCAGGCGACCTACGTGGAGTTGTTCTTCGACCTGGTGATGGTGTTCGCTCTCAATCGGTTGGTGGCGTTCGCGGCGCCATCGGTGGGCGGTGGCGACCTGGCGGAGCAGTGGACGGCGATCGGACGCATCTTGTTGCTGTTCGCGCCGCTGATGTGGTTGTGGATCATCACGGCGTACATCACCGCCCGGTTCGACCCGCGGACCGCCCACACCCAGTGGATGATCGTGGTGACGGCGTTCGCGCTGCTGGTCATGGGAACGACGGTGCCCCACGCGTTCGGCGGCGCGGGAATGACCTTCGCGGTGGCGTACGTCCTCGCTCAGGTCAGCCGCGCGATGATCTTCGGTTACGCGCTGGGCCGGCACGCGCTAGCCCGACTGTACTTTCGGGCCCTGATCTGGTTCCTGGTCGCCGGGGTGTTCTGGATCGGCGGGGCGTTGACCTCGGGTGGGACGCAGGCCGCCTGGTGGCTCGCGGCGGTCGTAGTTGATCTCGGCTCCGCGTGGCGGGGGTGGCCCGTACCAGGCCTGGGCAAGGGGCGAGCGACGGCATGGGCCATCGCGCCGCACCATCTGGCGGAGCGGTACCAGCAACTGGTGCTGATCGCCCTGGGCGAAACGATCCTCGCTGTCGGCGTCACCTACGCCACCGGGCTCGGCCGTGTCGGCGGCTACCAAAGCATTGGCCTGCTGCTGGCGTTCCTCACGACCGTCCTGCTATGGCGCATCTACTTCCACAAGGCCGGCCAACTTCTCGGCGACGCCGTCGCCGAGGCCGAGGATCCGGCCGGACTGGGTCGCTTCGCCGCGTCCGCCCACGTCGTGATGATCCTCGGCATCGTGGGAACCGCCATCGGCCACGAAATCGTCCAAACCCACCCCGTCGGCCACAGCTACCCGACGTGGCTGATCATGATCCTCGGCGGGCCGGCCTGCTACCTCACCGGCCGGGGCGCTCTGGAACGGGCCGTCTTCTCCCGACTGCCCCCACACCGCTGGATAGGGGCCTTGGCCCTCCTGCTGGCAGTCGTACCCCTGACCGCCGCGCCGCCACTAGCAGCCGCGATCACCGCCACCGTGATCCTGGCCGGCATCGCAGCCATCGACACCCGCCGCTCGGCCCACCGCCCACCGGAACAACCCCGACCCGGCGGCCGAACAACCGGGTGGCTGCCACCACTTCCCTGATACACAGGCTGCCGGTCGTGATCAGTGCTGAAGTTCGAGGTTGAGGTGGCGTGCGCAGTGGGATCGTCGGGCTTGGGCTTGATGACGTCACCGGAACCGTGACCAGCGCAAACGGTGGGTGAGGTTGCTGATCGGGCGAATGAGGCAGGTGTTGATCAGTCCACCCAGCCAGAGCAGCAAGATCTCAAACGGCGGCTGCCGTACTAGCGGAGGCCGGCCCTGAGACCGAGCCGCGAGACGGCGGCGGGCCCAGCGCGGTCGCCAGGTGGCCCGGTGACGCGGCGGGCACGCGCCGGTGACGACCAGGCGGCAGGCTGGCCCGGCCCGCGCACGACTCCTGCCCCGGAGGCGCTCCCGTGACAAGCCCCGACCCCGACCGCGGTGGGGTGGTGGTCGTCCGGGTGTGGCTCGAGGACCGGCCGGACGAGCTCGGCTTCCGCGCCCTGGTGACGAGCTGCGTCGACCTGGCCGGCGGCCGGCCGGAGAGCCGGGCGGTCACCTCGCCGGACGCGGTCGTCGAGGTGGTGCGCAGCCGACTGGTGGAGATCCTCGCCGGTCACCGAGCGCGGTGACGCCCACCGCCCGACCCAGGGAAGGCACATGACCGAGAAGATCAACTGGAGCCTCCAGGTCCGCGTGGCACACGGGCCGCAGATCGCGGCCACCGGCGTCGTCGACGTCGAGGCCTACGACAAGGTCTCGGTCGAGATCGCGGCCGGGGAGAGCCAGCAGGTGGACCTGGTGCCCGCCGGCACCGAGCGGGTGGGCATGGTGCTGATCGTGCCGGCCACGCCCAGCGCCGACCTGTCGTACGAGATCGACGGCACGGCGATCGCGCTCGACGGCGCGCACGCCTTCCTCGGCGCCGGGGCGGCCCGGCTGCTCGGCGCGGACCCGGCGAGCCTGACCTTCACCAACGACACCGCCGAACCGGCCCGGCTGGACATCCTGGTCGGCCGCGATGTCACCCCGTGAGGGCGGCCGCGATGTGACGCCGGGGTGACGCACCGCGTTCTACCCTGCCGAGGCCAGGCCCGCGGCGCAGGGAGGTCCCGGATGACCGCCGACTTCGTCGACGCCCTCGTGGCCGACCAGCCGGCCGGGTCCGGGCCGGTGCTGCGGCTGCTCGGCGACGTCCGGGTCAGCCACGGTCCCCGCTGGTACGACGTGCCCGAGGGCAGCAAGCGGCTGCTGGTCTACGTCGCCCTGCACCGCCGCCGCCTCGACCGGGGCCACGCCGCCGCCACCCTGTGGCCGGACGCCCCGGACGCGCGCGCGGCCGGCAACCTGCGCTCGGCGCTGTGGCGGCTCAACCAGGCACACGTCGGGCTGATCGGGGTGGACCGGCACCACCTGGCGTTCCGGCCCGGCGTGCTGGTCGACATCGACCTCGTCACCGCCTGGGCCGGCCGGCTGATCGCGGGCCGCCCGGCCGGCGCCGACCTGTCCGCGCTGCCCACCGGCGGGGTCCTGTTCGACCTGCTCCCCGGCTGGTACGACGACTGGGTGCTCACCGAACGGGAGCGGGTCCGCCAGCGGGTGCTGCACGGGATGGAGGCGATGAGCCGGCACCTCGTCACCACGGGCCGCTGCGCCGAGGCCGTCGAGGTGGCGCTCACCGCCGCCGGGGCGGAGCCGCTGCGGGAGAGCGCCCAGCGGGTGCTGCTGGAGGCGCACCTGGCCGAGGGGAACTGGGTGGAGGGGCGGCGCGGCCTGGACACCTACCGCCGGCTGCTGGCCCGGGAGCTGGACATGGAACCCGATCCGTGCCTGGGCGAGTTGCTCGACGCCTACCCGCGTGCCCGGCCGGCGGCCACCGCGGACCGGGAGCGCGCCTCCTCGATCAACGCCATGAGCTGAGCCGACGGTCGCACCCCCAGCTGCTCGGCGAGCAGCCGGACCACCAGGTCGGCGTGGCGCAGCGCGTCGCTGACGTTCCCCTCGGCCAGCATCGCGGTGAGCACCAGCCGGTGGCCGCTCTCCCGCAGCGCGTCCGCGGCGACCGCCTCCAGCGCCCAGCCCAGCCCGGCAGCCGGGTCACCCGCCCGGATCGCCGCCCCGGCGGCGTCCTCCAGCGCCCGCAGGGCCCGGTGCCGCAGCAGCTCCCGCTGCATGAGCACCCAGTCGTCGTACCAGCCGGGGAGCAGGTCGGGGCAGCCGTCGGCGGCGTACCGGCGCAGGAACGCCGGGTCGACCGGACCTCGGCCGGCGAGACAGCTGGTGTCCACCGACACCCCGGCGGTCAGCGCCAGCGGGCCGGTGGAGTCGGTGAGCAGCCCCGGTGCGGCCTTGCGCAGCCGCCACAGCGCCGTCCGCAGGTCCGCCGAGGCCCGTTCCTCAGGCTTGCTCGCCCACATCGACCAGGCGGTCCGGGCCCGGTCCGAGGCGCCGCGCACGGCCAGGAAGGCCACCAGCCGCTGCGCGGTCGCCGGCAGGGCGACCGGCTCGCCGTCCCGGTCGAGCGCGAAGCCGCCGAGCAGCCGCAGCCGCCAGCCGGCCCGGTGCGGGGGTACGGCCTCCGGCGCTGTTCCCGTGGTCATCCACACGTCGGCGCTCCGCTCTGTCGGGGTGTGGGCGGAGGGTCATCTCTCGAATACCGCAGGTCGCGGGTCCCGGGGAACGGGCCTGTCGGTGGCCGGACATACCGTTCGACCGGGCGGCCCGGCGGGCGGTCATGATCGGCGGCGGAGACCGGCCGAACAGCTGCTCCGCCAGGATGCGCGCCCGCGGCGGAGGCGGTGGGCAAAGTCGTTGGCGAACCGTCGGGGCTCGCCTATGGTGGGCGGATGTACCCGGTCGGGCTGTCCGCGACCGCCGTCACCACGGCGGCGTTCGCTGCTGCCCGCCGCCGGCGTCCCGAGGCCGTGCCCGCCCGTCCGGCGGGCAGCCGTTCCGTCGCGCCCATCCACGGCCTCCCGAGCCCGATCCCCACCGACCGTGGCCCACCCGGATCTCTTTTATCCGCGTACGGCCACTCAGGGCGAAGCCATCCGGCTTCGGCCCTTTTTCTTTTTCCTAAAAGGGGATCCAGATGGGCACCGACCTGCACGACGACCGGCTCACCCGGCTGCGGGCCACGCTGACCGACGACTTCGCGGCGCAGACGGCCCGGTTGACCGAACTCACCGCGGACACCGGCGACCCCGGCGAGGCGCACACCCGCGCCGCGCTGATCGCGGCCACCCGGCAGAGCCTGGGGCAGATCGGCGACGCGCTGCGCCGCATGGCCGACGGCGGCTACGGCCGCTGCGAGCGGTGCGCCGCGCCGATCCCGGTCGAGCGGCTGGAGGCGCTGCCGCACGCCCGCTTCTGCGTGCCCTGCCAGCAGAAGCACGGCTGACCCGGCGGGCGCCGGGCCGTCACCGCGCGGCCCGGCGCTCCGGCGCCCGGTGCGGCAGATCCGCGCGGGCGCCCGGCTGCGTACGCTGGCCCGGTGAACCGTCGTGACCGTGGAGACCGCCGATGACCAGCCCGCGCACCGTCCGGACCGCCCGTCACGCCGATGTGGCCGCCCTCGTCGACCTGGTCGAGTCGGCGTACCGGGGGGAGCGCAGCCGGGCCGGCTGGACCACCGAGGCCGACCTGCTCGCCGGGCAGCGCACCGACCCGGAGATGGTGGCCGAGTCCGTGACGAGCCCGGGCGGGACGGTCCTGGTCGCCGAGGACGGTATCGGGATCGTCGCCTGCTGCCAGTTGGAGCGCCGCGACGACCACGTCTACTTCGGGATGTTCGCGGTCGCCCCGGAGCGGCAGGGCGGCGGACTGGGCCGGGAACTGCTGGCCGAGGCCGAGCGGTTCGCGCGGGAGGAGTGGCACACCGGCGAGATGCGGATGACCGTGATCACGCAGCGGGACGACCTGATCGCCTGGTACGTGCGACGCGGTTACGTCCGCACCGGCGAGCTGAGCCCGTTCCCGTATGGTGACGAGCGGTTCGGCCTCCCGCTGCGACCGGATCTCGCGTTCGAGACCCTGCGGAAGAAGCTCGGCTGAGCCACCGGCGCGCGCGGTGCCTGAAGGAGTTTAACGTCGTAGTTGACGCCGACGAAGCCCAGGTGAACCCCGGGGCCGGGTGGCATTGATCGCCTGCATCGTCGCCTCCTGGGTGCCCACCGCCTCGACCACCGAGTGCGCGCCGAGCCGCCCGTGAGCTCAGAGTAATGTCGGTGCGAACGCGTATGACGTCGGCGAGGTCGTCGATCACCTCGGCGTGACAGCGCTCCGGCACCGCAGGAACGGACAGGTCGGTCAGCCGACCGGGGCGGGCACGGGGCCGGTGGCCGAGGCCGAGCGGTTCGGTGTGCCGCTGCGACCCGGACCTGGCGTTCGAGACCGTTACCTTTCAGTGCGCTCTAGCGAGCACACGGTTGGTAGTCCCGCCTTGCGGTGGGACGGTCCCGGTCTGACCGGCGGGCGCCGTGCCGGGTTCACGCTTCACAGCCGCCTGCCCGCGTTGGCGGGTCTTCCGGTCGGCTCCACGTGCTGCCACCGGGCCACTCCCGGCGGTGTCAAACTGGGCCGCCAGGGCGGCCAGGTTTAGTGAGGCGTTGCGGTCGCGGTCGGTGAGCAGGCCGCACGCCTGGCAGTGGTAGGTGCGCTCGGACAGGGCCAGCTTGGCTTTCACGGTGCCGCAGCCTGAGCAGGTTTTCGAGGACGGGTACCACCGGTCGGCCACGATCAGCCGGCCGCCGTTCCACTGGGTTTTGTACGTGAGCTGCCGGCGGAGTTCGGCGAGTCCGGCGTCGGCGATGTGTTTGGCGAGTCGCCGGTTGGCGAGCATGCCGGTGATGTTGAGGTCTTCGACCACGATCGTGGCGTGTTCGTGGGCCAGCCGGGTGGTGAGTTTGTGCAGCCCGTCGCGGCGCAGGTTGGCGACCCGGGCGTGGGCGCGGCCGAGCCTGTTCGCGGCGCGCTGCCAGCGGTTGGAGGGGCGGCGGCCGGTTCTGCGGTCCGGGCCGGTCTTGCGCGACAGCGCCCGGCCGAGGTGCCGCAGGCGCTGCTGGGCAGTGCTCAGGTGGC
>NZ_JBIAKG010000014.1:0-127854 GCF_042872345.1 Micromonospora sp. NPDC005299
GACCCCGCGAAACGCTGGGCTGGGCCACCCCGGCCCAACGCCTCGCACAACTCATCGCGCCCTAGCGATTGCACTGACCCCTTGACCCCGCCCCGTGCTGGAGGACAACAACTTCATGATCCACCCGGGTGGGGGGCGGAGGAGGGCAGGGTTTAGTGGTTCGGGGGGATGACGCGGAGGTGGCCTCGGCGGCCCTGCTGGGGCGTCTGGGGGGCCTGGTGGTCGTCGTTCGACGGCGGCCGTGGGGGTGCCGGGCGGGCCGCCTCGCGGACGGCTTCGGCCAGGGCGACCAGGTCGTCGGTGGTGGGCGGCGGGGGCTCGAACTCGCCCTCGTGGCGCACCACGTCCCAGCCGCGCGGGGCGGTCAGGTTGCGGGCGTGCGGCTCGCACAGGTCGTACGTGTGCGGCTCGGCGAACGCGGCGAGTGGGCCCACGACGGCTGTGGACTCGTTGTAGACATAGGTCAATGTGGCGACCGCTTGCCGGGGGCAGCCGTTACGGGAGCAGCGCCGTGGTGACCTCACGGCGGCAGGGTATCCCCATTACCGGGTGCGGCGCACCGCTTCGCGTTGCGACACGCCCGTCATGGTGATCACAATTCGTCCGATCGGCGCGTCGGCGCGCCGGGCCGGCGGCGCGACGGCGGGTGGCCCGGGTACGCGGGCTACCCTGTGCGTCATGACGAGCCCGGAAAACCGCCGCCCCGGCTCCGGCCGGCGCACCCACCGCGACCGCCACGGGCGGGGGCTGCGGGGGCGGCTGGTGCCGGCCACCGTGCCGCTGGCCCGGACCAAGGCCGAGGTCTTCGACGACCTGGTGCTGGACACGGTCGAGACGCTCGAACGCCGCTTCGCCAAGGAACTGGCCGGGGTGGAGTTCGCCGTGGAGGACGTCCCGCCGGATCTGAACGTCTACGACTCGGACGTGCTGGAGGACGGCGAGGTGCCGCTCGCCCGGCTGCTGCCCGGGCGCCCGGGCCGGCAGGAGGTGCCGCCGCGCATCGTGCTCTACCGGCGACCGCTGGAGTTCCGGGCCATGGACCGCGAGGACCTCGCGGACCTCGTGCACGACGTGATCATCGAGCAGGTGGCGAACCTGCTCGGCGTCGACCCCGACGAACTGGCCTGAACCGGCACCGGCCGACCACCGCCGCGTCCCGGCCGGCCCCCGCCGGCCGGGTCGCCGGCCCCGGACCCCGGGCGGCCCCCACCACCCGGTCCGGTACGCGTGTCAGGCGGCGACCCGCCGCTTGAGCTTGCGCCGCTCCCGCTCGGAGAGCCCACCCCAGATCCCGAACCGCTCGTCGTGGCCGAGCGCGTATTCGAGACACTCCGTCTTCACTTCACACCGCGAGCAGATGCGCTTCGCCTCGCGGGTCGAGCCGCCCTTCTCGGGAAAGAACGCCTCCGGGTCGGTCTGCGAGCACAGGGCCCGCTCCTGCCACTCCGGCGCGTTTCCGAGCAGGTCGGCCACCTCGAGCTGGCCGTCCATCCGTTGCCTCCTTGTCGCGCACCGGCGTCATCGCCGCTGCAACCCCCCACGCGAAAGGCGTGCCTGTTCGTCCGGTCACAATTTGTTGCGTTCCGCGCGAACAACCCCATTCAAATTACACGCGTGTAATGCGTGCGCCGTCAAGCCAAACTTGATAATGGAGTCGTCCTCCCGACACGTCCCGGACGACCCTCGTGGCCGCCCGACCCTCGCAACCTGCCCTATCGATTCAGACCCCGGACGAGTAACGCCTTCCCCGGCGAGTTGCCCCAAGTTTTCTGCCGTGGCGCACCGGTGTGGACACCGCCGGCGGCCCCCGGTGGAGGCTTCCGGCGGGCCGCAACCCGGGGCGGTCGTCGTGACACCGTCCAAGATCAGCTTTGGTGGGGCCCAAGGTTAACCCGACCGGAGCAGTACTGCCCGTCGAGGTTCGAGACGCCGGCCGCGCCCCGCCCACCATGTGGACGAGGCGCGGCCGCGCGGCAACCTGGACGGTCAGTCCACTCCCTGCGGTGAGCTGGCTGGCCAGACGAATTCGGCGATCGCGCCGCCGGTGACCGAAATCGCGCCGGCGGGGGTGGTGTCGTCCCACCAGACGGTATAGAGACCGGCCGCCAGGTCCGGGTAGACGGCGCTGTGGACCACCCCGTCCCGGACGTGCCGCTCGCGTACGGCCGAGTGGGTGCGAGGTTCGTCCCGGTCGACGCGGCTGATCTCGATCTCCCGGCCGTGCAGGTCACGTCCGGTGTGGATGATCAGCGCGCCGGAGTCGCCGCCCAGGTCGAGCACGACGCTGCCGCTCTCCGAGGGACCGAGGGTGTGGTGATGGTCGTGCACGTGACCTCCCCGCTCAGGACTTCTTCGCCGGCGGATTGTTGAACCCGTCGTACGGCGTACCGAGGAACGGGAAGTCACCGAGGAAGGGCGCCGTCACGTCGGCGGCGCTCAACCCCGGGGTGACCGCGGCCGCCGCCGCGTCCGGCTTGAACGTCTTGTCCACCAACGGCACGGTCAGCCCGGCGATCGCCCGCAGCGCGATGGTCACCACGTCGTCGCCGACCCGGCGGCCGTTCGGGAAGCCCGCCAGGTCGCCGCCGAGCACACCGAACCGGTCCGGCTTGCGGCTGGGCCGGATCGCCGTGTTCAGCCGCAGCATGTCGGCCTGCAGGTCGCCGGTGGTGTTGGCGAAGCCGTTGATCAGCCCGGCCGGCACGCCGGTGAGCAGGATCGCCACCAGGTCGGCCCGGGGCTTCTTCGATTTGTTCAGCGCGTCCAGGCTGGGGAACACGCCCGGGTAGAGCGCGGGCAGCAGCGCGGCCAGTTCGGGATGCTCGACGAACTGGGCGAAGCGCTTGTCCTCGGTGGGCGGCAGCGTGTTCCACAGGTCCTTCTTGGACATCGGCACGACGACCTCGTTGAACAGCGGGTTGCCCAGCCGGGAGACCTGGGTGAAGGGGCCGGCGGCGGTGGCCGCGGCCACCCGGTCGCCGAGCACCCGGACCTGCTGCCGGGAGGCGGTCGTCCAGACGCCGATGGTCGAGGCGCGGTCGGCGTAGCCGTACCGGCTGGCCTTGCGCCGGACCTTGGCGAGCGGGACCTGCACGGCGATGCTGTGCACGTTCAACCGGTCGAGTGCGTTGACCGGCTCGCCCTCGGTCTTGAACAGCTTCTTGCCGGCCACGTGCAGCTGCTGGAAGGGTCGCAGCGTGCCGAGGTCGAAGACGGCGCCCAGGTCGACGAAGAAGCCGTCGGCCCGCTGGCCGGCGAAGACCTTCTCCCCGGTCGACAGCCGGAAGGTCGCCTGCCGCACCAGGTCCTGGTATTTGGGCGTGGACAGCGGTCCGACGTTGCACGGCGGACAGGGCAGCTTGTGCGCCAGCACGTGCTCCCGGCCGTCGGCGACCCGGGTCAGCCGGTAGAACTGCCGCCGGTTCCAGTTCTTGCTGTCCAGCGCCTCGATCGGCCCGGTGTTGTAAAGAAAGCTGTTCGGATTCGTGATCTCCGTGGTGAATTCGAAACGATAGGTGACGTCCGGATTACCGTCGCCGTCGTTGTCGACGTGAATCTCGTACCGGACGTCGTCGCCGAACTCGAAGAAGTTGGGGCCGCCGGAGGGGAGCTGCACCGGCACGTAGTTGGCGATCAACGTGACCGTGTCGGGCTGGCTCGGGCTGACGAACGCGTACAAGTCGGAGCTGTCGGCGACCGGATCCTTGGCTATCTCCGGGGCCTCGCGGTGAGAGGACATGGCGGACCACACCTTCGTCGGGGGTAGCGGAAGTCGGGACCGGCGCCGGGAGCCCGCGCCGGGAGGGCCGCGCCGGTGGCGCGGGGGCGGTCAGCGCCGGGCGGCGGCGCGGACCAGGCGGTCGGCCAGGCCGCGGTCGCGTACCTGGATCCGGGTCGTGCCGACGAAGACGTCCAGCGCGCCGGAGGCCGCGTCGCGGAGGTGGACCACGATCGGCTCGTCGCGCCGGCCCGCGGAGGGGGCGTTCTGCGCGGCGGACAGGCCCGGCACGGTGAGGGCGGCGGCGCCCAGGGTGGCGCTCGCGGCCGCGGTCAGTGTCTGCCGGCGGGTCAGTCGCGGCCAGGGCCGCCGCTTCGGCTCATCAGTGGTCATGGGCAACCTTTCCGGGCCGGCGCCGCAGCGCCCGCGGTGGACCGGGACCCGGACGCGGCCGGGTGCCCCGGGCTTGGGGGCGCCGGCGGCGGTCCTCGCCGCAACCGCCGCCGGCATCCACTGGTACGGCCGACGGCGGGGAAAGGTTCGACGCTACGCGCCGACGTGACCGTACGCGGTCGTCCGCTTGCGGACCGGTCGGCCCGCCGCCGCCGCGATCCCCCGGAGCTGCTCCTCCGTGCGGGCCGAGCCGTTGCCCGAGCCGGCCATCCGGGAGATGGTCTCCTCCATCAGGGTGCCGCCCAGGTCGTTGCAGCCACCCTGGAGCATCGCCACCGTGCCGGCGTCGCCGAGCTTCACCCAGGAACACTGGATGTTGGCGATGCGGCCGTGCAGCAGCAGCCGTGCCATCGCGTGCACGACCCGGTTCTCCCGCCAGGTCGGGCCGGGCCGGGCGAGGCCGGCCAGGTAGATCGGCGCGTTGGTGTGCACGAACGGCAGCGCCACGAACTCGGTGAAGCCGCCGGTGCGGTCCTGCAGGCCGGCCAGCACCCGGAAGTGGGCCAGCCACTGGCCGGGGTGGTCGACGTGGCCGTACATCATGGTGGAGCTGGACCGGATGCCCAGCTCGTGGGCCGTGCCGACCACCTCGACCCAGGCGGCGGCCGGCAGCTTGCCCTTGGTGAGCACCCAGCGCACCTCGTCGTCGAGGATCTCCGCCGCGGTGCCCGGGATGGTGTCCAGGCCGGCCTCGCGGAGCTGGAGCAGCCACTCCTTCACCGGCACGCCCGCCTTCGCGGCGGCGGTGACGATCTCCATCGGGGAGAAGGCGTGCACGTGCATCCCGGGCACCCGCGCCTTGATCGCCCGGACGATGTCGGCGTAGCCGGTGACCGGCAGCTTCGGGTCGATGCCGCCCTGGAGGCACACCTCGGTGGCGCCGGCCGCCCACGCCTCCTCGGCCCGGTCGGCGACCTGCCCCACGGACAGCCGGAACGCGTCGGCGTCGCTCTCCCGCTGGGCGAAGGCGCAGAACCGGCAGCCCACGTAGCAGACGTTGGTGAAGTTGATGTTGCGGTTGACCACGTAGGTGACGTCGTCGCCGACCGCGTCCCGCCGCACGTCGTCGGCGATCCGGCACAGCTCCTCCAGCGCCGGGCCGTCCGCGCCGAACAGCGCCAGCGCCTTCGCCTCGTGCGCCGGTTCCAGCAGCGCGGCCGGATCGTCGGCGGCCAGCCGCAGGCCGGCGCGCAGCTCGGGATCGTTCGCCACGGCGGCCGGCACGGCGACCCTCGCGGCCACCTCCGACCAGTCGCCGTAGACGTCGTCGAAGTCGCCCCGCCGGTCCCCGGTCCGCCCGGTGGTGTCGATGGTGACGTGCAGGTCGGTCCGACCGCCGAACACCTCCTCCGGCTCCTGCCACGGCCGGCCCACCGGGCGGGCCGCCTCGACGGCCAGCCCGGTCTCCGGGTCGGCCAGGGCGGTGACGTGCGGCAGCAGGCGCGGGTCGAGCCACGGATCGCCGGCCCGGACGTACTCCGGGTAGACGGTCAGCCGCTCGCGCAGGGTGAAGCCGGCCTGCCCGGTACGCCGGGCCAGCTCGTCCAGGTGCGGCCAGGGGCGCTCCGGGTTGACGTGGTCCGGGGTGACCGGCGAGACGCCGCCCCAGTCGTCGATGCCGGCGCGCAGCAGCAGGTCGTACTCGCCCTCGATGAGGTTCGGCGGGGCCTGGATCCGGGCCTTCGGGCCGAGCAGCACCCGGGCCACCGCCACCGTGGCCGCGAGGTCGTGCAGCTCCGCGTCGGGCATGCCACGCATCGCGGTGTCCGGCTTGGCGCGGAAGTTCTGCACGATCACCTCCTGGAGGTGGCCGTACTCCCGGTGCGCGCGGCGGATGGCGAAGAGCGCGTCGACCCGCTCGGCCAGGGTCTCCCCGATGCCGATCAGCAGCCCGGTGGTGAACGGCACACCGACCCGGCCGGCGTCGTCGAGCACCCGCAGCCGCACCGCCGGCTCCTTGTCGGGTGATCCGTAGTGCGGGCCGCCCGGCTCGGACCAGAGCCGGGTGGCGGTGGTCTCCAGCATCATGCCCATGCTCGGGGCGACCGGCTTGAGCCGTTGCAGCTCCGACCAGGACAGCACGCCCGGGTTGAGGTGCGGCAGCAGGCCGGTCTCCTCCAGCACCGCCACCGCGCAGGCGCGCAGGTAGTCGAGGGTGGAGTCGTAGCCCCGCTCGTCGAGCCACCGCCGGGCGGCCGGCCAGCGCTCCTCGGGGCGGTCGCCCAGGGTGAACAGCGCCTCCTTGCAGCCCTGCGCGGCGCCCTCCCGGGCGATGGCCAGAACCTCGTCCTTCTCCAGGTACGCGGCGGGCAGCCGGTGCGGCACCGTGGCGAAGGTGCAGTAGTGGCAGCGGTCCCGGCAGAGCCGGGTCAGCGGGATGAACACCTTCTTGGAGAAGGTGACGACGCCCGGGCGGCCGGCCTCCCGCAGCCCGGCGTCGCGGATCTCGGCGGCGGTCCGGAGCAGCTCGTCCAGGGCCGCGCCGCGCGCGGTGAGCAGTGCGCTCGCCTCAGCCACGTCCAGTGCCCGGCCGGTGGCGGCCCGGCCCAGGGCCCGCCGGACACTCGCCTCGGTCGGGACCGGCTCGCTGCGATCAACCATCCGCCCAGCCTATGCGCTGGCAGGTCCGGGCCCGCCCGCCCCCGACGAGGAGACGGGCGGTCGGCCGCGGGAAACCGTGCGCATCCGGCGGCTCAGCGCGGGAAGTTCGGGTCCTCCCGGTCGAAGCGCTGGGTCCGGTCGCCGTCCGGCGGGGCCGGCTGGCCGGGGTCGGCCGGCTGGCGCGGGATCGCCTGGGTCGGGTCGGCCGACGGCGGCTGGCCGAACGGCGGCGCCGCGTGCGGGGCGCCGTACGGCGGCGCGGACGGCGGGCCGGCGAGGGGCGGACCCGACTGCGGGGCGCCGAACGGCGGGCTCGACTGTGGCGCGTGCGGCGGGGCGGTGTTGAACGGCGGCGCCGGCTGGGCCGAGCCGTACGGGCCGGGCTGCGGGTAGCCGCCCGGCTGCTGGGGCGCGCCGGGGTACGCGCCCGCGGCGGGGTAGCCGCCGGGCTGGCCGGGCATCGGGCCGGGCTGCTGCGGCCAGCCGGGCTGCGCCTGGCCGTAGACACCGGGCTGCGGCTTCGGCTTCGGGACGTAGTAGAGGGTTCGCCAGATCTTGAAGACCACGAACGCGGCGATCGCGAACACGGCCAGCCAGGCCAGCCGGGTGAGCAGGCCGAGGAACGCGTCCAGCACCTCGCCGTCGGCGAGCCGGCCGACCAGCCAGATCAGGAGGGTCAGCGCGCCGAACACCGCGGCGACGGCGTACTCGACCAGCGCGACCTGGGTGATCAGCTTCGCCTTCGGCAACACCGGGCGGACGTGGGTGGCGAGCAGCACGGCCAGCAGCGGCAGGACGGTCGACTCCAGGCCGATGAAGGCGAAGAAGGTGCTCCCGGCCCGGCCGCTGAACGTGCTGTAGTCGTCGACCGGCACCAGCAGGCGCAGCAGGCCGACGAAGAGCAGCACGGCGTTCGCGCCGAGCAGGACGAGCGCGGCCAGTTCGCGCAGCGGCTTGGTCAACTGGCTGGCCTGCGTGGTGTCGCCGGACGCGGGCTCGGCGGGGCTGGTCACGGACTCCCCCTGGGGACGAAAACGGAAGTTGCCGACGTGAGCGTAGTCTCTCCGGCCACGGCTCATCGACGGCGCCGCGTGCGCAAGGATGGACGTCATGCGCATCGTGGTTCTGACCGGCGGTATCGGGGGCGCCCGGTTCCTGCTCGGCGTCCGGGCGTACGCCCGGGAGGTGGGGGCCGAGGTGACCGCCGTGGTCAACGTCGGCGACGATCTGCTGCTGCACGGGCTGAAGGTCTGCCCCGACCTGGACAGCGTCATGTACACGCTGGGCGGGGGCGCCGACCCGGAACGGGGCTGGGGCCGGGTGGGCGAGACCTGGACGGTCAAGTCCGAGCTGGCCGCGTACGGCGCCGAGCCGGCCTGGTTCGGCCTGGGCGACAAGGATCTCGCCACCCATCTGGTGCGCACCACCATGCTCAACGCCGGCTACCCGCTGTCCCAGGTCACCGAGGCGCTGTCCATGCGCTGGGAGCCCGGCGTACGCCTGCTGCCCGCCACCGACGACCGGCTGGAGACGCACGTCGTGGTGGATCTGGACGGCGGCCAGCGGGCGATCCACTTCCAGGAGTGGTGGGTACGCCACCGGGCGGACGTCCCGACGCACCGGTTCGTCTTCGTCGGCGCGGAGACGGCGAAGCCGGCGCCCGGGGTGCTGGAGGCGATCCGCGCCGCCGACGTGGTCCTCGTCGCGCCCAGCAACCCGGTGGTGAGTGTCGCCCCGATCCTGGCCGTGCCGGGCCTGCGGGACGCGGTCGCCGACGGGCCGGCCCCGGTCGTCGGGGTGTCCCCGATCATCGGCGGCGCGCCGGTCCGCGGCATGGCGGACCGCTGCCTGTCCGTGCTCGGCGTCGAGTGCAGCGCGGCCGGGGTGGGCGGCCTCTACGGCGGCCGCTCGGCCGGCGGCCTGCTCGACGGCTGGCTGGTCGCGCCCGAGGACGAGGGCACCGTGGTACCGGAGGTGACCGTGCGCCCGGCGCCGCTGCGGATGACCGACGAGGCGGCGACGGCGGCGATGGTCCGAGCAGCGTTGGAGCTGATGTGAGGCTGGAGATCCTGCCGGTGCTCGGCATCGGCGACGTGACCGAGGGCGACGACCTGGCGGCGCTGATCGCCACCGCGGCGCCCTGGCTGCGCGACGGCGACGTGCTGGTGGTGACCAGCAAGGTCGTGTCGAAGGCGGAGGGCCGGCTGGTCGACGTGCCGGCCGACGGGCCGGAGCGGCTCGCCGCCCGGGACGAGGTGCTGGCCGGGGAGACCGCCCGCGTGGTGGCCGCGCGCGGCACCACCCGGATCGTGCAGACCCACCACGGGTTCGTGATGGCCTCCGCCGGCATCGACGCGTCCAACGTGGACAAGACCCGGCTGGTGCTGCTGCCGAAGGACCCGGATGCCTCCGCCCGCGCGCTGCGCGGCACGCTGCGCGAGCGGTACGACGTCGACGTGGCGGTCATCGTCAGCGACACCATGGGCCGGCCGTGGCGCAACGGGCTCACCGACGTGGCGCTCGGGGTGGCCGGCATGCCGGCGATCCGCGACCACCGGGGCGAGATCGACCCCTACGGCAACGAACTCCAGCTCACCCAGATGGCCGTGGTGGACGAGCTGGCCGCGGCCGGCGAGCTGATCAAGGGCAAGTGCGACCAGGTGCCGGTCGCGGTGATCCGCGGCTACCTGGGCGGGACCCGCGACGACGACGAGGGCGCCCGGGCGCTGGTGCGGGATGCGTCGCTGGACCTCTTCTCCCTCGGCACCGCCGAGGCGCGCGCCGCCGGCCTGCGGGAGGCGGCCACCCTGGCCGACGGCCCCGGCCCGACCCCGGCCGACCCGGCCGCCGTCGACCGGGCGATCGCCGCCGTCGCCGAGGTGGTCGCGCCCGGCACCGTCTTCACCCACGTCACCGACCCCGAGGTACGCGCCGGACTGGTCGCCGCCATGCCCGGCTGGCCGGCGCCGGCCACCGGCCTGGTCCTCGGGGTGCCACCGGCCCCGGTCGACGCGGCGGACCTGGTCCGTTTCGGCGCCGACCTGCAACGGCTCCGCACCGCGCTGGCCGCCGAGGGCGTCCCGTCGGCGCTGCTCCCCCCGCCGCCGGGAAGCACCGCCAGCGCGACCCTCGCCGTGTGACACCTAGGCGCCGCCGGCGGCGGGTCAGGCGTCGAGGACGGCGCGGCCGAGGGGGGTCAGGGTGTGCAGGACCGTGTTGCGGTCGCGGTGGCTGACCAGCAGGCCGGCGTTGCGCAGCACGGTGGTGTGCTGGCTGGCCGCGGCGGCGGAGATGCGCAGCCGGCGGGCGACCTCGCCGGTGGTGCAGCCCTCGTCGGCGGCCTCCAGCACGGCCGCGCGGGTCCGGCCGAGCAGGGCGGCCAGCGCCTCCCGCTGCGCCGCGTCGGCGTCCCGGTGCGCGGCGCTGCCCGGCTCGGGCATGAGGCCGCCGAGCCGGTCGACGGGGTAGACCAGCACCGGCGGCAGGCTCGGGTCGAGGAGCGCGACGGGTGTGCGCGCGCAGAAGAACGAGGGCACGAGAAGCAGCCCCCGGCCGTCGAGGTGCAGCTCCCGGCTGTCCGGGTAGTCGAGGACCTCCAGCACCCCGTCGGCCCAGCGCATGCTCGGTCGCAGGCTGGTCAGCAGCCCTTCGGCGCCGCCGTCGAGCATGGCCCGGGCGCGGCGGGCCCGGTCCGCCTCCACGGCGGCCTGGATCCGCGACCAGTACGGGGTGACCGCCAGCGACTGGTACCGGACCATCGAGTCGGTCAGGTGGCTCAGCACGTCGGGCTGGCCACGGGCCAGGGCGCTCGCCGACGCCGGCAGCACGTTCTCCTCGGCGAGCCGGGTGAGGTCACGGCGGAGCAGGTCGACCGGGGTGCCCCGGACCGCCTCCAGCCCGGCGTCCAGGCCGTCCTTGCTGGCGTACGGGGTGAGGAAGTCGGGGAAGTAGCCGCGGGGCGGATTGAGCGCGAGCAGCAGGCGGAAGCGGTCGGCCGTGGTGTCCGTCCGCAGCCCGCGGGCCACGGTGCGTCGCCACTCGGTCAGGAGCGGGTCACGCCCGCGGCCCTGAAGCAGGTGCAGGCTGAGGACCAGTTCCCAGACCGGGTCCGCGGCAGCGGCCACCCTGGTCCGCAGGATGTCCTCGCGGGAGAAAATGACCTTCAGCATGGAGCTCTCCCGGGCGGACAGAGGGAATGCCCGCCACCTTGAGCACTGTACCTGCCGGCACTTATCTCCATCTTTAAGCGTGGGATGAAAAACCTCGACGGTGCCCGGCCGGGTTGGGCAGACTTCCTCTTGCCCGCCGATGCCGGGGCACGGCCACGCCGAACCGGTCGTCGGTCAGCGGGCGCGCCGGTCGACCGGACGGCACCACGAGGGTCTGCGGCTGTTCTCCGTAGAGGTGTCGTCCGGCGACCGCTCAGCCGAGCCAGAGCGCCACCCGGTGGTCCTCGTCGGTGACGTAGTAGCAGCGCCCGTCCAGCTCGGCCAGCCCCTCCACGTGGTGGAACGGCGCCAGCTCGGTCACCAGCTTCCCCGCCACCCGGGCGTCCGGGCCGACGTCGTGCCGGAACCGGACGTGCCGCGAGGTCACCGGGCCGCCGTGCGGATGGTCGTCCAGCAGCACCGAGCCCTTGCCGACCGCGTCGATCGAGCCGATCACCGCCGCGTAGCCGCCGTCCGGCGTCGGCGCGACAGCCCGGAAGCCGGTCAGCGCGCCCGCCGGGGTCACCCCGGTCAGGGCGTACGCCCCGACGGCGCGCGGCCAGCCCTGCGCCATCTCCGGCTCGGCGCGGCCGACGCCACGCCGCGACCCGGAGCCGTCGTCGTTGCCGAACATGTCGGCCACGCCGGCCAGCTCGACCAGGATCGGCTCGCCCTCGGCGGTCACCGGGAAGCGCAGCCCGAGCAGCACCGTCCCGGCCGGGGTGAAGGCCGCCGCCTCGACGTTGACGGGCAGGTCGTCCTCGGCCAGCCGGCTCACCCAGCTCTTGGCCCGGGCGGTGCCCCGGTGCAGGGTCTCCACGATGAACCGCCGGCGGACCCGCTCCCCCGCCGGCAGCGGGGTCAGCGGCGCGGCGGCGAGGGCGTCGTTGATCGCCCGGTGCAGCCGGAACCGGTTGCGCACCACGTGCAGCGGCAGCGTCCCGCGTGCGGCGTCGTCCTCCCGGAACCGGGCCACGAACGCCCGGCGGGGGCGCAGCGGGCCGGCCTTCGAGCCGAAGTGCGAGCCGAAGACGTACACCCAGCCGTCGTGGTGGGCGAGCGCCTCGCCGTCCTCGGTGCGGCCGTTCTCCCGGCCCGCGTCGGCGGCCACGTGGTGCGCCACCCACTCGCCGTCCGCGCGCTCGAGCAGCAGCGCCAGGCACCGTTCCACCGGTCCCTCGTCGAGGACGGTCCAGAAGCCGCGGCGGGCGCCGTGGGCGCGCAGCAGCGCCGGGGAGCGGACGGGCAGCAGGTCACTGGCCTCGTTGCCGGCCACGACGAACTCGACGAGTCGGAGGGTCACCGGGACAGGGTACGAAGGGCGCGCCCGTACAGTGGCGGGGTGCCGGACACCGAGACGTACGCCGACCTGCACGTCGACGCCACCGCGGTGCTGAGCCGCTGGACGGCGACCAGCCCGGCGGCCGCCGCGAACCGGGACCGGACGCTGGCGCTGCTGGCGGCCGGGCCGGTGGCCATGGGCCGGGCGCACCGGCCCGGGCACGTCACCGCCAGCGCCCTGGTGCTCGACCCGACGGGCGCCCGGGTGCTGCTCTGCCTGCACGGCAGGTTCCGCAAGTGGGTGCAGCTCGGCGGGCACTGCGAGCCCGG
The DNA here is from genome assembly GCF_042872345.1 of Micromonospora sp. NPDC005299. Lineage (NCBI taxonomy): Bacteria > Bacillati > Actinomycetota > Actinomycetes > Micromonosporales > Micromonosporaceae > Micromonospora > Micromonospora sp. NPDC005299. The sequence goes on from NZ_JBIAKG010000014.1 coordinate 12,592, forward strand.
CGACCGGACCCTGGCGGCGGCCGCGCTGCGCGAGGCCACCGAGGAGTCCGGGATCGCCGGCCTGGTGGTCGACCCGGAGCCGATCGACGTGGACATTCACCCGGTGGCCTGCCAGGGCGGCTCGCTGCACTACGACGTCCGGTTCGCCGTGCTGGCTCCGGCCGGGGCGACCGAGCGGGTCAGCGCCGAGTCCGAGGCGCTGGGCTGGTTCCCGCCGGACCGGCTGCCCGAGCCACTGGCCGACGGGACCGTCCAGCTGCTGGCGCCGGGGCTGGCCGCGCTGGCGCGGCGGGCCGCCGGCTGATCCGGCGCCGGTCAGACCAGCCCCTCCTCGCCGCGCTCCTTGAGCTCGTCGACCACCTTCTTCACGTCCTGCGCCCGGTCGCGCGGGCAGACCAGCAGGGCGTCCGGGGTGTCCACGACGATCAGGTCGTGGACGCCGATCGCGGCCACCAGCCGGCCGGACTGCGGCACCACCACCAGGCCGCTGGTGTCCCGCAGCAGCACGCCGGGCTTGGCGTCGCCGCCCAGCACCACGTTGCCGGCGGCGTCGGCGGAGAGCACCTCGCCGAGGGTGTGGAAGTCGCCGACGTCGTTCCACCCGAAGTCGCCCGGGACGGTCGCCACCCGGCCGGCGGTCGCCGCGCCCTCCATCACCGCGTAGTCGACGGAGATCTTCGGCAGGGTCGGCCAGACCGTGCCGAGGACGTCGTCCTGCTCGGGGGTGCCCCACGCCGCCGCGATCGCGGTGATCCCCGCGTGCAGGGCCGGCTGCTGCCGGGCCAGCTCGGCCAGGAAGACGTCCACCCGCCAGACGAACATGCTGGCGTTCCAGAGGTGCCGGCCGGAACGCACGTAGCCCTCGGCCACCTCGGCGGCCGGCTTCTCCTTGAACTCGATCACCGGGCGCAGCGGGCCGTCGCCCACCGGCTCGCCGGTCTCCAGGTAGCCGTAGCCGGTCTCGGGCCGGGTCGGGGTGATGCCCACCGTCATCAGTGAACCCTGCTCGGCACCGCGGATCGCCTGCCGGACCACCTCGGCCCAGCGCGCCGGGTCACCGATGAGGTGGTCGGCGGCGAACGAGCCCATCACCGCCTCCGGGTCGCGGTCGGCGATCACCGCGGCGGCCAGCGCGATCGCCGCGCAGGAATCCCGCGGCGAGGGCTCGACCAGGATGTTCTCCTCCGGCACGCCCGCCAGTTGCCGGGCCACCGCCGCGACGTGCGCGGCCCCGGTGACCACCAGCGTGCGCTGCGGCGTGGTCAGCGGCGACAGCCGGTCGACCGTCGCCTGGAGCAGCGAGGCCGGGGTGCCGGTCAGCGGGTGGAGGAACTTGGGGTGGCCGGCACGGGACAGCGGCCACAACCTCGTGCCACTGCCACCCGCCGGGATGACGGCGTAGAACATCAGCACATCATGCCCGAACCGCCGTGCTACGGGCCCGGGGTCGGGCGTACCCGCAGGTGACACTCAGGAACGCGCCCGGCTCCACGCGGCGATGTGCACCTCCGCGCTGGACTCCCAGGTGAATTCCTTGGCGCGGTCGAAGCCGGCCTTGGCCAGGGAGAGCCGGCGCTGCTCGTCGTCGAGCAGGGCGGTCAGGTCGGTGGCGATCTGGTCCGGGTCCTCGCTGGTGTACGCCACGGCGTCGCCGCCCACCTCGGGCAGGGAGAGCCGCGGGGTGGTGAGCACCGGCGCGGCGCACGCCATCGCCTCCAGGATGGGCAGGCCGAAGCCCTCGCCGTAGGACGGGTAGGCGGCGACCAGCGCGCCGCCGAGGAAGCCGGGCAGGTCGGCGTAGCGCAGGTAGCCCGGCCGCAGCAGCCGCAGGTGCGACGGCACCTCGGCCACCGCGCGGTCGATGTCGTCGTCGTGCCCCTGGCCGCCGGCGATGACCAGCGCCGGCGGGTTCTCCCGGTCGGCCACCGCGCGGGACCAGCCGCGGATCAGGTTGGGTACGTTCTTGCGCGGCTCCTTGGCCCCGAGGAACGCGACGTAGCTGCTGCTGCCCAGCCCGAGGCGGGCCCGGACCCGGGCCTTCTCCTCCTCGCTCGGCGCGTGGAAGGCGGCCTGGTCGACCCCGTGGTAGGCCACGTCGATCCGGGTCGGGTCGGCGTCCAGCAGCCGGATCAGCTCGTCCCGGGTGGCCTTGCTCGGCACGATCACCCGGTCGGCGCGGCGCAGGGAGGTCTTGATCGCACTGCGGAAGAAGGTGCGGCGCGACTTGTCGTAGTGCTCCGGCTCGGTGAAGAAGGTCGCGTCGTGCACGGTGACCGTGACCGGGCAGCCGGCCCGCAGCGGGCAGGTGTAGAAGGGCGAGTGCAGCACCTCCGCGCCCACCTGCTGGGCCAGCAGCGGCAGGCCGGTCTGCTCCCAGGCGAGCCGGGCCGGCCGGTGGGCGACGGCCGCCGGGGCGGGGATCACCTCGGCGCCGGGCAGCATGCGGGTGTAGCGCTCCAGGTCGGTGCGAAGGCTCACCACCGCCAGGTCGACGCCCGAGCCGCAGACCCGGCCGAGGGCACCGAGCAGGCCGTCGACGTATCTACCGACGCCGCCACGGTCGGCGGGGACACTCGTGGCGTCGATGAGCACGCGGGGCGGGCGACCGGCGGTCACGGGGCGACTCCTCAGGGGTGGCGCGTCTGTGGGGTACAACACTGTCGGCAAGCCTACGCCGGGCCGGGTGCCCGACGCTGACTGCGACCCGACGGTACGCCGACTTGTCGTTGTCATCGAGTACGCGTACCGGGCGCGTATCGTTCGCGCCGATGGCCGACAACATTGCCCGGGTGTTCGCCGACGCGATCGCGCCCGACCCCGCCCGCCCGCTGCTGACCTGGTACGACGACGCCACCGGCGAGCGCACCGAACTTTCCGGCGCGACGCTCGCGAACTGGGTGGCCAAGACGGCCAACCTGCTCGTCGACGAGGCGGCCCTCGCCCCCGGCGACACGGCCGCGGTGCTGCTGCCGCCGCACTGGCAGACCGCCGCCGTGCTGCTGGGCTGCTGGTCGGCGAAGCTGACCGTGGCCGAGGCCCCGGGCGACGTGGACGTGCTCTTCGCCGCCGCCGGCCGGGTCGACGAGGCGGGCGCCTGGCCGGCCGGCGAGCGCTACGCGCTGGCCCTGGACCCGTTCGCGCTGCCGATGCGGGAGGTGCCGGCCGGCTTCACCGATTTCGTCTCGGCCGTACGCGGGCACGGCGACCACTTCACCCCGTACCCCGGAGGCGGCGAGGGGGACGTGGCGCTGCTGGCCCGCGCGGAGGCCCGGGCCGCGGAGCTGTGCCTCATCCCCGGCGACCGGCTCCTGGTCGACGTGACGCGGCACCCCGACCCGGTCGACTGGCTGCTGGCCCCGCTTACGGCCGAAGCCACCCTGGTGGCCTGCGCCAACCTGGACCCGGCCCGCCTCGACTCCCGCACCGCGACGGAGAAGGTCACCCGGGTCCTCGCCTGACCGGGGTCAGGCGGGGGTTGGGTGGTCCGACTCGGCGCGGCGCTGGGCGAAGGCGGCGAAGGCGGTCAGCGACTCGGGGTTGGCCAGGGCGCCCTTCGCCGCGGCGTGGTCCACCGGGGTGCCGGTGAGGATCTTCTTGACCGGCACCTCCAGCTTCTTCGCCGACAGGGTGCGCGGCACCGCCCGGACCTGGTGGATCTCGTCGGGGACGTGCCGCGGCGACAGTGCGGTGCGCAACTCCCGGCAGATCTTCTTCCGCAGCTCGTCGTCCAGCTCCAGGCCGTCGGCGAGCACCACGAAGAGCAGCAGTTCGCCGGCCCCACCCTCGTCGTCCTCCAGGTGCACCACGACCGAGTCGACCACCTCGTCCAGCCCCTCGACCACCGAGTAGAACTCGGCCGTGCCGAGCCGGACGCCGCCCCGGTTGAGGGTGGCGTCGGAGCGGCCGGTGATCACACAGCCGCCGCGCTCGTTGACGGTGATCCAGTCGCCGTGCCGCCAGACGCCCGGGTAGAGCTCGAAGTAGGCCTCCCGGTAGCGGGAGCCGTCGGTGTCGTTCCAGAAGCCGACCGGCATGCTCGGCATCGGCTCGGTGATCACCAGCTCGCCGAGCTGGCCGATCACCGGCGTGCCGTCGGCCGAGCGGGCCTCCACCTTCGCGCCGAGCGCCCGGCAGGTGATCTCCCCGGCGTGCACCGGCAGCAGCGGCACGCCGCCGACGAAACCGGTGCAGACGTCCGTGCCGCCGGAGAGCGACTGGAGCTGGAGGCGGTCGCCGACGTTCTCGTAGACCCAGGTGAAGCCCTCGGCGGGCAGCGGGGCGCCGGTCGAGCCGACCCCGCGCAGCGCGGACAGGTCGGCGCCGTCCTTCGGGACCAGCCCGGCCTTGCGGCAGGCCAGCAGGAACGGCGCCGAGGTGCCGAAGTAGGTGGTGCCGGTCTCCGCCGCCAGCCGCCAGAGCGCGCCCAGGTCGGGGTGGCCCGGGTTGCCGTCGAAGAGCACGATCGTCGCGCCCACCGCCGGCCCGGAGACCAGGAAGTTCCACATCATCCAGCCGGTGGTGGTGAACCAGAAGAACCGGTCGGCCGGGCCCAGGTCGTGGTGCAGGGCCAGCATCTTCAGGTGCTCCAGCAGGATGCCGCCGTGGCCGTGCACGATCGGCTTGGGCAGGCCGGTGGTGCCGGACGAGTAGAGCACGTAGAGCGGGTGGTCGACGGGCACCGGGGTGAAGGCCAGCGGCTCGTCGGTCTCCGCCGCCAGCTCCGCCCAGGAGAGCGCAGCCTCCGGAGGCGCGCCGGCCGGGTCGAGGTACGCGATGCCGACGGTGTGCCGCAGCGACGGCAGGGCGGCCCGGATCGCGGCCACCTCGGCGCGCCGGTCGACCGGCTTGTCGCCGTAGCGGTAGCCGTCGACCGCCACCAGCACCGTGGGCTCGATCTGCTGCCAGCGGTCGGTGACGCTGCGGGTGCCGAACTCGGGCGCGCAGGAGGAGAAGATCGCGCCGAGGCTGGCGGTGGCGAGCAGCAGGACGTAGGTCTCCGGGATGTTCGGCGCGTACGCCGCCACCCGGTCGCCCTTCCCCACGCCGAGCCGGCGCAGACCGGCCGCCACCCGGCGGACCCGGTCGCGCAACTGCGCGGCGGTCAGTGTCTCCGGCGCGCGGGTCTGCCCGTGCGCGATCACCACCGGGTCGTCGTCGCCCCGGCCGGGCATCCGCAGCACGTTCTCGGCGTAGTTGAGGGTGGCGTCGGGGAACCACCGGGTGCCCGGCATGGTCCGGTCGGTGAGCGTGGCGGTCGGCGGGGTGTGCGAGACCACCTCGAAGTAGTCCCAGATCGACCGCCAGAAGCCGTCCAGGTCGGTCACCGACCACTGCCACAGCGCGTCGTAGTCGGCGAACTCCAGCCCCCGGTGCTCGGCCAGCCAGCGCAGGTAGTCGCCGATCCGGGACCGCTCACGCACGTCGGCCGGCGGCGTCCACAGCACGTCACCCACTGTTCCACCCTCCCTGAGGCCCCGGCACGACACTGTGCATGGGCCGTGGCGCCATCTTGCCCTACCTCGCGAGGCCATTCTCCGCACCCGGCCCTCCCGACGGGGCGTGCCCCACCCACACCCCAAGCCCCCCACCAGTGTGGGTCCGTGCAAGGAAGGGCCCCTTCGTGACGTCCGGCGTCGTACCGGGGCCCCTCCTCACACCTCAGCCGGCGCGGTGGGCCTGGATCGCCCGGCGGCGGGCCAGCCGGTGGGCCCGGCGGATCTCCGCCTCCCGGTAGCGCCGCTCGTCCTCCGGCGTCTCCGGCAGCACCGGCCGGACCGGCCGCGGCGCGCCACCCACGTCCACCCCCACGAAGACCAGGTACGCCGTGGCCACCCGGACCGGCTCGTCCTCGGCCGAGTCCCAGCGCTCGGCGACCACCTTCACCCCGACCTCCATGGACGTGTTGCCGGTCCAGTTGACCTGGGCGTGCGCGTGCACCAGGTCGCCCACCCGGACCGGCTCGGAGAAGACGATCTCGTCGATCGAGGCGGTCACCGCGGTGCCCCCGCTGTGCCGGGCCGCCGCCGCACCGGCCACGTCGTCGACGAACTTCATCAGTACCCCACCGTGCACGGTCCCGTACAGATTGACATCGACAGCGGTCATGATGCGACTCAGCGTGACGCGCGAGTACGAGGTCGGCTTGCCCGGCGGGGCGGAGGGGTGATCTGTCATGCCAGAAACGGTACGGTGCGCGGATGCGACATCTCTGGAGCTTCCTCGCCGGGTTGGTGGTGGCGCCCGTCACCTGGGTGCTCGTCACGCTCGGTCAGGACGGATCTGGGCGCACCGTGCACCGCTGGGTGGAGATCGGTACGTACAGCACGCCCAACCTGATCGAGCCGGCCGTCTACCTGGGCGTCGCCGGCATCCTGCTCGGCCTGCTCGGCACGCTGCGCTTCTCGCCGCTCGGCCCGGCCGTGGCCGGGCTGCTGCTCGTGGTCCCGTACCTCGGGCTGTTCGTAGCGCCCTTCACCGTCCGGAACCGGATCCCCGAGGACTGGAAGATGCTCGGGGACCCGCTGCCGCTGCGCCAGCCGCTGGAGAACGGCACGCTGTTCCTCATCGGCGTGCTGCTGCTGATGGCCGTGTTCAGCGGCCAGCGCTGGCGACAGCGGCCGGGCGGGCCGGCCGAGGCGGAGCTGACCCCGGCCGACACGCCGATCGAGCACAACCCCTCGCTCGGCGACTGGCCTCCGGCGGACCCGACGAAGGACCCGACGAAGGACGGTGACCCGGCCCCGCTCACGCTGGCCTATCCCGACACCCCCACCGAACCCCTGCCCCGTCGCACCGGCGGCGAGTCGCCGTGGTCCGCGCCCCCGCGCGCGACCACCCGACCGGAGGGCACCACCGAGATCCGTTGACGACCGCGGGCGGGCCGGTCACCCGGCCCGCCCGCCCGATCGTCGCCGGAGCGGGTCAGCCCTTGAGCAGCTGGCGCGCCATGACGATGCGCTGCACCTGGTTGGTGCCCTCGTAGATCTGGGTGATCTTGGCGTCCCGCATCATCCGCTCGACCGGGTAGTCCCGGGTGTAGCCGTAGCCACCGAGCAACTGCACCGCGTCGGTGGTGATCTCCATGGCGGCGTCCGAGGCGAAGCACTTGGCCGCCGCGCCGAAGTAGGTCAGGTCGGCGTCGCCCCGCTCCGACTTGCCGGCGGCGGTGTAGGTGAGCTGCCGGGCCGCCTCCAGCTTCATGCCCATGTCGGCGAGCATGAACTGGATGCCCTGGAAGTCGGCGACCGGCTTGCCGAACTGCTTGCGCTCCTGGATGTAGCCCTTGGCGTAGTCCAGCGCGCCCTGCGCGATGCCGACCGCCTGGGCGGCGATGGTGACCCGGGTGTGGTCCAGGGTCCGCATCGCGGTGGCGAAGCCGGTGCCCTCGGCGCCGATCATGCGGTCGGCCGGGATCCGGACGTTGTCGAAGTAGACCTCGCGGGTCGGCGAGCCCTTGATGCCGAGCTTCTTCTCCGGCGCGCCGAAGCTCACCCCGGCGTCGGACTTCTCCACCACGAAGGCCGAGATGCCCTTCGAGCGGGCTGTGGGATCCGTCACAGCGAAGACCGTGTAGTACTCCGAGACGCCCGCGTTGGTGATCCACCGCTTCACGCCGTTGAGCACCCAGTGGTCGCCGTCCCGGACCGCCTTGGTGGTCATCGAGGCGGCGTCGCTGCCCGCCTCCGGCTCGGAGAGGCAGTAGGAGAACATCGCGTCGCCGGCCGCCACCGGGGTCAGGTACTTCCGCTTCAGCTCCTCGGAGCCGGCCAGGATCAGCGGCATGGTGCCCAGCTTGTTCACCGCCGGGATCAGCGAGGACGAGGCGCAGGCGCGGGCCACCTCCTCGATCACGATGGCCGTGGCCAGCGCGTCCGCGCCGGCGCCGCCGTACTCGACCGGGATGTGCGGGGCGTGGAAGTCGGCGGCCCGCAGCGCGTCGTAGGACGCCTTCGGGAACTCACCCGTCTCATCCGCCTCAGCGGCGTGCGGAGCGACCTTCGCCGCACAGACCTCCCGGACCGCCTCCCGGATCGCCTCGTGCTCCTCCGGCAACCGGTAGACGTCGAACGACTGCTCTGCGGACATGTCGGCCCTCCCCTTTCACCGCTATCATGCGCAGTCTGTGGCGCCCGGAAGGCTGCCGACTGCCGCAGACTGAAGGATAGCCACCAGGGTTCAGCCGGACCTTACCGGCGGGTAGGCTCGCGCACGAGCGGCGGCGACAGGCCACAACTACCCTCACACACAAGACGAGAGAGTTCCCTCGGTGCCGGCCCTGGCGCCCCAGCCGAACGCGACGCAAGGAAGCGCCGCCAGTGCGAGCGGAGAAACAGGCGTGACGATCCCGTACCCGAACACCCAGCCGATGCCCGCCATCGCCGCGGTGACGCCGCCCTCCGGCGCGGCCCGACCCCGGGTGACCTTCCTGGGCACCGGCTACCTCGGCGCGACGTACGCCATCTGCTACGCCGAGCTGGGCTACGAGGTGCTCGGCTTCGACGTCGACACGGACAAGATCGCGAAGCTGAACGCCGGCGAGGTGCCGATCCACGAGCCCGGCCTCGACGAGCTGCTCCGCCGCAACCTGGCCGCCGGCCGGCTCCGCTTCAGCACCGACATCCAGGAGACCGCCGACTTCGGCGACGTGCACTTCATCTGCGTCGGCACCCCCCAGCGGGCCGACGGGATGGGCGCCGACCTGTCGTACGTCGAGGCGTCGGTGACCAGCCTCGCCCAGCACCTGACCCGCAAGGCGCTGATCGTCGGCAAGTCCACCGTGCCGGTGGGCACCGCCGAGTGGGTGGAGCAGCTCGTCGGCAAGCACACCCCGACCGACCTGGGCGTCGAGGTGGCCTGGAGCCCCGAGTTCCTCCAGGAGGGCTTCGCCGTCGACGACGTGCTGCGGCCCAACCGGATCGTCGTCGGGGTCAAGAGCGAGTGGGCCAACGGCATGCTCTACGCCGCCCACAAGGGCGTCTTCGACCTGGCCGCCACCGAGGACCGCGAGGTGCCGCTGGTGGTCACCGACTTCGCCACCGCGGAGCTGGTCAAGGTCGCCGCGAACGCCTTCCTGGCCACCAAGATCTCCTTCATCAACGCGATGGCCGAGGTCTGCGAGGCCGCCGGCGGCGACGTCACCCAGCTCGCCCGCTCGATCGGCTACGACCCCCGGATCGGCAACCGCTTCCTCCAGGCCGGCCTCGGCTTCGGCGGCGCCTGCCTGCCCAAGGACATCCGGGCGTTCCAGGCCCGCGCCCAGGAGCTCGGCGCCGGCGAGGCGCTGCGCTTCCTGCACGAGGTGGACCTGATCAACCTGCGCCGGCGGACCCGGGTGATCCAGCTCGCCGCCGACCTGCTCGGCCGCCGCTCCGGCCCGGCCGGCCCGGACCTCTCCGGCACCCGGATCGCCGTGCTCGGCGCCACCTTCAAGCCGAACACCGACGACGTCCGGGACGCCCCGGCGCTGGCGGTCGCCGCGCTGCTCGGCAAGGCCGGCGCCGACGTGCACGTGTTCGACCCGCAGGGCATGGAGAACGCCCGCCGGGCCGTGCCCGAGCTGACCTACGAGCCGACCATGAACGACGCCGTCCAGGGCGCCGACCTGGTCTGCGTCCTCACCGAGTGGGCCGAGTTCCGCAACGCCGACCCGGTCGCCCTGGGCGAACTAGCCAACGGCCGCAAGGTGGTCGACGGCCGCAACTGCCTGGACTCCACACTGTGGACGCAGGCCGGATGGGAGTACCGCGGCATGGGCCGCCCCTGACGCCGTGAACCATCGGCCGGCCGGCCGGGGACCCGTTCCCCGGCCGGCCGGCTCTTTTTGTTGTCCGGAACGCGCCGGCAACGGTCGAAATCCGGGCCCGGTCAAGGCATGCTGCGACTGGGAGGTTCACCGCGCGGGGGCCGACCGGACGGGAGAGTGTCGTGCAGACCTTCAGGTGCGCCTCGTGCGGGCGGGAGATCAAGCCCGCGGTCGCCTGCCCGCACTGCGGCGCCGACCAGCCACAGTGGGCCGAGCACCTGGCCGAGATCGAGCGCTCGATCGCCGAGATGAAGGCCCGCGACGCCGAGATCGCCCGCGAGCAACGGCAGATCGCCGCCAAGATGCAGGCCGCCCTCTTCCAGCGCGACATCCTGGCGCACGCCGGTGAGGAGCGGATCAAGCAGGCCACCCGGCCCCGCCGCGTGCTGCGCCGCCGGCCCGGCCGCCGCCCGCCCACCGCCACCACCGGCGCGCCGCCCCGGGTGCCCCGCCAGGGCACCCCGCCGACCGGCCCGGACGATCTCCCCCCGTCGCCGCCGCGCGGCCGCCCACAGTGGCTCGACGCGGACGACCCCGAGCACCCGCCGGAGGCGTCCTCGCGGGAGGTGCAGAACATCCCCCTCGGGCTCGGCGCGCTGCTGCTCGGCATCGCGGCGGTGGTCTTCGCCGCAGTGGCCACCAGCTCGATGGACGCGCTGGCCCGGCTCGGCGTGCTGCTGATCGCCACGGTGCTGATGCTGCTGGCCCCACCGGTGGTGGCCCGGCGCGGGCTCACCTCGACCGCCGAGACGATCGCCGCGGTGGGCCTGCTGCTGCTGCCGCTAGCCGGGTACGCGCTCTGGGCCGTCGACCGGGTCGGCGGCGGCACCTCCGGCCCCGCCTTCTCCGGGTCGATCTTCCTGGTCACCACCGTGGTCGCGTTCGGGTACGCGTACTGGACCGGACTGCGGGCTCCCCGCTTCGCCACCGTGCTGGCCGCCCAGCCGGTCCTGCCGCTGCTGGCGTACGAGCGGATCACCGGGCCGGCCGGCTGGGCGCTGGTGCTCACCGTCGTGGCCGTGGTCGACCTCGCGCTGGCCCGCTCGGCGGTGGTGGTCGAACGCCCGGTCCGGCGTGACCTGCCGATCCCGCCGCCGGAGCCCGCCCCGCCCCGGCAGCGCACCGCCGACGGCCGGCCCGAGTCGGACCCGGAGGAGTCCGGCGAGGTGCTCGGCGCGGAGCCGCCGCCCGGCGCGGAGCCGGTCCCACCGGCCCGTCCGGTGCCCTGGCTGCGCGAGCTGACCTGGCTGCTGCACGGGGCGGCGGTCGCCGTCGCCCTGGCGTACGCGGTCACCGCCCTGCTGCGGGCCACCACCGTGCCGGCCGCCGCCGGGGCGGGAGCCGTGCTGCTGCTCGCCGCGCTGGTCGGGCTCGCCGGGACGCTGGTGCTGCGCCGGCCGCCGCTGCCGGACGTGGGCGCCGGCATCGTCACCCTCGCGGTGATCGGCGCGCTGGGCCGGGTCGCCTCGGTCGCCTTCCCCGGCCGGTCGCTGCTGCTCATCGCCGCGGTCATCGCGCTCGCCGGGCTCGCCGTCCGGGCCGTACCGGAGGCGGCCCGGCGGGGTCCGCAGCTCGCCTCGGCGGTGGCGCTCACGGTCAGCGGCCTCGTGGTGGCCGGCGGCGCGCTGCGCGCCGGGCTGGCCCCGGTCCGCGCCGCGCTGCCCGCCTGGTCGGCGGAGCTGAGCGACTGGCACGCCGAGCTGGCCGCGGCGGTCGGCCCGACCGGCTGGCAGCTCGCCGCCAGCGCCCTGCTGCTCACCGTCGCGGCGGTGGTGGCCCTGCCGGCGGAGATCCGGCGCGAGTTCGCGGTGGTCGGCGCGGCGCTGACCGCGCTCGCCGTGCCGGCCTCGCTCGGACTGGGCTGGGCGACCGCCTGCTGGCCGATGCTGCTGACCGCGGTGGCCATCGGGGTGCTCGGGCTCACCGCCGGCACCGAGCGCGCCGCGGTGGCCCACTCGGTGACCGCCGGCGGGCTGGGACTGATCGGGGCCGGGGCCGCGCTCGCCCGGCCCGCGCTGACCGCCGCCGCGCTGACCCTCCTGTTCCTGGCCGGCGCGCTGGTCTCGCTGGCGCCCCGGGTCCGGATCGCCGCCGCCGCCACGGACACCGTCTGCGCCTGGGCGGCCGGCGGGGCGGCGTTCGCGTTTCCCGGCGCGGTGGCCGCGTTCGTCACCGCCACGGTGCCGACCGCGCCGGCCCTCACCCCGGCGAACCTGCGGGAGGTCACCGTCCCGATCCTCGCGGCGAGCTTCCTCGGCGTGTGCGTCACGCTCGGCTACGCCGCCCTCGTCCAGGTCGCGCAGCGACACCTCACCGTGCCGCACGCGCTCGGCACCGTGCTGGGCGCGGTGGCGGTCGCGGCGGCCGCGTTCGGCGCGCCCGGCGCCACCACCGCCGACGCCTGGTTGGGTGGGCTGGTGCTGGTCGCCGCCGCGCTGCTGGCGCTGGCCCCCCGGATCGACGCCGGCCGCCGCGCCGACCTGTCGCTCGACGGATCCGACCTGGCCCTCGCCGCCACCACGGTGGCGCTCATCGCCACCCTGGTCCGGATCGCCGCCGTGCTGGCCCCCGGCGGCCAGCTCGTGGTGGCCGCCGCGCTGGTGACGGTGGTCGCCGTCGCCGCACGGGCGATGCCCGAGGAGTGGCGGCGCGGCCCGGTCCTCGGCATCGCGGCCGGCGGCACGCTGATCGGCCTGATCGCGGCGTGGAGCGCGCTGCGCGGCGGAGTCGGCGTGCTGGCCACGCCGGGCCCGATCTGGGCCGGCGACCTGAGCGGCTGGCCGGCCGCGCCGACCGGCGGGTCCACCTGGCAGGCGCCGGTCGCGCTGGCGCTGCTGGCCGTGGCCGCCGGCATCCTGCTGCCACCGCCCTGGAGGTACGACGTCCCCGGCGCGGCCGCCGTGCTCGCCACCATCGGCGCGCCGGCCGCGTTCGACCTGCCCTGGTGGTCGCCGGTGCTGGTGGGCGCCATGGTCGCCACCGTCTTCGGGATGGCGGCGGTGGCCGCGGCCGATCCGCGCGCGGCGCTGTCCCGGGCCACGGTGGCCGGGGTCGTCGCCCTGCACGCCGCCGGCGCCGGGCTGGTCCGCCCGTGGACCACCGCGCTGGCACTCGGCAGCATCGCGCTGATCGGGGTGACGGTGGCCGCCCTGGCCCGGGCGCTCGCGCCGGCGCTGGTCGAGGACGTCCGCACCGAGGGGATGCCGACGCACCTCGTGCAGGTCGGTGGCGCGGCGGCCGGCGCCGCCCTGCTCGCGCTGCCCGGGGCGGTGGCCGCCCTCGCCGCCGAGTACGGCCGACCCCCGCAGGTGGTGCTCACCGCCGCGCTCGCCGCGTCCAGCATCGGCCTGGCCGCGGTGGCGGCGGTCCGCCGGCAGGTCCCGCAGTACCTCCCGTACGCGAGCGTGGCCGTGGTGGGCGGCGCGACGGTCAGCGCGGCCGCCGCCGTGATCACCCACCTCCCCGCCGGGGTGTACGCCGCCGCGGCGGCGCTGCTCGGCGTGCTCGCCGAGCTGATCCGGGCCGCCACCGAACCGCCGGCCGGCTCGGCCCAGCCGGTCCGCCGCTGGTCGGTGCTGCTGAACGGGGCGCTGCGCCGCGCGCCCGACGACCCGAGCGTGCGACGGTGGCGGGTGAGCCCGGCGGCCGGTGCGCTCGCCGCGGCGGCGCTGCCCACCGCTCTGGCCCTGGCCACGCTGGCGCCGGCGCTGGTGGTGGCGCTGGTCGAGCCGCTCCAGGTGGTGTCCCGGGTCTGGCAGGGGCCCCCGCCGGGGCTGCTCACCCCGCCACCCGAGGCGGTGGACCCGACACACGTGCTCACGGCGCTCCTGCTCACCGCGGCGGCGGCGCTCGCCGCCGTCGGGTTCAGCGGCGGCCGGCGGTCCCGGGCCGTGCCGGTGGTCCTGCCCGGGGCGGCGGTCACGTTGCTGATCACCCCGGTGGCGCTCGGCCGCGGCTGGCCGGTGACCGCGATGGCCGGGCTGGCCGTCTTCACCGTCTCGATGCTGGGGCTGGCGCTCACCCCGCCGCCCGCGCTGGCCGAGCCGGCCCACTCGATCCGGGTCGCCCGGGTGCTGGTGTTCGCCATCGGGCTGGCCGCCGGGAACGCCGGGCTCTCCGGCAGCCTCGCCACCCGGGAGCTGACCCTGTTCACGCTGGGCGGCGCGGTCGGCGTGGGCGCGGTCGCCGCGCTCTTCGGCACCACCCAGCGGGCCCGCATCCTCGGCTGGCTCTTCGCCTCGCTGATGGCCCAGCTCTTCGTGCTCACCCTCGGCCTGGTGGCCGGGCTCGCCGCGGTCTGGTCCGCGTTCGGGGTGCTGGCCGTCGGGGCGGCGCTCCAGGTCTTCGCCGCCGCCCTGCCCCGGCTGCGCCGGCCCGAGGCGTACCGGGAGGCGGCCACCGTGGAGTGGAGCGGCCACGCCGCGGCGCTCATCGCGCTGGCCCTGGCGTACGACTCGCCCCGGCACATCGCCGCGCTGCTCGCCGCCTGGGGCGCCGTCCTCGGCATGGCGGCCAGCCGCCCGGGCCGGCGGCCGGCGGAACGGAACCTGCTGATCTGGGGCGTGGTGATCTGCGAGATCAGCGCCTGGTGGATCCTCATGCGGACGGCCGACGTGGCGCTGCCCGAGGCCTACACCCTGCCGTTCGCCCTGCTCGCCCTGCTGGTCGGGGTGCTGCAACTGCGGCACCGGCCCGACCTGTCGAGCTGGGTGGCGTACGGGCCGGCGCTGGTCGCCGCGTTCCTGCCGACGCTGGCGATCGTGCTGGCCACCGAGTCCAGCATGCTGCGCCAGGTGCTGCTGCTGCTCGGTGCCGTCGCGGTGCTGATCTTCGGTTCGACGAGCCAGCAGCAGGCGCCGGTGATCGTGGGCGCCACGGTCACCGCGATCGCCGCGGTGCACGCGCTGGTCAGCCTCGGCCCGTGGCTCGTGCTGATCCCGGTCGGCTTCGTCCTGCTGGTGCTCGGTGCGAGCAACGAGCGGCGCCGGCGCGCCCAGGAACGTCTCCAGACGGCGCTTCGCGGAATGAGATGAAACCGGAGGGGTGGGCGTTCGCCGTCGTGGGCGGGCAAACGGTGCCGGGTCCGCGCGGAGGTCCCTGCGGGCTCAGGTGAGCGAGGCGCGGAGGGCCTTCTCCTTCTCCGCGACCAGGTCCTCCAGGCTCGCCTGGTAGGCGGCCATCCGGTCACGCAGCGCCGGATCGGACGCGCCCAGGATGCGCACGGCGAGCAGCCCCGCGTTGCGGGCGTTGCCGATCGACACCGTGGCCACCGGCACGCCGGCCGGCATCTGCACGATGGAGAGCAGCGAGTCCATCCCGTCGAGGTACTTCAGCGGCACCGGCACGCCGATCACCGGCAGCGGGGTGACCGAGGCGACCATGCCGGGCAGGTGTGCGGCGCCGCCCGCCCCGGCGATGATCACCTTGACGCCGCGGTCCGCGGCGGCCCGACCGTACTCGATCATCTTGACCGGGGTGCGGTGCGCCGACACCACGCCGACCTCGTAGGGCACGCCGAACTCGTCCAGCGCCTCGGCGGCGGCCCTCATGGTCGGCCAGTCCGAGTCACTGCCCATGATCAGCCCGACGGTGCTCATGAGCGCCCCTCCCGCAGCCAGCGGGCGGCGCGCGCCGCCCGGGCCCGTACGTCGTCCAGGTCGGTGCCGAGCACGGTGACGTGCCCGATCTTGCGGCCCGGCCGCACCTGCTTGCCGTACAGGTGGACCTTCGCCCCAGGTTCGGCGGCGAAGAGGTGGTGCAGCCGCTCGTCGACGGACATGCCGCCCGGCTCGCCGCCCAGCACGTTCGCCATCACCACGACCGGCGCGGCGAGCGAGGTGTCCCCCATCGGGTAGTCGAGCACGGCTCGGAGGTGCTGCTCGAACTGGGAGGTCCGGGCCCCCTCGATGGTCCAGTGCCCGGAGTTGTGCGGCCGCATGGCCAGCTCGTTCACCACCAGACCGGTGGGCGTCTCGAACAGCTCCACGGCGAGCAAGCCGACCACGCCGAGCGCGGTGGCCAGGTCGATGGCGAGCTGCTGCGCGGCGACCGCACGCTCCTCCGGGAGGTCGGGCGCCGGGGCGAGCACCTCGACGCAGATGCCGTCCCGCTGCACCGTCTCCACCACCGGGTACGCGGCGACCTGCCCGAACGGCGAGCGGGCCACCTGCACGGCCAGCTCCCGGCGCAGCGCCACCCGCTCCTCGACGATCAGCGGGGTGCCCCCGGCCAGCAGGGTGGTGGCCAGCTCGGCGGCCTGGGTGGCGTCGTCCATCATCCAGACGCCCCGGCCGTCGTAGCCGCCGCGGGCGGCCTTGAGCACCACCGGCCAGCCGATCTCCGCGCCGAACGCGAGCAGGTCGGCCGGGGTCTCGACCGGCCGCCAGGCCGGGTTCGGCGCGCCCAGCTCACCGAGCCGCTCGCGCATCACCCGCTTGTCCTGCGCGTGCACCAGCGCCTCGGCCGGCGGGAAGAGCTTCACGCCCTCCTCGGTCAGGGTGCGGATGTGCGCGTTGGGCACGTGCTCGTGGTCGAAGGTGACCACGTCGCACCCCTTCGCGAAGGTGCGCAGGGCGGCGAGGTCGGTGTGGTCGCCGTACTGGACGTCGGCGGCGACCAGGGCGGCGCCGTCGTCCGGGGCGAGCGCGAGCACGCGCAGCGACTGGCCGAGGGCGATGGCGGCCTGGTGGGTCATCCGGGCGAGCTGGCCACCGCCCACCATGCCGACGACAGGCAGTCCGGTACGGGAATCCATAGCGCCGCCAGCCTATCGGGACGGCGGCCCTCCCCGGCCGGGGAGGGCCGCTGCACCGCGGTTCGGGCGGCGACCCGGGGCCCGGGAGACCCGGCCACGACGACCTCGTGGACGGCCCCGGCCGCGCGGCGGGCCGGGGTCAGCTCGTCGTGGCGACGGCGACGCGGCGGGGCGCGCGGGCGATCTCGCGGGCGGTCGTCCGGGCGATCAGCAGCGAACCGAGCACCGTCGGGGCAAGCCAGGCGACCAGGTGCCCGCCGGTCATCTGCACGGCGAACCCGGTGACGAAGGCGATCACCGTGCTGCCCATCAGGTTGAAGTGCCAGATCCGCCAGCCCCGGCCGCCGAGGCCGCGCGGCCGACGCCGGGCGAACCAGAGGCCACCGACCAGCCAGCCGAGGGTGAGCGCGCCCAGCACGGCCAGCCCCCACAGGCGGCCCGGGTCGTAGGCGAAGAGACCGAAGGCGCTGAGGCTCAGGCCGACGGCGGCGCCCGCGTAGACCCGGCCGAGCAGGGTGTGCCGGCCGCGCCGCTTCGGCGCGAGCAGCACGGGCAGCGCCAGCAGCAGCCCGACGGTGCCGCTGGCGGCGTGGAGCACGACGAGAACGGTGTGCACGGGTCCCCCTCCCGCGACATCCCTATGTGGGAGGTCGATGGGTCCAGCATCGGACCTGACACAATGGGATGTCAAGGAGATTCGCGAAGGAGAACCGACCGATGCCGGACCGGCCGTTGAACGCCACCGCCGCCTCGCTGCTGGGCTTCCTGCACGACGGCCCGATGACCGGCTGGGACCTGGTCACCGTCGCCCAGCAACGGATCGGGGCGTTCTGGTCGCTGACCCAGAGCCAGGTCTACCGGGAGCTGACCGCCATGGCGGCCACCGGGCTGGTCCAGGCCGGTGAGCGGGGCCGACGGGACCGGCAGCCGTACGAGATCACCGAGGCGGGGCGCCGGGCGTTCACCGAGTGGACGGCCCGACCACCGGCGGACGAGACGATCCGGTTCCCGCTGCTGCTGACGGTGCTCTTCGGTCGGCACCTGCCCCCGGAACGGCTCGCCGGCTACCTCGGCGCGCACCGGGCCGCCCACGCCGCACGGCTCGCCGACTACCAGGCCGCCGCGGCGGCGCTCCCACCGGAGGCGGACGAGGTCGAACCGTACGCGGTGGCCACGCTGCGCTTCGGGCTGGCGTACGAGCGGGCGGTGCTGGAGTGGTTCGACGCGCTGCCCGAGCCGCTGCGCCCGGCAACCGGGGGCGAGGAGCCGGTCACCTGAGCTGGGCGACCAGATCCTCGACCGTGGTCACCGGCCGGTCGCAGACGAACCCCCGGCAGACGTACGCGGTGGGCCGCCCACCCAGCGCCGGCCGGTCGGCCAGCAGCGGCACGCCGGGCTGGTCGGCGCGGCCCGCCACCACCACGGCCCCGGGCGGGGCGTGCCGGAGCGCGGCGGCCACCAGCGGATCGCCCACCGGGTCGTCGGTCACCACGGCGATCTCGTACGGCCCGGAAAGCAGCGCCTCGCCGACCGTGGCCGCGTAGCCGGTGAATCGGGCGTGCTGGGCCACGATCGGCGCGACCGTCGACAGAGCCCCGTCCGCCGCCTCCCGGTACCGGGTCTCCCCCGTCAACGCCGCGTACGCGACCAGCGCCGCGGCGATCGCCGAGCGGCCGGCCGGGGTGGCGTTGTCGGTCGGGTCCGCCGGCCGGGTGACCAGGCGCTCGGCGTCGTCGGCGGTGTCGTAGAAGCCGCCGTCCGGTGCGGCGAACCGGGCCAACGCCACGTCGAGCAGCTGCCCCGCCAGGACGAGCCAGCGCCCCTCGCCGGTAAGTTGGTGCATCGCACAGAACGCCTCGGCCACGCAGCCGTAGTCCTCCAGCACGCCGGCCGGCTCGCCGACGACCTTGTCCCGGGAGACCCGGCGCAGCCGGCCGTCCACCACGTGCACGGCCGCCAGGTGCTCGGCGGCGTCCCGCATCGCGCCGTCGGCCACGATGGTGACGCCCTCCATGAGGTTCGCGTCCTCGTCGTCGGGGGACGCACAGAGCGCCGCGACCTGCTGGAACTCGGCGATCGCGGTGATTGCCAGCCCGTTCCAGGCGGCCACCACCTTGTCGTCGCGGGCCGGCTGGGGGCGGGTGTCCCGGGCCGCGAGCAGCCGGCCCACCACCTCCTGCCAGCGCCGGCGCACCGAAGGGTCGGCGTCGTCGATGTCCCGGGCCAGCCTCAGCACGCTGCTGCCGTGTTCGAAGGTGCCCTGCTCCGTCACCTCGAACAGGTCGGCGGCGAAGCGGCCGTCCTCGTCCCCCAGCACCTCGACCAGCTGGGCCGGCGTCCAGACGTAGGTGAGGCCCTCGACGCCCTGGGTGTCGGCGTCCAGCGCCGAGGCGAAGCCCTCGCCGGCCCGGTGCAGCTCGTCGGCGAGGAACCGGGCCGTGTCGCGCGCCACCCGCCGGGCCAGCCGGTCCCCGGTGAGCCGCCAGAGCTGGGTGTAGACCCGCAGCAGCAGGGCGTTGTCGTAGAGCATCTTCTCGAAGTGCGGCACCGTCCAGTGCCCGTCCACCGAGTAGCGGGCGAAGCCGCCGGCGAGCTGGTCGTGCAGGCCGCCGCGGGCCATCGCCTCGCAGGTGTGCCGGACGATCTCCAGGCTCCGCGGCGAGCCGGTGCGCTGGTGGTGCCGGAGCAGGAAGAGCAGGTTCATGTGCGGCGGGAACTTCGGCGCGCCGCCGAAGCCGCCGTTCGTCTCGTCGTACTCCGTGGCGAGCTGGTCGGCGGCGGCGTCCAGCACCTCGGCGGTGAGCGGCGCGGTCAGGCCGCCCACGGCCTGCGCGCCGCCGATCGCCTCGACCACGGCGGCGCCCTGCCGGAGCACCGCCTCCCGCTGGTCGCGCCAGGCGGTGGCGACCGAGCCGAGCAGCCGGACGAAGTTGGCCCGCGGGAAGTAGGTGCCGCAGAAGAACGGGGTGCCGTCCGGGGTGGCGAAGACCGTCATGGGCCAGCCGCCCTGGCCGGTCATCGCCTGGGTGGCCGTCATGTAGACCGCGTCGACGTCGGGCCGTTCCTCGCGGTCGACCTTCACACAGACGAAGTCGTCGTTCATGAGCTGGGCGACGCCCTCGTTCTCGAACGACTCGTGCGCCATCACGTGGCACCAGTGGCAGGCCGCGTAGCCGACCGAGATGAGGACCGGCACGTCGCGCCGCTTCGCCTCGGCGAACGCCTCGTCGCACCAGGGCCACCAGTCGACCGGGTTGTCGGCGTGCTGGAGCAGGTAGGGCGAGGTGGCGTCCGCGAGTCGGTTCACCCGACGACCATAACCACCGCCGGCATCCGCCGCCGCCGGTCGCCCTTCCCCGGCCCGGGTCACCTGACCCGGGCCGGGCACCGGATCAGGCCGGCGTCAGGCGCACGGTCGTCGGGCCGACGTCGACCTGGACGTACTCGTCGTAGAAGGGGTCGCGGCCCTCGACCTGCGCCCCCACCTCCGCGTCGCCCGGCCGGAAGCGGAGGCCGTCCACCGGGGTGGTCGTCGCCGCCCACTCCACCACCTGGTCCGGTGCACACTGCACGTCGGTGGCCGCGAACCAGATCCGCACGCGGCCCTGGGTGACCGCGCCGTTGATGTTCAGGGTTGCCGCCTGGCGGCAGGTCAACGTCCCGTGCACGGTGGCCGCACCGTACCTCAGCGCAATGGTGCCGGTGTCGGCCACGGTGGCCCGGGGGTCCAGCAGCGGCGCGGCGGGCGGGTTGGTGAGGTGGACCTCTCCACGGGCCGGCACCGGCGCGCCGTCGCAGTACACCTCGAAGCTGGCGTCCAGCTTCTCCATGTAGCCGTACGGGGCGAAGACCACATCGGTGATGGTGAACGAACCGACGCTCTCGTCACACGGGCCGTTGGGGCCCACGAGGGTCAGCCCGGGGTTCGGCCCGGGCCACGGGTAGCCGAGCGCGTCCGTGTAGGTGCCCGGCGCGAGCGGCCGGTCCGAGCCGGAAACCAGGATGAGGTGCCAGCCACCGAACACCCTGACGGTGATCTCCTGATCCTGCCCCCACAACTGCATCTCGTCGCCCGCATCGGTCGAGAAGGCGTACGAGTTGCCGCCGGTGAGTGGCTCCCCCGCCTCGCCGGAGACCGTGAAGGTGCCCGTGGCGGGCACCTCCCGGGGCTCCGCCTGGGCAGGCGTGGAGACGGTCAGGCCGGCCGCGCCGGCGATCAGAGACAGGGCCGCCGCGAGCAGCGGACGTCGACCGAACCTACGCATGCATCCTCCCCCGAAGTGGACTGCCGGGCGACGGGTGTCGATGCGTCGCCCGAGCCGAGGGTATGGGTTCCGAACCTGGCCCGCTGTCCCGCGCCGCGCTCTGTCGACGACCCGACTCGCTCCCGTGTCCCGACCGGGCACGCGAGGGCCTTTCGGTGTTCATGTTTATCGATTTATATCTGTGCATGCCGGTGACCGTCGCCGGCCTCCGAGGAGGTAGGCATGCAGAGACCCCGTGCCCTGTCGGCACTCACGTCCGTCGCGGTGCTCGCCACGATGTTCGGCGCCGGGCCGGCGTCAGCCGCGGTGGACCCGGAGACCCGGTTCTCCGCCACCACCGGTGTCGGCGTCCACAACGCGTACGAGCGCGCCACCTACCCCTACCTGGCGCAGGCGCTCGACGCCCGGCCCGGGCTGATCGAGCTGGACGTCTGGCCGGACGTGCTGACCCGGCAGTGGCGGGTCAGCCACTCCAACCCGCTCGGCAACGACAACAACTGCGTGGTCGCCACGAGCCCCGCCCAGCTCTACACCGGCACCCGGAACCGGAACCTGGAACACTGCCTGGACGACATCCGGCTCTGGCTGGGCGCCCACCCCGACGCCGGCCCGCTGGTCCTCAAACTGGAGCTGAAGACCGGCTTCAGCGGGCGTACCGGGCAGGGGCCGGGCCAGCTCGACGCGGTGCTCGCCGCGCGGCTCGGCGACCGGGTGTTCCGCCCGGCCGACCTGCTCGGCGGCCACGCCAACCTGGACGCCGCCGCGCGCGCCGACGCCTGGCCCGGCCGGGCGCAGCTCGCCGGCAAGGTGATCGTCGAGCTGATCCCCGGCACCGTCGAGGAGGGCAACCCGACCGACACCCTGTGGACCGACGTCGAGTACGCCCGCCACCTGGCCGGCCTCGCGGCGGCCGGCACCCTGGGCACCGCCCGCGCCTTCCCGGCCGTGCACCGGGCGCAGGCCGGCGACCCGCGCGCCCGGTACGCCGACGCGAGCCTGCGGGCCTGGTTCGTGCTCTTCGACGGCGACGCCACCGCGTACGTCACCGGGGGCATCGACACCGCCTGGTACGGCGCCCACCACTACCTGCTGGTGATGACCGACGCGCAGAACGTCCCGCCGGCCGTCGGGACCGGCGACGCCGGCGCGGCAGCGACCCGGGTCGCCGAGCTGGCCCGGGCGCACGCCAGCATCGCCTCGGCGGACTGGGCGGCGCTGCCCACCGTCCTCGACGACGTGCTGCCCCGGGGCTGACCCCGCGCCCGGCCGGTCCGCGCCGTCGGGGCGAGCGGTCCCGGCGGCGCGGGACGGTCAGGACGCGCCGTCGGCGCGGAGCGGGAAGACGTTGCCGCGCGCGGTCTCCACCAGCGACCCGAGCACCGCCCCGATCTTGTCCGCCGGCATCGGCTTGAAGAAGTGATAGCCCTGCGCGGCGGTGCAGCCCAGCTCGGCCAGGGCGGTCCGCTGCTCGGCGGTCTCCACGCCCTCGGCGACCACCCGCAGCCCCAGCTCGTGGGCGAGCCCGACGGTGGTCCGCACGATCGCCGCCGCCTCCGGCGAGTCGGCCATCCGGATCACGAAGGAGCGGTCCACCTTCAACTCGTCGACCGCGATCCGGGTCAGGAAGGTCAGCGAGGAGAACCCGGTGCCGAAGTCGTCGACGGCGAGCTGCACGCCCATCGAGCGGAGGGTGGCCAGCACCTCGTCGATGACCTCCAGCTCGCTCATCACCACCGTCTCGGTGATCTCCAGGACCAGCCGGTGCGGCGGGACCTGGTGCCGGCGCAGCGCCTCGCCGATCTCGGCCGGCAGCCGCGGGTCGAGCAGGCTGCGCGCCGACAGGTTCACCGAGATCGGGATGTCCAGTCCCTCGCGCGCCCAGTCGGCCGCCACCGCCAGGGCCTTGTCCAGCACGTAGCGGGTGAAGCTGCCGAGCTGCTCGCTGTTCTCCACCGGCCGGATGAAGTCCGCCGGGCTGAGCCAGCCCCGGCGCGGGTGCTGCCAGCGGATCAGCGCCTCCACCCCGGTCGGTGCGCCGGTGGCCAGGTCCACTGCCGGCTGCAACGCCAGCACCAGCTGGTCGTCGGCCTCCAGCGCCTCCCGCAGCTCCGCGAGCAGCGCCAGGTGGTCGGTGCTCGCCGCGTCGCGCGAGCTGTCGTATGCGGCGACGCTGCCGCCGCCCTCCTTCGCCTGGTACATGGCGATGTCGGCCCGGCGCAGCAGCTCGGTCAGGTCGGCGGTGCCCGCGTCGGCGACCACCACGCCGACGGCCACCTCGACCGACATGCGCACCCCGGCCACCTCGGTCGGCGCGGCCAGCCGCTCGGCGATCTCCCGGGCCTGGCGCAGCGCGTACGCCAGCGGGGCGGCCCGGTCGTCGACCACCGGGACCGTGGTGAGCAGCAGGGCGAACTCGTCGCCGCCGAGCCGCCCGAGCAGGTCGCCCGGACGGGCCATGGTGGTCAGCCGGCTCGCGGCCAGCCGCAGCAGCTGGTCGCCGGCCGCGTGCCCGAGCGTGTCGTTGACCTCTTTGAACTGGTTGATGTCGAGCAGCAGCAGCGCCACCGGGTGGTCGTGGGCGCATTGCCGCAACGCCTGGTCGCCCTTGGCCAGCAGGGCGGCCCGGTTGAGCAGGCCGGTGAGCTGGTCGTGCACCGCCTCGTACGACGAGCGGGCGGTGACCAGCCGCAGCTCGCGGTGGGTCGCGGCGTCGTGCAGGGCGGCGGCCAGCGCGTCGCCGAACGCCGCGACGCCGTCCCGTTCCCGGGCGGTGGGCGGGGCGGACGGGGAGAACCGGACCCGCAGCTGGCCGACCTCCGCGCTGCCCACGGTGAGCCGCCGGACCAGCTCGTGCTCGCCCGACCCGGTGGCCGTCGGTGGCTCCACCTCGCGGTCGCGCACCTGCGCGCCGGTGTCCGCCCGGTAGCGGCGCCAGCGGGCGTCGCCCCGGGCCACGTCCACCTCGACCAGCTCGGCGCCGAACAGGGTGAGCGCCCCGGTCACCGCGGAGGTCGCCACGCCCCGCTCGTCGAGCTGGTTGAGCGCGGCGGTGGCCTCGGCGAAGGCCCGCCAGGTGCGCCGCTCCTGGTCGGCCCGGAGCCGGTGCCGGTAGGTCTGCTGGAGCAGCCAGAGCGGCGGCGGCAGGAGCAGCAGCCAGCGCGGGTCGAGCTCCAGCAGGGTGACCACCACCAGGCCGACCGCCACGTTGCCGACGAACATCAGCAGCTTGCCGCGGAGCGCGGCGAGCAGCGGCGGCCCGATCGGGATGCCGTGCCGCAGGGCGAGGCCGGCGCCGCCCAGCCAGGCGGTGGTGAGCAGGTAGACCACCGCGCCGGCGGTCAGCGCGAGGGCCAGCTCGGGGGTGAGCGCGGCGAGCAGCGGCCGGCCGAGCGCGCTGGCGACCGCGGCGGCGAGCGCGGTGGCGGCGCTGAGCGAACCGGCGATCCGGACCAGCTCCAGGGCGGGTCGGCGGTCGGCGACCAGGGACATGGCCGTCCAGGCGGCCCCGGTGCCGAGCAGCGCCGCAGCCGGCAGCCAGCCGGCCGGCACCAGGTAGAGGCAGACGACGAGGGCTGCCTCGCCCCAGGTGATGCTGACCATGCCCGAGGCGGTGCGGAAGCGCAGCCGGGCGAGTTGGGCCACGGCGAACGCCACGACGGCGACGCCGAACCGGACGAATCCGGGCAGCGGGTCGTCCGACGGCAGGTGCGCGGGCACGGTGAGGCCGACCACGGCGGCCACCACGGCGGTGACCGCGACGGCCGAGGTCAGCAGGAGGACTCCGACCGGTGTGCCGCGCAGGCCCAGCCGATCGGGGGGATCGCCGGCCCGGCCGGACGTCACCGACCCACCCCGTCAGGCGGCGGCCCCAGGGCACGGTCAGGGGCCGTTGCTGCCATCGACATCGGCGCCCCCCTTCCGCGCACGGCTCGGGGCCTTTCGGTCCCCCCGGCGGAAGGCTAAGCCAAACCCGGTGGCCGCAACAGGGGTTGGCGACCGGCTTCGGCGTGATTCACGCGGTGTTCAGCCGTTCCGGCGCTGCTCGGAGCCGTTGGGGGCGTCTGTCGGTGAATCCTGCGCGGCGGTCCCGTCTGTCGGATCAGCGACTGTCGCGTCCGTCCGGCCCGGCTCGGCCGGGCCGCCCTGCTGCGGGAACCGGTCGGGCAGCCGGCGCAGCCGGGCGTTCATGTTGCGGATCAGCAGGACGGTGACGATGGCCAGCAGCACGATGAGGAAGAGGCCCATCGGGCCGGCCAGACCACCCGTGCGGGTGTCACCGAAGTTGTTCTCCGCGAGCACCTGTGCGGTGGTCAGCATGGTGTTCCTCCGATGTGCGGCTGACCACCAGCGTAGCCCGCCGGGGAATCAGCGGGCATGGCACGTCTCGCGCACCCCGGCGAAGAGGTCGGACTCGGGCAGCGGGCTGTCCACCATCGAGCGGGCGAGCTGGAAGTCCTCGGTCGGCCAGGCGCGCTGCTGCAGGTCCATGGGCACCTGGAACCAGAAGCCGTCCGGGTCGATCTGCGTGGCGTGGGCGCGCAGCGCGTCGTCGCGGACCGGGAAGTATTCGGCGCAGTCGACCCGGGTGGTGATCCGCTCGCCCTTGTCGGCACGATCCTCCCAGCGCTTCATCCACTCCCCGTAGGGCGACTCCAGGCCGGCGGCGAGCATCGCCTCGTGCAGGGCCATGATCTTGGCCCGCGAGAAGCCCACGTCGTAGTAGAGCTTGAGCGGCTGCCACGGCTCGCCGAGCTCCGGGTGGCGGTCCGGGTCGCCGGCGGCCTCGAAGGCGGCCACGGTCACCTTGTGGGTCATGATGTGGTCGGGGTGCGGGTAGCCGCCCTCCTCGTCGTACGTGGTGACGACGTGCGGGCGGAACTGGCGCATGAGCCGCACCAGCGGGGCGGCCGCGACCTCGACCTCCTCCATGGCGAAGCACCCCTCCGGCAGCGGCGGCAGCGGGTCGCCCTCGGGCAGGCCGGAGTCGACGAAGCCGAGCCAGGCCTGCTCGATGCCGAGGATGGCCCGGGCCGCGTCCATCTCGGCGCGGCGGATGTCGCCGATGTTGGCCCACACGTCGGGCCGGTCCATCTTGGGGTTCAACACGCTGCCCCGCTCGCCACCGGTGCAGGTGACGACCAGGACATCCACCCCCTCGGCGACGTATTTCGCCATGGTGGCGGCGCCCTTACTCGACTCGTCGTCGGGATGGGCGTGCACCGCCATGAGCCGCAGCTGTTCTGCCACCTTCGGCGCTCCTCGTCTGTGCCCACCGGGCCCGGCCCGCCCGGGCCCGCCCGGCTGACCTGCCGGAATCTCCCCCCGTGCCCGCGAAAGCCCCCGTGGTGGCCGATCGGCGGCGGGGCCGACCTGCCATTCTTGACTCAGCGCCGGGCTGGGAAGATGGACTTTGCCATTCTTGCCGATGCCGCCGACAACAACGCCAGGAGATACCCGCCGGTGAGCGAGACGCACGCCACAGTCCCATCGGGCGCACCGGTCTTCCCGCCCGGCCGCTACGGCCGCCGCCGGGAGCCGGGGCGCCGCCGTCCCCTCCTGCTCGTGCTGGTGGCGGCCGTCCTGCTGGCGCTCCTCGGGCTGGTCGCCGCCCGGCTGTACAGCCAGTACGGCGACCCCGACTACCGCGCCGAACTGATCACCTACACCGACATCACCGACTCCCGGGTGGTGGTCGACTTCCGGGTGACGGTGCCGGCGGGCGGCTCGGCGACCTGCGTGCTGCGGGCCCGCTCCCACGACGGCGCCGAGGTGGGCCACGTCGAGGCCACGGTGACCGCCCCGCCCGGCGAACGGCACATCCGGGCCCGGCAGGAGGTGCCTACCACCGCCCGGCCCTTCATCGGCGAGGTGCTGCGCTGCCGACCGGCCGGCTGAGCCGGGAGCCCGGCGAGCCGCGGCACACACGCACGCCGGGTCCCACCGCCCGCACCCGGGGTGATCGGCAACACCCCGACGTGGCCCGCACTGGTAAATTGGACGTTCACCTGTCAGCCAGTCCGCACCAACCGAGGAGATCGCCTGTGTCCACCAATGACAACAAGGCGCCCGCCACCTGGCTGTCCCAGGACGCGTACGACCGCCTGCAGGCCGAGCTCGACGAGCACATCGCCAACCGGCCGGTGATCGCCGCCGAGATCAACGCCCGGCGCGAGGAGGGCGACCTGCGGGAGAACGGTGGCTACCACGCCGCGCGCGAGGAGCAGGGCAAGGCCGAGGGCCGCATCCTCTACCTGAAGGAGCTGCTCCGCACGGCCAAGGTCGGCGAGGCCCCGACCGCCGACGTGGTGTCGCCCGGCATGGTCGTGACGATCTACTTCGACGACGACGCCGACGACACGGAGACCTTCCTGCTCGGCTCCCGCGAGATCGCCGCCACGACCGACCTCACCGTCTACAGCCCCGAGTCCGCGCTCGGGAAGGCGATCCTGGGCGGCAAGGCGGGCCAGGCCTGCACCTACACGGCGCCCAGCGGCGCCGACATCAAGGTGACGGTGGTCACGTTCGAGCCGTTCTCCGGCTAGCCGCCATCCGGACCCGCGCCGGACGGCTCGGGTCCGACCCGACCGAGGCTGACAGGCTCCTCGGCCCCGAGCCACATCCGACCGCCCCGACCGGCACCGTCCGGCCGGGGCGGTCGCGTCCGCGGCGTCCTCACCCCTCGGCGGCGAAGACCACCTGGTAACCGCTGGCCCGCAGGGCGCTGATCAGGGTGTCCGAGTGCTCCACGCCGCGGGTCTCCACCGAGAGCGCCACCTCCACCTCGCCGAGCCGCAGGTGCGGGTTGGCTCGCTGGTGCACCACGTCGACCACGTTGGCCCGGTGCTCGGCGATCTCGCCGAGCAGCGAGGCGAGCTGGCCCGGCCGGTCCGTGCAGCGGACGGTGACCCGCAGGTAGCGACCGGCCGCCGCCAGGCCGTGCTCGATCACCCGCAGCATCAGCAGCGGATCGATGTTGCCGCCGGACAGCACTGCCACCACCGGCGCCTGCACCTCCACCACCCCGGCCAGCAGCGCCGCCACGCCGACCGCGCCGGCCGGCTCCACCACCTGCTTGCCGCGCTCCAGCAGCATCAGCAGCGCCCGGGAGATGTCCTCCTCGGAGACCGTGACGATCTCGTCGACCAGCTTGCGGACGTGGGTGAAGGTCAGCTCGCCGGGGCGGCCGACCGCGATCCCGTCGGCGATCGTCGAGAAGAAGGGCAGCCGGACCGGCTCGCCGGCCTTCAGCGAGGGCGGGAAGGCGGCGGCGCTCGCCGCCTGCACCCCGATCACGCGTACGTCGGGGCGCAGCGCCTTGGCGACCACCGCCAGGCCGGAGATCAGCCCGCCGCCGCCCACCCCGGTCACGATGGTCTTCACGTCCGGGCACTGTTCGAGGATCTCCAGGGCCACCGTGCCCTGGCCGGCGATGACGTCCCGGTGGTCGAACGGGTGGATGAACACCGCCCCGGTCCGCTCGGCGAAGGTCTGCGCCGCGACCAGCGACTCGTCCACCGTGTTGCCGACCAGTTCGACCTGGGCCCCGTACCCCTTGGTGGCGGCCACCTTCGGCAGCGGCGCGTTGACCGGCATGAAGACCGTGGCGTGCGTGCCGACCAGGCCGGCGGCGAGCGCGACCCCCTGGGCGTGGTTGCCGGCGCTGGCCGCGACCACCCCCCGTTCCCGTTCCGCGGCGGAGAGCCGGGAGATCCGCACGTACGCGCCGCGCACCTTGTACGACCCGGCGCGCTGCAGGTTCTCGCACTTCAGCCAGGTCGGCCCGCCGAGCGCGGCGCTGAGCGGCCGGGACGGCTCCAGCGGGGTGGTGCGGGTGACGCCGGCGAGCAGTTCCCGCGCGGCCTGTACGTCGGCGAGACCGACCAGTTCCGTCATGCCCCGATCGTGCCACCCGCGCCGGGTGGAACCTGCGGCGACGCCACCGACGGAGCTGTCGCCACCTGGGGCGACACGCCGGTGACGGGCTGCGTCGGGTACCCCGGGGCGGATCCGGGCGCCGGGACGACCGCGCCGGGCAGCGGCCACCCGGGGTGGGCCGGCCAGACCGGAACCGCCCTGGCGATGCGGTCCTGCTGGGCGGCGGAGACGCGCCGGATCAGCACCACGAAGGAGAGCCCCGCCACCAGCACGGCGACGACGGGGATCAGCCGCGGGCCCAGCGCGTCCTGGTAGTAGCGGACGTACGTGCCGAACTCCACGTCGTTGCGGGGCCACTCGGTCAGCTCGGCGTACCGCTGCTCCTCGCGCCGGCTGACGATGCGGTCGCCCACGGTGAACACCAGCCACGCCGCCCACCAGACGCCGACCAGCACGGGCGTGCTCCGCCGCCACGTGCTGTTCCTGGCCACGTTCGACACCACCCGGGCCGGCACGACGAAGTTGGCGATCGGCACCAGCCAGCCGGCGATCGCCCAACCGGGACCCAGCGCCGGCTGGGCGCCCGGGAACGCCTCGATGTTCTTCCGCGCCCGCCAGGTCCAGACGATGACCAGGACCGCGGCGACCAGCAGAGCGATGAGGTACGGCAGGACGAGCAGCACCTCGGCCACCGCCGCACCCATCAGCAGGTCGCGGTCGGCCTGTTCGGCCGCCGCGCGGGCGATCCGCACCCCGACCAGGGAGAAGAGCGCGCTCGGCAGGTAGAGCACGGTCGCCATGCCGACCGCGATCGCGGCCGCCGTGCCGAGGCCGCGGACGGCGTACGTGGACACGCCGGGCAGCACCGCGGGCTGACCGGGGAACGTGCCACAACGCCGGCACTCGTTGTCGGCCGGGGACATGGCGTCCCCGCAGGTCTGGCAGTGCATGTCGACCGTCCGGTGGTGTGCGCGGTGGGAGGTGCGCACACGCTAGACGATCATGCGTGGGCCGGCGACCCCGTGCCCACCCGGGGATAGCCGGGGGCGTGCCGCTGCCACGGCGCCTGCATCTCGAACTGGCCGGCGACGCCGAGCAGCAGCAGCTCCGAGCCGGGCGGGCCGACGAACTGCACGGCGACCGGCAGGCCGTCCGGGCGGCGGCCGACCGGCACCACGATCGCGGGCAGCCCGGCGATGTTCCACGGCGCGGCGTACGGGGCGTACCGGATGTTGGCCTTCATGTTCGCCAGCCAGGACCGGCCGGACCAGCCGGCGGCCTCCGGCGGCGGGCCGGCCAGCGCCGGGGTGAGCAGCAGGTCGACCGACTGGTCGGCGAAGAAGTTCACCGACCGCTCGCGCCAGGCGGCCCGGTCGGCCTCGCGCACGTACCCCCGGCGCTGCGCCCACTCGCCGAGCGCGACGTGCCGGCGGCTGCGCCGCTGGAGCCCGCGCCGCTCCACGCCCGCGGCCTGCACCTCGGTGGCGGCCGCGGCGAACCAGGTGGCGATGCCCTGCAGCCCGAGCCGGGTCGGGTAGACCGGGTCGGCGGGGACGGTGTCGTGCCCGGCCGCGGCGAGCAGCCGGCCGGCGGCGGCGACCGCGTCGCGGTTCGGCGCGTCCGGCGAGACGCCCCGCACCGGGGAGCGGAGCGAGACGCCGACCCGCAGCCGCGGCGGCGGGACCAGCTTGTCCGGGCGCCGCCCGGCCAGCACCGAGAAGCCGACCACCGCGTCGGCCACCGTGCCGGTCAGCACGCCGTGCTCGGTGAGGCCGAACCAGTCGTCCGCGCCGAGCTGGCAGGGCACCACGCCCCGGCCGGGCTTGAGCCCGACCAGCCCGCAGCAGGCGGCCGGGATGCGGATCGAGCCGAGGCCGTCGTTGCCGTGCGCCATCGGCACCAGCCCGGCGGCCACCGCGGCGGCCGCGCCGCCGGAGGAGCCGCCGGGGGTCCGCGTCGGGTCCCAGGGGTTGCGGGTCACCCCGGTCTCGTCGTCGGTGAGGGCCCAGAGGCCCAGCTCGGGCATCCGGGTCACCCCGAGGATCACCGCGCCCGCGCCGCGCAGCCGGCGGACCACCTCGTGGTCGGCCTCCGCCACCGCGGTACGCACGGCGGCGGACCCGTTCCACGTCGGCAGGCCGGCCACGGGAGTGTTCTCCTTGACCGCGATCGGCACGCCGGCCAGGGGGAGGTTGGCCAGGTCCTCCTGCTCGTCGACCTTCTCCGCCTCGGTGATCGCCTCGCCGCCGCGTACCGAGCGGAACGCGGCCAGGTCGGCGTCGGCCCGGGCGATGTGGTCGAGGTGGTCGGCCACGACCTGGGTGGCGGAGACGTCACCCCGGCGTACGCCCCGGGCGATCTGCTTGGCGGTCGCCCCCACCCAGGTCGTCGGCATGATGTCCTGCACGGCCATCCTCCCCAGCCAGCGGTCAGCCCAGCGCCTGCTCCAGATCGGCGAGCAGGTCGTCGACCGTCTCGATGCCGACAGACAGTCGCACGAGATCGCCGGGAACTTCAAGCGGCGAGCCGGCAGCGCTCGCGTGTGTCATCCGTCCCGGGTGCTCGATCAGCGATTCGACCCCGCCGAGCGACTCGGCGAGCACGAAGAGCTTCGCCCGGTTGCAGATCTCCACGGCGTGCTCCTCGCCGCCCGCCGCCCGGAAGGAGATCATCCCGCCGAACCGGCGCATCTGCTTGGCGGCCACCTCGTGACCCGGGTGCGCCGGCAGCCCCGGGTAGATCACCTGCGCGACCTTGGCGTGACCGTCCAGGTAGGCGGCGATCCGCTCGGCGTTGTCGCAGTGCCGGTCCATCCGTACCCCGAGGGTCTTGATGCCGCGCAGGGTGAGCCAGGCGTCGAACGGGCCGTTGACGGCGCCCATCGCGTTCTGGTGGTAGCGCAGCTCCTCGCCGAGCGCCCGGTCGGCCGCGACGAGGGCGCCACCGACCACGTCGGAGTGTCCGCCGATGTACTTGGTGGTGGAGTGCACCACCACGTCCGCGCCGAACGCGATCGGCTGCTGGAGGTACGGCGAGGCGAACGTGTTGTCGACCACCAGCAGCGCGTCGGCCTCGTGGGCGACGGCGGCCAGCGCGGCGATGTCGGCGATGCCGAGCAGCGGGTTGGTCGGCGTCTCCACCCACACGATCCGGGTGGCGCCGGGGCGGATCGCGGCCCGCACCGCGTCCGGGTCGGAGACCCGGGCCGGGGTGTACTCCAGCCCCCAGCGCTCGGCCACCTTGGCGAAGAGCCGGTAGGTGCCGCCGTACGCGTCGTCCGGGATCACCACGTGGTCGCCCGGCTTGCAGACGGTCCGCAGCAGGGCGTCCTCGGCGGCCAGGCCGCTGGCGAAGGCGAGCCCCACCGGCCCGCCCTCCAGCGCCGCCAGGCACTCCTGGAGCGCGTCCCGGGTCGGGTTGCCGGAGCGGCTGTACTCGTAGCCCTCCCGGGGCGCTCCGACGGCGTCCTGGGCGTAGGTGCTGGTCTGATAGATCGGCGGGATCACCGCGCCGGTGCGGGCCTCGGGGTCCTGACCGGCGTGGATGGCGAGCGTCTCGAAGCCGTGACTCATTCCCGAGACGTTAGTCCGCCCGCCCGTCCCACCGCCCGGAACCCGCCCGGCACCCGCGCTGGCGCATGGTGTGGATCTTGGCGAGTTGCCGTTCCCGGGCGAACGACAGGTCGCCAAGATCGGCGCGGGAAACCGGCAAGAGCACAGGGCAACACCTAGCCTGGGCGGGTGGCTGGGTGCGTGTTCTGCGGGATCGTGGCGGGCGGGGTGCCGGCGTTCCGGGTCGCCGACGAGGCGGACGGGGTGGCCTTCCTGGACACCCGCCCGGTGTTCAAGGGGCACGTGCTGGTGGTGCCGCGCACCCACCTGGTCAGCCTGGCCGACCTGCCGGCCGACGCGCTGCCCGGCTACTTCCGGCTGGTGCAGCGGCTCGCCGTCGCGGTGGAGGCCGGTCTGGGGTCCGGTGGCACGTTCGTGGCGATGAACAACAAGGTGTCCCAGTCGGTCCCCCACCTGCACACCCACGTGGTGCCGCGGACCAAGGGCGACGGGCTGCGCGGCTTCTTCTGGCCGCGCACCCGCTACGCCGACGACGCGGAGGCCGAGGACGTCGCGGGCCGGGTCGCCGCCGCGCTGGCCTGAGCCCGGGACCGTCGGGTAAGGAACCGGGGACCGGCGCTGTTGCACACGCTGGGAAAGCCAAGAGAGGAGTCCCACCGTGTTCCTTCGCCGCATCAAGGCCGAGATGATCTCTCCCGACCAGGCCCTGCCGGGCCGTCCGATCGCGATGCCGATCGCCGACCGGCACGAGGTTCTGCCGTCCTCGCTGAAGGGCCCATTCCCCCCGGGCGCGCAGGTTGCCGTCTTCGGGATGGGCTGTTTCTGGGGTGCCGAGCGGCTGTTCTGGACCCTCCCCGGCGTCATCACCACGTCGGCCGGCTACGCGGGTGGATACACCACGAACCCGACGTACGAGGAGGTCTGCTCGGGGATGACCGGGCACGCCGAGGTGGTCCAGGTGGTCTACGACCCGTCGAAGATCAGCTACGAGGACCTGCTCAAGGTCTTCTGGGAGAACCACGACCCGACCCAGGGCATGCGCCAGGGCAACGACGTCGGTACGCAGTACCGGTCGGCCGTCTACGTCACCACCGACGAGCAGTTGGCCACCGCGCAGGCCTCGCGGGACGCGTTCGCGCCGATCGTGGCGCGGGCCGGCAAGGGTGAGATCACCACGGAGATCGCCCGCCTCGGTGACTACTACTTCGCCGAGGACTACCACCAGCAGTACCTCGCGCCGACCAAGAACCCGAACGGTTATTGCAACCACGGCCCCAGCGGCCTGACCTGCCCCGTCGGCGTCGCCCGGGTGCCGTCCGACCTTCACTAGTCTCTTGGACAGAGCCGGCCGCCACCCCAAACGGAACGACAACCGCACGCATCGCTCGCGTCGCTCGCCTACGTGGACCGGTGACGGACCCGCACCACCGCTCCCCCGCCAACATCGACGTGGAAATTTCCGGCCTGAGGTGTCGTATCCGCCCGGCGCCGTTCGTAGCGAAGATGGAGGCAGACAAAGGTCCGCCCGAGACGAGGGAGCAGACATGGCCGAGTACCTCATCTACTTCAACCAGCAGTGGGTGGGCGACCACACCGAGGAGTGGTTTCGCGGGCGCGGGCCGCTCGCTGCGGCGGTCGTGGACGAGATCAAGGCAGCCGGGGCATATGTGTTCGCCGGGGGCCTGGAAGAGGACGCCCCTGTCTTCAGCGCGGACGCCACGAGCGGCACATTGATGTTCACCGACGGGCCCTACGTCGAAACCAAGGAGTGGCTGGGCGGGCTGACCGTTGTGGACGTGGCCGACGAGGAATCGGCCCGGATGTGGGCCGGCAAGCTCGCGGAAGCATGCGGCTGGCCCCAGGAGGTCCGACGGTTCGGCCGCGGCCCGCAACCCGGTGATGAGTGAGTGGGGAGTCGGCGGTCCCAGCTGCGAAGTACTACACCCTGCGCCAGAGTCCAAGAACCCGAACGGCTACTGCAACCACGGCCCCAACGGCCTGAGCTGCCCGGTGGGCGTGGCGCGCACCGCCGGCTGACCGACCCGACGAGCGTTTCCCGGGCCTGCGGTGTTTGTCACACCGTGGGCCCGGTCCGATTCGGGCACCCGGCCCGCCCGACTACCGGATCTTTGCCCAGGCCAGCCGCCGGCTCGTCGGGAGCGCGCATCCTAGCAAAGACGTAACGCCACCGACATCAGCTCAACAGGCGAACTGCAACAACGTCTGGCAGCATTGCCCGGCATGTGCGGACTGGCAGGAGAGTTCCGACGGGACGGATCGCGGGCCGACGTCGCGGCGGTGGAGCGGATGGCGGCCACCATGAGCGACCGGGGCCCGGATGACAGCGGGGTCTGGTCCCAGGGGCCGGTCGCCCTCGGCCACCGCCGCCTGAAGATCATCGATCTCTCGGCCGCCAGCGGCCAGCCGCTGGTCGACCCGGCCGCCGGGCTCACCGGCGTCTTCAACGGCTGCATCTACAACTACCGCGAGCTGCGCGAGGAGTTGCAGGCCAGGGGGCACCGCTTCTTCTCGGCGGGCGACAGCGAGGTCGTCATCAAGGCGTACGCCGAGTGGGGGCTCGACTTCGTCGACCACCTGGTCGGCATGTTCGCGGTGGCGATCAGCGAGCGCGACACCGGCCGCCTGGTGCTGGCCCGGGACCGGCTCGGCATCAAGCCGCTCTACCTGGCCGAGAGCCCCGGCGTGGTGCGCTTCGCCTCGACCCTGCCGGCGCTGCTCGCCGGCGGCGGCGTCGACACCGGCATCGACCCCGTGGCCCTCGCCCACTACCTGAGTTTCCACAGCATCGTGCCGCCGCCGCGGACGATCCTGCGCGGCGTCGCCAAGCTCCCCCCGGCCACGGTCCGCGTGTACGAGCCGGACGGCACCACCCACGACCGGGTCTACTGGGACCCGGCCTTCACCCGATCCGCCGAGCGGGCCGGCTGGTCCGAGCGGGACTGGCAGGACGCGCTGCTGGAGTCGCTGACCACCGCCGTCCGCCGCCGGATGGTGGCCGACGTGCCGGTGGGCGTGCTGCTCTCCGGCGGGCTCGACTCCAGCCTGGTGGTCGCGCTGCTGGCCGGCGAGGGCCAGTCGGGGCTGGCCACCTTCTCCATCGGTTTCGACGCGGTGGGCGGCCGGGAGGGCGACGAGTTCGTCTACTCCGACCTGGTCGCGAAGACCTTCGGCACGGACCACCACCAGATCCGGGTGCCCACCGGCGACCTGCTGCCGCCGCTGGAGGCCGCCGTCGCCGCCATGAGCGAGCCGATGGTGAGCCACGACTGCGTGGCGTTCTGGCTGCTCAGCCAGGAGGTCGCCCGGCACGTCAGGGTGGTCCAGTCGGGTCAGGGCGCGGACGAGATCCTGGGCGGCTACCACTGGTACCCGCCGCTGGCCGGCGTGGACCGGGAGCGGGCGCTGGAGACGTACGCGTCGGCGTTCTTCGACCGCGACGCGGCCGGCCTGGCCCGGGTGCTCAACCCGGCGTGGCTGGCCGACGGCGACCCGGCGCGGGAGTTCGTGGCCGCGCACCTCGGCCGGCCCGGGGCGCAGACCGCGGTGGACGCCGGCCTGCGGATCGACACCCAGGTCATGCTCACCGACGACCCGGTCAAGCGGGTCGACAACATGACCATGGCGCACGGGCTGGAGGCCCGGGTGCCGTTCCTCGACCACGAGTTCGTCGAGCTGGCCGCGAGCTGCCCGCCGGAGCTGAAGCTGGCCCAGGGCGGCAAGGGCGTGCTCAAGGAGATCGGCCGGCGGGTCCTGCCGCACGAGGTCATCGACCGGCCGAAGGGCTACTTCCCCGTCCCGGGCCTCACCCACCTGGAGGACAAGCTCCTCGACCGGGTACGCGACGCGCTCACCGCGCCGGAAGCCCGCCGCCGCGACCTGTTCCGCGCCGACTACGTCGATGCGCTGCTCGCCGACCCGAACGCCGAACTGACCCCGTTGAACGGAAACAAGCTGTGGCAGCTGGGACTCCTGGAAATGTGGCTCCAGAGCCACGGAATCGACTGACCGTGACCGACACCCTCGCGACCGGGGCGGCGCGTACCGATCGGGAGCGGCTGCCGGGCCGGCGCCGGGAGCGGGTCGGCCCGGGCGGCGACCCGGTGGCGCCCGGCACCCCCGAGCCGCGCCGGCAGCCCGCCGACGGGTCCGGCGTGGTGCTGGACTGCGGCTGGGGCCGGCTGGTCTTCGGGCAGACCTTCGCCGAGCAGGTCGAGGTCGCCGACGTGCTGCGCTCCGAGGCGGTCGGCGCCCGGGACATCTGCATCTACCTGCGCGACCCGCACGTGCTGGTCTCCCGCCTCCCCGACGAGCTGTTCATCGACCCGTCGCTGACCTACCGGCTGCCGCTGGGCGAGCGGCGGCCGGCCGCCACCGAGGGCGGCGAGGTCCCCGGGCTGACCGTCCGGCCGCTGCGCGACGCGGACGACGCGGACGCGGTGAACCGGATCTACGCCCGCAACGGCATGGTCACCGCGCCGGTGGAGGTGCTGGTCGACAACGCCGGCACCGACCGGTTCCTGCACCTGGTCGCCGAGGACGCCACCGGCGAGGTGGTCGGCACCATCACCGGGGTGGACCACGTCGCGGTCTTCGGCGACCCGGAGAACGGCGCCAGCCTCTGGTGCCTGACCGTGGACTTCAACACGGCCCCGCCCGGCACCGGTCAGGCGCTGCTCACCGCGCTGGCCGACCGGCTCGACGCGCGGGGCCGGGCGTACGTGGACCTGTCGGTGCTGGCCGAGAACTCGGGGGCGATCCGGCTCTACGAGCGGCTCGGCTTCCACCGCACCGCGACGCTCTGCGTGAAGCGGAAGAACCCGATCAACGAGCGGCTGTTCCTGCCCGCCATGCCCGTGGGCTACGACGAGCTCAACCCGTACGCGAAGATCGTCGCGGACGAGGCGATGCGGCGCGGCATCCGGGTCGAGGTGACCGATCCCCGCTGGGGCGAGCTGCGGCTGAGCAGCGGCGGCCGGACGGTCCACACCCGCGAGTCGCTCTCCGAGCTGACCTCGGCGGTGGCGATGAGCCGCTGCGACGACAAGCGGGTCACCCGGCGCATCCTCACCGAGGCGGGCTTGTCGGTGCCGCGCGGCCGCACCGCCACCGGCGACGCCGACGACCTGGCGTTCCTGGCCGACGTCGGCCCGGTGGTGGTGAAGCCGGCCCGGGGCGAGCAGGGCAACGGCATCACCGTCGGGGTACGCACGCCGGAGGCGCTGACCGCGGCCGTCGAGCTGGCCCGGCGGTTCTGCCCGGACGTGCTGATCGAGGAGCTGCGGGAGGGCGAGGACCTGCGCGTGGTCGTCATCGACCACGAGGTGGTGGCCGCGGCGGTCCGCCGGCCCGCGCAGATCACCGGGGACGGGGTGCACGACGTCACCGAGCTGATCGAGCGGCAGAGCCGCCGCCGCGCGGCCGCCACGGGCGGCGAGTCCCGGATCCCCATCGACGACATGACCCGCGAGGTGGTGGCCGAGGCCGGCTACCGGATGCACGACGTGCTCCCCGAGGGGCAGGTGCTGGCGGTCCGCCGGACCGCGAACCTGCACACCGGGGGCACCATCCACGACGTGACCGCCGAGCTGCACCCGGCGATCGCCGAGGCGTGCGTGACGGCCAGCCGGGCGCTGGACATCCCGGTCACCGGGCTGGACCTGCTGGTTCCCGCCGCCGACCGGCCGGAGCACGTGTTCATCGAGGCGAACGAGCGGCCCGGCCTGGCCAACCACGAGCCGCAGCCGACCGCCGAACGCTTCGTCGACCTGCTCTTCCCCGGCACCCGGGCGCCGCGGCGGCTCTGGTCGCCGGCCGGCACGGGAGGGGCCGCGTGAGCCCGAAGCCGCTGGAGCTCGACCTCGACTACCTGCGCCAGGTGCTGGTGGAGCTGCTGGAGATCCCCAGCCCGTCGGGGCGTACCGACCACGTGCAGCAGTACGTGGGTGAGCGGCTCTCGGCGCTCGGCATCGGCTCGACGCTGACCCGGCGCGGGGCGCTGAGCGCGTCCCTGCCCGGGCCGCGGTCGACCGGCGCCGACCGGGCGATCGTGGTGCACACCGACACCATCGGCGGCATGGTGAAGCGGCTGAAGGACAACGGCCGGCTGGAGGTGAAGCCGATCGGCACGCACAGCGCCCGCTTCGCCGAGGGCGCTCAGGTGCGGATCTTCACCGACGACCTGGACCGGGTGCTCACCGGCCAGGTGCTGCCGCTGAAGGCCAGCGGGCACCGCTACAACGAGGGCGTCGACCTCCAGGGCGTCGGCTGGGAGCTGGTCGAGGTCCGGGTCGACGAGCCGGTCACCGACGAGGCCGGGCTCCGGGCGCTCGGCGTCGACGCCGGGGACTTCGTCGCGCTGCTCGCCAACCCGACGATCACCCCGAGCGGGTACGTCAAGTCCCGGCACCTGGACGACAAGGCCGGGGTGGCCGCGGTGCTGACCGCGTTCAAGGCGATGGTCGACGCGGGCGTCACGCCGGCGGTCACCGCGCACCTGCTGGTCACGGTCACCGAGGAGATCGGGCACGGGGCCAGCCACGGCCTCGACCCCGACGTCGCGGAGATCGTCTCGGTGGACGCCGCGGTGGTCGCGCCCGGTCAGCAGTCCCGGGAGGACGCCGCCACGCTGGCCATGGGCGACGGGGTGGGCCCGTTCGACTACCACCTCACCCGGCACCTGGCCGCGATCGCCCGGGAGCACGGCGTCCACCTGGTCCGCGACGTCTTCGACTACTACCGCTCGGACGTGGCGGCGGCGGTCGAGGCGGGCGCGCATGCCCGGGTGGCGCTGCTCGGCTTCGGCGTGGACGCCACCCACGGGCACGAGCGCACCCACCTGGACGGGCTGCGGCACCTCGCCCACCTGCTCTGCCTCTATCTCCAGAAGCCGCTGGTCTTCCCCGAGTGGGACGCCGAACCCGAGGGCGACCTGGCCGACTTCCCGTCGCTGGCCGTCCAGCCCGCCTCCGCGGAGGGGCCACGCGAGGGCCCGATCGGCGTGGACTGATCGGGCCGGCGCTCCTGATTCCGGGTCGGGCCTGTGATCCAAATCCGTTGCCGAGCCCGACGGGAAGTCGATAGCGTGGCGGTACACGGGAAAGGAGGTGGTCCAGACTTGTATAGCAATCGGACTCGTGAGGTGGCTGTCCGCTAGCCGCTGTCCTCGACAGTGAAATCCCGTCCGCCGCGAGGCGGGCACAAGGCACCATCGTCGAGACCGTGTGGCAGCGGTGCGGCGAAACCACGACAGCCACCCGACCCCCGGGGTGCCGGCCCAGTCCAGCCGGCCCGCGCGCGAGCGCGGAAGCCCCGGGGGTCGCTTCATGTCCGGCGGAGCCGGACCGGTCAGCCCGGCTGGGAGGAGGCCGCCGTGTCGATGCGCGAGCTGGCGATCCTCGGTACGGCCAGTCAGGCACCCACCCGGCAGCGCAACCACAACGGCTACCTGCTGCGCTGGGACGACGAGGTGCTCCTCTTCGACCCCGGCGAGGGCAGCCAGCGGCAGATGCTGCACACCGGGATCTCCGCCACCGACCTGACCCGGATCTGCGTCACCCACTTCCACGGCGACCACTGCCTGGGCCTGCCCGGCATGATCCAGCGGCTCTCCCTGGACCGGGTACCGCACCCGGTGGCCGTGCACTTCCCCGCCGGCGGCGCCGAATACTTCGCCCGGCTGCGCCACGCGACGAGCTTCTACGAGACCGCCGAGCTGGCCGTCGAGCCCATCGAGGCGGACGGGCAGCGGATCACGCTGGGCATCGGCACGCTGGAGGCCCGCCGGCTGCGGCACCCCATCGAGACGTACGGTTACCGGCTCGTCGAGCCGGACGGCTGCCGGATGCTGCCGGAGAAGCTGTTCGCGTACGGCATCGCCGGTCCGGCGGTCGGGCAGCTCCTCCGCGACGGCCACCTGGACCTGGACGGACGCCACGTCACCCGGGACGAGGTGAGCGTGACCCGACCCGGGCAGCGGTTCGCCTTCGTCATGGACACCGGGCTCTGCGACGGCGTGTGGGCCCTGGCCGAGCACGCCGACCTGCTGGTCATCGAGTCGACCTTCCTGGAGTCGGAGGCGGCCCTGGCCGCCGAGGTCGGCCACCTCACCGCCGGCCAGGCCGCCCGGGTGGCGGCCGAGTCGGGCGTACGCACGCTCGTGCTCACCCACTTCTCCCAGCGGTACGCGGACCCGCGCCGCTTCGCCGACGAGGCCTCCGCGTTCGCCGGGGAACTGGTGATCGCCGAGGACCTGATGACCGTGCCGGTGCCGCCCCGGCGGGTAGCCTCGGCCGGGTGACGGTCTCCCTGCGCCCCGCC
The DNA here is from genome assembly GCF_042872345.1 of Micromonospora sp. NPDC005299. Classification (NCBI taxonomy): domain Bacteria; kingdom Bacillati; phylum Actinomycetota; class Actinomycetes; order Micromonosporales; family Micromonosporaceae; genus Micromonospora; species Micromonospora sp. NPDC005299. The sequence goes on from NZ_JBIAKG010000014.1 coordinate 53,197, forward strand.
ACCGAGGCCGACCTCATGGCGGTCGGCGCCCTGCATCAACGGTCCCGGGTCGCGGCGTACTCGTCGTTCCTGCCCCCGGAGGCGCTGGCGGATCCGACCCCGGAGGCGATGGGCCGGTACTGGACGGAGCGGGTGACCTGGGAAGGCGCCGACCACCGGATGACCGTGGTCGAGCGGGACGGCCGGCTCGTCGGCTTCAGCTACCTGGGGCCGGACGACGAGGGCGACCCGGCCACCGGCCTGCTCAACGCCATCCACCTGGAGCCGGCCGAGCGGGGCCGGGGCACCGGTCGGGCACTGATGGTCGACGCCCTCGACGCGATGCGGGCCCGCGGCTGGTCCCGGGCGGCGCTCTGGGTGCTGCGGGAGAACGCGACCGCCCGCCGGTTCTACGAGCGCGGCGGCTGGACCTTCACCGGCGAGCAGCGCGACGACGTCATCGGCACCACCCTCGTCCCCCAACTCCGCTACCGCCGTTCGCTCTGAGCGGATCGGGGCATGGGCGTCGATGCCGGCGCGTTGGGACCGGCATGGACACCGAGCACACCGAGGGGGCGGAGGACGCCGCGCTCGACGCGTACTCCCGGGTGGTGACCGGCGTGGCCGCCCGGGTGCTGCCCAGCGTGGCCGCCCTGGCGGTGCGGACCCCGCTCGGCGCCGGCGCGGGTTCGGCCGTGGTGATCGGCCCGGACGGGCTGCTGCTCACCAGCGCCCACGTGGTGCAGGGCGCCCAGGACGGGTCGGCCGCCTTCGGCGACGGCACCGAGACCCGCTTCCGGGTGGTCGGCGCCGACCCGCTCTCCGACCTGGCCGTACTGCGGGCGGAGCGGGTGACCGTGCCGCCGGTGGAGCTGGGCGACGCGGACCGGCTGCGGATCGGCCAACTGGTGGTCGCCGTCGGCAACCCGCTGGGGCTGGCCGGGTCGGTCACCGCCGGGGTGGTCTCCGGGCTGGGCCGGTCACTGCCGGCCCGCGACGGGCGGCTCACCCGGCTCATCGAGGACGTCATCCAGACCGACGCCGCACTCAATCCGGGCAACTCCGGCGGCGCGCTGGCCGACTCGGCCGGCCGGGTGGTCGGGGTCAACACGGCGGTCGCCGGGTACGGCCTCGGGCTGGCCGTGCCGGTCAACGCCACCACCCGGCAGATCATCGCCGACCTCACCGCCGACGGCCGGGTTCGGCGGGCCTGGCTGGGCGTGGCCGGCGTGCCGGTGCCGCTGCCACCGGAGATCACCGCCCGGACCGGGCAGCGGCGCGGGCTGCGCGTGGTCGAGGTGGTGCCGGGCAGCCCGGCCGGGATGGCCGGGCTCTACCTCGGCGACGTGATCGTGGCAGCCGGCGGCCGGCCCGTGCAGGACGGCCAGGGCCTGCAGCGGCTGATGCTCGGCCCGGCGATCGGCGCCCGCCTGCCGGTCACCGTGCTGCGCAAGGGCGCGTACGTGGACGTGGTGGCGGTGCCCACCGAGCTGAGCCGCTGACGCGAACGAGGGCCGCACCCCCGCCCGGGGTGCGGCCCTCGTGTCGAGGTGGGTCAGCGGGCGCCGAGGTGGGCGAGCAGGTCCTGCCGGGTCAGCACGCCCTTCGGCTTGCCGTCGACCAGCACCAGCGCGGCGTCGGCCTTCTCCAGCAGCGCGACCGCCTCGCTCACCGGCTGGCCGCCACCGATCATGGGCAGCGGGTCGGCCATGTGCCGCTCGATCGTGTCGTGCAGGTGGGCCTGGCCGGTGAAGAGCGCGTCGAGCAGGTCCTTCTCGGCGATCGAGCCGGCCACCTCGCCGGTCACCACGGGCGGCTCGGCCTTGAGCACCGGGAGCTGGGAGACGCCGTACTCGCGCATGTAGTCGATCGCGTCGCGGACCGTCTCGGTCGGGTGGACGTGCACCAGCTCGGGCAGGCCGCCCGGCTTGCCGGCGAGCGCGGCGGCCACGGTCGGCTCGGTGCCCGAGTTGTCCAGGAAGCCGTAGCGGGCCATCCAGGTGTCGTTGAAGATCTTCGACAGGTAGCCCTTGCCGCTGTCCGGCAGCAGCACCACGACCACGTCGTCCGGGCCGGCCTTGCGGGCCACCTCCAGGGCGGCCACCACGGCCATGCCGCAGGAGCCGCCGACCAGCAGCCCCTCCTCACGGGCCAGCCGCCGGGTCATCTCGAAGGACTGCTTGTCCGACACCTCGACGATCTCGTCGGCCACGGCCCGGTCGTAGGTCTCCGGCCAGAAGTCCTCGCCGACGCCCTCGACAAGGTAGGGCCGGCCGGTGCCGCCGGAGTAGACCGAACCCTCCGGGTCCGCGCCGACCACCCGGACCCGCCCCTCGGACGCCTCCTTCAGGTAGCGGCCGATGCCGGAGATGGTGCCGCCGGTGCCGACGCCCGCCACGAAGTGGGTGAGCCGCCCCTCGGTCTGCTGCCAGATCTCCGGCCCGGTGGTCTCGTAGTGCGAGCGCGGGTTGGCCGGGTTGCTGTACTGGTTGGGCTTCCAGGCGCCGGGGATCTCGCGGGCCAGCCGGTCGGAGACGTTGTAGTAGGAGCGCGGGTCCTCCGGCGCCACGGCGGTCGGGCAGACCACCACCTCGGCGCCGTACGCCCGCAGCACGTCCTGCTTGTCCTGGCTGACCTTGTCGGGGCAGACGAAGACGCACTTGTAGCCCTTGAGCTGGGCGACGAGGGCCAGCCCGACGCCGGTGTTGCCGCTGGTCGGCTCGACGATCGTGCCGCCCGGCTGGAGCAGCCCGGCCTTCTCGGCGTCCTCGACCATCCGCAGCGCGATCCGGTCCTTGACCGAACCGCCCGGGTTGACGTATTCCACCTTCGCCAGCACGGTCGCCTGGATGCCCTCGGTGACGTTGCGCAGGCGTACCAGCGGGGTGTTGCCGATCAGGTCGACCACGTTGTCGTAGTACTGCACCTCGTTGTGCCCTTCGTTGCGCCGCCGTCGTGGGGCGGCCGGAAAGTCGTCAGTTCGTCGCCCAGGGTACGTGCCGTCAGGGCCCCACATGCCCCGGGATGACGGACCTGCGACGTGCCTCCCACTCCAGGAAGCGCTCGGTCTCAGCGAGCACGCTGCCGGCCAGCCAGGTGACCATCACCGCGTCGTCGGCCAGGCCGAAGATCGCCAGCGGGATCTCCGGCAGCAGGTCGATCGGCGAGACGATGTACGCCGTGGCCCCGGCCATCAGGGCCAGCCGCAGGCCGCCGTCGTACTCACCCCGGGCGGTAGCCCGGATCATCCGGGGCAGCGCCGCCAGCCGGGCGCCCAGCGACGGCCCACCCCGGGCCCCGGCCGCCAGCGCCCGGGCCAGCGCGGTGAAGGCCGCGCTCCGCTTCAACGTCTTACCCATCTCCTCGCCCCTTTCCGCTCGACCAGGGTGCGGGCCCGGCGCAAGCCCGCCCCTGACCTACCGGTACCCGGAACCGTCCCGTCCCAGCCGTGACGATCACGGGGAGAGCGGGTGTCGTGGCGGCGCGATAATGTCGGTGCATGGGGGACGCTGGTTCCGTCGTGCCGGGCGGCTGGCAGCGCGCCCGGCGGATCGCCCGCGTGACGGCGATCGGCACGGGCGCCACGGTGGCGGCCACCGTCGTCACGGGCGGGGTGCTGCTCGGTCAGGCCCGCCAGGCCCGGCGCACCATCCCCATGGCCGAGGCGCCCCCGCCACGCTGCGACGGCGTCTACGGCGCGAAGTTCCCCGGCCCGCCGATCACCGTGGTGATCCTCGGCGACTCCTCGGCCGCCGGCTACGGCGTGCACCGCCGCCGGGAGACCCCGGGCGCGCTGCTCGCCACCGGGCTGTCCCGCCGGCTGCACCGGCCGGTCCGGCTGCACCGGTTCGCCGTGGTGGGTGCCCTGTCCACCGGGCTGAAGCCGCAGGTCGAGTCGGCTCTTGAGGTCGAACCGGACATCGCGGTCGTCCTGGTCGGCGGCAACGACGTCACCAACCGCACGCCGCTCTCGGTGGCCGTGCGCTACCTGGTCGACGCGGTTCGCACGCTGCGGGCCGCCGGCTGCGAGGTGGTCGTCGGCACCTGCCCCGACCTGGGCGCGATCCGGCCGATCCAGCCGCCGCTGCGCTGGCTGGCCCGACGCTGGAGCCGCCAGCTCGCCGCCGCCCAGACGGTGGCGGTGGTCGAGGCGGGCGGCTGGACGGTCTCCCTCGGCGACCTGCTCGGGCCGCGGTTCGCCGCCGAGCCGACCCGGATGTTCGCCTGGGACCGGTTCCACCCGTCCGCGGAGGGGTACGCGGTCGCTGCGGCGGCACTGCTGCCCACCGTGCTGTCCGCGTTGGGCGCCGGCCAGGAACGCCGGTCCTTGCTTGCCGTCGCGGAAGGCGTACGGTCGCTCCCCGAGGCGGCCCAGGAGGCGGCCCGGCACGCCGGCACCGAGGTCAGCGGCGCCCAGGTCCGGGGCCGCGAGCGCGGGCCCGGTGGGCGCTGGGCGCAGCTTCGGCGACGGGCCTTCTTCGGCGTCGGCGCGGTGCCCCAGCCCGGTGCCGCCGCCGACTCGGCCCAGGTGGAGGGGCTGGCATGAGCGGGGCAGCGGAGGCATCATCAGCAGGCACAACGTGTGCCATGCTCATGTCGACGCCGTTCGCCACGAGCAGACCGGCCCACGGGCCGTGGGAGCTGGGGAGGTGTCGTCATGACCGAGCGTAACGAGCTGGCGGTCCGGCTTGGTCGGGCCGCCGCGCTCTCCCTGCTCGCCGGCACGGTGGGCGGGGCGGTGGTCCTCGCCGGGCAGGCCATCGCCGCCCGCAGCCGGGAATACGCCCAGCCCGAGCTGGGCCTCGCGCTGCGCGCCACGGTCGGCCGGGCGGACGCCCCGCCGCTGCGGCTGGTGCTGCTCGGCGACTCGTCGGCGCTCGGCGTCGGCGTCGAACGCTTCGAGGAGACCATCGGCGGCCTGCTCGCCCAGCTGCTGAGCGAGGGATCCACCGGCCGGCGGGTGCACCTGTCCAGCGTCGGGGTGTCCGGCTCCCGCTCCACCGACCTGGCCACCCAGGTGGCCCGGGCGCTGCTCGGCGAGCGGCCCGACGTGGCGGTGATCCTGATCGGGGCGAACGACGCCACCGGGCTGGCCCGCCCGGCCGACGCGGCGGCCTACCTCGGCTCGGCGGTGCGCCGGCTACGCGAGGCGCACGTCGAGGTGGTCGTGGGCACCTGCCCCGACCTCGGCGCGGTCCGCGCGGTCGCGTCCCCGCTGCGGCAGGTGCTCGGCTGGGCGGGGCGACGGATGGCACGTGCCCAGACGACCGCCGTGCTCGACGCCGGGGGCAGCGTCGTCGACCTGGGCACCGAGACCGGCCCGGTGTTCCGGGCGGACGCCGGCACCCTCTGCCACGACGGCTTCCACCCCTCCGCCGACGGCTACCGGGTCTGGGCGCACGCCCTGCTCCCGGCGGTCGAGGCGGCCGCCGCGGTCGCTTACCGGCACCACCACTGAGCCCCGGCGGGGTGACATTTCCCGCCCGCCGCGCGGCTTCCGCCACAAGTTACCGGCGGGTTAACGTTGGTTCATGCCGATTGAGTCGCCCCGCGACGCCGTCATCGTCGCCACCGCCCGGTCCCCCATCGGCCGCGCGTTCAAGGGTTCCCTGCGGGAGGTCCGCCCGGACGACCTCGCCGCCACGATCGTCCAGGCCGCCCTCGACAAGGTCCCGGCGCTCGATCCCACCACCATCGACGACCTCTACCTGGGCTGCGGTCTGCCCGGCGGCGAGCAGGGCTTCAACATGGCCCGGGTGGTCGCCACCCTGCTGGGCCTCGACGGCCTGCCCGGCGCCACGCTGACCCGCTACTGCGCCTCCTCGCTGCAGACCACCCGGATGGCCATGCACGCGATCCGGGCGGGTGAGGGCGACGTCTTCATCTCCGCCGGCGTCGAGACCGTCTCCCGGTACGCGCGGGGCAACTCGGACACCCTTCCGCCGGAGGCGCAGGCGCTGGTCGGCGGCGGCTGGGAGAACCCGCGCTTCGCGGCGGCGCGCGAGCGCTCCGCGGCCCGGGCCCAGGGCGGCGCCGAGGTGTGGACCGACCCGCGCGAGGCCGGCCAGCTTCCCGACATCTACCTGACCATGGGGCAGACGGCGGAGAACCTCGCCCAGGTCCACGACGTCACCCGCGAGGACATGGACGCGTTCGGCGTCCGCAGCCAGAACCTCGCCGAGAAGGCGATCGCGGACGGCTTCTGGGCCCGCGAGATCACCCCGGTCACCACGCCGGACGGCACCGTGGTGAGCACCGACGACGGCCCGCGCCCCGGGGTGAGCCTGGAGGCCGTGGCCGGCCTGAAGCCGGTCTTCCGCCCGGACGGCCGGATCACCGCCGGCAACTGCTGCCCGCTCAACGACGGCGCGGCCGCCGTGGTGATCATGAGCGCTCAGCGGGCGCAGGAGCTGGGGCTCACCCCGCTGGCCCGGATCGTCTCCACCGGCGTCACCGCGCTGTCGCCGGAGATCATGGGCCTCGGTCCGGTCGAGGCGTCCAAGCAGGCGCTGAAGCGGGCCGGCATGACCATCGACGACGTCGACCTGGTCGAAATCAACGAGGCGTTCGCCGCCCAGGTGATCCCGTCGTACCGGCAGCTCGGCATCCCCGAGGAGAAGCTGAACGTGATGGGCGGCGCGATCGCCGTCGGCCACCCGTTCGGCATGACCGGCGCCCGCATCACCGGCACCCTGCTCAACGCGCTGGAGTGGCACGACAGGACCATCGGTCTGGAGACCATGTGCGTCGGCGGCGGCCAGGGCATGGCCATGGTGCTCGAACGCCTGAACTGAGGCCGGTTCCCCGCAGCACGAGCCGGGTACGGGAGGCGCCATGGCGACCGTCGTGGAACGCGAACGCAAGTACTCCGGCGACGAGGGATTCCGGCTGCCCGACCTGACCGGGTGCGGTGGCGTCGCGACGACGTCCGACGCCACCGCCCTCGACCTGGACGCGGTCTACTGGGACACCGCCGACCTGCGGCTGGCCCGCAGCGGCTACGCGCTGCGGCGGCGGACCGGCGGGCACGACGCGGGCTGGCACCTGAAGGTGGGCGCGGTCGGCGGCGCGCGCACCGAGCACCAGTTCCCGGCCGGGCCGGAGGACGCCGAGCCGCCGGCCGAGCTGGTGGCGCTCTTCCGCGGCGCGTCCCGTGGGCGCCCGGTCGCCCCGGCCGCGCGGGTCGTCACCCGCCGCCGGGAACGCCGCCTGCTCGACGCGGCGGGCCGCCCGCTGGCCGAGGTGGCCGAGGACGACGTCCACGCCGAGGACCTGGTGAGCGGCGAGCGGCAGGCCTGGCACGAGCTGGAGATCGAGCTGGTTGAGGGCGACGAGGCGCTGCTCGACGCCGTGGACGACCGGCTGCGTGCGGCGGGCGCCCGGACGGTACCGGTCTCGAAGTCGCACCGCGCGCTGGGCGGCCGGCTCGCCGCCACCCGGCCGACGCCCGCCGACCCGGCGGCCGCGCCCGTGGTCGACTACCTCACCGCCCAGCGCGACACGCTGGTCGGCCACCATGCCGGCGCGCTCGGCGGCGACGAGGACGCCGTGCACGACATGCGGGTGGCCGTCCGCCGGCTCCGCTCGACGCTGCGGACCTTCCGGGGGCTGTGGGACCGGGCGGAGAGCGAGCAGGTGCGGGCGGAGCTGCGCTGGCTGGGCGCGCAGCTCGGGCCGGTCCGGGACGTCCAGGTGATGGCCGCCCGGCTGGCCGACGCGGTCCACGCCGAACCCGCGGAGCTGGTGCTCGGCCCGGTGCCGGCGCGGTTCGCCGAACGGTTCGCCGCCGACCTGGCCACCGCCCTCGACGGGCTGCGTGCCGCGCTCGGCTCCGACCGCTACACCGACCTGCTGCGCCGCCTGGACGCGCTGGTGGAGGGGCCGACCGCGGGCGGCGTACGGCCCCGCTGGGTGACCCGGCGGGTGCGCCGGGCGGTGACCCGCTTCGACGAGCGGCTGGACCGGGCGCTGGTGGGCGGGGACGACACCGCCCTGCACGAGGCCCGCAAGGCGGGCAAGCGGGCCCGGTACGCCGTCGAGGTGCGCAGGCCCCCCGCGAAGCTGGTGGACCGGTTCAAGGACCTCCAGGACGCGCTCGGCGCGCACCAGGACTCGGTGGTGACCCGCGAGGTGCTGCGCGAGCAGGCGCTGCGGGCGTACGCCGACGGGGAGAACACGTTCACCTATGGCCTGCTGCACGCCCGGCAGGCCGCGGTGGCCGACCGGGCCGGGCCGGCGCTGGCGAAGGCGCGCGAGCGGGCCCGCCGCCGGAAGGTGCGGCGCTGGCTGACGGGTTGAGCGCCGGCTAGAGCGCGGACCGGGTCCGGGCGACCGCGGTGGCTGCCCCGGCCAGCACGGGCTCCGGCGCGCCGGCCGCCAGCAGGTCGGCGGCGACCACCCGGAGCTGATCGGGCAGGGCCAGGTCGCTGGGGAGACGGGGCACCTCGCGGCGCGGCTCCCCCTCGGCGTCGGCCGCCAGGTTGGCGATCTCCTGGACCAGTTTGTGCACCAGGTCGGCGCGGGACACGTTGCCGCTCTCGGCCGCCGCCGACCAGCGCGGCTGCTCCCAGTGCCCGACCTGTCGGACCAGCAGCGCCACCGCCCGGTCCAGTTCCGCTGCGCTCATCGCGGCCGAGTCTACGACGGCTCCAGGTCGCCGAGCCCGCGTTGTCGTACGGTCAGCGGCGGACGTAGCTGAGCAGGCGCAGGATCTGCCAGTACAGGAAGATCAGCCCGACCAGCAGGCCGAAGGCACAGAACCAGGCGTACCGGCGGGGCAGGCCGTTGCGGGCGGACCGCTCGACCAGGTCGAAGTCGAGGACGAAGCTGAGCGCCCCGGCGATGATCGCGACCACCGAGAAGAGGTACGGCAGCCAGCCCACCCGCGCGGAGAGGCTGTAGACCTCGACGCCCTGCCGCCCGGTGAACAGGTAGGTGACCAGGTTGACCAGGCCGATCGCCACGATGCCGATGAGCGTGCCGACGACCAGCCGGGCCAGCCGCGGGGTGGCCCGAATCAGCCGGGCCCGGTAGAGCAGCGCCATGCCGAGGAAGACCCCGAACGTGCCGACCACCGCCTGCGCCACGATGCCGGGGTAGACCAGCTCGAAGGCCCGGCTCGCCACGCCGAGCAGCAGCCCCTGGAGCACCGCGTACCCGGCGATCAGCGGCGGGTTGGTGAGCTGCTTCAGCGAGATGACCAGCACGAGCGCCAGGCTGGCCAGGGCGCTGCCGGCCAGCGCCGCGGAGATCCACACCGCCTGCGGCACGACCACCCAGGCCACCGCCGCGGTGACGCCGGTGAGCAGCAGCAGCCCGACGGTCCGGCTGACCACGTCGGCCACCGTCATCGTGTCGGCGGCCCCCAGGCCGAGCACCTGCCGGTCGCTCCGGCCGACGTCGTCCAGCCGGTCCAGCACCGGGTTGGCACTGCGCACCGCGACCTCCTCGCGCCGACGTACCCGGCTCCACTCTGCCCCGGGCGGCCCGGCGGCGACGGGCAAACGACGACGCCCGCCGCCGCGGGCGCGGCAGGCGGGCGTCGCAGGTCGGGCGGGGTTGGTCAGTCGTCGCCCTGGAAGTAGCTGAGCAGCCGGAGGATCTCCAGGTAGAGCCAGACCAGGCCGACCACGATGCCGAACGCGGCCGTCCAGGAGTAGCGCTGCGGGAGCCCCATCCGGACGCCCTCCTCGATCTCCGCGAAGTTGAGCACGAAGCTCAGCGCGGCGACCACGATGCAGACCAGGCTGAACCCGATGGCCAGCGGGCTGCCGTCGCGGAGGTGGGTGTTGACGCCGAAGAGCGCGAGCACCAGGTTGATCAGCATGACGCCGAAGAGACCCGCGATGATCGCCACCATGATGCGGGCGAACTTCGGGGTGGCCCGGATGATCCGCGCCTTGTAGATCACCGCCATCAGGAAGAAGACGCCGAAGGTGGCGACCACCGCCTGGAGCACGATGCCGTCGTAGAGCGTGTCGAACGTCTTGCTGACCATGCCGACGAAGACGCCCTCGACGATCGAGTACGCCACCACGAGCGCCGGGTTGGCCATCCGGGAGAACGAGATGACCAGGCCGAGGACCAGGCCGACCACCGCGGCGCCGATCCAGGCGACGCCGGTCAGGGCGTCGGGCACGAGCACCCAGGCCGCAGCGGCGGAGGCGCCCAGGATGCCGAGCATCAGCACCGTCTTGACGACCACGTCGTCGAGGGTCATCGGGGTCACGGTGGGCGGGGCCGCCGGGTAGCCGTGGCCGGTCGGGTACGGCTGCTGCTGCGGGTACTGCTGGTACTGCTGCGGATATCCGGGCTGACCGTACGGCCCGGGCTGGGCGTACCCGGCCGCCCGCTCCCGCTCAGCCGCCTGGCCGAGCCGGGCGAGCACCGGGTTCGAGGTCTTCACTTCTCAGGCCTCCCTCAGGGGGTCGATGCACGTGAACGTGCCTCTCCAGGGTAAACGCGGGGGCAACGCCGCGCGCCGCGCGAAGCTGTGGGAAAGCTGAGAGTGTGGTGCCCGGGGCGGGGGTCGAACCCGCACGCCTTTCGGCAGCCGCTTTTAAGGCGGCCGTGTCTGCCGTTCCACCACCCGGGCGGGTGACACCGGCGCGTCGACACGCGGCGGTGCAGATCTCACCGTAGCGGCTGCGTCGCGGCCCGGCGTACCCCGCGGGGCCCGGCCGATATGGTCGAGGCCGTGACCAGCGCCGCCCGCACGGCCCCCGGGCCCGACCGCGACCAGGCAGTCCGACTCGACCCGGCGGTCCGACCGGGCCGGGCGGCCCGGCTGCTGGCCGCCGGCCGCCGGCACCGGGCGGACCTGCTGGCCGGCCTGCTCTTCGCCGCGCTCGCCGGCTGGCTCACCCACGGGCTGTGGCCGGCGCCCGGGCAGCGGGTGCTCGCCCTCAACCCGGCCGACCAGACCCTCTACGAGTGGCTCCTGACCGTCGACTCGCGCGCCCTGCTCGGCGACTTCGGCCTGATCACCGACCGGCTGAACGCGCCGGACGGGGTCAACCTCATGACCAACACCACGGTCATCGCGCTCGGCGTGCTGCTCGCCCCGGTCACCCTCGTCCTCGGGGCACCGGTCACCTTCGCCCTGCTGGCCGCGGCCAACCTGGCCGGCACGGCGCTGGCCTGGTACCTGCTCCTCACCCGGACGCTGCGGGCCCGCCGGCTCGCCGCCGGGCTCGGCGCGGCGCTCTGCGGCTTCGGCCCGGGCATGGTGTCGCAGAGCAACGCGCACCTGCACATGACCGCCCAGTGGCTGGTCCCGGTGATCGTCTGGCTGGTGATCCGGCTGCTCCGCGCCGCCGACCCGGCCGGCCGCCCGGACGGCCCGGACCGCCGCCGGCTGGCCACCTCGGCGCTCGGGCTGGCCGCCGCCGTCACCCTCCAGGTCTTCGTCGGCGAGGAGGTGCTCTTCCTCACCGCGCTCACCCTGCTGGTCATGGCCGTCGCGTACGGGCTGACCGACCGGGCGCTGCTGCGCCGGGCGCTGCCCGGCTTCGCCGGCGGGCTGATGTGCGCCGCCGGGCTGGCCCTGCTCGTGCTGGCGTACCCGCTGTGGCTCCAGTTCGCCGGGCCGCAGGGCGTCTCCGACGGGATGTTCAGCCCGCACTACTTCTCCGCCGACCTGACCGGCTGGACCCGGCTCTCCGCGCTGACCGTGCTGGGTGGCGCCGACGCGGCCCGGCTGACCACCGGCCCGGCCGAGTTCAACACCTTCCTGGGCAGGCCGCTGCTGCTGGTGGCCGTCGGGTGCGCCGCCTGGCTGGGCCGGCGCGCCCTGGTCGTCGCCTGCCTCGCCGGGGCGCTGGTCATGGCGGCGCTCTCGCTGGGCCCCGAGGTGGTGGTCGGCGGGGAGCGGACCGGGGTGCCCGGCCCGTACGCCCTGCTGGCCGGCCTGCCGGTGGTGGAGGGCGCGCTGCCGATGCGGTTCGGCCTGGCGGTGCTGCCGCTGGTCGGGACGGTGCTCACGCTGGCCGTACACCGGGCGCTGGGCGAGCGGGGGCCGGCCCGCCGGCTGGTCCCCGTCGCAGTCGGCGCGGCCCTGCTCAGCGTCTTCCCCGCGCCGCTGCCCACCACCGACCGGCCGCCGCTGCCCGAGTTCGTCAGCGGCGGGCACTGGCGGCAGTGCGTACGCCCCGGCGGGGTGCTGGTGCCGGTGCCCACGGCCACCCCGAAGGACCCGTGGCCGATGCGCTGGGGCACCGCCGCCGACGCCGCCTTCGGCATGCCGGAGGGCTTCTTCATCGGCCCGTACGGCCGCAACGGCTCGGCCACCATGGGCACCTGGCAGCGCCCCACCTCCGCCCTGCTGGCCGACGTGGCCAAACGGGGCGTGGCGCCCGCGGTGGGCGACCGGCAGCGCCGGCAGGCCACCCGGGACATCGAGTTCTGGGGCGCCTCCTGCGTGGCGCTCACCGACGACGCGCCGCACGCCGAAACCCTGCGCCGGACGTTGGAGCAGCTCTTCGGGCCGGGCACCCGGATCGCCGACGCCTGGACCTGGCGGTTCTGACCGCGGAAACGGCGAAGGGCCCCTCCCGTACGGGAAGGGCCCTTTCCGGTTGTCTCAGACGCGCGCGCCGACCGGCGGGGCGGACGCCTCGGCGAACTCCTCGCGCGGGTCGTGCAGCTGACCCAGGGCGACCACCTCGCGCTTGAGGAAGAACGCCAGCGACCAGTCGACCACGACCCGGACCTTGCGGTTGAACGACGGGATCCGTGACATGTGGTAGGTGCGGTGCATGAACCAGGCCGGCCAGCCGGTCATCTTCACGCCGTAGACCTGCGCCACGCCCTTGTGCAGGCCGAGGCTGGCCACGCTGCCCACGTGCTTGTGCTTGTAGTCGACCGGCTCGCGCCCGCGGATCACGTTCGCGATGTTGTCGGCCATCCGGGCGGCCTGCCGGACCGCGTGCTGCGCGCTGGGCGAGCAGAAGTTGCCCGGCTCCTTGGTCAGGTCCGGCACCGCGGCGCAGTCGCCGGCGCTCCACGCGCCCTCGACCACCCGGTCGCCGTCCACGATCTGGAGGGTGGGCAGGCAGGTGACGCGGCGCCGCTCGTCGCGCGGGAAGTCGGTCGCGTCGAGCATCGGCGACGGCTTGACGCCGGCCGTCCAGACGATCGTGTCGGACGGGAAGCTGGACCCGTCGGAGAGCTTCGCCACCCCGTCGACGCAGGACTCCAGCCGGGTGTCCAGGCGGATGTCCATGTTCCGCTTGAGCAGCTGCTGCACCGTGTAGGCGCCCATGTCCCGGTCGACCTCGGGCAGCACCCGCTGGGTGGCTTCGACCAGCACCCAGCGCATGTCCTCCGGCTTCAGCTCCGGGTAGTAGCGCAGCGCGTCCCGGGCCATGTCCTCCATCTCGGCGAGCGCCTCGATGCCGGCGTAACCACCGCCGACGAAGACAAACGTCAGCGCACGGCTGCGCACGTCCGGGTCGGTGGTGGCGGCTGCCACGTCGAGCCGGTCCAGCACGTGGTTGCGCAGGAAGATGGCCTCACCGATGGTCTTGAACCCGATGCCGTGTTCGTGCAGGCCGGGGATCGGCAGGGTGCGGGAGACCGAACCGGGGGCAACCACCACGTGGTCGTACTGAATCTCCCGGGTCGGGCCGCTGATCGGCTGCACGACGGCGGTCTTGCGGTCGTGGTCGATCCGGGTGACCGTGCCGGCCACAACCTTGCACTTGCGCAACTCCCGCCGCAGCGGCACCACAGCGTGCCGCGGGGAGATGTTGCCCGCCGAAGCCTCCGGGAGGAACGGCTGGTAGGTCATGTGTGGCTGCGGGTCGACGACGATGACCTCGGCCTCACGGGAGCTCAGCTTCTTGGACAGGCGCAGAGCGGCGTACAGGCCCACGTGCCCGGCACCCACGACAAGGATCCGCTTCGGATTCACGTCATCTATCTTTCCCCGGGCGGCTCGGGTAATCCCGATCGAGACCCTCTTCTGTGACGGAGCACAACCCCTGTGACCTGCGCAACTTCCCGGATCGTCCCGTTATCTGCGACGCAGGAGCCAGGCCAGGAGGCCGCTCAGACCCACCGCGACCAGCAGCCCGGCCACCGTCGCCGCCTGGGAACCCCGGTCCCCGCCGACCCCGCCGAGCCAGGCCAGCACGATGCCGAGCACGGCGGCGGCCAGCACCACCCCGCCGGCCCGGGCCAGCCAGCGCAGCACCAGATCCGGGTCGACCACCGCGTCGTAGGGCAGCAGCGCGGCCAGCGCGCACAAGGTGTGCGCCAGGTAGAGGAGGGTAGCCACGGCGAGCAGCCGCCACAGCGCCGGCGGCCGGTCGAAGCCGAGCGTGGCGAGCAGCCAGCCGCCGACGGTCACCAGCGCGGCGAAGGTCGGCCAGACCCGGCGCGGACCGAACGCCGGCAGCCCCGCCACCACCGTGAGGGCCAGCAGCGACCGCGGGGTGAAGGCCTGCACCGGGTACGCGATCAGAAAGCCGACCAGCACGGTGAAGAAGATGCCGGCCCGTACCAGCAGCGGCGTCGGGCTGACCCGCCCCACCGCGTACCGGAGGGCACGGACCCGCTCCGTCAGCCCCTCGACCAGCTCGTTCATCGCATTCCCGCCTTGGGTGCGGTGGCCAGGCGGGCCACGTCGCGCAGCACCTGGTCGAGGCTGCCGGCGCCGGCCCAGCGCACCACCGGCACGCCGTGCTCGCGGAGCTGACCGATCATCGTGTCCCGGTCCAGCCGCCACAGCCGGTACGCCACCTCGGCCCAGCCCCGGTCCTTCGGCACCGGCAGCTCGGCCGGCAGGGTGTCCACCGCGACCACGAACCGCCCGCCCCGGGCCATCCGGGCCAGCATCTGCGCCGAACGCTCGTCGAGCAGCGGGGTGAGCACCACCACCAGCGCGTCCGAGGAGAGCAACTGCGGGCCGAAGACCTGGTCGTACGGCTCGTGCGGGGAAGACTCGGCCGTCACGTCGAGCAGCCACTCCAGCACGGTCAGGTACTGGCGGCGGCCGGTGGCCGGACGCAGCCGGCGGGCGGCCGGACCGTATTCCAGCAGCGCCACCCGGTCACCCCGGTGCAGGTAGTGCTCGGCGATCGCGGCGGCCGCCCGGACGGTGGTGTCCAACACGGACGCCGCCCCGCGTACGCCGCCGGAGCGGCCCGCCTCGGCCAGCACGTCGAGCAGCACCACCACCTCGGCGTCCCGGTCCGAGAGGGTGGCCGCCACGTGCAGCTGGCGGGCCCGCAGCGAGACCCGCCAGTCGATCCGGCGCAGCCGGTCCCCGGGCGCGAAGACGCGCACCCCGGCCAGCTCGCCGCCCTCCCCCGGCCGGCGCGAGTGGTGCGCGCCGACCAGCCCGGCGGCCCGGGGCATCGCCTCGACCGCCTCGAACGGCTCGGTCATCGGGTAGACCCGCATCCGGACCGCGTCGGTGACCACGGCCCGCGACACGAGCAGCCCGTCCGCGGCGGCGACCCGGGCGCCGGCCGGCCCGATCGGGTGCCGCCCCCAGCGCAGCGCCGTCCCGGCCAGTTCCAGGTCCACGGCCGAGCTGGACGGCACCGAGGTGACGAAGGGCCGGTCGGCGCCGCCGGAGCGGCTCACGTCCACCCCGGTCCCGCCGAAGCCGACCTTCTCCACCCGCAGCCAGCGCGACATCCGCGTCCGCACCACCGCCACGTCGTAGGAGACGGTGTCCGGGTTGGCGACCGCCACCGTGGCGGCCATCGGGGTGCCCTCGACCAGGTGCGCGTCCGCGACGCCGATCTCCAGGTCGGGC
Organism: Micromonospora sp. NPDC005299; assembly: GCF_042872345.1. Classification (NCBI taxonomy): domain Bacteria; kingdom Bacillati; phylum Actinomycetota; class Actinomycetes; order Micromonosporales; family Micromonosporaceae; genus Micromonospora; species Micromonospora sp. NPDC005299. The sequence goes on from NZ_JBIAKG010000014.1 coordinate 68,942, forward strand.
AGGGCGGTGGGCCGGCGGCGGAGCGCGTACGCGGTGCCCAGCGCGAACGGGGTGGCCAGCACGACCAGGTCGATCCGGCCGAGCAGCACCGCCGCGACCAGCAGCAGGCCGGTGAGCAGCACGGCCCGGCCGAGCGCCCGGGTGGGCGCCCAGCCGCTCGACGGTTCCGGGCGGTCGCTCATCAGCGCCCGGACGGCCCGGCCGCGTAGCTGGGCAGCGCGCCGCTGGCCGGGGCGGGCGTGGACTCCAGCACCTCACCGACCACGAAGGACGGATCCACCCGGCGCAGCCACATCTCCGGCCGCAGGGTGATCCGGTGCGCCAGCGCGGGCACCGCCACCGCCTTGACGTCCTCCGGCACCACGTAGTCCCGGTTGGCGAGCACCGCGCGGACCCGGGACAGCAGCAGCAGCGCCAGCGAGCCGCGCGGCGAGGCGCCGACCAGCACGGACGGGTGCTCCCGGGTGGCCGCGGTCAGCGCCACGATGTACCGGCCGATCGAGTCCTCGACGACCACGTCCTCCAGCGCGGCCTGCATGGCGCGCAGCGTGCTGGCGTCCACCACCGGCTTGATCTCGGCCTCCTCGCGGCGGCGGGCGATCCGGCGGCGCAGCACCTCCCACTCCTCGTCGTGGTTCGGGTAGCCGAAGGAGACCCGGAGCAGGAACCGGTCGAGCTGCGCCTCGGGCAGCGGGTAGGTGCCCTCGTACTCGATCGGGTTGGCGGTGGCGAGCACGTGGAACGGCTCGTCCAGCCGGTAGGTGACGCCCTCCACCGAGACCTGCTTCTCCTGCATCGCCTCCAGCAGCGCCGACTGGGTCTTCGGCGGGGTCCGGTTGATCTCGTCGGCGAGCAGCAGGTTGGTGAAGACCGGCCCGGCGCGGAATGAGAAGTCGCCGCTGCGCTGGTCGTACAGGAAGGAGCCGGTGACGTCGGCGGGGAGCAGGTCCGGGGTGAACTGGAGGCGGCGGAAGTCCAGCCCGAGGGCCTGCGCGAACGACCGCGCGGTCAGCGTCTTGCCCAGGCCGGGCAGGTCCTCCAGCAGCACGTTGCCGCCGGCCAGGATGCCGGCGAGGACCAGCTCCAGCGCCTCCCGCTTGCCGACCACGACCGTGCCGACCGCGTCCAGCACCGCGCGGGCCAGCCGGCCGACCTCGGCGGGGGGCATCGTGCGGTCCACGTCGTTCATCACAGCTTCTCCAGTTCGGCGACGATCGCCGCGAGGTCGCGCGGCGACGGGGGGCGGCGGGCGGGGGTGGCGAGGAACGTCCACAGCGGCTCGCCCAGCAGGGTGCGGGCGCGGGCCGGATCGGACTCGCGGGTGACGCCGTGCTTCTGGCGCAGCCGCTCGTCGGCCAGCTCGCCGAGGCGGGGAAGCACCCGCTCGGTGAACCGCTCCCGGTTGCCGGAGCACCAGTCCAGCGGGCGTTCCCACTTGTTGATCGCGGCGCGCAGCGCGTCCCGGGCGGACCAGTTCCAGGTGCCGGGCTCCTCGCCGGCCGGGGCGCGGGCGCCGGCCCGGGACGGCGGCGGGGGCGACAGCTCGGCGGTGACGCGGCGGACGGCGAGCACGGCGAGCACGCCCGCGACGATGACCCAGAGCGAGACCTGAAGGCCGACCGTACGCAGCCCGACGACGACCACCGCCGCGATCGCGGCGGTGACCGCGAGGGTGCGCAGCACCCAACGCACCCGACCGCCGCCCGGCTGCCGCGCCTCCTCGGCGGGCTCCTCGGCGAACGAGAGCAGGTCGTCGATGCTGGTGCTCACGGCATCATCTTCGTTCGCGACTGCGGGGCTCGCAGAACCGGCTCACTCCTCGCGCTCACGGCCGCGCCCCCTCGCTGCTGGCCACCGTGGTCAGCTCACCGCGTAGCCGGCGCAGGGCGGCCCGCGCCTGGTCGCGCATCCGCTCGTCGACCGTGTGAGTGGCGTACCGGGCCTCGCGGTAGACGTGCGCGAAGCCGTCGAGCACGTCGGCGCTGGCGATCGCCGAGACTCCGGCCGCCGGATCGCCGCGCAGCAGCCGGCTGACCAGGTCCGTGGGGGTGTCCCCCGCCCACCGGGGCACCCCGGCCTCGTCGGCGGCCTCCTCCAGCCGGACCCAGCAGGCGATCACCGCCGTGCGCGGGTCGGTGGACCGGTCGTCCAACTCCACGAGGCCGGCGTCCAGCGCGGCCACCACCTCACGGGCGGTGCCCTCGGCGGTGCGCCGGGCCCGCTGCGTGGGCACCGCGCGGGTCGTCCGGCGCAACGCCCCGCCGACCACGGTCCAGAGCACATACCCGACCGCGGCCAGCACGGCCGCGCCGAGCAGCACGATGGCGGCGGTGACGAGCCAGCCGGGGATGCCGCCCGAGGTGGGCGGGCCGAACTCCCGGGGCTCGACGGTGATCGAGGGCTCGGCCTCGGCGGAGGGATAGTCCGGCACGTACGGGATGGTGTCCGCGGCGGGCGGGATGCGGCTCGCCCCGATGGCCGAGTGGCCGGCGGCGAGCGCACCGACGGCGAGCAGCAGGGTCACCGCCGCGACCGGCCACCATCTGCGCAGCACGCCGAGGTCCATCCCACCGCCCCACGCATTCCTCAGTCCACCCCGGCCAGGTCCTTCGCCCGGGCGAACACGTCGTCCAACATCGCTGGTGTCAGCCGTCCGGTGAAGGTGTTCTGCTGGCTGACGTGGTAGCAGCCGAGCAGAGCCGGTGCGGACGTGCCGGACCAGTGTGCCCCATGGCCGAACGCCGGGCGCGGAGTGGGCGGGCGCTGTCCGTACACATGGCGCAGCACCGGCCACCACGCGGCCCAGGCGAACGCGCCCAGCGCGACCACGACGCGCAGGGTGGGCCGGATCAGCGTGACCTCGCGGTGCAGCCACGGCGCGCAGGTGTCCCGCTCGGCCGGGGTGGGCTTGTTGTCCGGCGGCGCGCAGCGCACGGCGGCGAAGATGCGGGTGTCCCGCAGGGCGAGGCCGTCGTCGGCGGACACGCTGGTCGCCTGGTTGGCCAGCCCGGCCCGGTGCAGCGAGGCGAAGAGCACGTCGCCGGAGCGGTCCCCGGTGAAGATCCGGCCGGTGCGGTTGCCGCCGTGCGCGGCGGGCGCCAGGCCGAGGATGCCGATCCGCGCCTCGGGCGGGCCGAAGCCGGGCACCGGCCGCCCCCAGTAGTCCTGGTCGCGGAAGGCCGCCCGCTTGACCCGGGCCACCTCCTCCCGCCAGACGACCAGCCGGGGGCAGGCGAAGCAGTCGCTCACCGCGCCGTCGAGGTCGGCCAGGTCGGTCGCCCGCGCGGCGCGGGCGACCACCTCGGCGGGGGTACGCGACTCAGCCAAGCTTGGCCCGGAACAGTTCCAGCGTGCGGGCCCAGGCGGTGGCGGCGGCCCGCTGGTCGAAGTGCTCCGGCCGGTCCTCGTTGAAGAACGCGTGCGCGGTGCCCGGGTAGTCGTAGGTCTGGCAGGTGCCGCCGGCCGCCTCGATGGCCCGGCGGACGCTCTGCACCCCGTCGGCGGCGGAGAGGCCGTCCGCCTCCGAGCAGTGGACGAGCGCGGCCTTGCCCGCGTAGTCGGCCCAGTCGGCGCGCATGCCCTCCCAGGGCAGCCGCGGGTAGAAGCCGGCGGTGGCGACGATCCGCTCGGAGAAAGTGCCGGACCAGAGCGCCAGGCTGGCGCCGGCGCAGAACCCCGCGCAGCCCACCTTGCCGGCGACCTCGGGCCGGTTGGCGAGGTATTCGGCGGCCGCCGCGATGTCGCTCGCCGCCTCGTCCATCTGGGTGCTGTTCAACATCTGCCGGGGCTCACTCGGCTTGCTCGCCGGGCCGCCGTGCCGGAAGTCGGGCGCGAGCGCGACGAAGCCGGCCTCCGCGAAACGGTCCACCACCGCCCGGACGTGGGGCACCAGGCCCCACCAGTCCTGGATGACGATGACCGCTGGGCTGGCCGCACCGCCGGAGGGTATCGCGAGATACCCCTCGCTCGTCCCCCCGTTGCCGGTGAAGCTCACCATCTCGCCCATGGGCCCGTCCTCCTAGCGGTCAGTCATCGTTGGCTGGTCGCACAGTGGGTGTTACGTGCGGGTAGCGTGCCACGCGCTCACCGGCCCGGGGAAGACGAAAGAACAGTGGCCTTCACCTCCCATTCGCCTCCCGGACCGGACGGCGCGGGTTGCCGATCCGGTCGTCGCCGGGCGGGCGGTGCGGCGCCGCCGGAGACCGTCGTCCGGCCCCGGGGCCACGCCCCCATTGTGGACATGCCGAAGGGCGCCCGCCGGTCGGCGGACGCCTTCGCGATGGGCTTCAGCGGGTGGGTGCCGGCGTCGGCGTGCTCTCGCTGGGCGCGACCGACGGACTCAGGGTCGGCGCGGGAGTGGCGCTCCCGCTCGGCGCGGGAGTGGCGGTCGCGCCCGGGGCGGGTGGGGCGCTCACGGCCGGCGGTGCGGCCGGGGCCGGCGGCCCGAAGGGCGCCCGGTCGGGGCAGTAGGGGTAGGCGTTGCGTGGCGGGGGCATGTTGCCGTCCGCGCTCATGCAGGTCGGCCAGCCCAGCCGGATCGGCACGCCGTTCTGGTCGAAGAGCTGGGCGTTTCGGACCAGCCGCCCCTCCTGGTCGTAGACGAAGACGTCCTCGATCGAGTCGTACCGGTCGCCGACCGAGACCTCCTGGTAGCTGCCGAACTGGTCGGAGCTGGCGTGCTGGTCGACGTTGACCAGCATGGCGAAGGAGAAGAGCAGCAGGGCCGCGGTGCCCAGCCGCAGCAGCCGCCGCGGCCAGCCCCGGAGGCCGGGTGAGCGCCGGCCCAGCCAGACCGATGCGAGAACCGTGCCGGCCAGCAGGAACAGGCCGGCCAGCACGCTGCCGTCGAGCCGCGGGAGCAACCCGGAGGGCTGCTGGAGCACGAGCGAGATCACCAGCGCCGCCAGCCAGCCGCGCAGCAGCCACCAGGCGGGGCGCAGCGGGCGGAGGAACTCGCTCACCGAGGACTGTCCGAGCAGCGGGCCGAGCTGGGTGTCGAGGGCGCGCAGCTGGGTGCCGGCGCGCGCCCGCGCGGCGGCCAGTCGACGGCGCCGCCCCGGGCCGGTTCCCGTCTCGGCGCCGGCGGCGGATCGCAGCTCGGCCGCGTACGCCTCGGGCTCGCCGAGCCGGTCGACCAGCGTGCCGTCGGCCTCGGCGGCCACCTCGGCGAGGTGCTCCGGCAGGTCCTCGGTCAGCTCGTCGCGGACGGTGGGCGGCAAATCGGCCAGGGCGGCCCGCACCCGGTCGACGTAGTCCGCGATCTCCTGCCCAGTGACGGTCATGCCGCCATCCCCCGATCGTCGAGCAGTGTGTCCATGGTGGTGGCGAAGGAGCGCCAGGTCTTGCCGGAGCGGGTCAGCTGGTCCCGGCCGGCGGCGTTGAGTGAGTAGTACTTGCGGTGCGGGCCGGACTCGCTCGGCACCACGTAGGTGGTCAGCAGCCCGGCGGCGAAGAGCCGGCGCAGGGTGCCGTAGACCGAGGCGTCGCCGACCTCTTCCAGGCCGGCCTCGCGCAGCCGGCGGAGGATGTCGTAACCGTAGCCGTCCTCCTCCTTGAGCACGGCGAGAACGGCCAGGTCGAGCACGCCCTTGAGGAGCTGCGTCGTATCCACGCTCCGCACACTAGTGTGGATTACGTAGTACCGTCAAGAACGTGGTAGCTGGGTAGGCTCGGGGCGTGTCGTGGAGCAGCTACGCGTCCTTCCTGGTCTTCGCCACCGTGCTGATCCTCATCCCGGGGCCGGACTTCGCCGTGGTCACCCGGAACGCGCTGGCCGCCGGCCGGCGCCGGGGCAGGTGGAGCGCGATCGGCGTGACCGCCTCGAACGCGGTGCAGGGGGTGACCGCCGCCGCCGGGCTCGGCGCGCTCATCGTCCGCTCGCAGCCGCTCTTCGAGGCGATCCGCTGGGCCGGCGTGGCATACCTGGCGTACCTGGGGGTGCAGGCCTGGCGGTCGGCCTGGCGCGGCGACTACCCCCCGCTGGCCGGCGACACCGCCGCCACGCCCGGGCAGGCGCTGGCCGGGTTCCGGCAGGGCTTCCTGTCCAACGTCACGAACCCCAAGGTGCTGGCGTTCTACCTGGCCGTGCTGCCGCAGTTCGTCGGCGGCGGAGCACCGGTCGGGGTGCTGCTCGCCTTCGCGCTCAGCCACGCCGTGCTCGGCCTCGCGTACCTGCTGTTCCTGGTCGCGGCGCTCAACCGGGCCCGGGACCTGCTGTCCCGGCGGCGGGTCCGGCGCTGGCTGGACGGGCTGACCGGGGTGGCGCTGCTCGGCTTCGGCGCCCGCCTCGCCACCGAACGGACCTGACCCGCCGGCTGGTCGTGGTGCCGGGTCACGTTGATCACCGCGCCGGGTTAAGACGGCTGAGCGGTATCGGGCTTACCGGACCGGCGTTGAGGCGGGTTTCTTGTCCGTGGACGAGGTGCGGGCCCTGGAGGACCGCGAGCCGCTGCCGGACGGCCAAGGGCAAACCTACGGCGGCAACCACGGCGGGCGGACTGCCGATGTTTGATCCCTACCCGGCGGAGTGGCCCGATTGGGTGCGGCAGAGTCCCTCTATTCTTGGTGCCGTTCTCTGTGCCGCGCACAATTGCACACCTCCGGTGTGCGCTTTCTATCCGATCGGCTGATAGCGGCCGATACGCGGGGCCGAGTGATCGCTGGCCGGTCGGCCGAGCGCGCGGACATTGAACACGGGTGCAATGATCGCTGCCATGACCGGCCCTTACCCCCAGCAGCCCCAGCAGCCCCAGCAGCCCCAGCAGCCACCACACCAGCAGCCACCACACCAGCAGGCACCGCAGCCCGGCTACCCGCCGGCCGGGTATCCGCCGGCCGGGTATCCGCCGGCCGGGTATCCGCCGGCCCCGCCGCCGCCGGCCAAACGCAAGCGCGGGCCGATCGTCGCGGTGGCCGTGCTCGGTGTGCTGGCGCTGTGCTGCGCCGGTGCGGTGGTGAACGCCATGACTGGCGGCGATGACAAGAAGCCGGCCAGCTCGGCGGCCAGCTCGACACCCGCCGACCAGGCGGCCCCGACCAAAGCGGCCGCAACCAAAGCGGCACCGATCGAGGCGGCGGAGCCGGCCCCGACCAAAGCGGCCCCGCCGCCGCCGGCCGGTCCGAAAACTCTGCTCACGCTCAAGGGCAGCGGGATCAAAAAGACTGCAAAATTCAAGACTGACAGCGATTGGACGCTGAAATACACCTTTGATTGCGGCGGCCGGGACGGCAATTTTCAGGTGTACGAATACACCGACGGAGACCTAAGTGATGTGCTGGTAAATGAGCTGGCCAAAAAGGGTTCCGATTCTTCACCGTCCTACTCGGAGGGCGAGCACTATCTGCAAATCAATTCTGGATGCAAATGGTCTATTACGGTGCTCGGGTAAGCGGGGTACGCATTACCCGGCGGGTTGGTGAAATGACCAAGCCAATTCCGGCACCGGTGGCCGATTACGAGGCGGCCACGAGACTCACGTGGGAATATCTGCGCGGGGAGGCCGAGCGGAGGGTTGCCGCCGTGCTGCTTGCGGCTACCCCGCTGCTGGCGCTGTTGCTGCCGTAGACGGTAAGGGCCGGGGCTACAACCCCGGCCCTCCCGTTTCCCTTCTAGCGGCGGACCCACCGGCTAGCCATGGCGAACCTCGAACGTGGCGAACAGGTCCCCATCGGTGTGGAGCAGCACCTCAGTGAGTACAGACTCCGGGGGGACCTGGGCGACCAGCTCCGCTAGCGCGGCGGCGGTAACGGGCGGCTCAATCGTGCTGACCCACACTCCGGGGGAGTCCCTAACAACCCTCATCGAGCCGTGATCCTTCCTATGTGGCGAACGGTCCCGCGCTACCGGCGGCTGGCCTTCTTAACCAGAAGCCAGACCAGGCCGCCGATGAGCACGGCTGACGACACGAAGCAACACAGGATGGCGATGTGCCACGGCTTGAGAGCACCCATGGCGCGGAACCGTACCTCAAGCGGTCCCGTTGAGCGCTACCCGCAATCGCCGGTCACTGATCCCCAACTTCCTGGCCACCTCCTGGCGCTCAATCCCGGGGTGTTCCCGGAGCATCGCGGCGGCTAGCCGGGCCGTCTCAGCGGCCGGGCGGCGTTTCCGGGCTGGGGCCACAGGTTCCGGCCCCACGGGGTCGCTAGAGCCCTCCGCGGCCGTCTCCGGGGCGTCGGCCGGGGCGACAGACTCCGGGCCCTCAGGGGCCGCTACGGCTTGCAGAGCAACAGGTTCCGGCGGAACAACGGCGGCAGTCTTCCCGGAACGGGCCAACACTTCCACGGTGAGCAGCAACGCCACGGCAGGCCAGGCGGACACGACACGGGAAGCCGTGTCAGGTTCCGCAACTGGCACGTTGGCCGCGAGAGAAGCGGCTACGCCAACCAGGAACGCCAACCAGGCGGACCCCTTGTGCTTCCGCCCGTCGCCTAGGGCACTTCCGCCGCCACGGGGCCGCTGTGGTTGGCAGACCCGTCCGCCTGGTTGGCAGTGTCCGGGCCCGGGATGGCAGACCCGGGGCCCGTGTGCGTCACAGCGCCAGTAACCAGCCGGTAGACGTTCGACGCGATCCCGGCCACCTTCCGCACGACCAGGCGGCCAACGGCGACCAGGCGAGCAATCACCCGGTGGAGGGTGCGGGGGGAGACACCAGCGTGGTCCGCGATGGTGGCGACGCTGGGAAACGCTTCCCCGGTCTCCCGGTTGGTGAACGAGGCGATGGCGACCAGGACCAGGCGCTCCGTCGGCTTGAGGTCACGGCTAGCCAGCATCACGGCACGGACGGCGGCGGCACCGCCGACGGTGGGCATGTGGGTAGAGTCCTGCGACATGTCGGGGTGTCCTCCCGGCTAGGCCCCGGTGTCAGCGCGCCAACGCTGCCCGGGGCCGACTTGCTACAGCATGCTGTAGCAGATGCCGTCGAGGATGTCGTGTTCGGAGGCGACCACCGAGGGCATCCCGGCGCGCTCCATGATGACCCGCAGCACCAGGGCGCCCGCGCCGATCACGTCGGCCCGGCCGGGGTGCATCACGGGGCTGGCCAGCCGCTGCTCGCGGGTCTTCCCCAGCAGGTCAGCGGTGACCTCGGCGACCTGGTCGTACGACACCCGGGCGTGGTGGATGCGCCCCGGGTCGTACTCCTGGAGCCCCTGGGCGAGGGCGACCACGGTGGTGACCGACCCGGCGAGCCCGACCAGGGTGGCGGCCTCCCGGCCCGGGACCGCCGTCAGCGCCCGGTCCACGGCGACCGCGATGTCGGCCTGCGCGGCGGCGATCTCGTCCAGGCCGGGCGGGTCGCCGTGCAGGTGGCGCTCGGTCATCCGGACGCAGCCGATGTCCATCGAGATCGCCGCCTGGACGCCGCCCTCGCGGGTGCCGACCACGAACTCGGTCGAGCCGCCGCCGATGTCGACCACCAGATAGGGCGGCTCCGCGTCGGCGGGCAGGCCGCGGACGGCGCCGGTGAAGGAGAGCCGGGCCTCCTCGTCGCCGGTGACCACCTCGGGCGCCACGCCCAGCGTCTGCTCGACCATGGCCCGGAAGTCGGCGGCGTTCGAGGCGTCGCGGGAGGCGGAGGTGGCGCACATCCGGACCCGCTCGGCGCCCAGCTTCTCGATCTCCGCCGCGTAGTCGGCGAGCGCGACGCGGGTCCGTTCGATCGCCTCGGGCGCGAGCCTGCCGGTCCGGTCGACTCCCTGGCCCAGCCGGACGATCTCCATCCGGCGGCTCAGGTCGACCAGCGGCGCCTGCGGCCCGGCGGACGGGTCGGGCAGGTCGGCGACCAGGAGTCGGATCGAGTTGGTCCCGCAGTCGATGGCGGCCACACGCGTCGTCACGGCTGCCACCCTACGGCAGCCACCCCGGCAGACCGGCTCAGTCGTCGGCCGCGGGGCGGCCGAGCAGGTGGGCGCCGAGCGGGGTCAGGCGGTGGCGGACCGCGCCGCCGTCGCGCTCGGTGCTCAGCAGGCCGGCGGCGCGCAGCGCGGTGGCGTGCTCGGAGGCCGTGGAGAGGCTGATCCCGACGGCCCGGGCGAGCGCCGTGGTGGTGTGCGGGCCCGGCGCGGCGAGGCGACGCAGCACCGCCGCCCGGGTGGCGCCCAGCACGCCGGCGAGCGGGTCGACCGCCGGGTTCGTGGCGCGCGCCGGCATCGCGGCGGGGTACACGAGCAGGACCGGCCGGCCGGGTTCGACCAGGACCCGGGGCAGCGGGCCGGCCACCGGCGACGGGAGCAGCACCAGCCCCTCGCCGGTGCCGGTCACCTCCCCGCTCCACCAGGTGCGCACCTCCAGCACGGGTGGCCGCCACCGGATCGCCGGGTGCAGCCCGTCGAGGAGGCCGGCCAGCCCGCGTCGGGCCAGCCGGTGCGCGGCGTCGGCCAACTGCCGCTGGTGGACGGTGGTCAAGGTGGACCAGTGCGGGGCCAGCACCGCCTCGAACCAGGTGTCGAGCGCCCGGCCGAACAGGTCGAGCACCGTGGGGTCGGCGGCGGCGAACGCGCGCCGCAGCGGCGTCGCGGCGACCTCGGTGTAGGCGGCGGCGACCTCCTCCCGGACCCGGCGGGTGGGGGTGGACCGGATCGCCACGAGGCCCGCGGCCACCGAGTCCAGCCCGTCGAACGGGGTGAGGAAGTCGGGCAGGCGCCCACGGGCCGGCAGCAGGTGCCGCAGCGACGTGGCGGCGGCGCGCACCCCGCGTACGGAGGTCGCCGTGCCGGCCGCCGCGACGAGGTCCGGCGCCATGGCGGCGGTGGCCGGGTCGTGCAGCGCCTGGCAGGCCAGCATGGCGGTGCCGACCGGGTGCAGCCGGTCGACGAACCGTATCCGGCACAGGTCCGCCGGTCCGAGGTGCAGCCGCAGCATGGGAGCAGCGTGCCGGGCTTCGGCGAGGACCGAAAGGGTTGACCGGCTCGGGTCCCGGAACCGACGGTGGAGCCCGGTTACCCAGGGGAGGGCGGGACGTGCGGCGGACGATCGCGGTGCTGGCGGGACTGGTTCTGGCGTTCACCGGCGGGGCGTGCGGCGGGAAGGTCGAGCCGGCCGCCGCGCCGAAGCCCAGCGAGCGGCCGGCCGCCGCGCCGAAGCCCAGCGAGCGGCCGGCCGCCGGGGATCACCAGCTGACCCTGCACCACGGCGGGGTGGAGCGCAGCTACCTGCTGCACGCCCCGCCCGGGTACGACCCGGCGCGCCCGGCGGCGCTGGTCATCGCGCTGCACTTCTTCCCCGGCACCGGGGCCGACATGCGGGAGCTGACCGGCCTCGACGCCCGCGCGGACCGAGAGAACTTCCTGGTCGCCTACCCGGACGGGCGGTACGGGGGCTTCAACGCGCTGATCTGTTGCGGGTCGGCGGACGACGTCGGCTTCCTCACCGCGCTCACCGGCCACCTGGTCGACACCTGGCGGGCGGACCCGGACCGGGTCTACCTGACCGGCATCTCCAACGGTGGTGACCTGAGCTTCCGCGTCGCGGTGGAGGCCACCGGCGTGTTCGCGGCGATCGGCGTGGTCAGCGGCGGCTACAGCGGCCCGCTGACCGAGCCGGACAGCTACGTGCCGAAGCGGCCGGTCTCGGTGATCACCTTCGTCGGCGGGCAGGACCAGTACGCCGGCATTTTCCAGGACGGGCTGCGCACCTGGCAGCGACGGCTCGGCTGCCGCCCGGTGGCGGGAAAGAAGCCAGCGGCGCCGGCGGGCCTGAGCCGGGCTGACGCCCGCTGCGCCGACGGCAGCGACGTGACCGTGTGGAGCCTCCCCGAGATGAGCCACTCCTGGCCGGGCGCCACCTCGGGGACGCTCGCCGACCCGGACGCCGGCATCACGGCCACCGACCTGATCCTGGAGTTCTTCGCGGCCCACCCGCGAGGCACGTGACGCGGGTCAGAGGCGCAGCAGCATGCGGCTGTTGCCGAGGGTGTTCGGCTTGACCCGCTCCAGGTCGAGGAACTCCGCGACGCCCTCGTCGTAGGAGCGGAGGAGCTGCTCGAAGACCGGCTGCGGCACCGGGGCGCCGTCGATCTCGCGGAAGCCGAACGAGCCGAAGAACCCGGTCTCGAAGGTGAGCACGAAGATCCGGGCGACGCCCAGCTCGCGGGCCGCGTCGATCAGCTCGCCGACGATCCGGTGCCCGATCTTGTGCCCCCGGCAGGACGGATCGACCGCCACCGTGCGGATCTCGGCGAGGTCCTCCCACATCACGTGCAGCGCGCCGCAGCCGACCACCGTGCCGTCGGGCGTCACCGCCACCCGGAACTCCTGCACGTCCTCGTAGAGGGTGACGGTCGCCTTGCTGAGCAGCCGTCGGTCGTCGGTGTAGGTGTCCACCAGCCGCCGGATGCCGCGCACGTCGCCGGTGCGGGCGCGGCGCACCACGATCTCGTCGGTGGCGGTCATCTCACTCCGCCGCGGGCACGTCCACGCAGGGGCCGGCCGCCCACCACTTCTCCACCAGGGCGAGGGTCTCGTCACCGAACGGGTTGACCCCCGGCCCGGCGGCGAGCGCGTGCCCGAGGTGCACGTGCAGGCACTTGACCCGACCCGGCATGCCGCCGGCCGAGATTCCGGCGATCTCCGGCACCTGTCCGATGGCCTCCCGGCGGGCCAGGTAGTCCTCGTGCGCCCCCCGGTAGCGGGCGGACAGCTCCGGGTCCTCGGCGAGCCGCTCGGCCATCTCCTTCATCAGCCCGGCCGACTCCAGCCGGCTGCACGCCGCGGTGGCCCGCGGGCAGGTCAGGTAGAACAGCGTCGGGAAGGGCGTGCCGTCGGCCAGCCGGGGCGTCGTCTCCACCACGTCGGGCAGGCCACACGGGCACCGGTGGGCCACCGCCCGGGTGCCGCGCGGCGGGCGTCCGAGCTGCGCGGCCACCGCGGCCAGGTCGGCCTCGGTGGCCGGCTGGCGCTCCGGCGGGGGTACGGATTCCGCCGCCGGATCCTGCGGTGGTACGACGCTCACGGGTGCCTGTCTCTCGTCGGTGCTCAGGTGGTGCTCACTTGTCGGGGCGCTCGGCGTTCGCCGCCTGCACGCTCGACCACAGGGTGTCGTACCAGGGGTCGGGCGGCTTCGGCGGCCCCGGCTTCGCGCCCTTGCCGGCGTCCTTGGCGGCCCCCTCCGGGTCGGACAGCACCACCAGCAGCGTCTCGCCGGGCCGGCCCATGAAGAACCGCTCCCGGGCCTGCGTCTCGATGTACGCCGGGTCCTGCCACTTCTCCGCCTCGGCGGAGAGTTCCTGGATCAGCTCGCGCTGCCGCTCCTGGGACGCTTCCATCCGCTCGATGTCGGCCTGCTGGTCCAGGTAGACCCGGACCGGATAGGTGTAGGCCAGGGCGAGCGCGATCAGCACCGCGAAGAGCACGGTGGCGCGCCCGGTGAAGCGCCGGGGTTGGGGTGCGGTGAGCCGCTTGACCGTGCCACCGGCCGCGGTACGCCGGGCCGCCGCGGGGCGGCTCGCGGAGCGTACCCCCTCGGTGGCGCGGGTTGCGCCGGGCGACCGGCCGGCGGCGCGCGGCTCGGCGCGGACGCCGGCGTCACGGACCGACGACCGGACCCGGGCCCCGCCCGGCCGGCCGGCCTGACCCGGCCGACGGGCGGGCCGCTGGCCACCCGGTGTGCGGCGCTGCTGCATCGTCACACCCCTCCCCCGGAGCTCTCGGCTCAGGCCGAACGGTAGCGCGGGAACGCGCCGGCCCCGGCGTACCGCGCCGCGTCGGCCAGCTCCTCCTCGATCCGCAGGAGCTGGTTGTACTTCGCGACCCGGTCGGAGCGGGCCGGGGCGCCGGTCTTGATCTGGCCGCAGCCGGTGGCGACCGCCAGGTCGGCGATGGTGGTGTCCTCGGTCTCGCCGGAACGGTGGCTCATCATGCACATGAAGCCGGCCCGGTGGGCCAGGTCGACCGCGTCCAGGGTCTCGGTGAGCGAGCCGATCTGGTTGACCTTCACGAGCACCGCGTTGGCGGCCCGCTCGCTGATGCCCCGGGCGATGCGCTGCGGGTTGGTGACGAACAGGTCGTCGCCGACGATCTGGATCCGGTCGCCGAGCGCCGCGGTGAGGGTGGCCCAGCCACTCCAGTCGTCCTCGGAGAGCGGGTCCTCGATGGACACGATCGGGTAGTCGCCGACGAGCTTGGTGTAGTAGTTGCTCATCTCCTCGGCGGTCTTCGCGGTGCCCTCGAAGGTGTAGCTGCCGTTGTCGAAGAACTCGGTGGCGGCCACGTCGAGGGCGAAGACGATGTCGGTGCCGAGCCGGTAGCCGGCCTTCTCGACGGCCTCGGCGATCAGGTCGAGCGCGGCGGCGTTGGTCGGCAGGTTCGGGGCGAAGCCGCCCTCGTCGCCGAGGCCGGTCGACAGGTCCTTCTTCTTCAGCACCGACTTCAGCGCCTGGTAGACCTCGGCGCCGGAGCGGAGCGCGTCCCGGAAGGTGGGCGCGCCGATCGGCGCGATCATGAACTCCTGGACGTCGACGTTCGAGTCGGCGTGCGCGCCGCCGTTGAGGATGTTCATCATCGGCACCGGGAGCAGGTGCGCGTTCGGCCCGCCCAGGTAGCGGAAGAGGCTCAGCTCGGCGCTGCCCGCGGCGGCCTTCGCCACGGCCAGCGAGACGCCGAGGATGGCGTTGGCGCCCAGCTCGGCCTTGTTGTCCGTGCCGTCGATGTCGATCATCTTCTGGTCGATCAGCCGCTGCTCGCTGGCCTCGTAGCCGATGAGCTGGTCGACGATCTTGTCCTCGATGTTGGCGACGGCCTTTTCGACACCCTTGCCCTGGTAGCGGTCCTTGTCACCGTCGCGCAGCTCGATCGCCTCGAACGCGCCGGTGGAGGCGCCGGACGGCACCGCGGCGCGGGCGATCGTGCCGTCGTCGAGCCCGACCTCGACCTCGACCGTCGGGTTGCCCCGCGAATCCAGGATCTCCCGGGCGACGATTCCCTCGATGGTTGCCACTGAGTCGCTCCTCGTTTGTGTGTTCCGGTCCGGTATGGGCCGCGACGGTGCGGCTGAGGCAGGTGTTGAACGCAGCGTATCGGGCACGGGTGGCCCGTACGCCCGTCGGGGCGCACTCGCACCCCGCACCGGGCGGCGTTTCAGACGGACATTCCCGGATTCTCCGGCCTCAACCGACAACGGGTTTGCGAGAGGTTGTGTCGATCGACAAGGCTGGGCACCATGCCCGCCGCCTCGACGACTCTCCGCGTGCTCGCCGCCTCGGCCATCGCGTCGCTCTCGGTCACCGGCTGCCAGGCCCTCGACGACACCGGGGTCGCCCTCGGGCGGGCCGACCTGGTCAACGACCTCGCCGCCCGGATGGACCGGGCGCTGGAGCAGACCTGGGCCGCCGACTACCAGCTCGGCGGCGGGCGGACCGCGTCGATCGCGCAGACCGAGGCGCCCCTGCGGTCCTCGTACACCTGGCCGGACGGCAAGCTCACGGTGACCCAGGAGGCGGTGACCCGGTGCGCGAACGCGGCGGGACGCACCTCGTGCACGGTGTCGCCGCCGGTGCTGACCGCCGGCAAGCCCTCCGTGATCGTCTACGGCGAGGCGCGCAAGCTCGGGCTGGTCACCCCGCCGGCGGTGATCCGGCTGCTCACCGACGCGGCACTCGACCCCGCGGCGACCATCGAGCAGAGCGACACCACCCTGGCCGGGCACCACGCCACCTGCGTCGACGTCACCCGGGCCGGCGACCGCTTCGACGCCTGCGTCACCAGCGAGGGGGTGCTGGGCAGCTTCACCGGCACCCTCGACGGCAAGGCCGCGGAGGTCACCCTGAGCCGCTACACCGACACGGTCGAGTCGGCCGCCTTCGATGTGCCGGCCGGGGCCGGCGTGGTCGACCGGCGCCCAGCCACCTCGTGAGCCCCGGCGACACCGGAACCCGAGAGCCGCGCGACACCGGTGGGCCGGCACGAACGGCCGCCGGCCGGGCCGGCTTCGTGCCCGCCGCCGACCACGGCCGGCCGCCGCACCCGGACGACCTGGCCCTGGCGGTGGCCGGGCGCAAGCTGCTCACCGGCCCCGACGGGCGGTTCCCCCGGATCGGCGAGCTGCCCGCCGGCATCGACTGGGTGCCGGTCGGCACGCTGGACGGGGTGCCGGCCTGGACGGCCGAGGTGGCCGACGCCACGGCGCTGTCCGGGCGCTGGCGCGGCTGGCGGAGCCTCGCGGCCGAGCTGCCCGCGGCGCCGGCGGACCTGGCCGGGCGGGCGCTCGCCGTGGTCACCTGGCGGCGTACGCACCGGTGGTGCGGGGCGTGCCGGACCGAGCTGGCGGACGTGCCCGGCGAGACCGCGCGGCGCTGCCCCGCCTGCGGGCTGACCGGGTTCCTGCCGCTCTCCGTCGCCGTGCTGGTGGCGATCACCCGCCCCGGCCCGGCCGGCGGCCCCGACGAGCTGCTGCTGGTCCGGCACGCGTACGGGCCGACGGAGCTGTGGGCGCTGGTCGCCGGATTCGTCGAGGCGGGCGAGTCGCTGGAGGGGGCCGCCCACCGGGAGGTCGCCGAGGAGGTCGGCCTGGCGATCGGGCGACCCACCTACGTGGACAGCCAGCCCTGGGCGATGTCCGGCCCGGGCACCCTGCTCGCCGGCTTCACCGCCACCGTGACCGACCCAGCCGCCGAGCCGGTGGTCGACCCGACGGAGCTGACCGAGGCGCGGTGGTTCCCGGTGGACGCGCTGCCGGCGGAGCTGCCCCCGGCGTACTCCCTGTCGCGCTGGCTGGTCGACGCGGTCGCCGCCCGTGGGTCGCGCTGACGGTCAGACCCCCAGCAGGGTCCGCAGGTGGCGGGGCGGCGGGCAGTCGTGCGCCAGCATGGCGTCGTGCCAGTCGCGCGGCGACACCCCGGCCGGCCGAGCGCGGGCGATGTCGGCCATCTCGCTGTAGCCGACGAAGTAGGTGGAGAGCTGGGTGGAGGTGAGCAGCGCCCGCCGCCACTTGCCGGCCGCCTCGCCCTCCTCCTGGAAGCCGCGCCCGGTCATCAGCGCCATGGCCTCGGACTCGGGCAGGTCCTCGCAGTGCACGAGCTGGTCGAGCAGCGCGTTGATGGTCATCCGGAGCTGCATCTTGAGCTGCTGGAGCCGGACCGGCAGCCCGCCGAAGCCCAGCCCGGCCATCAGCTCCTCGGTGTAGACCGCCCAGCCCTCGATGAACACCCCGGACTCGGTGAGCGCGCGGACCCGGGTCGGGCCGGCGTAGCGGCGGGCGTGGGCGAGCTGAAGGAAGTGACCGGGCATCGCCTCGTGCACGGTCAGGTTGCGGATCATGTGGTCGTTGTATTCGCGGTAGAACGACTCGACCCGCTGCGCCGGCCAGTCCGCCGGGGTGGGCGCGATGCAGTAGAAGGTCGGCACGTCGGCCGTCTCCAGCGGGCCGGGCGAGTCGCAGTAGGCCACCGCCACGCCCCGGGCGAACTCCGGCATCTCCTGAATGACGCACGGGTCGTCGACCAGGCTGACCAGGTCGTGGGCCCGGACGAAGTCGCTCGCCTCGTCGAGCGTGACCGAGGCGAGGTCGACGATGGTGGCGTCGTCCGGGTGCTCGGCGGCGAGCAGGTCCAGCGCCCGGCGTACCGTCTCGTCGTCGGCCGGGCCACCCACCAGCTCGACGGCCGCCGCGCGGATCTCGGCGGTGACGCGGTCGAGGTTGTCCCAGGCGCGGCGCTGGACCTCGGCGGCGCTCAGCTCGGTGTCGAGGGTGTGCCAGAGCCGCGCCTCCCAGCGGCGCCGGCCGAGCCGGGGGTCACGCCCCGGGCCGGCGTCGGCGGCCAGGCCGATGCGCAGCCAGGCCACGAACTCCTCCAGCGCGGCGATCGCGGCGGTGGCGGCCGGCTCGACCCGGTCGTGCAGCGCGGGCGCCTGGGCGAGCAGCGCGGGCACCTCGTCGCGGATCAGCGCCGCCGTGCCGGTGAACTGCCCGACCGCCGTCTCGGCGTGGATCCGCGGCATGTCGCGCAGCGTCGCACGCGCGGTCGCCAGGGCGTCGGGTACGGCCGCCAGCCGCCCGGCCAGGTGGGTCAGGCGCTCCTCGACCGGCGCGTACGGGCGGGCCATGAGGGCGTGCAGCAGCGGGCCGGGATTGTGCCGCAGCGGGTCCCACTCGTGGCCACGGATCTCGGTCGCCTCGAACAGCCCCCGGTCGACCAGGCTGCTGAGCAGCGCGTGGTCGACCTGCTCCTCGACGTCGAGCGAGTCGGGGTCGATCTCGGAGAGGGCGTCGGCCGCGTCCTTGAGCATCGCCTGGTCGGCGGCGAGGGCGTCGGCGGACAGGTCGGGCAGCCGGTCGTCGTACCGGTGGTCCCCGGCCGAGGTGGCCAGCCCGGGCCGGCTCTCCAGCAACGCCTCCACGATCCGCTCGGCGAGCGGCACGAACGACTCCATGCCGCCGACCCTACCGACCGCCACCGACGGCCGCTGCCTGCGTTGATCACGAAGTTTGCGTCGGGAACCCCGCCCCCGCGGACGCGAACTTCTTGATCAACTCGGCGGGGTGGCGCGTTCGGCGGCGCGGACGGCGTCCGCGTACGCCAGGGTGGCCCGCCGGAGGGCCGCCTCGGGGTCGATGCCGGCCTGCCGGGCGGCAGCCACCGTGGCGAGCAGGCCGGCGCCGAGTCGTGCCTCGGGGTCGACCTGGGAATCCGCCAGGGGCGGGGGGACGGCCAGGCCGACGCGGCCGGCGCGGTCCAGGATCTTCGCGGCCAGGGCGAGCGCGGGCTGGCTCAGCGCGATGCCGTCCAGCACCGATTCGCGGGTCTTCTCGGCCCGCTTGATCCGCTCCCAGTTCGCCTCGATCTCCTCGATCGAGCCGGCCTGCTCACCCGAGAAGACGTGCGGGTTGCGGCGGACCATCTTGTCGACCAGGCCACCGGCCACGTCGTCGACCGTCCAGCGCTTCCCCTCCGGCAGCTCCTCGGCCAGCCGGGCGTGCAGCAGCACCTGGAGCAGCACGTCGCCCAACTCCTCGCGGAGCGCGTCGGTGTCCTCGGCGCTGATCGCGTCGTACGCCTCGTAGCACTCCTCCAGCAGGAAGCCGGCCAGGCTGCGGTGGGTCTGCGCCCGCTTCCACGGGTCACCGCCCGGCGAGGCGAGCCGGTCCATCACCTCGACCGCGTCGAGCAGCCGGGCCCCCGGCGGGTCCCACGAGCCGTACATCAGCTCCAGCTCGGCGAGGCCGGGCTGTCGGGCCAGCCGCAGCCCCAGCTCACGGGCGAGCGCCTCGTCCCCGGCCGGGCCGGCCAGCCAGACCGCGCTGCCGTGGGCGGCCGCCGCGTCGAGCAACGCCTGCGTGGCGCCCTCGGTCACCACCGTGACCTCGGCGCCCGTCGACCGGACCGCCGTGGCCAGTTCGCTCTCCGCGCCGGCCAGCACCGGCGCCGAGCGGACGACGTCCCAGGCGGGCGCGGTCAGCAGGCCGGCCGGCAGCCGCGGCGAGGTGACCAGCAGGACGATGCGCGCGGTCATGCTCAGGGCGCCACCGACACGCTGGGCTCGGCCGGCCCCGGCTCGGTCGACTCCGGCTCCGGGGTGGAGATCTCGGTGACCGCGGAGCCCGCCTCGCCCAGCGGCACGGAGACCGCCGGCACGTCACCCTTGAAGCTGAGCAGCGGGAAGAGCAGCGGGCGGTAGCGCGGGTTCACCGAGACGTCGTACCCGCCGATCGCGTCGGCGAGCACCTTGCGGGTGGCCAGCGCGGACCGGAGCTGGTCGCCGTCGAGCTGGCCGGCGGCGTCCTTGTCGCTGACGTCGGGCGGGATGGCGCCCGCGGAGCGGCCCGCCGCGATCACGGTCGCCAGCTCCTCCTGGGTCGGGGCGGCCTGCTCGCCGGCCGGCACCCCGGACATGCAGGTGTAGAACTCGGCCACCCGCTGCGGGTAGGCCGCGTCGGCCGGCAGGCCCGTCTGCTGGGCCACCTGTGCCGGGCTGACCTGGCCCTGCGGCTGGTAGCCCTTGTCGCTGGAGAGTTCCCGGCACACGTCCAGCAGCACCAGGGTGGCCACCACCTGGTCCCGGCCCGGCAGCAGCGCGGTGGCCTGCTCCGCGGTGGCCGGCGAGGCGGAGAGGCCGCCCCGCATCTCGTCGAGGATCGAGGTGACCTGGTCGTCGGTGACCCGGTGGTCACCGACGTAGGCGGCGACCCCGGGCTCGGTACGGCAACCGGTGAGGGCGACGAGGCCGACCGCCACGCTGGCGACGGCGACAAGACGGCGAGCACGCATGACGGCCACTCTCTCACGGCCGGCAGCCGGCTGTGACGCCGCCCACCTCACCGCACCCCCGCCCCGGCCGGCTGCGCGACCGCGGGCTCGCCGAGGACGTCCGAGAGGAGCTGGGCACACCACTCCAGCAGGGCCTGGTCGCGCAGCGGCTCGCCGCCGACCCGGCGGGTGCTCGGCCGGGGCACGCTGACCTGGTCGAGCGCCTGCTTGTAGACCGAGTCCGGGTGGTAACGCTTGAGCCGGAGCTGCTTCGAGTCCGGCAGCGGCAGCGGCCCGAACCGGATGTGCTTGCCCTGCATCGACACGTCGGTGAGGCCGTACCGCCGGGCCAGCAGCCGGAACCGGGCCACCGCGACCAGGTTCTGCACCGGAGCGGGCGGCTCGCCGTATCGGTCGGTCATCTCGGCGACCACCTCGCGCAGCCGCTCGGCGTCGCGGGCCTCCGCCAGCTTGCGGTACATCTCCAGGCGCAGCCGCTCCACACCCACGTAGTCGTGCGGCAGGTGCGCGTCGATCGGCAGGTCCACCTTGACCTCGGTCTCCTCCTCCGCGTGCTCACCCTTGAACGCGGAGACCGCCTCGCCGACCATCCGGACGTAGAGGTCGAAGCCGACGCCCTCGATGTGCCCGGACTGCTCGCCGCCGAGCAGGTTGCCGGCGCCGCGGATCTCCAGGTCCTTCATGGCCACGTACATGCCGGCGCCCAGCTCGGTGTGCTGGGCGATGGTGGCCAACCGCTCGTGGGCGTTCTCGGTGAGCGGCTTGTCCGACGGGTAGAGGAAGTAGGCGTACGCCCGCTCCCGGCCCCGGCCTACCCGGCCGCGGATCTGGTGCAGCTGGGCGAGGCCGAGCAGGTCGGCCCGCTCGACGATGAGGGTGTTGGCGTTCGGGATGTCGATGCCGGATTCGACGATCGTGGTGCAGACCAGGACGTCGAACTCCTTCTCCCAGAAGCCGACCATCACCTTCTCGAGCGCTTCCTCGCCCATCTGGCCGTGCGCCACCGCCACCCGGGCCTCGGGCACCAGCTCGCGGATCCGGCGGGCCGCCTTGTCGATCGACTCGACCCGGTTGTGCAGGTAGAAGACCTGCCCGTCGCGGAGCAGCTCGCGGTGGATCGAGGCGGCCACCTGCCGGTCGTCGTACGCCCCGACGAAGGTCAGCACCGGGTGCCGCTCCTCCGGCGGGGTGGCGATGGTGGACATCTCCCGGATGCCGGTGATCGCCATCTCCAGGGTCCGCGGGATCGGGGTGGCCGACATGGCCAGCACGTCGACCGAGGCACGCAGCGTCTTCAGGTGCTCCTTGTGCTCGACGCCGAATCGCTGCTCCTCGTCGATGATGACCAGCCCGAGCTGCTTGAACCGGGTGGCCGACTGGAGCAGCCGGTGCGTGCCGATGACGATGTCCACGGTGCCGTCGCCGACCATCTCCAGCGTCCGCTCGGTTTCCTTCGGTGTCTGGAACCGGGAGAGCTGCCGGATGGTGATCGGGAACTGGCCCATCCGCTCGGCGAAGGTGTTGTAGTGCTGCTGCACCAGCAGGGTGGTGGGCACCAGCACGGCCACCTGCTTGCCGTCCTGCACCGCCTTGAACGCCGCCCGGACCGCGATCTCGGTCTTGCCGTAGCCGACGTCGCCGCAGATCAGCCGGTCCATCGGGACGGTCTGCTCCATGTCCCGCTTGACCTCGTCGATGGCGGCGAGCTGGTCGGGCGTCTCCTGCCAGGGGAACGCGTCCTCCAGTTCCCGCTGCCACGGGGTGTCCGGGCCGAACGAGTGCCCCTTGGACGCCTTGCGGGCGGCGTAGAGCTGGATCAGCTGCGCGGCGATCTCGCGGACCGCCTTGCGGGCCCGGGCCTTGGACTTCTGCCAGTCCGAGCCACCCATCTTGTGCAGGGTGGGCTGCTCGCCGCCGACGTAGCGGGAGAGCTGGTCGAGCTGGTCCGTGGGGACGAAGAGGCGGTCGCCGGGCTGGCCGCGCTTGCTCGGCGCGTACTCGATGACCAGGTATTCCCGGCTCGCGCCGTTGACCGTGCGCTGGACCAGCTCGACGTAGCGGCCGATGCCGTGCTGCTCGTGCACCACGTGGTCGCCGGCCCTGAGCTCCAGCGGGTCGATGGTGTTACGCCGCCGGCTCGGCATCTTGCGCATGTCACGGGTGGAGGTGCCCCGGCCGCCGGTGACGTCGTTGCCGGTGAGCAGCACGAACCGGGACGCCTCGTCGACGAAGCCGGCGGTCAGGCAGCCGCAGGAGACCAGCAGCTCGCCGGGGGTGGGCGCGGCCGGCACCTCCTCGGTGAGCCGGGCGCCGAGGCCCGCGTCGCGCAGCACCTCGACGGCCCGCTGGGCGGGGCCGTGGCCCTCGAAGACCAGCGCGATCGACCAGCCCTCGCCGGCCCAGCGCTTGAGGTCGTCGACCACCCGGGCGGTCTCGCCGTGGTAGAGCGGGGCGGGCTGGGCGGCCAGGGTCACCGCGATGGCGTCGTCGGGGGTGACGTCGACCTCGGTCGGCTCGTCCTCCCAGGGCTGCCGGGCGGGCGCGGCGTCCGCCTCGGTCAGGCCGAACGGCGACAGCGTCCACCAGGGCTGGCGCAGGGCGCGGGCCGCCGTGCGGACGTCGGCCAGGGTCCGGAAGGCGGCGGCGCCGAGGTCGACCGGGGCCTGGCCCCCGACGGCGGCAGCGGCCCAGCTCGCCTGGAGGAACTCGTCGGAGGTACGCACCAGGTCGTGCGCCCGGGTGCGGATCCGCTCCGGGTCGCAGAGCAGCACGTGGGTGCCGGCCGGCATGCAGTCGACCAGCAGCTCCAGGCTGTCGCTGCCGAGCAGCGCGGGGACCAGCGACTCCATCCCCTCGACCGGGATGCCCTCGGCCAGCTTGTCGAGGATCTCGGCCAGCTCGGGGTGCTCCTGTGCGAGCGCGGCGGCCCGCGTGCGCACGCCCGGCGTGAGCAGCAGCTCGCGGCAGGGCGGCGCCCAGAGCTGCGGGACGCCCTCGATGGTCCGCTGGTCGGCGACGGCGAAGGTGCGGATCTCCTCGACCTCGTCGCCCCAGAACTCGACCCGGGACGGGTGCTCGTCGGTGGGCGGGAAGACGTCCAGGATGCCGCCGCGCACGGCGAACTCGCCGCGCTTGGTGACCAGGTCGACCCGGGCGTACGCCATGTCGATGAGCCGGCGGGCGACCTCCTCCAGGTCCGCCTCGTCGCCGGCGGCGAGCTGCACCGGCTCCAGGTCGCCGAGCCCCTTGAGCTGCGGCTGGAGCAGTGAGCGGACGGGCGCCACGACGACCCGCAGCGGACCGGTGCGCCCGTGCGCGTCGGCCGAGCCGGGGTGGGCCAGCCGGCGCAGCACGGCCAGCCGCCGCCCGACGGTGTCGGAGCGGGGCGAGAGCCGCTCGTGCGGCAGCGTCTCCCAGGACGGGAAGACCGCCACCTGCTCCGGCGGCAGCAGGCTGCCCAGCGCGGTGGCCAGGTCGTCGGCCTCGCGGGTGGTGGCCGTCACGGCCAGCACGGGGCGGCCCGCACCGCCGGCCGGCTCGTCGGCCGCGACGGCGGCCACGGCGAACGGACGCAGCGCGGCGGGGGCGGTGAGGTCGAGGCCGTCGACCTGGGCGGCACCGGAGCGCGCCAGGTCACGCGCCCGGGCCAGCCCGGGGTCGGCCAGGGCGGCGGAGAAGAGTCCGGTGAGCATCTGTGATCACTTCCAGGAGGTCGGCGCACGGCGACAACCCCTCGTCCGGGCGGACGGGGGGTGGCACCGTTCGAGACTATCCCGCTGCCCGGACATTCCGGGCCGCAGCCGGAGGTGTGCGCCGGGGCGCTGAGATGGATCTTGACGGGTGCGCGTGGGCGTGGTGCGGTGAGGCGCATGACGGGTGAGTACCGGGCGGTCTTCGACGCCGAGGTGATCTTCGCGAACGGCGGCGGGCTGCGGACCGACAGGTTCCGGCTGGACGTCCCGGGCCCGGAGATCAGCGACGACGAGCTGGCCGCGCTCCTCGTGCGGCACCTCGGGCTGCTCATGGTCGGCGAGGTGCGGATCACCAACCGGACGGTGGTCGAGGAGCCGCACAAGGGCGGCCGCGGGGTGGCCGTCCCGGCGGCCAACGGGCGGCGACTCGTCGAGCTCAGCCACGTGATCACCGACGGCATGGTCACCCTGCCCGGCTGGCAGCCGCCCCGGATCACCGACTGGCTGACCCGCGAGGCGTCCCGGGAGCGGTACGCGCCGGGCGTCGAGTTCCACGTGGCCCGGATCGACATGATCGCCAACACCGGCACCTACGTGGACGCGCCGGCGCACCGCTGGGCGGACGGCCCGGACCTGACCGGCGTCCCGCTGGACCGCCTCGCCGACCTGCCCGGGGTGGTGGTCCGGGTGCCGGCCGGCACCCGGGCGGTGGACCGGCTGCTGCTCGCCCCGTACGAGGTGACCGGCCGGGCGGTGCTGCTGCACACCGGCTGGGACACGCACTTCGGCACCGACCGGTACGCCGGCCCCGACGCGCCCCACCTGACCGCCGACGGCGCGGAGTGGCTGGTCGAGGCGGGGGCGGCACTGGTCGGCATCGACTCGATCAACATCGACGACATGACCCCGGCGGCGGCCGGGGAGCGCCCGGCGCACAGCGCCCTGCTCGCGGCCGGGGTGCCGATCGTCGAACACCTGACCAACCTGGCCGCCCTGCCGCCGGAGGGGTTCCGGTTCACCGCCGCCCCGCCCCGGGTGGCCGGCATGGGCACCTTCCCGGTCCGCGCCTTCGCCACCGTCGACGGCTGACCCCGGTCAGTAGCGCACCGAGATCCGGCGCTCGACCGCGTCGACCCGGATCTCGCCGCCGTACGGGACGATCAGCTGCGGGTCGGTGTGGCCGAGGTCGACGTCGAAGACCACCACCGGGTCGTCGGCGTACGGCGCGAGGGCCCGGAGGATCGCCTCGCGCTGGGCCTCGCCCCAGGCCCGCCGCTCGTCCAGGGTGTGCGGCCGGTCGAAGTCCCACGCCTTGGGCCGGCCCACCACGATCGCCGGGAAGGCGGCGAGCAGCCCGCGCTCGCCCAGGTTGCGCACGATCCGGAAGACCTCCTGGGCGCCGGGCAGCTCGTTGGAGGTCTCGACGACCAGCACCGACCCGGCCAGCTCGGCCGCCGATGGCACCCGGTCGGTCGCCATGAGCCAGTGAATGATCTCTAGGCAGCCGCCCCACGTCCGCCCCTGCACCACCCGGGCCGGCCCGTGCCAGCGCCAGCCCTCGCCGGGGAACATCACCGGCTCGTCGGCGAGCGTCGCCGGGTCCCGCCAGTCGCGCGGCTCGTCGCCCCACTCCGGCGCCGGGGTCAGCTCGTACCAGCCGGAGGTGAACAGCGCCGCCCGCAGCGAGTCGAACGTGAGCGGGTGCGGCGCCCCGGACCGGCCGAGGTGCACCAGCACCGATCCGCCGTGGTAGGCGACGATCCCCAGCCGGTGGAGGTGGTTGAGGACGTTGGTGTTGTCGGAGTAGCCGTAGTAGGGCTTCGGGTTGGCCCGCAGCACCGCGTCGTCCAGGAACGGCGTGACCGTGATCAGGTCGTCCCCGCCGACCGTGGCGAGCACCGCGGTGACGATCGGGTCGGCGAAGGCGGCGGTCAGGTCGCGCGCCCGGTCCCGCGGGTCGGCCCCGACCTGCCGGGTGGTCGGATACTCCACCGGCTCCAGCCCGAACTCCTCGCGGAGCCGGCGCAGGCCCAGCTCGTACACGTGCGGGAAGAGGCCCGGCAGGCCGGCGGAAGGCGAGACGACCGCGACCCGGTCACCAGGCTTCGGCTTCGGGGGGTAGCTGGGCAGCGTCATGATCCGAAGTTATCGGCCCGGGCCAGCGAATTCCGGCCCGGAGGAAACCGCCCGAGCCCGGCATTTGCGGGCAATAGGCTGAGCGCGTGGACGAGGCGCAGCGGACCCCTCCGGTACGCGACTGGCTGCCCCGCGCGGGGGCGCTGCTGCTCGGCACGCTCGCCGTGGCCACCGCGTTCATCGCCGCCTACGTCGGCGCGCTGCACCAACCCCGGCCCCACGACGTGCCCGTCGGGGTCGTCCTCGGCGACCAGCGCGCCGAGGCGGTGATGGCCGCCGTGCGCCAGCGCACCGACAAGATCGAACCCATCGAGTACGACGACCCGGGCGCCGCCGACGACGGACTGACGGCCCGCGAGGTGTACGGCGTGCTCACCTCCGGCCCGGACAACGGCCTGCGCCTGGCCACCGCCAGCGCCTCCGCCCCGGCCGCCACCGACCTGGTGACCCAGGTGCTCGGCCAGGCCGCCCAGCAGGCCAACCTGCCGATCCAGGTCACCGACGAGGTGCCGGTGGAGCGGACCGACCCCCGCGGGCTGGTGCCCTTCTACCTGGCGGTCGGCTACGTGCTCGGCGGCTACCTGGCCTCCACCGCACTGGGCCTGCAGACCGGCGCCGCCCCGGTCAGCCTGCCCCGGGCCGGGCTGCGCGTCGCCGCCCTGGCGGTCTACTCGATCGTGCTGGGCATCGTCGGCGCCACCGTCGTCGGCCCGGCGCTCGACGTCTGGCACCACGACATCCCGGCGGTCGCGGCGGTCGGTGCGCTGGCGGTCTTCGCCGCCGCCATGGTGGCCACCGCCGTGCAGGCGTGGCTCGGGCTGCTCGGCACCGGCCTCGTGATCCTGCTGCTGGTGGTGCTCGGCAACCCCGGCTCGGGCGGCATCTACGCTCCGGAGTTCCTGCCGGCCTGGCTGCGCGGGATGCACCGGTGGAACCTGCCCGGCCTGACCACCGATTTGGTCAAGTCGGCGGTCTACTTCGACCGCCGCTCGACGGGCTGGGCGCTGACCGGGCTCACCCTCTGGGCCCTGCTCGGGGTCCTCGGGCTGGTCACCGCGACGATCTTCCGGGCGCACCGGCGCGCGGCGCGGGCCCGCCCCGGCACCCCCGTCGCCGATGCCTGAGTCGCTCGACCCGTCCCGAAGTGCAGATCATCACGTGGTCCCCCTCCTGCCGCCGGGGCCCGCGCGGATACCATCCAGAGAGTCGGACAGCGCTGTCCTTCGTACTCGCGTAAGGAGCGCACCGTGACCGACCAGCACGACCACGACGGGCCCGACGCCGCTCTCCGGGCCGACATCCGCCGCCTCGGCACGCTGCTCGGGCAGACCCTCGCCCGCCAGGAGGGCCGGCCGCTGCTCGACCTGGTCGAGGAGATCCGCGCCCAGGTCCGCTCGGACCCGCCGGCCGCCGCCCAGCGCCTCGCCGGGCTCGACGTCACCACCGGCACCAAGCTGGCCCGGGCCTTCTCCACCTACTTCCACCTGGCCAACATCACTGAGCAGGTGCACCGGGCCCGCGACCTGCGCCGGCGGCGGGCCACGCACGGCGGCTGGCTGGACCAGGCGGCCAAGATGATCGCCGAGCGCGGGGTGCCGGCCGAGGAGATCGCCGGTGCGGCCCGCCGGCTCGCGGTACGCCCGGTCTTCACCGCCCACCCCACCGAGGCGGCCCGCCGGTCCATCCTGTCCAAGCTGCGCGCCATCGCGGACGAACTGGACGCCGAGACCGCCAATGCGATTCTCTACGGCGCCAGCGACGAGGGGCCGGCCAACCGGCGCCTGGCCGAGCTGCTCGACCTGATGTGGCAGACCGACGAGCTGCGGCTGGACCGGCCGGACCCGACCGACGAGGCCCGCAACGCCATCTACTACCTGCGCGACC
Source organism: Micromonospora sp. NPDC005299 (assembly GCF_042872345.1). Classification (NCBI taxonomy): domain Bacteria; kingdom Bacillati; phylum Actinomycetota; class Actinomycetes; order Micromonosporales; family Micromonosporaceae; genus Micromonospora; species Micromonospora sp. NPDC005299. The sequence goes on from NZ_JBIAKG010000014.1 coordinate 96,852, forward strand.
TGCACGCCGAGGCCGCCCCGCAGGTCCTCGACGACCTCGCCGACACGCTGCGCACCCTCGGCGTGGAGACCTCGCCGACCGCCCGCCCGCTGACCTTCGGCACCTGGATCGGCGGCGACCGGGACGGCAACCCGTTCGTCACCCCGGCGGTCACCCGCGAGGTGCTGCGCATCCAGCACGAGCACGGCATCGAGGCCACCGAGAAGGCGATGGACGCGCTGATCAGCGAGGTCAGCGTCTCCCGCCGGCTGCGCGCGGTCTCCCTCGACCTCTCCGCCAGCCTGGCCGCCGACCTGGACGCGCTGCCCGAGGTGGCGCCCCGGTTCCGCCGGGTCAACGCCGAGGAGCCCTACCGGCTCAAGGCACGGTGCGTGAAGGCGAAGCTGGCCAACACCCGGGAGCGGCTGCGCGCCGCCACCCCGCACGTGCCGGGACGGGACTACCGCGGCTCGGCCGAGCTGATCGCCGACCTGGAGCTGCTGCGCGCCTCGCTGGCCCGCAACTCCGGGCAGCTCACCGCCGTGGGCCGGCTGGCGTCCACCATCCGCACGGTCTCCGCGTTCGGGCTGCACCTGGCGACCATGGACGTGCGCGAGCACGCCGAGGCGCACCACGCGGTGCTCGCCCAGCTCTACACGGCGGTCGGCGAGGTGTCCGACTACCCGTCGCTGACCCGGCTGGAGCGCACCAAGCTGCTCGCCGACGAGCTGGCCGGCCGCCGGCCACTCTCCACCCTGGACAGCCCGCTCACCGAGGCGGCGCAGAAGACCTTCGACGTGTTCGGGGCGATCCGCGAGGCGCAGGACCGGTTCGGCGCCGAGGTGATCGAGTCGTACATCATCTCGATGACCATGGGCGTGGACGACGTGCTCGCCGCGGTCGTGCTGGCCCGCGAGGCCGGCCTGGTCGACGCGCACAGCGGTCGGGCCCGGGTCGGCTTCGTGCCCCTGCTGGAGACCCCGGCCGAGCTGAACGCCGGCGGCGAGCTGCTGGATGAGCTGCTGTCCCTGCCGGCCTACCGGGCGCTGGTGACGGCCCGTGGCGACGTGCAGGAGGTGATGCTGGGCTACTCCGACTCCAACAAGGAGGCCGGCATCACCACCAGCCAGTGGTCCATCCACCGCGCCCAGCGCGCGCTGCGGGACGTGGCCGCGCGGCACGGCGTACACCTGCGGCTCTTCCACGGCCGGGGCGGCACGGTCGGCCGGGGCGGCGGCCCCACCCACGAGGCCATCCTGGCCCAGCCCTACGGCACGCTGGACGGCGCGATCAAGGTGACCGAGCAGGGCGAGGTCATCTCCGACAAGTACACGCTGCCCGCGCTGGCCCGGGAGAACCTGGAGCTGACCGTGGCGGCGGTGCTCCAGGCGACGCTGCTGCACACCGCGCCCCGGCAGCCGGCCGAGATGCTGGAGCGCTGGGACGCGACCATGGACGTGGTCTCCGAGTCGGCCTTCCGGTCCTACCGGTCGCTGGTCGAGGACCCCGACCTGCCGGCCTACTTCTGGGCCTCCACCCCGACCGAGCTGCTCGGCGCGCTCAACATCGGCTCCCGGCCGGCGAAGCGGCCGAACACCGGTGCCGGCCTGGCCGGCCTCCGGGCCATCCCCTGGGTGTTCGGCTGGACGCAGACCCGGCAGATCGTGCCCGGCTGGTTCGGCGTGGGCTCCGGGCTGGCCGCCGCGCGCGCGGCCGGTCTGGAGGACGTGCTGGCCGAGATGAACCGGAACTGGCACTTCTTCCGCACGTTCCTGTCGAACGTCGAGATGATGCTGACCAAGACCGACCTGACCATCGCCCGGCGCTACGTGGAGACCCTGGTCCCGAAGAAGCTGCACCCGATCTTCGAGAAGATCGAGCAGGAGTACGAGCTGACCAAGCAGGAGGTGCTGGCGGTCACCGCCTCGCCGGCCCTGCTGGACAACTCGCCCGTGCTCCAGCGCACCCTCGCCGTGCGGGACACCTACCTGGAGCCGCTGCACCATCTCCAGGTGGCGCTGCTGCAGCAGTACCGGGACTCCGGCGCCGCGGGCCGCGCGATGGCCACCGCGCCGGGCGGGCGGCGCGCCCCGAACGACGGTACGGCGCTGGAGCGGGCGCTGCTCACCACGGTCAACGGCATCGCCGCCGGCATGCGCAACACCGGCTGAGGTGTACGGAAGGGTCCCCTGTCAACGCATGCCGCACAGCAGGGGGCCCCTGCTGACGCCACTGGCGTGGCGAGCGCGGCTCACCAGTCGCCGCCGCCGCCGCCGAAATCCCCGCCCCCGAAGTCGCCTCCGCCGAAGTCGCCGCCGAAATCCCCGCCGCCGTAGTCGCCCTGGCTGGCGGCGTAGTCGCCCTGGCCGGAGAAGTCCTGGCCCTGGTCACCGAAGTCCTGGCCCTGGTCGCCGCCCTGGTCGTGGCCCTGGTCGCCGCCCTGGTCCTGGCCGTCGTCGAAGCCGTCGTTGAAGCCCTCCTGGTAGCCGGCCTCGTAGCCGTAGCCCGGGTCGGCGAAGGCGGGTGAGAAGAGCGCGTCGGCGATCAGGATGCCGCCGAGCACGCCGGCTCCGGTGCCCAGCGCGGTCTTCCACCACGGCGTCGAGTACCAGCCGGCCGGCACCGGGCGGCCCTGCCAGTTTCCGCCCGGATAGTAGTAGGGAGTCTGGTTTCCCGGCTGGGGGCCGGCCCGGTAGGTCTGCCCCTGCACGTTGACCTCGCGCTCCTTGGTCAGCATGCCGGCGCCGCGGGCGGCGGCCAGCGGCGGCAGCTCCGGGCCCGGGTCGATGCCCATGGCGGTCCGCGCCGCCCGGATGTACGCCAGCCCCTCCAGCGCGGTCTCCCGGGCCAGCGCGAACTGGTGCGGGGTGCCCGCCTGCTCCAGCTGGGAGCCGGCCGCGTTGTAGCGCTCACCCGCGTCGGCCAGCGCCTGGCGGACCGCCGGGGCGTCCCCGTGCAGGTTCATCAACTGCCCGCCGAGCCGCTCGTACCAGCGCTGCGCCTCAGCGCGCGCGTCGGCCAGCTCGGTGGCCCGCCGGGACCTGCTCCGCCACCGCCAGAACACCAGGGCACCTCCGAGCATCAGGATCAAGACCACCCACAGGGCAACCTCCATGACCTCGAACGTACCCAGCGGGCGCACGTCGTACCCGTTTGGCAAGCTCTTCGGCATGAGCTTCTCGACGCTGGCCGTGGTGGTGCTCTGCCTCGCCGCGGGCGGCGCGGTGGGCTGGCTGGCCGCCCGGTCCCGCTCGGCGGCCGAGATCGCCCGGCTGGAGGCGACGCTGGCCGCCACCCGGGAGGGCGAGGGGCGGCTGGAGCAGTCGATGCGGGCGCTCAGCTACGAGGCGACCGCGCAGTCCCAGGAGGCGGTGGCCCGGGCGGTGGCCCCGCTGCACGACACCCTCCGCCGCTACGAGCAGCGGGTCGCCGAATTGGAGCGCGACCGGGTCGACGCCTACGCCGAGCTGCGCGAGCAGGTGCGGTCGATGAGCGCGGTCTCCGGCGAGCTGCGCACCGAGACCAAGCAGCTCGTCGCGGCGCTGCGCGCCCCGCAGGTGCGCGGCCGCTGGGGTGAGCACCAGCTCCGCCGGATCGTCGAGGCGGCCGGCATGCTGGAGCACTGCGACTTCAACGAGCAGGTCACGGCCGCCACCGACCACCAGGGGGTCCGCCCCGACCTGGTGGTCCGGCTGCACGGCGGCCGCACGGTGGTGGTCGACGCCAAGGCGCCCTTCGACGCCTACCTGACGGCCATGGAGGCGCGCGACGAGCGGGGTCGGGACACCCACCTCGACGCGCACGCGCGGCACCTGCGGGCGCACGTCGACGGGCTGGCCGCCAAGACCTACTGGGCGGCGTTCGACCAGACCCCGGACTTCGTGGTGCTGTTCGTGCCGGCCGACCCGTTCCTCGACGTGGCGTTGCAGCGCGACCCGTCGCTGTTGGAGCACGCCTTCGCCCGCAACGTGGTGCTGGCCACGCCGGCCACCCTGGTGGCGCTGCTGCGCACGGTGGCCTACTCCTGGCGGCAGGAGGCACTGGCCCGCAACGCGGCCACCGTGCACTCGCTGGCCCGCGAGCTCTACGGGCGGCTGTCCACCCTGGGCGACCACGTCGGCAAGCTCGGCGGCGCGCTGGGCGGTGCGGTGACCGCCTACAACCGGGCGGTCGGCTCGCTGGAGGCGCGGGTGCTGGTCAGCGCGCGCAAGCTGGCCGAGCTGGGCGTCTCCGACCAGGAGCTGGCCGCCCCGGCGCAGGTCGAGCTGGCGCCCCGCCAGCCGCAGGCCCCGGAGCTGGTGGAGGGGCCGTCCACATCGGCCGAACGGCCAGCGCGCATCGACGGTTGACACTCGGAACGTGACGACGTCGGCCGATCCGAGTCACGGAGTGGTCACAACCTACTTCGGAGTAGTGACACCGACAGGGCCAGGCCGAAGGATCGCTGTCACGCGTGCCCTGTCTCCTGAAGGGCCCTGTTCTCTGGAGGAAGAGAACGTGAGTCAACCCCGCAACCGGAGCCGGCGTACCTCCGCCGCGCTCTTCGCCTCGGTCCTGGCGGCCGGCGCCATGACCGTCGGAGGTGGCGCCGCGACCGCGAGCGCTGCCCCCGCCACCGCCCCCGACGCCTCGCAGCCGACCGCCGCCGAGACGCTGGGCGCCCACGACGCCAAGCTGCTGGACGAGGCGGAGGCGAAGCACGCCCCGACCGTCACGCTGATCATCGCCGCCAAGAAGGGCTCGGCCAAGAAGGTCGCCGACGGGCTGGCCAGCCTGGGCGCCACGGTCAGCCAGCGCTACGACCAGGTCGGCTACGTGCTGGCCAAGGTCCCCACCGCGAAGGTCCTCAAGGCCGCGACGCTCCCCGGCGTCTCCGCCGTCGACCTCGACGAGACCATCAAGCTCCCCGACCCGGCCCCCGAGGCCGCCCCGGCCGGCGCGAAGACCGTCGCGCAGGGCGAGACCCTGGCCGGTCCGGGCGCCGACACCGGCGCGGTCAACCCGTACATGCCCACCAACGAGACCGGTGCCGAGACCTTCAAGGCCGCGCACCCGGAGTGGGACGGCCGCGGCGTCACCATCGGCATCATGGACTCCGGGATCGACCTGGACCAGCCGGCGCTGCAGAAGACCACCACGGGCGAGCGCAAGATCGTCGACTGGGTGACCGCCACGGACCCGCTGGAGGACGCCACCTGGCGCTCCATGATCACCGAGGTGGCGGGCCCCTCCTTCACCACCGGCACCGGTGCCTCCGCCGTCACCTGGACCGCTCCCGCCGGCACCTACCGCTTCAACACCTTCCGCGAGTCGATCACGGTCGGCAGCGACCCGGCCGGCGACGTCAACCGGGACGGTGACACCACCGACTCCTGGGGCATCCTGTACAACCCGGTGACCCACGACATCCGGGTCGACGTCAACCAGAACCGCGACTTCACCGATGACGAGGTGATGCGGCCGTACAAGGAGAAGTTCCAGGTCGGCCACTTCGGCACCGACAACCCGGCCACCGCGGTGCGCGACCAGATGCCGTTCGTCGTCGAGTACCGCGAGGACGTCGACACCACCCCGGCCGGCGGCCCCGGCCTGGTCGACTACGTGAACATCGGCATCATCGAGGCCACCCACGGCACCCACGTCGCCGGCATCACCGCCGCCAACGACATGCTGGGCAACAGCGCCTTCGACGGCGCCGCCCCGGGCGCCAAGCTGGTCTCCGCCCGGGCCTGCTCCTGGGGCGGCGGCTGCACCGCCGCGGCGCTCACCACCGGCATGGTGGACCTCGTGGTCAACCGCAAGGTCGACGTGGTCAACATGTCGATCGGCGGCCTGCCGGCGCTCAACGACGGCTCCAACGCGCGCGCCAACCTCTACGACGAGCTCATCAGCACCTACGGCGTGCAGATGTTCATCTCGGCCGGCAACTCGGGCCCGGGCCTGAACACCGTCGGCGACCCGTCGGTCGCCGGCAACGTGGTCAGCGTGGCCGCGAACATCAGCAAGGACACCTGGCTGGCCAACTACGGCTCGGTGGTCCGCAAGGGCAACTGGCTGTTCAACTTCTCCTCCCGCGGCCCGCGTGAGGACGGCGGCTTCAAGCCCAACGTGACCGCCCCCGGCTCGGCCATCTCCACCGCGCCGACCTGGCAGCCCGGCAACCCGGTCCCCGAGGCCGGCTACCCGCTGCCCCCGGGCTACCAGATGCTGAACGGCACCTCGATGGCCTCGCCGCAGGCCACCGGCGCCGCCGCGCTGCTGCTCTCGGCGGCCAAGGCGACCGACAAGGGCGTCACCCCGGCCGCGCTGCGCCGGGCCATCTACACCTCCGCCAAGCCGATCGCGGGCGTCCCGACGTACGCGCAGGGCTACGGCATGTTCAACGTGCCGGGCGCGTGGGGCCTGCTCGCCGCGGGCGTGCAGACCCGGACGTACACCTCCGAGGCGCCGGTCTGCACCGAGCTCTCCGGGAACCTGACGAAGTACAACAAGGACTCCGGCCAGTTCGAGCCGAACCCGAACATGGGCACCGGCATCTACAACCGCTGCGCGGCCGGCAAGGGCGGGCAGAAGGTCAAGGAGAGCCGCTACTACGAGGTCAAGCTGACCCGCACCAGCGGCCCGAACAAGGGCCTCAAGCACACCGTCGCGTTCCGCGGCAACGACGGCACCTTCTCGGCCCCGCAGGTCGTGTGGCTGCCGCTGAACAAGACCGTCACCGTCAAGGTGAAGGCCAAGCCGCTGACCGCCGGCGCGCACGGCGCGATCATGACCGTCGACGACGCGGCCACCTCGGTGGTCGACTTCGAGGTCGCCGCCGTCGTGGTCGCCTCGAACGCGGTCTCCGCCCCGGCCTACTCGTTCTCCACCGGGGGCTCGGTCGAGCGGAACGGCTTCACCTCGTACTTCGTGACGGTCCCGGAGGGCGCGGGCGCGCTCCAGGTCAACCTCTCCGGCATCGCCACCGGCTCGCAGACCCGGTTCATCGCCATCAACCCGTACGGCGTGCCGGTCGAGAGCACCGCGAGCACCGCCTGCTACACCAACTTCTCCGACGCCGCCGCCTGCAAGCCGCAGGAGCGGGACTACCAGAACCCGATCCCGGGCGTCTGGGAGCTCGAGGTGGAGGCCCGCCGCACGTCGCCGGCGCTGGACAACCCGTTCCAGCTGCAGGCCCGGGTGCAGGGCGTCACGGTCGAGCCGGCCGTGGTCGAGCTGCCGTCGGTGACCGCCGGCGCCCCGACCGAGGTGAGCTGGGGCCTGACCAACGCCTTCGGCCCGGTCCAGGTGACCGGCGTCGGCGGCCCGCTGGCCAGCGTGCACGCGGAGCGGCCGAGCATCGCCACGGGCGGTCGCCAGGAGTACACGGTGGACGTCCCGGCGGGTGCCACCTCGTTCACCGCGCGGATCGGCAACCCGTCCGACCTGAGCGCCGACCTGGACCTGTCGGTCTTCCTCGGCGCGACCCGGGTGGGCCAGTCGGCCGACGGTGACTCGGAGGAGGCGGTCACCCTGTCCAACCCGGCCGCCGGCACCTACCGGGTGGTCGTGGACGGCTACGCGGTGAGCGACCCGACCACCGCGTACGACTACCGCGACTCGTTCGCCGCCCCGGCGCTGGGTTCGCTCTCCGCCCCCAGCACCCCGCTGTCCCTGGCCAACGGCGCCACCACCACCCTGACCGGCACGGTGACCGCCAATTCCACCCCGGCCGCCGGCCGGGAGCTCTACGGTGACCTGGCCGTCACCACCGTCGAGGGCGCGGTCGTCGGCCGCGGCTCGGTGGAGGTCGGTGCGGTCAACTGACCCGCTGAACCCAGGAGCCCCGCCCCCCCGTCCGGGGGCGGGGCTCCGCCGTTTCCGGCCCGTTGAGCAGGGCGCGGGGCTCGCGTCAGGCGCGGCGGGCGGATTCGACGACGAAGGGCGTGCCCTGCTGGCAGGTGGTCATCATGCCGGGCTCCGGGCGCCCGGTGACCTCGACCCGGGTGCCGGGCTTGAGCAGGTCGCGCGGGCCGCCGATCAGCAGGTGGTCGTCGATCAGCAGGCAGTTCGGCTCGACACCGGCGCGGATCGTGCCGCTGAGCGTGGTGGCACCGGGGCCCGGCGGCTTCGACGGGCCGCCCTTCCAGGTGGGATTCGGGCGGCTCGGGCCGACGCTGGGGCCGGGGTCGGGCTGGCTGGTCACCGGGGCGGCTCCTGTCGGGCTGGGGCCGGGATTGGGCTCGCAGGCGGGCCATGTTTCGCACCGCCCGGTGCTGCTGGTCACCGGGGTGGCCCCCGACGGGCTGGGGCCGCCGGGCTCGCTGCCCGGGCCGGCGCAGGCGGTCAGCGCCGCGCCGGCGAGCAGGGCGACGAGCACCGTCCGAGGAGTCTTCATGACGGGTTGGACGCGGTCGGCGGCCATTTCGTTCCGGCCGGTCAGCCGCGGGCCGCCGCGGCCTTCAGGTCGCGCTTGAGCTCCTGCGGCAGCGAGAAGGTCAGCCGTTCGTTGGCGGTCGTGACCTCCTCGACGTCGGCGAAGCCGCGCTCGGCCAGATGCGCGAGCACCTGCTGGACCAACTCATCCGGCACGCTGGCGCCCGAGGTCAGCCCCACGGTGCGGGCCCCCTCCAGCCAGGCGTCGTCGATCTCGTGCGCGAAGTCGACCAGGTGCCCCGCCCGGGCGCCGGCGTCCAGCGCCACCTCGACGAGGCGGACGGAGTTGGAGGAGTTCCGCGAGCCCACCACGATCACCACGTCGCAGTCCGGGGCGATCTCCTTCACCACGTGCTGGCGGTTGGAGGTCGCGTAGCAGATGTCGTCGCTGGGCGGCGACTGGAGCAGCGGCAGCCGCTGCTTGAGCCGGGCCACGGTCTCCAGGGTCTCGTCGACCGAGAGGGTGGTCTGGGAGAGCCAGACGACCTTGCCGGGGTCGCGCACGGTCACCTTGTCGACGCCGTCCGGGCCGTCCACCAGCTGGATGTGCGCGGGCGCCTCACCGGCGGTGCCGACGACCTCCTCGTGCCCCTCGTGGCCGATCAGCAGGATGTCGTAGTCCTCGGCGGCGAACCGCCGGGCCTCCTGGTGCACCTTGGTGACCAGCGGGCAGGTCGCGTCGATCGCCTTGAGCGAGCGCACCTTGGCCTGCTCGTAGACCTCGGGGGCCACGCCGTGCGCGGAGAAGATGACGGTGGCGCCCTCCGGCACCTCCTCGTTCTCCTCCACGAAGATCGCGCCCTGGGCCTCCAACGTCTGCACCACGTGCTTGTTGTGCACGATCTGCTTGCGCACGTAGATCGGCGCGCCGTAGAGCTTCAGCGCCTCCTCGACGGTCTGCACCGCCCGGTCCACGCCCGCGCAGTAGCCGCGGGGCTTGGCCAGGAGCACGCGCTTGCCGGTCCGGGGAGTCGTCTCAGCATCAGTCACCCGACCATCGTACGTGCCCGTTTTCCACCGACCCCTGCCTGAGGCATCGATCATGAGGTGAGCGGCGGTTCCGGAGATCGACATCGCCGTCAACCTCATGATCGACGCAGGCCTCGTCGGGGGTGGGCCTTAGGGTGGGCGGGTGAGCGAAGCGGAGCGGAGCACGTCCGAGGAGCCGTGGCCGGTCCGGGTGGTCAGCCAGAAGATCGGTGCCTGGATCGCCCGGCTGGGGTGGGTGTGGGTCGACGGGCAGATCGCGCAGATCAGCCGGCGGCCGGGAGCGAGCACCGTCTTCCTGACGTTGCGTGACCCGTCGGCGGATCTCAGCCTGACCGTCACCACGAACCGCGACGTGCTCGACGCGGGCGCACCCGAGCTGAGCGAGGGCGCCCGGGTGGTGCTGCACGCCAAGCCCGAGTTCTATGCCGCCCGGGGCACGCTGAGCCTGCGCGCCGACGAGATCCGCCAGGTCGGGCTGGGCGAGCTGCTGGCCCGGCTGGAGAAGCTCAAGAAGCTGCTGGCCGCCGAGGGGCTCTTCGACCGGGCCCGCAAGCGCCGGCCGCCGTTCCTGCCCGGCCGGATCGGGCTGATCACCGGCCGCGCCTCGGCCGCCGAGCGGGACGTGCTGACGAATGCCCGCCGCCGCTGGCCGGCCGTGGAGTTCCGGACGGTCAACGTGGCGGTGCAGGGGCCGAGCGCGGTGCCCGACATCGTCGGCGCGCTCAAGGTGCTCGACGCCGACCCGACGGTCGACGTGATCATCATCGCCCGGGGCGGCGGCGGCATCGAGGACCTGCTGCCCTTCTCCGACGAGGCGCTCTGCCGGGCGGTCTTCGCCTGCCGCACGCCGGTGGTCAGCGCGATCGGCCACGAGACCGACACGCCGCTGCTCGACTACGTCGCCGACGTGCGCGCCTCCACACCGACCGACGCGGCGAAGCGCATCGTGCCCGACCTCGCCGAGGAGGTGCGCCTCATCGGCCAGGCCCGGTCCCGGCTGGAGCGGGCGGTGCGCAACCTGGTCGACCGGGAGCAGCACCGGCTCGACCTGCAGCGCTCCCGGCCGGTGCTGGCCCGCCCGCAGGTGATGGTCGACCAGCGCGCCACCGACGTCACCGCGCTGCGCGACCGGGCCGGCCGCTGCCTGGATCATCGGCTCGGCGCCGCCGGCGACGACCTGCGGCACACCCTGGCGCGACTGCGCGCCCTCTCCCCCGCGGCCACCCTCGACCGGGGCTACGCCATCGTCCAGCGCGCCGACGGGCACGTGGTCCGCGCCGCGTCCGAGGTGGCCAAGGGCGACCCGCTGCGGATCCGCCTCGCCGAGGGCGAACTGACCGCCACCGTGGACGGCTGATGGAATGGGACCCGATGACTGACACGACGAAGGACGAGCGGCTCAGCTACGAGCAGGCCCGGGCCGAGCTGGCCTCGGTGGTCGAGCGGCTGGAGGCGGGCGGCACCTCGCTGGAGGAGTCGCTGGCGCTCTGGGAGCGCGGCGAGCAGCTCGCCGGGATCTGCCAGCGCTGGCTGGACGGCGCCCGGGCCCGCATCGACGCCGCCCGGCAGCGCGCCGAGGACTGAGCGGCGGCGGGACGGCCGGAGCCGTCCCGCCGGCATGCTCAGTTGAACAGGTTGTAGAACTCGGCCGGCGCCTCGACGACCTGGCCGGCCGGGGGCTTCTGCGCGGCCGCGGCGTTGCCGTAGTCCGTGTAGGTGATCTTCACGTCCTGCGCGGCGCTCTGCCCGGCGGCCGGGATCTGGAGCACCAGCTCGCTGAGCCGGCCCTGCGGGTCGACCTTGGCGGTGAACGGCACCGACTGGGCCTGCGCGCCGAGCGCGGTGATCACGGCCGGGTCGAGGGAGCCCGCCTCGGCCGCCTTCGACACGTCGACGGTGCCCGCGTACGCGCCGTCGCCGGCCTGCCGGACCTCGGTGATGCCCTGGGTCAGCACCGCGCTGCCGGCCGGGTCGACCTTGTCGAAGTCGAAGCCGAGCGCCCGGTTGCCCTGGATCCGGGTCTGGTCGAGGTGCTGGTACTTGCCGAGGTTGAGGTTCTTCAGGCCGGGCACGCCGGCGGCGGCCTTGCCGCCCAGCTCCAGCTTCACCCAGCTGTCCGGCTTGTAGTGGACCAGGTCCAGCTTCATCATCAGGTCCGACGACGGGTCGCCGATCGTCATCCGCATCTCGGCGCTCTGGGTGGGCTCGTGCACCTGCCCCTCGGCGGTGGAGCCGGCGCCGGACATGGTGAACCGGAAGTTCCCGTCGCGGATCGCGTTGGTGGAGTCGAGCAGGGCCTGCTTGGCGTCGCCGGCGGGGGTGCCGCTCGGGGCGATGCTGCCGGAGGCGGCCGGGGTCGCGGAGGCACCCGCCCCGGCGGTCCCGTTGTCGTTGCACGCGGCCAGGCCGGGGATGAGCAGCGCCGCGGCGAACGCGGTGGCGCTGAAGCGTCGAATCGTCACGTCAACCTCTCCAGGTGGGTCGTCCGGCCCACGGAGGTGCCGGAGTCGGGGCGCCGCAGCCCGGACGCCGGCTGCGGCGCACGAGCCCGGTCCGGCCGGTGTGGTCGGCTCCGGCGGGCTCGTGCCCTCTTCTGTTCCCTGAAGCGGTGTTCCGCAATCCCTGTCCGGTGCGGGAGAACGACCTCACGCCGGCGGCGGTAGCGGGTCAGCGCAGTGAGGTGACGAGTTCGCGCAGCTCGGCCTCCGCGGCGTCGCCGACCGCGATCACGGTGCGGTTCGGCTCCAGCAGGACGAATGCCTGCTCGTTGCCCCGGGCGGTGTACCGCTGCCAGCTCGCGCCGCCGGGCAGCTCGGCCGGGCCCTGCGGCTGGCCGCCGCTCAGCTCGGCCGGCAGCAGCTTCTCCGCCGGCAGGTTGCTCTCCACCAGCTGCGCGCCCCGGCCCTCCGGGGTCACGTAGCCGATGCGCAGCGTCCCGCCGCCGGACTCGGTCTGGTAGCGGGCGCTGACCGTACGCCAGTCGGAGCCCAGCCCCCGCGGCTCGGCGACCGGGAAGGCGTTGGCGGCGCGGGCCTGCTCGAAGACGGGCGCGGCGTCGACGGTGACCGGCGCGTCCCCGCCGAGGAAGCCCCGGTAGAAGGCGAGCAGCAGGGCGATCGGGACCAGCAGAACCAGCAGCGACAGCGCCATGTCCTTCGGCGACCGCTCGGACCGGGCCTTCTCCTTTCGGGCGGGCGGCGCGGGCTGCTCCCCGGCGTCGGCCGGCGGCACGGCCCCGGCGTCGGCCGGCGGCACGGCCCCGGTCGACTCGACCAGGGCCGGTTCCCCGGCCGGCGGGGTCGCCCCGGCGGTCGGCGGCACCGGCGGCTGGCCGTCGGGCGGGGTGGCGTCGGTCGGTACGCGGTCGGCAGGCTGTGCGGGTTCCACCCGGCCATTCTCGCAGCCGTCCGGGTGACGTGATCCTGGCCTCCTCCGCCCCGCTCCGGCGTCGAACCTGAGATCGTGTGAGGATCAGCGACAAAACCGGCGGCGGCGACGGCCGCATCCCGCCGGTCCACCCCGCAACGTCGCGAGGAGGAAGCCGTCATGACAACCACCAGGACGCGGACGCCCCAGGATCTCGACCGTAACCTTGCCCTCGACCTGGTCCGGGTGACCGAGGCCGCGGCCATGGCCGCCGGCCGCTGGGTCGGCCGGGGCGACAAGGAGGGCGGCGACGGAGCCGCCGTCGACGCCATGCGCAAGCTCATCAACTCGATCCCGATGCGCGGCGTCGTGGTGATCGGCGAGGGCGAGAAGGACAACGCCCCGATGCTCTTCAACGGCGAGGAGGTCGGCGACGGGACCGGTCCCGAGGTCGACGTGGCGGTCGACCCGATCGACGGCACCACGCTGATGAGCAAGGGCATGCCGAACGCGCTGGCCGTGCTCGCGGTGGCCGAGCGGGGCGCGATGTTCGACCCGAGCGCCGTCTTCTACATGGAGAAGCTCGCCGTCGGCCCGATGTACGCCGACGTGGTCGACATCAACGCCGGGGTGGCCGAGAACATCCGCCGGATCGCGAAGGTCAAGGGCACCGACCCCGCCGAGGTGACGGTCTGCGTGCTGGACCGGTCGCGCCACGACGACCTGGTGAAGCAGATCCGACGGACCGGGGCGGGCATCCGGTTCATCTCCGACGGCGACATCGCCGGCGCCATCGCGGCGGCCCGGGGCGAGTCCGACGTCGACGTGCTGATGGGCATCGGCGGCACCCCGGAGGGCATCACGGCGGCCTGCGCGCTGAAGTGCATGGGCGGCATGATGCAGGCGAAGCTCTGGCCCAAGGACGCCGAGGAGCGGGAGAAGGCGCTGGCCGCCGGGCATGACCTGGACCGGGTGCTCTTCACCGACGACCTGGTCACCGGCGACAACTGCTTCTTCGTGGCCACCGGCGTCACCTCCGGGGACCTGCTGCGCGGCGTGCGCTACCGGGCGGGCGGGGCGTACACCCAGTCGATCGTGATGCGCTCCAAGAGCGGCACGATCCGGGTGATCGACTCCTACCACCGGCTGGAGAAGCTGGCCCTCTACTCGGCGGTCGACTTCGACGGGCGTCCCCTGGCCGAGCAGGAGTGACCGCGACCGGGACGGCGGCGCCCCCGACGCTGTCGGCCTCGCGGCGGATCGCCGGCACCGGGCTGGCCACCGCCTCGGGGGTCGCGGTGGCCGTCCAGTCCCGGATCAACGGCGAACTCGGTGTACGGCTGGCCGACGGGATCGCGGCCGCGGTGGTCTCGTTCGGCCTGGGCCTGCTGGTGCTGGTGGTGCTGGTTCCCGCCACCGCCGGTGGCCGGCGGGGACTGTCCGCCCTGCGGGCCGCGCTCCGGGACGGCTCGCTGCGGCCGTGGCAGTGCCTCGGCGGGGTCTGCGGCGCCTTCCTGGTCGCCACCCAGGGGCTGACCATCGGCACCCTCGGCGTGGCGGTGTTCACGGTCGCCGTGGTGGCCGGGCAGTCCGGCAGCAGCCTGCTCGTCGACCGGGCCGGGATCGGCCCCACCGGGCGGCAGGCGGTCACCCCGAACCGGCTGGTCGGCGCGGTGCTCACCGTGCTGGCCGTGCTGCTGGCGGTGGGCGACCGGCTCGGCGACCCGGGTGCCCTGGCGCTGGCGCTGCTGCCGCTGGCGGCCGGGGTGGGCATCGCCTGGCAGCAGGCGGTGAACGGCCGGGTCCGGGGGGCCGCCGGCAGCGCCGTGACCGCCACGCTGGTCAACTTCACCGTCGGCACGGTGGCGCTGCTCGCCACCTTCGCGGTGGAGGTGGCGGTCCGGGGCCGCCCGAGCGGCGATTTCCCGACCGAGCCGTGGCTCTATCTGGGCGGCCCCATCGGCATCGTGTTCATCGCGCTGGCCGCCGCCATCGTCCGGTTCACCGGCGTGCTGCTGCTCGCCCTGGCCACCATCGCCGGTCAGGTCGTCGGCGCCGTCCTGCTGGACCTGCTGCTGCCCACCGCCGCCTCGCACCCCACGCCGACCACCCTGCTGGGGGCGGCGCTGACCCTGGTCGCGGTGCTGGTCGCCGCGGTCGGGCCGCCCCCGCGGCCGCTCAGCCCCGCAGCGCCGCCACCGTCTCCTTGACCGCCCGGTCCAGCGGCGTCGCCTCGACGCCGAGGGTGGCGGTGGCGGGAGCGGAGTCCATCACGAAGGGCCGGTCGAACTGGTACGCGGTCTCCCGCAGTTCCCGCGCCATCGGGTTGGCCAGCCCGCCGAGCCAGAGCACCGGGTACGGCATCCGCGTCAGTCGCGGCGCGGGCGCCCCGACCAGGGCCGCCGCGCGGGCGGCCAGGTCCCGCATCGACACGGCGGGCGCGCTGGGCACGTGCCAGGCCCGCCCCCAGGCCCGCTCGTCGGTCGCGGCGGCGACGAGGGTACGGGCGACGTCGGGAATGTACGTCCAGGTGTGCGGGGCGTCCCAGTCGACCGGCAGGAACACCCGCTGCCCGGCGAGCACCCGGGGCAGCACCATCATGGCCAGCGAGGTGCCGTCGGCGCCGAGGTAGTCGGAGCCGCGTACCTCGGTGATGCGGGCCCGGCCGTCCCGGTGCGCGGCCAGCGCGTCGGCCCACATCCGGTTGCGGACCCGCCCCTTGGTGCCGGTCGAGGCGAGCGGGGTCGCCTCGGTCATCGGGCCGTGGACCGGGCCGTACCCGTAGAGGTTGCCGACGGTGGCGAGCACCGCGCCGGCCCGTTCGGCGGCGGTGAGCAGCGCGGCGGCCAGCGGCGGCCAGTCCAGCGGCCAGCGGTGGTACGCCGGGTTGGCGCAGTTGTGCAGCGCCACGGCGCCCTCGGTCAGCGCGGTCAGCCGGTGGGCGTCGGCGGCGTCGGCGGCGATCCGCTCGATGGCGGGGTGCGCGGGCCCGGTGCCGCGGCAGGTCACCACCCGCACCCGGTCGCCGCGCTCGGCGAGGAGGCGGGCGGTGGCGGTGCCGACGGGTCCGGCGCCGACGATCACGTGCAGGGCCATGAGGGCCACCCTTCGAAGCAGGGATTCCAAGCGAGAGCGCCGCTCTCGCAACAGAGCATGACCCACATCGACCTCGCTCGTCAAGAGCAGTGCTCTCGGTTTTGATTGGCGCTCTCATCCGTGGCAGAGTGGAGGCATGGTCGCTCACTCGCTCCGCGCCCGGGTCCGCGCCGGCATGATCGACGAGATCAAGGGGGTCGCCCGCCGCCACCTGGCCACCGACGGCGCGAACCTCTCGCTCCGCGCGGTCGCCCGCGACATGGGCATGGTCTCCTCGGCGATCTACCGTTACTTCCCCAGCCGCGACGACCTGCTCACCGCGCTGATCCTGGAGGCGTACGAGGCGCTCGGCGACGCGGTGGAGGCGGCCGACGCCGGCGTCGATCAGGCCGACCTGCGCGGGCGTTGGCACGCCGCGTGCCGGGCCGCCCGGGCCTGGGCACTCGCCCACCCCGCCGAGTACGCCCTGCTCTACGGCAGCCCGGTCCCCGGCTACGCGGCGCCGGACGACACCGTGGCGCCGGCCCAGCGGCCTCCGGTGACCCTGGTCGGCATCCTCCGCGACGGGGTGGCCACCGGCCGGCTCGACGCCTCCGGCGAGGAGCTGCCCGAGCCGCTGCGGGCCGACGTGGCCGAGCTGGCCAGCCTGCTCGCCGTCGACCTGCCGCCCGCGCTGCTGGCGCGGGGCATGGCCGGCTGGACCCAGCTCTTCGGGTTGATCAGCTTCGAGCTGTTCGGCCGGATCAACCGGACGCTGCCGCACCGCGACGAGTACTTCGACCACCAGACCGGGCTGATGGCCGACCTGATCGGCCTGCCCGCCGCCTGAGCCCGGCGCGGCCGCCGGGTCACGTGCCGTCGGAGGAGTGGCCGGGGAAGAGGTGCGCGCTCGGGTCGATGACGACCGCCGCGTTGTTGATCGCGGTGGCCGCCTCGCCGAAACCGGTGGCGATCAGCCGGACCTTGCCCGGGTAGTCGGTGATGTCCCCGGCCGCGAAGACCCGGGGCAGGTTGGTGGCCATCGCGCTGTCCACCACGATGTGCCGCCGGTCCAGGTTCAGCCCCCACTCCGCGAGCGGGCCCAGGTCGGCGGTGAACCCGAGCGCGGCCACCACGGTGTCCACCGGCAGCGTCTCCACCGCGCCGCCGCGCACGGTCAGCTCGGCGCCGGTGACCCGGTCCTCCCCGTACAGCCGGCTCACCTCGGCGTTGACCACGATCCGCACCGGCAGCGCGCGCACCCGGTGGACGGTCGAGGCGTGCGCGCGGAACCGGTCGCGCCGGTGCACCAGGGTCACCGAGCGGGCGATCGGGGCGAGTGTCACCGCCCAGTCGAACGCGGAGTCGCCGCCGCCCACGATGAGCACGTCCCGCCCGGTCAGCTCGGTCGGCTGCGGTACGAAGTAGACGATGCCCGCGCCCACGAAGCTGTCCGCCACCGGCAGCGGCCGGGGCGTGAAGCTGCCCAGCCCGCCGGTGACGAGCACCGCGCCGCAGTGCAGCTGGTCACCGCCGGCCAGTCCGAGCACCGGCCGCCCGTCCAGGTACGACAGCTTCTCCGCGCGCACCCCCAGCAGGTATTCCGGGCGGAAGGGCGCGGCCTGGGCGACCAGGTTGGCGACCAGCTCCCGCCCCTTGATGGCGGGGAACCCGGCGACGTCGAGGATGAGCTTCTCCGGGTACATGGCGGTGACCTGGCCACCCGGCTCGGGCAGCGCGTCGATCACCGCCACGGAGAGCCCGCGGAACCCGGCGTAGTAGGCGGCGAACAGCCCGGCGGGGCCCGCTCCGATCACGGCGACATCGACCTCGCGCATGGCGTACCGTCCCGTCATTTCGCCAGGGATCAACGCGTGCTGATCTCGACGGTAGGCGGGCCGGTGGCCACGGGCAAGCACGTCCCGCCGGCGGGTGGACGTGCCGTCAGGGCAGCGTGACCGGGGGTGACCCGAGCCGGTCCCGCCCCGCCGTCTCCGCCGGGCGGCGGCGGAACAGGATCGCGGCGACGGCACCGCCGAGCAACCCGAACAGGTGCCCCTGCCAGGAGATGCGCTCGTCGGTGGGGAGGATGCCGAGCAGCTGCCAGCCGTAGAGCAGGCCGACGAGGAGCACCACGGCGAAGTTCCACCAGCTCCGCTCGACGATGCCGCGGGTGAGCAGGATGCCGAGGTAGCCGAAGATCACCCCGCTCGCGCCGACCACCACCGAGTTGGGCGAGCCGGTGAACCACACCCCCAGGCCGCTGACCAGGATGATCACCAGCGTGGACCAGAGGAACCGGCGGGTGCCGGCGGCCAGCACGAAGGTGCCGAGCAGGATCAGCGGGATGCTGTTGCTGTAGAGGTGGTTCCAGCCGGCGTGCAGGAACGGCGAGAAGAACACACCGTCCAGCCCCTGGATGCGGTGCGGGATGATGCCGGCGGTGACGTCGAGGTCGGCGCGCAGGCCGACGTCGACGGCCTCGATGAGGAACAGCACCGGCACGACCGCGCACATGGCGACGAAGGCCCGGCCGAGCGAGGCGTAGAACGCCTCGGTGCCGAACCGGTGGGGGTCGCCGCCCATGGGGCCGTCGTGCCAGGTCATCCGTCAAGTGCTATCAGCAATCGGGGCGAACCGCCACCCGGGAGCGACACGACGACGGCGGGGCGTGCGAATCTCCGCACGCCCCGCCGTCGGTGTCCGATCAGTACCAGCCGGAGTTCTGCGAGTGCTGCCAGGCGCCGCACGGGTCGTCGTAGCGGCCCTCGATGTAGCCGAGGCCCCACTTGATCTGGGTGGCCGGGTTGGTCTTCCAGTCGTCGGCCACCGAGCTCATCTTGCTGCCCGGCAGGGCCTGCGGGATGCCGTACGCGCCGGACCCCTCGTTGTAGGCCTTGTGGTTCCAGCCGCTCTCCCTGGTCCAGAGCTTGTCCAGACAGGGGAACTGGTCGATGCCGAAGCCCTCGTCGAGCATGATCGCGCAGCCGATCTTGCGGTTGCCGCTGAACTCCTCGCAGGAGGCCGGGATCGGCCCGTCGTACGGCTTGGCCGCCGCCTTCTCCGCGGCCTCCCGCTCCTTCTTGCGGGACGCGGCCGCCGCCTCGGCCTCCTTGGCCCGCTCGGCGGCCTCCTTGGCCGCCGCAGCGGCCCGCAGCTTCGCCTGGTACTCGGCGGAACGCTGCTTGGCCGACGCCATGCGGTGGTCGGCCTGGCGGTCGCGCTGGTACGCGTACTCCGCCCGGTCGACCTCCAGGCCGACCTGCGCGGTCAGGCCCTGTTGCTGGGTCTGTCGGTCTTCGCCCAGATAGAAGCCGCCGGCAACGCCCACGGAGAGCAGTGCGACAGCGGCCGTGCGGGCGCCGAACCGGCTCCACAGCCGACTCACGAAGTGTCCCTTCGTCGGGGGCAAGGACACGGCGCGACGCGTGGCCCTGGATCGGCCGCGCCGGCGCCGTGAGCGCCCCGACCCTCGCGGTCGCAGCCGATGCACCGGTGCTCGTGGCTCCTTCGCCGTGCTGTGGCGAACGATGCTCGACGATCTTCCTGGTGCATGGGCGCTCGTTGGACACCATCGCGCACAGTGAGGCTGATGGGAAACCAAGGACGCGGATTGTGATCTGCGCCACAAGACGAATGCAATCAAACTCGGGCAAAGGTAAGCCTCAGAGCGGAATGTCCTCCAGCAGATCGGTCACCATGGCGGCGATGGGAGAACGCTCCGAACGGCTGAGCGTGACGTGCGCGAAGAGGTGATGACCCTTCAGCGCCTCGATCACCGCGGTCACCCCGTCGTGCCGGCCGACCCGGAGATTGTCCCGCTGGGCCACGTCGTGGGTCAGCACCACCCGCGACCCCTGGCCGATGCGGGACAGCACGGTGAGCAGGACGCCGCGCTCCAGCGACTGCGCCTCGTCGACGATGACGAAGGCGTCGTGCAGGCTCCGGCCGCGGATGTGGGTGAGCGGCAGGACCTCCAGCAGGCCCCGCGAGGTCACCTCCTCCAGCACGTTCTCGTGCACCACCGAGCCGAGCGTGTCGAAGACGGCCTGCGCCCAGGGCGACATCTTCTCCGACTCCGAGCCGGGCAGGTAGCCCAGTTCCTGACCGCCGACCGCGTACAACGGGCGGAACACGACGACCTTCTTGTGCCGGCGGCGCTCCATCACCGCCTCCAGACCGGCGCAGAGGGCCAGGGCGGACTTGCCGGTGCCGGCGCGGCCGCCGAGCGAGACGATGCCGATGGACTCGTCCAGCAGCAGGTCGAGCGCCACCCGCTGTTCCGCGGAGCGGCCGTGCACGCCGAACGCCTCCCGGTCGCCACGGACCAGCCGGACGGTCTTGTCGGGCAGCACCCGGCCGAGCGCCGAGCCCCGCGCCGAGTGCAGCACCAGGCCGGTGTGGCAGGGCAGGCCGGCCGCGGCGTCGAGGTCGAGGGTCTCGCCCGCGTACAGCCGGCCGATCTCCTCCTCGGCCAGCTCCAGCTCGGCCATTCCGGTCCAGGTCGGGTCGCTGGCCTGGCCGTGCCGGTACTCGTCGGCCCGCAGGCCGACCGAGGCCGCCTTCACCCGCAGCGGCATGTCCTTGCTGACGAGCGTGACCTCGCGGCCTTCGGCGGCCAGGTTGAGCGCCACGGAGAGGATCCGGGCGTCGTTCGACTCGTTCCGGAAACCGGGCGGCAGCACCCCGTCGTCGGTGTGGTTCAGCTCTACCCGGAGGGTGCCGCCCTGGTCGTTGGCGGGCACCGGCCGGTCCAGCCGGCCGTGCCGCACCCGCAGCTCGTCCAGCATGCGCAGCGACTGGCGGGCGAACCAGCCCAGCTCGGGGTGGTGGCGCTTGCCCTCCAGTTCGGAGATCACCACCAGCGGCAGCACCACCTCGTGCTCGGCGAAGCGGTGGAACGCCGCGGGGTCGGAGAGGAGGACCGAGGTGTCCAGGACGAAGGCCGGGCCGGCTGGTCGGGGCTCCTCGGCGCCGGCGGACGCGGCGGCCGCGCGGCGGCTGCGGGTGGTCCGGCGGGTCGTGGCGGTCGCGGCCGGGGTCTGGTCGGCACCGGCGGGGGTACGGCGAGTGGTCACAGGCCTGCTCCGCGGATGGGCACCCGGCCACCCGAGTTCCGCCTCTTCCGGTGCCCGGTGGACACGGGGTCGGATGCGGGCCCCGTGCGCGAGGTCGCAGGTCCGGGCTGTCCGGCTGGCCCGGGAAAGCCCCGTGCCATGTCTAGACGCTAATCGCCGCGTCGCCCGTCGGCTAGTGGTGCGAGTGGATCACCCCATACGGGGAGATGAACGGCGGGCGGCGGAACCGGCCGGGATGCATGCCCCCTGCGCGCATCCCGGCCGGCGGAGCCGCCGTCACCGGTCTGACTACGGCTCCGACGGTGCGCGTCCGCCGCGGACGGCACACCGTGCCTTGGGTGGGCCTCAGCCCTGCCGGCGGACCAGGGTCCCGGTCCGCGGCCCGCCACCGGCCGCACCGAACGAGGAACCGGTGTACGTGGTGCCCTGCCGGGTGGCCAACCCGCCGAGCTGGGCGGTGGCGGTGGCCCGCAGGACCGGACCGGAGGTGGTGCGGGCGGTGACCGCGGCGGGGACGGCGGTGCCGGCGAACGGCGCGGTGCGCCCGGCCGGGGCGGTCACCACGGCGGGAGCCGGGCCGGCCAGCGCCGAGGCAATCGCGGCCTGGGCGTCGCGGCGGCGCCGGTTCCAGGCGCCCCGGTCGCCGTCGAAGTAGCCCTGGCGGTAGCCGAACCGGTAGCCGATCCGGTAGCTGAGCTGGCCGTGCAGCCGGCCCGCGGCGTAGCAGGTCGAGCCGAGCACGAGGACCAGCACGACGGCGAGAAAGGGGCTCATCGCTCGTCCGCCCCGGGCAGGGGGTCGACGACCAGCAGCCGCTCCAGATCGGCGGTGCTGACCTCCTCGACCAGCTCGACGCTGATCCGGCAGCCGTCGACGATCACCTCGGCCACCGAGGCCCGGCGGATCTCGCCGCCGGCCTCGTAGACCCGGACGCTCAGCTCGGGACAGCCGAGGTGGGTCCGCCAGGCGTCCCACTCGTCGCGGTCACCGACGCTGAGGGAGAGGTAGCGGCAGCCCCGGGCCAGGTAGAGGCGCCACGGGGCGCTCAGGCCGGCGGTCACCCCCTCCGCGATCAGGCCGAAGGCCTGCGCACGGGTCGCGAGCTCGGTCACGAGACCCCCTCGACACCCGCGGAGTGACGCATGTGAGCACTCGTCGTCTCATGCACGTGACACACCGTAAGTTGTCTCATGAGCGTGACAGTATCAGCTTTTCGTCTGTTTACCGCCGTACTGGTGTCCATCTATTCTGCCCGGGTGACACCCCTCAGGAACAGCTCTGGATCGTTTACCGGGGACCATGGATCATCGTCACGTCGGCGTGACAGCAGCGTGCCGGGACGCGCCGCCGAGACCGACTGGTCGTACCGTCACGGGGTGACCGAGACCGCGAACGCACGGAAGATCGCCTTCGCCACCTTCGTCCGTCGCGCGCTGGAGGATGCGCGTGCCATGCGGGCCTGGAGCGGCACCGAGGTCTCCCGGCGCACCGGCGTCTCCCGCCAGACCATCAACCGCTGGGTCCGCGGCGACTGGGCCAGCGACCCCGAGGCCGAGCGGGTGGTCGCCTTCTGCGAGGGGCTGGGGCTCAACCCGGCAGCGGCGTTCGCCGCCCTCGGCTGGGACCGGGCGGCGGCCCCCCGCGCCACCCCCACCCCGCCGCCGATGGACCCCGACGTCGAGGCGCTGCTGCGCCGGCTGGTCGACCCGAACGTCTCCGACGCGGAGAAGTTCCACATTCGAGAAACCATTCGTTATCTCGCTTATCGCCCAACCCTTCCGGTCGACGCCCGAAATAGAGGTAAACAAGCCGGGTAGTTCCTCAGATGGCGAAAGAACGGTAGGTCAGACCCGATCGTTTCGCCTCGGGGCCGGATCGGACAGGCTAGCGTCCACGTTTGTACTGCTAAGGGCTCGTCATCGGCGGGGGGACGGGACACAGCCGAACCCAGCCCTGCGGGACAGAAGGAGGGGTCTGTCCATGACCCTGAAATGGTTGGCAGTCGTGGTCGCGGTGGTGTCGGTGACATCGTGCGTGACCGGCAACGTGGTGGTCGGCGTACTGGACGGCGGGCAGCTTCCCCTGGTCGTCAACCTCTTCGCGCTCATCACGGCCGGCACCGCGGTGGTCCTCGCCGTCGTCGCCGAACTGCACGACCGGCTCAACGACCGGGTCAGCGCGCTCACCGAGTTCCTGGTGGCGCGGCTCAACGAGATCGAGGCGCACACCGGCGACCGGAACACCGGCTTCGTGGAGGGCTACCTGCTGAGCCACGGGCAGGAAGCGGCCGTGGTGCCGTTCGGGCGCCGGGGACGGGGAGCCGCCGAACGCTGACCGTCCGCGTCGTCCCGACGTCACATCTCGGCCACGAATACGCCGCCGAGACCGGGGTACGCTGTCGCGCGTGCCGCCGTTGAACCTGGGCAACCAGCAGCCGAAAACCCCGTTGGACGCCGCGCACGCGTGGCGTGCCACCGCCGCCCGTGCGGGCGACGTCGTGCTCTTCTTCGACTTCGACGGCACCCTCGCCCCGGTCGACGACGACCCCACCGCGGTCCAACCCGCGCCGAAGGTGCTCGCCGCGCTGGAAGCCCTCGCCTCGCGGGTACGCCGCATCGCCATCGTCTCCGCCCGCCCGGTGGAATTCCTCCGCGACCACCTCGGCGGCCTCGCCGGCATCGACCTCTACGGCCTCTACGGCCTGGAGCACAGCCACTCCGGCGGCGAGACCGTCACCGAGCCGGCCGCCCTGCCCTGGGTGCCCACCATGGCCGACCTGGCCGAGCAGGCCCGCGCCGAACTGCCGCCCGGGGCCCTGGTGGAGTTCAAGCGGCTCTCCGTCGCGCTGCACTGGCGCACCGCGCCGCAGCTCGGCGGCCTCGTGCAGGAGTGGGGCCGGGCCCAGGCCGAGCGGCTCGGCCTGCGCTGCCAGGCCGGGCGCATGGTGCTGGAGCTGAAGCCCCCGGTCAACCGGGACAAGGGCATGGTCATCGGCGAGGCGGTGCGGGACGCCGGCGGCGCCTGGTACTTCGGCGACGATGTCTCCGACATCAAGGCCTTCTCGGCGCTGCGCGCCCGCGCCGCCGCCGACCCGCAGTTCCTCGGCGTCTGCGTCGCGGTGGCGAACCCGGAGACCGGTCACGAGGTCGCCGACGCCGCCGACCTCACCCTGGACTCCCCCGCCGCCCTCGGCGACTTCCTCACCGAGGCGCTTGCCCACCTGCGCTGAGGCCGCGCCTCAGGCCCCGTAGCGGCGCTGCCGGGTGACGTAGGAGCGGAGGGCGCGGAGGAAGTCGACCCGGCGGAAGTCGGGCCAGTTGAGTTCGCAGAAGTAGAACTCCGAGTGCGCGCTCTGCCAGAGCATGAAGCCGGAGAGGCGCTGCTCACCGCTGGTTCGGATGATCAGATCCGGGTCCGGCAGGCCCTTGGTGTAGAGGTGCTCGGAGATGTGGTCGACATCGATCGAGTTGGCCAGCTCCTCCACCGTGCCGCCGGTCGCGGCGTGCTCCAGCAGCAGCGAGCGGACCGCGTCGGCGATCTCCCGCCGGCCGCCGTAGCCGACCGCGATGTTGACCTGCGCGCCGCCGCTGCGCTGCCGGGTGCGCTCCTCGGCCGCCTTGAGCGCGGCGGCGTGCTGCGCGGGCAGCACGTCGAGGGCGCCGACCATCCGCAGCCGCCAGGGGTTGCCCTCCTCGGCCAGCTCGTTGGTGAGGTCCTCGATGATCTGGAGCAGCGGGTCCAGCTCGGCGGCCGGCCGGGAGAGGTTGTCGGTGGAGAGCAGCCAGAGCGTGACGTGCCCGACACCGGCGGCGTCGCACCAGCGCAGCAGCTCCTTGATCCGCTCGGCGCCCATCCGGTGGCCGTCGTTCGGGTCGACGAAGCCCATTTCCCGGGCCCATCTGCGGTTGCCGTCGCACATCACGCCGACATGGCGGGGCACCGGCTTGCCCGCGAGCTTCGCGGTGAGCCGGCGCTCGTACACGGAGTAGAGGAGTTTCCGCAGAGTCATCACCTTGCAGGGTAGCGACCCGCGCGGAAGATCAGTGTCTCGGTGGCGCATGGTCGACGGCTTCAGGTCGCGGCGCGGCGTCAGACCGGCGTGAGGCCCGCGCCGATCATGGCGAGCGTGCGGGCATCGAGACGTCCGTCACCCAGCCCCAGCTCCACCACGGTCCGGTAGACCCGCTCGTCACGGCGGGCGGCGCGCACCGCCGCGTCCACCACCCGCCGGCGCCGGGCCAGCCAGGCCGCCACCGAGCTGTGCCGCAGGTGGGTGCCGAGCCGGCGGCGGAGCCCGTCGGCGTAGCGGCGGGCCGCGGAGGCCGGGGCGTCGGCCGCGGCGGCGCCGGCCAGGGCCCCGGAGCGCAGCGCGTAGAAGATGCCCTCGCCGGTGAACGGGTTGATCAGCGAGAGGGCGTCGCCGGCCAGCACCACCCGGCCCCGCCCGGGCGCCGGCCGGTGGGTGGAGAGCGGCAGGTGGTGCGCCCGCAGGTCGGTCACGGCCGCGGGGTCGGTGCCGGGGAGCAGGGCGGCCAGCCGGTCCAGCAGGTGGGCGCGGGTCAGTGGCTCGCCCCGCAGCACCTCCCCGTAGCCGACGTTCGCCCGGCCGTCGCCGATCGGGAAGGACCAGGCGTACGCCGGCCAGCGCGGCGACGAGGTGACGATGAGCTGCTCGGGCGGGCCGGGATGCGCCGGGGCGTAACCCCGGATGGCGAGCGCGAGGTGCCGGTCCGGGTTCACCGGGTGGCCGAGCGTCCGGCGCAGCACCGAGCCGGCCCCGTCCGCCCCGACCACCGCCCGGGCGGCCAGCTCCCCGTCGAGCACCACCCGGTCCTCGCGCACCTCCACCGTGCGTACGGTGTGCCGGCGCAGCTCCGCCCCGGCCGCGGTCGCCGCCGCCACCAGCCGGGCGTCGAACACCTGCCGGGGCACCGTGTACGCGGGCCGGGGCAGCGCCCGGGCCACCGTGCCGCCGCCGGGGCCGACCAGGCGCAGCGCGGGCAGCGGCGCGTACCCGTCGACCGCCCCGGTCACCCCCAGCTCGCCGAGGACGTCCAGCGCGTGCGCGGCGATGCCGTCCCCGCATGCCTTGTCCCGCGGAAAGTCGTACCGGTCGAGCAGCAACACGCGCGCCGCCCCGCCGCGCCGCGCCGCCAGGGCGGCCGCCGCCCCCGCAGGCCCGGCCCCGACCACGACCACGTCCCACAACTCCCCCACCCCACCATCCTCCCCGCCGTGCCCCGCCCTCCGAGCACGCCGCGCCCACCCCGCCCCCGACCCGTCGGGTTGATCAAGAGGTTTGCGTCGGGGAACGGCCGGATTCCGACGCAAACTTCTTGATCAACGGGGCGGGGGCGGGGAGGGCTGCGGGGTGGTGGGGCGGGTGGTGCGGTGGAGGGAATAGAGGGCCAGGAGGGCTGCTGTCAGGAGCGGGGCGCCGTCTCGGATCAGGCCGTCGACGCCGAGGAGCCACCAGCAGAGGGGGAGGTCCACGGCGAGGGTGGCCAGGGTGATGGCGACCAGGAGCTTGCGGGCCCACCGGCGGTCGCGCATCAGGAAGGCGGTGCAGAAGAGCACCGCGTAGCTGACCGCGATGCCGGCGGCGAACCAGAACAGCACGGCCGGCACCGCGCTGATCCGCCTGTCCAGGATGGAGCCGGTCGCGACCAGGGCGGGGACCAGCATCAGCGGGCTGTAGGTGAACGCGGCGACCCGGGCGGTGAGCAGCCAGCCGGTGACCGGCGGGCGCTTCGGGACGACCTCCCGCCAGGAGATCACCCCGCCCTCGACGACCAGGCCCTTGCGGTGCCGGACCAGGTGCCCGCCGACCGTCTCGGAGCGGTAGAGCAGCACCACCACCGCGACGCAGAGCGCGGTGAGCACCGCGAAACCGAGCAGGCCGGGCAGCGGCGGCACCCCCGCCCGGGGTACGACCAGCCGCCCCACCGCGAAGACCGTGGTCACCGACAGGATCAGCCCGAACGGCTTCGCCACCGCCCGGCCCCGCTTGACGTGCCCGATCAGCACCAGGAAGCCCAGCGACCGCAGCATGGCCCAGCCGGTACGGACCGCGAGCCCGAATTCCTGCTCCGGGGCGTACCAGTAGTTGAGCAGCTCGACCACGACGGTGGCCGCCGCCGTGACGGCGAGCAGGACGGTCAGCGCCCGGACGGCGGACGGCCGCCGGACCTCGACAGGTTCGGCGGCCGTCCTCATGGCATCCCGTGTTGCCCGGTGCGAGCGTGCGTCACACCTCTACTTCTGCGGCGCCGCGTCCAGCCGGGCGCGCAGCGCGTCCAGCTCGGCCCAGAGGACGCCGGGGAGCTTGTCGCCGAACTTCTCGAACCACTCGGTGACCAGCGGCAGCTCGTTGCGCCACTCCTCCGGGTCGACCTTGAGCGCGATCCGCACGTCCTCCGGGGTCATGTCCAGGCCGTCGACGTCGAGCGCGTCCTGGGCCGGAACCATGCCGATCGGGGTCTCGACCGCGTCGGCGCGACCCTCCAGGCGCTCGATGACCCACTTGAGCACCCGGGAGTTCTCGCCGAAGCCCGGCCAGAGGAAGTTGCCCTCGGCGTCCTTGCGGAACCAGTTGACGTAGTAGATCTTCGGCAGCTTGGCCTCGTCGCCGTCGGCGCCCTTGCCCATCTCGATCCAGTGCCGGAAGTAGTCGCCGGCGTGGTAGCCGATGAACGGCAGCATGGCCATCGGGTCGCGGCGCACCACGCCGACCGCGCCGGAGGCGGCGGCGGTGGTCTCCGAGGAGAGGGTCGCGCCCATGTAGACGCCGTGCACCCAGTCGCGGGCCTCGGTGACCAGCGGGACGGTGTCCCGGCGCCGGCCGCCGAACAGGATCGCGTCGATCGGCACGCCGTTCGGGTCGTAGTAGTCGTCGGCCAGGATCGGGCACTGCGTGATCGGGGTGCAGAACCGGCTGTTCGCGTGCGAGGAGAGGCTGTCACTCTCCGGCGTCCAGTCGTTGCCCTTCCAGTCGATCAGGTGCGCCGGCGGCTCACCCATGCCCTCCCACCAGATGTCGCCGTCGTCGGTGAGCGCCACGTTGGTGAAGATGGAGTTGCCGCGGTCCAGCGTCCGCATGGCGTTGGCGTTGGTCTTCCAGTCGGTGCCCGGCGCGACGCCGAAGAGGCCGTACTCCGGGTTGATCGCGTAGAGGCGGCCGTCCGGGCCGAACCGCATCCAGGCGATGTCGTCGCCGATGGTCTCGACCTTCCAACCCGGGATGGTCGGCTCCAGCATGGCCAGGTTGGTCTTGCCGCAGGCGGACGGGAAGGCGCCCGCGATGTGGAAGACCCGGCCCTCCGGCGAGGTGATCTTGAGGATCAGCATGTGCTCGGCGAGCCAGCCCTCGTCGCGCCCCATGACGCTGGCGATCCGCAGCGAGTAGCACTTCTTGCCGAGCAGCGAGTTGCCGCCGTAGCCGGAGCCGTAGGACCAGATTTCCCGGCTCTCCGGGAAGTGGGAGATGTACTTGGTCTCGTTGCACGGCCAGGCCACGTCCTGCTGGCCGGGCTCGAGCGGGGCGCCGATCGAGTGCAGCGCGTGCACGAAGTCGGCGTCGTCGCCCATCGCCTCGAGGATCTTCTCGCCCATCCGGGTCATGATGCGCATCGAGGCGACCACGTACGGGCTGTCGGTGATCTCGACGCCGAACATGGGGCTCTTCGCCTCGACCGGCCCCATGCAGAACGGGATGACGTACATGGTGCGACCGCGCATGGACCCGCGGTACAGCTCCGTCATCGTCCGCTTCATCTCGGCCGGCGCCATCCAGTTGTTGGTGGGGCCGGCGTCCGCCTCGTCGACGGAGCAGATGAAGGTGCGCTCCTCGACCCGCGCGACGTCCGTCGGGTCCGTCCGCGCGTAGAACGAGTTGGGCTTCTTCTCGGGGTTCAGCCGGATCAGGGTGCCCTTTTCGACGAGCTCGTCGGTGAGGCGGCGCCACTCCTCATCGGACCCGTCCACCCAGACCACCCGGTCGGGGGTGGTCAGTTCCGCGACCTCACGTACCCAGGCGAGCAGTTTGGGGTGGGACGTCGGGGCCTGATCGATACCCCGAACAGTAGCCGGAGCAACCATGTCACATCTCCTTGTGGTCGACGCTGACCGATGTATGGGATGCACGAGTTCTGGCGAGCCGGTGCGTCGCCTTCGTGGAAACCTGGGATTGGGCTCAGCGTAAACCGGGCTGCCTCCCCAGTCAGTGGGACTGGTTGTGAAGAACTGCACAAGGTACGGCCACGCTGCGGCATCGCGATCTCTTACCCGCTTTCGCGCGCAGTTTCACGCAAATCTTGCGGAGAACCTCCGACGGCCCGGCCCGCCGCCAACCCCGCGGAGGCGACCGACGGGCGGAAGTTGACCCCCATGACACGAACGACGATTCCGTGATCCGCTCCACAATTTCGCCACACCCGGTTACGCTGCGCTCACGGATACCGGAAACGGGCGGCGGTCGCCCGAGGGGCCGCGGGACCCGTCGGGCCACCCACGAGCGACGCGCTGGGGCGGCGGACCGCAGACTCGCCGTTGCGGCCCGTCCCGGCAGCGCACACCCGGTACTCTCGGCGGGTGGCCGCGACGATGACCGGGGACCAACCGGGGGCTCCGCAGACCCGTCGAGGTCTGATCGGGGCCCTGATCGACCGCTTCGGTCACCTGGTCCGCGAGATGAGCAAGTTCGCCACGGTGGGTGGCTTCGCCTTCCTCATCGACCTCGCCCTCTTCAACTACCTGGCGAGCGTGCGGCACATGCCGCCGGTGGCGGCCAAGACCGTCTCCACCGTGATCGCGGCCACCCTGGCGTTCCTCGGCAACCGGTTCTGGACGTGGCGGCACCGCCAGCGCTCCCACCCGGCCCGGGAGTACGCGCTGTTCTTCTTCTTCAACGGGGTCGGCCTCGGCATCGCGGTGGGCTGTCTCGCCATCAGCCGCTATGGTCTCGGCGCCGTGTGGCCCGAGGTGTTCCAGACCCCGCTGGCCGACAACATCGCCAGCTTCATCGTCGGCACCGGCCTGGGCACGCTGTTCCGGTTCTGGTCGTACCGACGGTTCGTTTTCGTCGAGGCGGGAAATCCGCCCGTTCCGGCGACGAGCCGCGACCGAGAGTCCGGGGCGTGACCCACCGCCCATCCCGTCCTGCCGGGCCCAGCCGGCCCTGCCCACTGCCCTAAGGTGTTCCGCATGCCTCTTGTCCGTCTGCTGCCCGAGCGCTGGCAGAAGTTCATCCACGAGGCGCTCAAATTCGGCATCGTCGGCGGCATCAACACCGTTATCAATTACGCGGTGTTCAATGCGCTGGCACTCACGGTTTTCCGCAACGGCCAGCTCAAGGCGACCGTCATCGCGACCATCGTCGCGACGATCACGTCATATCTGATGAACCGGCACTGGACGTACCGGGATCGACCGAAATCGGCGCTTCGGCGCGAATACGTCCTGTTCTTCGTCTTCAACGGCGCCGGCCTGGTCATCGAGCTGGGCGTGCTGGCGCTGGCCAAGTACGGCCTCGGCGTGCACAGCCTGCTCGCGTTGAACGTGGCGAAGACGGGCGGCGTGCTGCTGGCCACCCTGTTCCGCTTCTGGTCCTACCGGACCTTCGTGTTCCAGCCGGTGCCGAAGCACGCCGAGGAGACCTGGCACACCATCCCGCGTGACGAGTGGGACAACGTCGGCGAGATGGACCCGGTCGCCGAGCTGG
Source organism: Micromonospora sp. NPDC005299 (assembly GCF_042872345.1). NCBI lineage: Bacteria > Bacillati > Actinomycetota > Actinomycetes > Micromonosporales > Micromonosporaceae > Micromonospora > Micromonospora sp. NPDC005299. Next base: position 127,473 of record NZ_JBIAKG010000014.1, read on the forward strand.
CCGAGTCGGTCAGCGAGCTGGAGGAGACCGAGCCGCCGCTCGGCGAGCGCCGCGCGGGCGACTACCGGCCACACCGGGCCCGCCCGGCACCGGCCGACGCCGGCCTGGGCCAGGCCCTCGGCGCCGACCTGGACGCCGAACTGGCCGCCGAACTCCAGCCCACCCCGCGCCGCGCTCCGCGCCGCTGACTCCCGACCCTGGCGTGGGGGGGGCCCCCCGGGGGGGGGGGGGGGGCCCGGGGGGGGGGGGGGGGGGGGGGGGGCGGGGGGGGGGGGGGGGGGCGGCGGGGCCGGGGTCGGGTCGGGGTCCGGCGCGGCCGGGGGCGGTGGCTGCGGCGTGGCGGCGGCTTCGGCGTCCGGCGCCTCGGGTTGAGCCTGCGGGG
>NZ_JBIAKG010000015.1:0-113272 GCF_042872345.1 Micromonospora sp. NPDC005299
GCCTCCTTCGAGCACTCGGCCCACCACGGCGCAACGTCTTGCTTGGCGGCGTTCCACGCCTTGCGCAGCGCGGGTAGCGACCACGAGATAGCCGGGGTGAGCTCGCCATCCGGAATACCGTAAGTGCGTTCAGCGGCCCTCTGGTCCATGACGGCTTTGACCCAGGCCAGCGCCCAGTTGTGCGCGACCCGGGCGGCGCCGGCGTGCGCGAGTACGTCGCGTTTCTGCCCGGGGGTGAGGTCGAGGGCGAACCGGTACGCCTGGATCGTCTTCACGCCGGGTCCTCGGTGGCAGCTTCGATGGCGCGGCGGGCGCGGTTCGCGGCGGCGCGGCGGCCGTACAGGCGCGCGCACAGCGAGGTCAGGATCTCGGTCACGTCGCGCACGAGGTCGTCGTCTACCTCCGCGGGGTCGACCACGAGCAGGCGGCGGCCCTGCGCGGCAAGAGCGGCTTCGACGTACTCGGCTCCGAACCGAGCGAACCGGTCGCGGTGCTCGACCACGATCGTGGCCACCGCCGGGTCGCGCAGCAGCGCGAGGAACTCCTTGCGATGCCCGTCGAGCGCCGAGCCGACCTCGGTCACCACCCGATCAACGGCGAGGTGCCGCCCCGTCGCCCACATCGTGACCCGGGCGACCTGCCGGTCCAGGTCCGCCTTCTGGTCGCCCGACGAAACCCGGGCGTACACCACAACCTGCCCGCCGTCCGGGGCCGCACCCGTCACCGGTTCACCGACCATGATCAGCCGGCCGAGCCGATACGTCGGAACGGGCAGCATCCCGGCCGCGTACTGCCGCCGCGCGGTCACGTACGAGATACCAGTTGCCGCCGCCCACTCCTTCAAATTCACGGCAGCAACTATAGATCGCTAGATGTCGCTCACGACCACCGACACGCCAACAGTTGTTAACCCCCTGCATCCCGACCGTGCCGCCGCCGTGGTCCGGCTAGCCGTGCCGACCGTCGCCGACGTCGCCGTGCTGGTGCTGGCCCCGCGCTTCGGCCGGGCCCGCTGGTGGCGGGCCGTGCGTGCGGACGACGAGGCGCCCGCCGTGGACAGCGGCGTGATGCTCGCCGCCGCGGCGCTGCCGTCGGCCATCGAGGAGGGGCTCGTCGGCGCCGAGCCGCACGCCCTGGACTGGCTGGTCGAGCAGGCCGTCTCGGCGGGCTGGCTGCCCGGTTTCGACGCGGCCGGCGCCACCGCGCGTGTCATGCCGTTGCCCGGCAGGGAGAGCCCGGTCGGGGTGCTGCTGGTCGCCCGCCGGGACAGCCGCTGGTGCGACGACGCCGACCTCGACCTGGTCCGTGCCTTCGCGGCCCGGGCCGGCGCCGCGCTCACCACCGCGCTGCTCTACCGCGACCAGGCCGAGGTCGCCGACACCCTCCAGGCGAGCCTCCTGCCCGTCGAGCCGGCGGCGGCCCCCGGCGTGCAGTGGGGCACCGCCTACCGGCCGGCGCAGGCCGGGCTGCGCATCGGCGGCGACTTCTACGGCTCCCACCGGCTCGTCGACGGCGGCTCGGTCTTCTTCCTCGGCGACGTCTCCGGCAAGGGCGTCGAGGCGGCCGTGTTCACCGGCCAGCTCCGCCAGTGCCTGCACGCGCTGCACCGGGTCGAGTCGCAGCCGGGACGGCTGCTGAAGCTGCTCAACGACGCGTTGCTGGAGACCACCCAGGCGCACGGGCAGGGCCGGTTCGCCACCATGGTGCTGGGCGTGGTGCGCCCGCACCGCGAGGGCGGCCTCACCCTGACCATGGCCGGCGGCGGCCACCTCCCGCCACTGGTGCTGCGGGCCTCCGGCGAGGTCGAGGTGGTGCCGCTGAGCGGGATGCTGATCGGTGTGGTGCCGGATTCCCGGATCGGCGAGGTGACCGTGCACCTGGCGCCGGGCGAGACCTGCCTGCTCTACAGCGACGGGGTGACCGAGGCGCGCGGCGGCCGGCGGGGCGACGAGCAGTTCGGCGCCGAGCGGCTGTTGCACGTGGTGACCGGGTGCCACCGGATGCCCGCCCCGGCGCTGGCCGAGCGGGTCGAGCAGGTGACCTGCGACTGGCTCGGCCACGGCGACCACGACGACATCGCGGTGCTCGCGTTGCGGGCGACCGGCCCGGTCCGTCCCGGCCGGCACCTGCACGCGGTGCCCGGCCCGATCGGCGCCGACCGAGTGAGGGAGACCGACGCGTGACCGCGACGACCACGGAGGCCGACCCGGCCCATGCCTTCCCCGGCTACCTGGAGTGCCTGGCGGAGGCCGACGAGCATGCCGCCGTCGAGGTGGCCCTCGGGCTGCTGGAGTCCGGCGTGCCGGCCGAGCGGGTGCTGCTGGACCTGGTCGCCCCAGCGCAGGCCGAGGTGGGGGAGCGGTGGGCGCGCGACGAGTGGAGCGTGGCCCAGGAGCACGCCGCCACCCACATCAGCGAGCGGGTGGTGGCCGCGGTCGCCGCGTACGCCGATCCGCGCCCGACCCGGGGCCGGATCGTGGTCGCCTGCATGGACGGTGAGTGGCACGCCCTGCCGGCCCGGCTGGTGGCCGAGGTGCTGCGGCTGCGCGGCTGGCAGATCACCTTCCTCGGGGCCAGCGTGCCCGCCGCGCACCTGGTGTCCTACCTGCACCGCTACGACGCGCACGCGGTCGCCCTGGCCTGCGCGCTGCCGATGCGGCTGCCGCACGCGCACCGCATGATCGAGGCCTGCCGCCGCTCGGACGTGCCGGTGGTGGTGGGCGGGCGCGGGTTCGGTGGCGACGGCCGCTGGGCCCGGGTGCTCGGCGTGCCCTGGGCGCCGGACGCGCCGACCGCGGCGGACCTGGTCGCCGACGAGCGGGCGCTGCGCGCGGTGCCGCCGGCGCGGCTCGACCACCTCGCCGACGACGAGTACGCGAGCCTGGCCAAGCGGCGCGGTGAGCTGATCGACAGCGCCCTGGCCGACCTGCGGGAGCGGGTGCCCGGGGTGCGCGACTACACGCCGGCGCAGCTCGACTCGACCGTCAGCGACCTCGGCTACATCGTCGATTTCCTCGCCGCCGCCCTCTACGTCGACGACGAGACCCTCTTCACCGAGTTCGTCGAGTGGTTGGTGGCGATCCTGGTCAGCCGCCGGGTCCCGGCGGGCGCGGTCGGGCTGACCCTTGACCACTATGGACAGCGGCTGCGCGACTTCCCCCGGGCCGGTCGGTTCCTCGACCGGGCCCGCGCGCTGGTCAGCGGGCTGTCCGCCGCGCCGGGGCGCTGACCGTCACGGTGCGGGCGCACCGGCGAGACCTGCGTATACTTGCTGAACTGCAAGGGTCAGCCTGCGGTGGGAGCGAGGGGGGCCACGGTGACGTTCACCGTCACGTACGGCCAGCGGGAGGGCGGTGCGGCCTGCCTCCGGCTCGCGGGTGAGCTCGACCTGAGCACCGCGCCGGAACTCAACGCCGCCATCGACCGGCTGGCCGCCGAGGGGCACCGTGAGCTGCTGCTGGACCTCGCCGAGCTGACCTTCTGCGACTCCACCGGCATCGCCGCGTTCGTCCGCGGCGACAACCTCGCCGCCGCCGCCGGCGGCTGGTTGCGGATCACCGGGGCGACCGGGCGGGTGGCCCGGGTGCTCCAGGTGACCGGGCTGGCCGAGGTGCTGAACTACCAGTCGGATGCGGTCGACCCGGCCACGCCGGCCGCCTCCTGATCGGATAGATTTCCCCGCCAGCAGTCGACCTCGCCGTCGGCGTTCCGCCTCCGAGACGAAGCAGGTAGTCCCATGGGTCATGGCACCCCGAGCCCCGTTCGTATCCTGGTGGTGGACGATGACCCGGGTGACGTCCTGATGATCGAGGAGGCACTCGAGGACTCGGACGTCGAGAAGGTCATCGACGTGGTCAACGACGGCCAGGAGGCGATGGAGTTCCTCCGCCGCGAGGGTCGGCACACCGAGGCCCGGCGCCCCGACGTCATCCTGCTCGACCTGAACATGCCCCGGATGGACGGGCGTCAGGTGCTCGGTGAGGTCAAGCGGGACGAGGACCTGCGCACCATCCCGATCGTCGTGCTCACCACCTCCAACGCCGACACCGACATCCTTGGCAGCTACACCCTCCAGGCCAATGCGTACGTGACGAAGCCGATCGACCTGGATGACTTCAACGATGTGGTGCGCCGCATTGACGAGTTCTTCGGCCGCGTGGTCGTGCTCCCCAAGCACTCCTGACCACCTTCGTCCGGGCGTCCGGATGCTGAACAATTTGCGGGAACGGCCGCCGGGGCCGCCCGCCGCCCAGGATCGTCAGGTGGGGAAGTGACACCAGCTGCCTGGGGGGCGACACACATGAGGTTCTCCGTGGTTGAGACCGGTTACGACCAGCGGCAGGTGGACTCCTGCCTGGACGAGCTGGGAATCCGGTTGGTCCGGCTTGCGGCCCGCGCGGAGAGCGCAGCCGGCGCCGGCCGCGAGTGGGACCAGGTCCGCGAGGACGCCACCCACCTCTGCGACTTCCTGCGCCGCCGGACCGCCGCGGTGGACGGCGACGAGGCCGCCGGGACGGCCGCCGAGCGGGAGGCCGCCATGCTGCTGGCCGAGGCCCGAGGCGAGCTGGAGGCCGCCCGGGAGGAGGCCCGTCAGGTACGCGAGCAGGCCTACGCCGAGGCGGTCCGGGCGCGCCGGGACTTCGAGGCGGCGCTGCTGGCCCGCCGCCGGCGGGAGGCCCGCGTCGACGAGATCCTCTCCGGGGTACGCGGTGACACGGTGTCCCCGGACACGCCGACCGCCGCCGCGGGCGTGCCGACCGGCGACGCCGCCGAGCGCAGCGCCGCCTGAGCGCCCGCTAGACCAGCGCGGCCACCACCGTGGTGGCCCGCTGCTCGTGCTTCGCGTACGCGTCGGGGAAGGCGGAGACCTGCACCGCCTGGGCCGCGGCGGTGAGGCTCAGTTCCGTCCAGCCGGGCACCTCCTTCAGTGCGGTGAAGAAGGCGCGGGCCGCGTACGCCGGGCGCATGATCTCCTCGACCGTGCCCCACCCGCTGCTGGGCCGCTGCTGGAACAGGCCGATCGAGTCGTGGTCGGAGCCGCTGCCCTGGTGCGGGTAGTCGAACGACTCGGGGAGCACGTCGCTGGCCAGGTTGTAGAGGTTGCTCTCCTGCATGGCGGTGGCGACGGCCACCACGAGCGCCCGGCGGGGCATCTTCATGGCCCGGCCGGCGTCGACGATCGCCTTGGCATTGTCCATCTGCCGCTGGTCCAGCCCGGCGACGGGCCGGGGGTGCTTGGGCCGGACGGGCTTCTTCGGCGCCTTCCTGGTGGGCGTCGGGCTCGGGGTGGCGGCCGGGATCGGGGTGACCGGCACGGCGACCGGCGCTGCGCCGCGCTCGAAGTCCCGGGAGGCCCGCTGCTCGGCGGCCGCGGCCGCCCGGTCGGCGAGCGCCTCGCGGACGGGCTCGTGCCGCTGCCCGGTCTCCCGCGCGCCGACGACGCCGATCAGACCGAGGCAGCAGGTCACGCCGGTGGCGACGGCGACCCGGGCGGGGGTGGAGCGGACCGGTCCGCTGCGGGCGGGCTCCGGGGCCCGGTGCCGCCCGATTCTCCGTTCGGCTGATGCCGGGTCGATCGTACGGCGAAGGGGTCGCGTCTCGGTCGGCTGCTGCGTATCGGGGTGGTCGGGATGCACCCGCCGAGGCTAGAAAGGTTCCGGGCCCTTGCCATCGGGGTGGTTGGTGGCATGCGTCACAATTTGCCATGGTCCGCCCGCACATTACGCTCGGTACACCACGAATTCGATCATCCTCGCCTTTCGTATTTTCCGTTCATGTCCGGAACTCCGGGACAGACTCCGCGCATGATCCTCTTCTCGGTGGTTCCGGCCGCCCTCCTCCGTTCGGGCGAGGGCTGCGCCCGTCACCTGGGGGTACACGCCTCGGTCGGAGGGCCCACGCGGCCGGCGATCGGGCATGTCCGGATCGCCGCCACCGGAGGTCCCCCCGCTCGATACGATGCGGACGGTGACGGAGCAGATGGTCGATGAGCGGATCGCCGGCGAACCCGCCGGCCGCCAGGGCCGGCGGGGGCTGATCGTCGGCCTGTGCGCCGTCCTGCTCGCCCTGCTCCTCGTCGGCCACCGGGCGGTGCCCAACGTGCACGGCCTGGGCAGCCTGGTGGACAGTGCCACCCCGTTGCTCGGGCTCGGCGTACCCCTGCTCGCGCTCGCGGCGCTGCTGCGCCGGTCCCGCCGGGCCCTGCTCGCGGTCCTGCTTCCGGCGCTGGTCTGGGCGGCGCTCTACGGCGGCGCCTGGTTGCCGCCCGCCTCCGGCGCGGGCACCACCTCGCTGCGGGTGGCCAGCCAGAACCTGCGCGCCGGCAATCCCGATCCGGCCGCCACGCTCGGCGCCCTCACCGACGCCGCTCCGGACCTCATCGGGCTCCAGGAGGTCGACGACGGCGAGGGGGTCGCCGCCGCCCTGGGCGGGGACTACCCGCACCGGGCCGCGGTCTCCACCGTCGCGCTGTGGAGCCGCTGGCCGATCCGCGAGGCGCACGGCGTCGACACCGGCCTCGGTTGGGAGCGCGCGCTGCGGGCCGTGGTCACCACCCCGCAGGGCGACCTGGCGGTGTACGTGGTCCACCTCGGCTCGGCCCGGGCCGGCCACACCGCCACCCGGGACGAGACCCTCGCCGCGCTCGCCGCGACCGTCCGGGCCGACGACGCGCCGCGGCTGGTGGTGCTCGGCGATCTCAACACCGCCACCACCGACCGGGTCTTCGGGCCGCTCACCCGCCTGCTGGGCGACGCACAGGCCGACGCCGGGCAGGGCTTCGGCTTCACCTGGCCGGCGGAACTCCCGGTGACCCGCCCGGACCACGTCCTCTACCGGGGGCTCACCCCCACCGCGGCCGGGGTGCTGCACACCCCGGACAGCGACCACCGCGCGGTGACCGCCGGTTTCCGCTGGTGAGCGGTCAGTGCCGCCCGTTCTCCGCCGGGGTGACGGTCAGCCGGTGCCGGCTGTTGTCGCCGCTGGAGAACGGCCAGAGCCGGTCGGCGTGCGCCACCAGGTCGGCCAACTGCTCCCGGGTGAGACCGGCCGAGGAGATCTCGGCGTGCACGTCGGCCCGGTAGCGGCCGTCGTCGTCGCGGCCCAGCTTCGCCGCCGCGGTCACCTCGACGGTGTGCGCTTCGTCGGTGATCTCGCCGGCCGCCTCCACCGCCGCGTGGTGCAGGCAGGAGGCGAACGCGGCGGCCAGGAGCTGCTCGGGCGTCAGGCCGGTGCAGTGCGGCGCCAGCGGGGACGCCAGGGCGGAGGAGAGACCGCCGTCGTCGGTGCGTACGTGACCGCCCGCGGCGGTCGCCGTGGCCGTCTCGGCCAGCCAGGAACTCGGATCCGGCATCGCGTTCCTCCCGTCACTCACCCGCCCGGCTACCCGGCCCCCGCCCGGCGAAACCGTGCCTGAGCAGGCAGCGCGTCAGCGGGCCTGACCGGTCGGGTGCGCCTCGACGGCGATCGCCTCGGTCGCCTCGGCGGCCGCCCGGTCGGTCCACGCCGACACCGTGGCGCTCCGCTGACGGGGCGCCGACGCGACCATCGGCACGTAGACCCGGGCGTCCACCACCTCGGCGAGCAGCAGCGCGGCCATCAGGCTGGACGGGCGGGCGGTCGGGTCCTCGGCGAGGCAGCCCCGGCACAGGTCGGCCGCCTCGGTCGGCAACCCGTCGATGTCGGGCAGCGGCTCCGGTGGCCGGCGCCGACCCGAGCCGAGCAGTTGGGTGGTGCTGTCGGCCGCGTACGGGAGCCGGCCGGTCAGGCAGTAGTAGAGGAGCACGCCCAGGGCGTACATGTCGGCGGCCGGGGTGGCCGGCTGCCGGTCGAGCTGCTCCGGCGCCAGGTACGCCGGCGTCCCCACCACGATCCCGTCCGGGGTGTGGTCGGGTGCGCCGGCCGGGCTGGCGATCCCGAAGTCGAGCACCTTCACGCCCGCCGGGGTGAGGATCACGTTCGCCGGCTTCACGTCCCGGTGCACGATGCCGTGCGTGTGCGCGGCGGCCAGGGCGGCGCTCACCTCGGCGCAGACCCGCACCGCGATCCGCCAGTCCAGCCGGCCGCGGCGCAGGTGGGCGGCGAGCGTCTCGCCCTCGGCCAGCTCCATCACGATGTACGGCACCGCGCGCCCGTCCGGCAGGGCGGCGGTGCCGAAGTCGTGCACGCTGGCCACGTTCGGGTGCACCAGCCGGGCCGCCGAGCGGGCCTCGCGCCGGATCCGATCGACCGAGGTGGCCTCCCCGTCCAGCCCCGGCGAGATCAGCTTGACCGCGACGGTCCGGTCGAGCACGAGGTCGTGCGCCCGCCACACTTCGGACATTCCGCCGATGCCGACCCGCCGTTCGAGCTCGTACCGCCCGCCCAGCGTCCTCATCGACCACTCCTCGCCTCGTCCGATCCCCTCCGGTTTCGCTACCCGGGCCCGGAGCAGGGCAAACCGCCGGGCATTCCCGCCACCGGGCGGGCCCGGCGCGGGGTAGCTTCGCGAACAGGGGACTGTGTCGACGGCGATACGGAGGGTGACCGGTGGCTCTGGTGCGCGTGCGGTTCGTCGGGGGACCCGCCGACGACCTGGTCCGGGACCTGCCCGCCGACCCGGACGGGGCGCCACCGCCGCGGTGGATCCTGCGCCACCCCGACCGGCCGCCCGGCGGCGAGGCCGACCACCTCTACGAGCGCGACCACCACCACGACGCGGGCGGCTGGACGATGCGGTACGTGCGCACCGACCCGTTCGGCGCCACCGAGTGAGCCCGGTCAGGCCGGCTTCGCGCCGGTGGTGTGGAGGATGACCGAGGCGACCAGCTCCGGGTCGTCGTGCATCGGCACGTGCCCGCAGCCGGTCAGCTCCAGGTGTCGGGCCGCCGGCAGCCGGGTCCGCGCCAGCGCGGCCTGCCGGTAGGGCAGGATCCGGTCCCGGGTGCCCCAGGCAACCGTCACCGGCACGGTCGGCGCGCCGGCGAACGCGTAGCCCCGGCCGGCCCGGGCCACCGCGCGGAAGGCCCGCGCCTCGCGCAGCGCCCGCGCGTCGGCCAGCGCGTCGGCCAGCGCCATCCGGTTCGGACGGGCCAGGATCATGCCCAGCGCGAGGGTGCGCAGCGCCGGGTTGGCGAACAGCGACCGCAGCACCGGCTCGGGCAGCCGCGCGGCGTTGCGGTGCAGGGTGAGCACGGTGAGCGCCCAGCGCAGCTCGCGCGGGGTGCAGAAGCCGGCGGGGGAGAGGGCGGTGGCGGAGGAGACCGCCCCGGCGGCGGCGAGTTCCAGGGCGATGGCCCCGCCGAGGCTGTTGCCCGCCACGTGCGGGCGGTCCAGCCCGAGCGCGGCGAACAGCTCGACGATCCCGGTCACCAGGCCGGGCATGTCGGCCGGTAGGCCGGCGGCGGGCACCGGCGAGCGGCCGAACCCGGGCAGGTCGACGGCGATCACGTCGTGCGCCTCGGCGAGCCGGTCCAGCACCGGCGACCAGGCGGCCCAGTGGTGCCCGATGCCGTGCAGCAGCACCAGCGGCACGCCGGCCCCGCGCCGCTCGAAGACGACCTCCGCCGGGCTCATCGCCGCACCTCCGGCGTGCTCGCCCCGAAGCCCCGCCCCAGTGCCCGAGTCTGCTCCTCGATGAGCGGGACGGTCTCCTTCGCGGTCCGCCCGACCAGCCGGTCGGCGAGCGGGCTGACCAGCAGCGACCGGACCGCCTGCACGCCGCCGACGGCGCGCGGCACGTAGACCCGGCGCCGGCGGCGCTCGATCGCCCGGACGAACGCCGCCGCGCACTCCTGCACGGTGGTGGTCCGCCGCATCGGCCAGGGCAGCTTCGCCAGCGCCGTCTCGAACGCCGGCAGGTCGGCCCGCGCCTCGCGGACCAGGTCGGTGTCCACCCAGGACGGATGTGCCGTGCCCACGGCCACCCCACGGTGCGCCAGCTCCAGCCGGATGGCCGTGCCGAAATGCTCGACGCCGGCCTTGGAGGCGCAGTAGGCGGCCATCCCGGGCAGCGCCGCGAACGCGGCGGCGGAGGAGACGATCAGCAGGTAGCCCCGGCGGGCGAGGAGCGCCGGCACGGTCGCCGCCGCGGTGCGCATCACCCCGATCAGGTTCACCTCGACCGTGCGGACCAGCGCCTCGACGTCGCCGACGGCGATGGTGCCGCGGTTGGCGACGCCGGCGTTCGCCACCACCGCGTCGATGCCGCCCAGCGCCGCGACCGTGCCGTCGACCGCGGCGGCCAGCTCGGCCTGATCGGTGACGTCGGCGGGGAACCAGACGTGGCCGGGACCCAGCTCGGTGGCGAGCGCGGCGAGGCGGTCGGGTTCCAGCCCGACCAGGGCCAGCCGCGCGCCCCGCGCGGCGGCCAGCCGGGCGGTGTGCTCGCCGATGCCCCGGGCCGCCCCGGTCACCAGCACCACCTTGCCGGCGAGCCGGCCGGCCGGACCACCATCGATGGACATGCCGGCAAGTTACCACCGGGTAGCGGGCTGGGGAAGGGCCGTCCGGCGCGTCCGCGGCCAGGCCTGGACGCCCTGGCCAGCCAGCCATTGCGGGCCGTCGGCGCCGCGTGCCAGCGCGGCCACCGCCAGCATCGCGGCGCGCGCGGCGTCGGGCGCGGCCACCGTCACCGCGGCCCACGGCGAGTCCGGCGCGGTGCCCGTGCGCGGGTCGCGTACCCCCGTCGTCCGGCCGCAGCACGTCGGCGGTGACCAACGCGCCGCCGGTCAACGTGGCCGGACGATGCGCGACCCGCTCATGCGGTGAGCCTGCCCGCCGCGGCTGGAGGGGACGTGGGCCGCGCCTGTGGTCCGGCTGTGCGTCCGCCGCGACCGCCCGGCCCGCGCGGATCCCCGCGCCCGACCCGCACAGCTGGTACACAGGATCGGGACAGGCCCGGCACAGCGGGTGCGCCCACGATGGGGAGCATGGTCATGAACGGGCAGGCCGCGCAGGGCCGGATCGAGCTGCGCCGACCGGACGGCGAACCGGTGCGGGTGCTGGTGGTGGACGACGAGCCGACGCTCACCGACCTGCTCTCGATGGCGCTGCGCTACGAGGGCTGGCAGGTGACCACCGCCGGCAACGGGATGGCGGCGATCAGCGCGGCCCGGCAGTTCAACCCCGACGCCGTGGTCCTCGACGTCATGCTCCCGGACCTGGACGGCTTCCAGGTGCTGCGCCGGCTGCGCGAGCAGGCGCCCACCGTGCCGGTGCTCTTCCTGACCGCACGGGACGCGGTCGAGGAGCGGATCGCCGGGCTCACCGTCGGCGGCGACGACTACGTCACCAAGCCGTTCAGCCTCGAAGAGGTGATCGCCCGGCTGCGCGCCCTGCTGCGCCGCTCCGGGTTCGCGGTCGCCGCCCGCGAGGAGGCCGTACTCACCGTCGGCGACCTCAGCCTCGACGAGGACAGCCACGAGGTACGCCGCGGCGGTGACCTGATCAACCTCACCGCCACCGAGTTCGAGCTGCTGCGCTACCTCATGCGCAACCCGCGCCGGGTGCTGAGCAAGGCACAGATCCTCGACCGGGTCTGGAACTACGACTTCGGCGGCCAGGCCAACGTGGTCGAGCTGTACATCTCGTACCTGCGCAAGAAGATCGACGCGGGTCGGGAGCCCATGATTCACACCCTGCGCGGGGCGGGCTATGTCCTCAAGCCCGCCGAGTGACCGGGGCGGGCGGCTGCGGCGGCGGCTGGCGGGCTGGTCGCTGCGCCGGCGTCTGGTGCTCTCCGTGGTGGCGCTGCTGGCCCTGATCAGCATCGGCATCGGCGGCCTGACCACGATCGCCCTGCGGCACTTCCTGGTCGGCCAGGTGGACAACCAGCTCACCATCGCCGACGGGCGCGCCGGCGACGGGCCGCCGTGGCCGCGTCCGCCCGGCGACCCGCGTCGGACGGACCCGTGCGACCTGTCGACACTGGAGCCGCCGCGCGGCTTCCCGACCGGCTCGATCGCCCTGCGCACCGCCTGCGGAGCCACCACCGCCACGACCCGGGCCGAGTCCGGGGAGGCCGAGACGGTTCCGGCCGCCGACATCGCCGCGCTCGCCGCGCTACCGCTCGACGGGCAGCCCCGCACCATTGAGGTCGGCGACCGGGGTGACTATCGCGCGGTGGCCCATCGGTCGTCGAACGGCGAGATGGGGGCCGTCGCCATCCCGCTCGCCGGGGTCCAGGACACCGTCATGTGGGTGCTGGTCGCCCAGGCCGGGCTGGTCACCGCCGGGCTGATCATCGCGGGCGGCCTCGGTGCGCTGATCGTCCGGGCCGCGCTGCGCCCGCTGAACCGGGTCGCCGCCACCGCCACCCGGGTCACCGAGCTGCCGCTGGACCGGGGCGAGGTGGCCCTGTCGGTGCGGGTGCCGGCGGGCGACACCGACCCGCGTACCGAGGTCGGGCAGGTGGGCGGCGCGCTCAACCGGATGCTCGGCCACGTCGCCGCCGCGCTCGCCGCCCGGCAGGCCAGCGAGATGCGGGTACGCCAGTTCGTCGCCGACGCCAGCCACGAGCTGCGCACCCCCCTCGCCGCCATCCGCGGTTACGCCGAGGTGGCCCGGCGCGGCCGGGACGAGGTGCCGCCGGACGTGGCGCACGCCCTGCGCCGGGTGGAGTCGGAGAGCACCCGGATGACCAGCCTCGTCGACGACCTGCTGCTGCTCGCCCGGATCGACTCCGGCCGGCCGCTCGCGGCCGAGCCGGTCGACCTCACCGCCATGGTGGTCAACGCGGTCAGCGACGCGCACGTGGCCGGCCCCGAGCACCGCTGGCAGCTGGACCTGCCCGACGAGCCGGTCGGTGTCACCGGCGACGCCCACCGGCTGCACCAGGTGCTGGCCAACCTGCTCGCCAACGCCCGGGTGCACACCCCGCCCGGCACCACGGTCACCACCCGGCTCGCGCCGGCGGCCGGCGGCGTCGAGCTGAGCGTCACCGACGACGGCCCGGGCATCCCCGCCGAGCTGCAACCGGAGGTGTTCGAGCGGTTCGCCCGCGGCGACAGTTCCCGCTCCCGGGCGCACGGCAGCACCGGCCTCGGCCTGGCCATCGTGGCCGCCGTGGTGGAGGCCCACCACGGCGAGGTCGACGTGGCGAGCCGCCCCGGCCGGACCGTCTTCACGGTGCGGCTGCCGGAATCCACAGCCGACGCATAGGCCGCTCACGGGGCCGGGTCAGCGCTCGACCCGAGGCTTGCCGGCATGGACAGAACAGAGAGCCTGCTGACCGCGTCCACGGCCGGGTCGCCCGCGACCGAACCGGCCCCCGCGCCCGCCCCGGAACCGGTCCGGACCCCGGCGCAGCCGCCGGCCGAGCCGCCCCGTCGCGACCCGCGCTGGACGCGACCGGCCCTGCTCGGCCTGCTGCTGGCCACCGCGCTGCTCTATCTCTGGGGCCTGGGCGCCTCGGGCTGGGGCAACGCGTTCTACTCGGCGGCCGTGCAGGCCGGCTCGGAGAGCGGGAAGGCGTTCTTCTACGGCTCCTCGGACGCGGCCAACTCGATCACCGTCGACAAGACCCCCGCCTCGCTCTGGCTGATGGCCCTCTCGGTCCGCCTCTTCGGGCTGAGCAGCTGGTCGATCCTGGTGCCGCAGGCGCTGCTCGGCGTCGCCTCGGTCGGCGTCCTGCACGCCGCCGTGCGCCGCTGGTACGGGCCGGTCGCCGGCCTGCTGGCCGGCGCGGTGCTCGCGGTCACCCCGGTGGCCACCCTGATGTTCCGGTTCAACAACCCCGACGCCCTGCTGGTGTTCCTGCTGGTCGCCGCCGCGTACGCCACGGTGCGGGCGGTCGAGACGGCGAGCACCCGGTGGATCACGCTGACCGGCGCGATGGTCGGGCTCGGTTTCCTCACCAAGATGCTCCAGGCGTTTCTGGTGATCCCCGTCTTCGCCGGGGTCTACCTGCTGGCCGCGCCGACCGGCTTCTGGCGGCGGATCCGCCAGCTGCTGCTCTCCGGGCTGGCCATGCTGGTCGCCGCCGGCTGGTGGGTGGCCGTCGTGGAGCTGGTCCCCGCGAACGCCCGCCCGTACATCGGCGGCTCGCAGCACAACAGCATCCTGCAGCTGACTCTCGGCTACAACGGCCTCGGCCGGATCACCGGCGACGAGGAGGGCAGCGTCGGCGGCGCCGGCCGGACGGGCGGCGGCGGGGGCCCGTTCTCCGGACAGGCCGGCCTGCTGCGGATGTTCGACACCGAGATCGGCGGCCAGATCTCCTGGCTGCTGCCGGCCGCGCTGATCCTGCTGGTCGCCGGGCTGTGGCTGGCCGGACGGGCGTCGCGTACCGACCGGACCCGGGCCGGCTGCTGCTCTGGGGCGGCTGGCTGCTGGTCACCGGGCTGATCTTCAGCTTCATGTCCGGCATCTTCCACGCGTACTACACGGTGGCCCTGGCCCCGGCGGTCGGCGCGCTGGTGGGCATCGGAGCGACCCTGCTCTGGCGGGCCCGGACCACCCCGGCCATCCCCGTCGCGCCCGCACCCGGGTACGCGCCGTCGGTCGCCGCCGGCACCGTCCCGCCGGCCGCCGCCGTCCCGCCGGCCGCCGCCGTCCCGCCGGCCGCCACCCTTCCGTCGGCCGCAGGCGGCCAGCCCGCCACCCTCGCCCCGGTCGCACCGGCGGGTCGGCCGTTCGCCCCGGACCGGCGGCGCGGGTTCGCCGCGACCGTCATCCTGGCCGGCACCTTGGCCGCGACCGCCTGGTGGTCCTGGCACCTGCTCGGCCGCAGCGCCGACTGGTACCCCTGGCTGCGCCCCGCAGTGCTGGTGGTCGGCCTGGCCGCCGCCGTGCTGCTGGTGCTCGTCGACCGGCTGCCCCGCCGGGCGGCACCGGTGCTGCTGGCTCTGGGAGCGGCGGCCGCGCTCGCCGGCCCCGTGGCGTACTCCCTCCAGACGGCGGCCACCGCGCACACCGGCTCGATCCCGAGCGCCGGCCCGGCCGTGCAGGGCGGTTTCGGCCCCGGTGGCCGCGGCGGCTTCCCGGGCGGCGGCCGGATGCCGGGCGGCATGCAGGCCCCGGGCGGCCAGTTCCCCGGCTTCCCGGCGGCCAGAACGGCGGCAACGGCCAGAACGGCGGCAACGGCCAGAACGGCGGCACCGGCCAGAACGGCCAGTTCCCGGCCTTCCCGGGCGGCGGCAACGGCCAGTTCCCCGGCCTTCCCGGCGGCCAGACGGGCTCCGGCCAGACCGGCACCGGGCAGGACGGGGCGACCGGGCAGAGCGGCGCCACCGGGCAGGTCCCCGGCGGCGACGGCCGGTCGCAGCGCGGCGCTGGCATGGGCGGGCTGCTCGACGCCCGCGAGCCGAGCGCCGAGCTGAGGGCCCTGCTGGAGGCCGACGCGGACGACTACACCTGGGTCGCCGCGACGGTCGGCTCGAACAACGCCTCCGGCTACCAGCTCGCCACCCGCGAGCCGGTGATGCCGATCGGCGGCTTCAACGGCAGCGACCCGTCCCCGACCCTCGCCCAGTTCCAGCGGTACGTCGCCGACGGACAGATCCACTACTTCATCGGTGGCGGCGGGTTCCGGGCCAACGGCGGCAGCAACGCCTCCGCCGAGATCGCCGCCTGGGTGGCCGAGAACTTCACGGCGCAGACCGTCGACGGCGTGACCGTGTACGACCTGGGCAGCGGAGAGCAGGGCTGAGCGATGACCGACACCCGCGAACCCCGGGCCGCCGTGCAGGCCCGGCCCACGGAGCCCACGGCGGTGCTGGACGTGGTGGTGCCCGTCTACAACGAGGAGGCCGACCTCGGCCCCTGCGTCCGGCGGCTGCACGCGCACCTCACCGCGCACTTCCCGTACCCGTTCCGGATCACCGTGGCGGACAACGCCAGCGTGGACGGCACGCTCGCGGTGGCCGAGGCGCTCGCCGCCGAGCTGCCCGGGGTGAGTGTGCTGCACCTGGACGCCAAGGGGCGGGGCCGGGCGCTGCGGGCCGCCTGGTCCGCCTCGCCGGCGCCGGTGCTGGCGTACATGGACGTGGACCTCTCCACCGACCTGGCGGCGCTGCTGCCGCTGGTCGCCCCGCTCATCTCGGGTCACTCGGATCTGGCCATCGGCACCCGGCTGGCGCGGACCAGCCGGGTGGTCCGGGGCGCCAAGCGGGAGGTGATCTCGCGCGGCTACAACCTGCTGCTGCGCGGCACCCTCGCGGTGTGTTTCTCCGACGCGCAGTGCGGGTTCAAGGCGATCCGCGCCGATGTGGCGGCCGGGCTGCTGCCGCTGGTGCAGGACACCGGCTGGTTCTTCGACACCGAGCTGCTGGTGCTGGCCCAGCGGGCCGGCCTGCGGATCCACGAGGTGCCGGTGGACTGGGTGGACGACCCGGACAGCCGGGTGGACATCGTGGCCACCGCCCTGGCCGACCTGCGCGGCATCTGGCGGGTGAGCCGGGGCCTGGTCACCGGGGCGCTGCCCCTGGCGGACCTGCGCGCGCAGCTCGGCCGGGCGCCGCTGCACGCGCCGCCGGCCCAGGTGCCGGTCGGGTTGCCCCGGCAGCTCGCCCGGTTCGCGGTGGTCGGGGTGGCCAGCACGCTCGCGTACCTGGTGCTGTTCGTGCTGGCCCGCGGCCCGCTCGGGGCGCAACCGGCGAACCTGCTGGCGCTGCTGGTCACCGCGGTGGCCAACACGGCGGCCAACCGGCGGCTGACCTTCGGCGTCTCCGGGCGCCGGCACGCCGGCCGGCACCACCTCCAGGGCCTGCTCGCCTTCGCCCTCGGCCTGGCCTTGACCAGCGGTTCCCTGGCGGTCCTGCACGCCACCGCCGGCACTCCGCCCCGCGCCCTGGAGCTGACCGTCCTGATCGCCGCCAACCTCGCGGCGACCGCCCTCCGGTTCATCCTGCTCCGCCTCGCCATGCACCACCGCCCCTGACCGCCCGATCTTGGCGGGTGGGGTCGCCAAGATCCGGAGCGGGAATCGGGCCACGGCGTGGCAGGGTGGAGGGATGTACCGGGAGGGGCCGGCGCCGGGAATCGCTGGGGCCGTGCGGTGGGCCAGCGTCTCGCGCGGCGACGAGCCCGTGCGGGTGCTGCCGGACGGGTGCCTAGACCTGCTCTGGTCCAGCCGGTCGGGGCTGCTGGTCGCCGGGCCGGACCGCACCGCGCACCTGTCGGTGAGCGTGCCCGGCGAGCGGTGGGTCGGGCTGCGGCTGCCGCCGGGCACCGGACCCGCCGTGTTCGGGGTGCCCGCCGACGAGCTGCGGGACCAGCGGGTGCCCCTCGCCGACCTGTGGGGACGGGCCGCCGCCGACCTGGCCGACCGCGTCGCGGCGGAGGATGCGCGAGGCGCCGGGGCGGCCCTCGGCCGGCGGTCCGCCGGGGGCAGCCCCGCCGCGTCGGCGTCCGGCGGGTGGCCGGTCGCCGCCGTGCTGGAGGAGGTCGCGTGGGGCCGGTTGCGGGCCGCCGGTGGCCCTGACCCGCTCGGGGCGCGGGTCGCCGCCCGGCTGGCGGCCGGCGCGACCGTCGCCGCGACCGCCGCCGAGGTCGGCCTGGGCGCGCGGGCCCTGCACCGGCGCAGCCGGCTCCTCTTCGGGTACGGCCCGAAGACCCTCGCCCGCATCCTGCGGATGCGCCGCGCCCTCGACCTGGCCGGCACCGGCACCCCGCTCGCCGAGGTCGCCGCCCTGGCCGGGTACGCCGACCAGGCCCACCTCAGCCGCGAGGTGAAGGAACTGGCCGGCGTCCCTCCGACCCGCCTGCTACCGCCCGCCGGCGTCTGACGCCCGCACGCGCGACGCCTCAGGCCGAGCAGCCCCGCCGGCGGCACGTTCGAGATCTTGGAGATCTGCCGTTTCGCTCGAACGGTAACTGTCCAAGATCGGTGGATGGGTCGCTCAGTCGGACTTGAGCGGGGCGAACAGGTCGACGCCGTTGCCGTCCGGGTCGTGCAGGACCGCGTACCGCTGGCCCCAGAAGGCGTCCCACGGCGGCAGGTGGCCGTGGTGGCCGGCGCCGGTCAGCTCGGCGTACCAGCGGTCCACCTCGGCCGGGTCGGCGCAGCGGAACGCCAGGCTGGCGCGCGGGCCGCCGGTCGCCGGGGCGTGGTCGGGGTCGAAGCTGCGGATCGTCTCGACGGTGTCCCAGGCCAGCCGGACGCCGTTGTCGAGGGTGATCTCCACGTGCGGCTCGCGTTCCGCGCCGGGCGGGACCGGCAGCCCGAGCCGGCGGTAGAAGTCCAGGGTGCGTCCCATGTCGGTGACGACCATCCCGATGAGATCGAACTGCGGTGTCATGCGGCCACGGTAGAGGCCGGCGGGCCCGGCCGTCTTGAACGGATCGGACGGGGGACGAGTCACCGGTGTGGCCCGCACAATCAGGACCAGAAGCGTACGGTGGGGCAAGTCCGGCTCAGAGCAGTAAAGCTCTCATATCGGGCCGGACTCCGATGACTGGCGAGGGGAAGGAAGCAGCCGTGACGCACCTGGCCTACCTGGACGCAGGATCCGGCAGCCTCATCGTGCAGGCGGTGGTCGGCGGGGTGGCCGGCGTGGCGGTGGCCGCCAAGCTCTACTGGAGACGGCTGGTGGCCCGGTTCCGCCGGCAGCCCACCGACCAGGGCTGACCGGCGTGGCGCTCCCCGACACCGGCCTGCGCGCCGAGCCCGGCTCCTTCCGCGACCCCGGCAACCGGGTCTTCCACCGCGCCGGCGAGGTGCTGCGCGGGCTGGACGAGCGGTCCGCGCGCGACTGGCGCGCCCTGGCCGCCAGCGACTTCTTCCGCGACCTGCTCGCCAACCGCCAGGTCTGCGGCACGGAAGAGCTGTTCCCGACCCCGGTCGACGTGCCCTGGGCCGCGGTGCTGCGCCACGAGCGAATTCCGTTCGTCTCGCATCCCTACGAGTGGTCGTACGGGATGCTCCGGGACGCCGCCCTGCTGCACCTGGAGGTGCTGCGCGCCGCGCTGGCCGCCGGTTTCACCACGAAGGACGGCTCGGCCTACAACGTGCAGTGGCGGGGCGCCCGGCCGGTCTTCATCGACGTCGGCTCGTTCGAGGCGGCCCGCGACGGCGAGCCCTGGGCCGGCTACCGGCAGTTCTGTCAGACGCTGCTCTACCCGTTGCTGGTCCAGGCCCACCTCGGGCTGGACTTCCAGCCCTTCCTGCGAGCCCGGATCGACGGCATCGAGCCGGACCAGATGCGCCGGTTCTTCGGTGGGGCCCGGCGCTGGCGGGCCGGGGTGCCCACCCACGTGCACCTGCACGGCGCGATGCAGGACCGCAACGCCGAGGCCAGCACCAGCACCGTACGCGCCCAGCTCCGGTCCGCCGGCTACTCCCGCGAGCTGGCCCTGGCCACCGTGCGCGGGCTGACGAAGCTGGTCCGCCGGCTGGACCACCGGCCGGGGGAGACGCACTGGTCGGACTACCAGCGCACGTGCGCGTACTCGGTGCCGGACCGGCAGGCCAAGGAGCACTTCGTCGACCGGGCGGTGGCCGCGACCGGGCCGGGCCGGGTGCTCGACCTGGGCGCCAACGACGGCCGCTACGCCCGGATCGCCGCCCGGCACGCCGACCACGTGGTCGCCGTCGAGCAGGACCCGGCGGTGGTCGACGCCCTCTACCGCGCGCTGCGCGACGAGGGGGAGGGGCGGATCCTGCCACTCGTGATGGACCTGGCCGACCCGTCGCCCGGCGGTGGCTGGCGGGGGGTCGAGCGGGCCGCCTTCGCCGACCGGGCCCGGGCCGACGTGGTGCTCGCCCTGGCCCTGGTGCACCACCTGGCGATCGGCCGGAACGTGCCGCTGCCCGAGGTGCTGGACCAGCTCGCCGCGCTGACCCTGGCCGGCGGCAGCCTGGTGGTCGAGTTCGTGCACCCCGACGATCCGATGGCGCGGCGGCTGCTGGCGAACAAGCCGGACGGGCTCTTCCCGGACTACCGGCGGGAGGTGTTCGAGTCGCTGCTCGCGACGCGCGGGCGGGTCGTCTGCCGCACCGAGCTGCCGTCGGGCACCCGCACCCTCTACCAGGTGGTGGTAGGTGGCTGAGGGCACGCTCGCGCCGCCGCAGGCCCCGCCGGCGGCCCCGGATCCGCCCCCCGCCAGGGGCCGCTGGCGCGGCGAGGCCGGCCGGCTGCTGGAGGTGGTGGCGCTCGTCGGGCTGGTGGTCACCCAGCCGCTGCTGGACGTGCTCGGCCGCAGCCCCGACTTCTTCCTGTTCCACCGGGCCTCCCGGGCCGACGTGCTGCTCCTGGTGGCCCTCATCGCGATCGCGCCGACCGTGCCGTTCGCCCTGCTCGGGGCGGGCGGACTGCTCGCCGGGCGGCTCGCCCGGACGGCCCTGCACACGCTGGTCGTGGGGCTGCTGCTGGCCGCGCTCGCGGTCCAGGTCGGCCGGCACGTCACGCCGCTTCGGGGCGTACCCCTGCTGCTGGTGGCGGTCGCGGCCGGCGCCGCCGTGGCGGCCGCCCACCGGCGGTGGCGGGCCCTCGCCCGGGTGCTGCGGGTGGCCGCGGTCGGGCCGCTGGCCTTCGTCGGCCTGTTCGTCTTCGCCTCGCCGGCCTCGGCCGTGGTGCTGCCCCGGGGGCACGGCGGTGCCGCCGGGGTGGCCGGCGCGGGGGCCCACCCGCCGGTGGTCATGATCGTCCTGGACGAGCTGCCGCTGGTCTCCCTGCTGGGTCCGGACCGCACAATCGACGCCGTCCGGTATCCGCACTTCGCCGAGCTGGCCGCCGGTTCGACCTGGTACCGCAACGCCACCGGCGTCAGCGGCTGGACCCCCTACGCGCTGCCGGCCATGCTCCGCGGGCGCTACCCGGCCGAGCCGGTGGCCCCGCACTACTCGCGGTACCCGGACAACCTGTTCACCGCCCTCGGCGGCCTGTACGACATCAAGGCCGAGGAGAGCATCACCCGGCTCTGCCCGCCCAGCCGCTGCGAGCAGCCGGCCAGCCCGGAGCAGGGGCTAGGGGTGCTGGTCCGAGAGAGCGGGAAGCTGCTGCGCCAGGTCACCGCCCCGGTCGACAGCCGGATCGACCCGGAGGACTCCTACCGGGAGCAGACCCGCGCCGAGGCGGGGCTGGACGCGGCCGAGCCGGTGCCGGACGACCCGAAGTTCCGCTGGGACACCCTCGACGACAACCAGCCGGCCCGGTTCACCACCTTCCTCGCCGGGCTGCGCCCCGCGAACCGGCCGACGCTGCACTTCCTGCACCTGCTGATGCCGCACTCGCCCTGGGTCTACCTGCCGTCCGGGGCGCACTACGCGGCCCCCGAGGACCTGCCCAGCGACGGGACCGGGTGGGTGGACCTGGCCCGGGCCCGGCACCTCGCCCAGCTCGGCTACACCGACCGGTTGATCGGCGAGACGCTGCGCACCCTGCGCGCCACCGGCCTTTACGACAAGGCGCTCGTGCTGGTCACCGCCGACCACGGGGTGAGCTTCCGCAAGGACTGGCAGGGCCGGGGGCTGGACGCCATCAACCACGCGCCCGACCAGGTCGCCTGGGTGCCGATGTTCCTGAAGGAACCCGGCCAGCGGACCGGCCGGGTCGACGACCGGAACTGGCAGCACGTGGACCTGTTGCCGACGATCGCCGACGAGACCCACATGCGGATCCCCTGGCGGATGGACGGCCGCCCGGCGAGGCAGGCCCCGCGCGACACCTCCGACAAGCGCTTCTACGACACGCCCGGCCAGCCGTTGACGTTCCCGGGCGGGGTCCCGTCCCCGCCCGAGTCACCCGCCCCCGACCCGCTGGTGGGCACCCGGGTCGGGGAGAAACCACCCGGGGGTACGGCGACCGTGGGCAACCTCGCCGCGTTCCGCGACGTCGACCCGGCGCGCGGCGAGCTGCCCGCGCTGGTCTGGGGGTCCGTGCCCGCCTCGGTGCCGGACGGGACGCGGCTGGCCGTGGCGGTGAACGGCACGGTCGGCGCGGTCGTCCCGGTGGTCCCGCCGGACCACGCCGGCCGGCGGTTCGCCGCCCTTCTCCCCGACGACCGGCTCTTCGCCGCCGGGGCCAACCGCCTCGACCTGTACCGGGTGGGCGTCGACGGGGCGCTGAGCCGGCTCACCCTCTCGTGATCATCCGCAGGATCGCCGGGTAGCCTTCCCAGCTCGGGGTGGTCGCGCTTCCACGGGGTTTCCGAGTCGGCAAGTCGGGAATCGGGTGACGCATACCTCACCACCGAACCATGACGAGCGGTGTCCTCCCCACCGTGATTACGGTAAAAGCGAAGGCAACTCAACGAAGATCTTGCCGGCGAAGCGAGGAACAGATGACGGAAGTCAAGCTCGACCACCCTGGTGGGCAGCTGTCGATGCCGGTGCAGCCTGCGGTCGAGGGGCCCGCCGGAATCGGGGTGGGCAAGCTGCTGAAGGAAACCGGGATGACGACGTACGACCCCGGTTTCGTGAACACGGCGTCCTGCTCGTCCGCGATCACCTACATCGACGGGGACGCGGGGATCCTGCGGTACCGCGGCTACCCGATCGAGCAGCTGGCCGAGAAGTCCTCCTTCCTGGAGGTCTCCTACCTGCTGATCTACGGCGAGTTGCCGACCCAGACTCAGCTCACCGAGTTCAGCGAGCGGGTCCGCCGGCACTCGCTGCTGCACGAGGAGATGCGCCGCTTCTTCGACGGCTTCCCGCGCGACGCGCACCCGATGGCCGTGCTCTCCTCGGCCGTGAGCGCGATCTCGACCTTCTACCAGGACAGCCTGGACCCGTTCGACTCCGACCACGTGGAGATGTCCACGGTGCGGCTGATGGCGAAGGTCCCCACCATCGCCTCGTACGCGTACAAGAAGTCGATCGGCCAGCCGCTGCTCTACCCGGACAACTCGCTGGGCTACGTCGAGAACTTCCTGCGGATGACCTTCGGCGTGCCGGCCGAGCCGTACGAGGTCGACCCGGTGGTGGCCCGCGTGCTGGACATGCTCTTCATCCTGCACGCCGACCACGAGCAGAACTGCTCCACCTCGACCGTCCGGCTGGTCGGCTCCAGCAACGCCAACCTGTTCGCCTCGGTCTCGGCCGGCGTGAACGCGCTGTTCGGCCCGCTGCACGGCGGCGCCAACCAGGCCGTGCTGGAGATGCTCCAGAAGATCCACGCCGATGGCGGCGACGTCCGCACCTTCGTGCAGAAGGTGAAGGACAAGCAGGACGGCGTGAAGCTGATGGGCTTCGGCCACCGGGTCTACAAGAACTACGACCCGCGCGCCGCGATCGTGAAGAAGGCCGCCCAGGACGTGCTCGGCCGGATGGCCAAGCCGGACCCGCTGCTGGACCTCGCGATGCAGCTGGAGGAGATCGCCCTCGCCGACGACTTCTTCGTCTCGCGTCGGCTGTACCCGAACGTGGACTTCTACACCGGCCTGATCTACAAGGCCATGGGCTTCCCGACCAAGATGTTCACGGTGCTCTTCGCCCTGGGCCGGCTCCCCGGCTGGATCGCCCAGTGGCGCGAGATGATCAACGACCCGGAGACCAAGATCGGCCGCCCGCGGCAGATCTACACCGGCTACGCCGAGCGGGACTACGTCGCCGCCACGGAGCGCTGAGCCCGGTCCTGACGGCGAAGGCCGCCGACCCCGTGCGGGTCGGCGGCCTTCGTGTCGGTGCGGGACGGTGCGTCAGCCCACCAGGGAACGGAGCGGGATCCGCGCGTCCCGGAGGGCGCCCACCAGGTCACGCAGGAACGGGTGCTCGTCGGCCTGCAGGCCGGCCGGATTCGGGATCACCAGGTAGGCCGACCCGTCCACCACGGAGACCCGGGCCGTGTCGGTGTACCGGGCGACGACCGCTTCGGCGCGTCCGCGGTCGCCGGCCGCCACCTCGACGGTGATCGGGCGCCACTCGCCGCCCAGGTCGTCCGCCACCGGCTGGGCCGCCGCAGCCGCCCGGGCGGGGTCGACACCGGTCGTACGCCGCGCGCTGCCCGCCGCCGCACCCGACGGATAGAGCAGGGCGTTGGCCACCAGGTGCAGCCCGTTCTCGTTGTACGCCCGGAAGAGCGGGTTGAACGCGAACAGCACGGCCCGACCGGCGCCGGTGGGCTCGTCCACCAGCGCGACGGTGCCCTTCAACACGTCGCTGCGCATGGTGTAGCCGTTCGCCCAGAAGGTGTCGTCGGACGGGTAGGTGAGGACGTTGGTGCCGGTGCTGCTCGGGTTCAGAATCGAGTCGCTGTTGTTGAACTCGAAGTCCTCGGCCGGGCGGCCCAGCGCGACCGGGCTGCTGCCGTCGACATCGACCCGCAGGTGCGAACCGATCATCCGGTAGTCCGCCGGCTTCGTCTTCTCGGTGGTGGAGGTGAGGCCGGCGGCCCGGGCCATCCGGGTGCCCTCGTTGCGCAGGCCGAGGTAGGTGTGGCCCTGGGCGATCCAGTTCCGCAGGTTGGCCTGCCCGGCGGCGGTGAGCCCGCCGGTCGGGCTGCTGCCGTCCGGCACGAGCAGCACAGTGCGCCCGGTGAACGCCGCGGTGTTGTCGTTGATGTCGGCGGTGGTCACCGGCGTGAGGTCGAGCCCCCACCGCTTGCCGAGCACGTACCGGGCCTCGCCGTGCGAGCCGGAGGTGGTGGAGATGCCGGTGCCCTGGAACAGCCCGACATCCGGCAGGTCCACCGGGCTCCCGCCGGCCGCCGCGCCGCTCGGGCTCAGGGTCACCCCGAGCGACCGGGCCAGCCCGTCGATCTCCTTCGTCAGGCTCTTCGCGGGGAAGCCCACCGCGCTGGTGTCGAGGTCACGGACGAGCGGCACGCCCCGGCCGAGCAGCCGGAAGGTGAGTTCGGCCGCCGCCGCCGAGTCCAGCGGGTACGTGTACGAGCCCTTCGCCCCGGCCGCCGAGGCCTTGCCGCCGGTGATCTGCCGGACCGGTCGGGCGCGCGGCCGGACGTCGTCGCCGGTGTAGATGGTGTCCACGCCCATGAGCAGCGGATTGCTCCAGGAGGACACGTCGTAGAAGTAGGGGAACGGGACGTACGGGTCCTCGCCCATGACCGCCTGGATCCAGTGCTTCTGCGGCTGGTCCATCGGGATCCAGTACGCGCCGACCGGCACCGTGACGTCGGTCGCGGTGCGCCCGCCGAAGACCCGGGCGGTGGGCACCTTCGTCGGCCTGGTCACCTCGTAGACCTCGACGTCCATCCGGCGCAGCCGCTCGACCAGTTGGCGCACGTCGGCGAGCTGCCGGTCGGGGAGCAGGAAGTACGAGCGGATCTTGATGTCCGGCACCGGGAACTGGACGCTGTTGGTCGGCTGGACCACCTCGTTCGGCTCCAGCGCCCCGGCCCTGCCCTCGCCGAGCGCGTCGGTCCAGATCTTGTAGTAGCTGCTCAGCACCTCATGCTTGTTCGCGGCGGCCCACCCGAGGGTGGACCACTGGGTGTGGAACTGCTGCTGGACCCGGTCGGCCACCGCCGACGCGCTGCCCTTCTCGAAGGTCATGCCGGCGGCGCCGAAGCCGGCGGCCGGAACGGTGTCGCCGTAGCCCATGAAGAACAGGTCGTACGTCGCGTAGTTGAAGTAGCACTCCGTGGTGACGGCGCCGCCGCAGGCGCCGTTGAAGCCGAAGCCGGCCTTGTTGGCCTCGCCGATCCGGTTGATCCAGTCGACGTTCTCGCTGGCGATCTCGTGGTGGATCGGGTCGGCGTTGGGCGGGAAGAAGTACTGCCGGCCGCCCATTTCGTGCGCGTCGACGAAGACCTGCGGCGGGTACTGCCGGAGGAGTTCGATCTTGCCGTCGGTCTCCTGCTGGGTGCGGGCGAACCAGTCCCGGTTCAGGTCGAAGCCGTACTCGTTCTGCCGGCGGCTGGCGTCGCGACCGTCGGGGTTCTGGGTCGGCACGATGACGGTCACCAGGTTGTCGTTGCGCTCCGCGACCGCGCAGGACAGCCCGGATGCCAGCTCGTACAGGGTCTTGAGCGCGGCGTCCGTGCCGCTCTTCTCCCCGCCGTGCACGTTCGCGGCCACCCAGACGATCGCCGGGCGGTCGGCCGCGGTCTCGGCGGCCTTCTTCGCCCCGGTCCCGCGCGGGTCCCGCAGATCGCGGATGTCGTCGGCGATCTGTTTCAGCGCGCCCGGCCGGACGTGCCGCTCGTTGGAGACGATGGCGTACGGCAGCGGCTGGCCGAGCACGCTCGTGGACATGACGCCGGTGACCACGCGGTCGGAGGCGGCGTCGACGGCCGTCAGGTAGCTACGGACCTCGTCGTTGGTGACGACCCGCTCCTGGCCCGTGCCGAGCGGGAAGCCCAGCGCGGACTCGGGGCTGGGCACGGTAGACAGCCGGGCGGCAGGGTCGTTGCTGCAGCTGGGGGCCGTGGGGGCGGCGCCGGCCGGCGCGCCTCCGAGCAACGGCGTCAGACCGGCCAGCAGGAGCAGCGCGGCGACGCCGGCCGTTCTTCTCGTGTGGACCGCCCGGTGTGGACGCTTCGACAGGCGCATCGGGATGCCTCGTTTCACTCGGGGGTAGATCGAGCGAGCTGGATCGAACGTATGAGCTGCGGTTTCCTGGAGCAAGAGTCAGTGGGCGCGGTGCCCGCCCTCGCCGCCGGTGGTGGGCAGGCTGCCGAGCACGTGGTTGATGATGTGGATCCGCGCGCCGGCGACCTGGTAGTCGGCGCACACGGTGTCCGCCTGGTCGGCCAGGCGGGCGGAACCCCCGCCCCCGGTGACCGTCAGCGTGGTGCCGGCGAGCGTGGTGACCGTGCCGGCGGCCACCAGGTCGGACAGCGACAGCGACCCGGCGACGAGGTGTTCGCGGAGCAGGCGGCGGAGCCCGTCCCGGTCGGCCAGCAACAGGTGGTCCAGGTCGTCCTCGGAGAACTTGGCCGCGAACGCGTCGTCGGTCGGGGCCAGGATGGTCACCCCCGAGCCGCCGTGCAGGTCGGCGGACATGCCGGACGCCCGCACCGCCGCCTCGAACGTGGTGAGGACGGGCAGCCACTGCAGGGCCGCCTCGGCCGGCTGACCGACCAGCGCCGCCGGGTTGCCCGGGTCGCTGCCGGAGGGCAGCAGGTCGCACAGCGGGCCGCTCACGAGGGGCGCTGCCTTCGGTGCGGCGCCGCCGGCCGCGGCCGGCGAAGCGGTGCCGGTGCCGGAGCAACCCGTGCCGGTGAGCACCAGGGACAACGCGACGGCGGCGAGCGCAGGGGTCCGTCGCCGGCGGACCGGCCACCGGAGCCGGGGGAGAGGTCGGGATCGCGGGGGGATGACGGGCCGTTCCACGGCGTTCTCCGGTCGGGTCGGGTCGTACCGGCAGGCCCGGGAGGCCGGACCTGCCGGTACGACGGTCAGCGGGTCAGAGGCTCGCGCACTGGCCCGTCTTCGGGCCGGTCGCCGAGTTGCCCAGCTCCAGGTCAACCGGTGCCGCGCTGTTGCCGTCACAGTGCAGCGGGCCGGTGACCGTGTTGGCGGCCAGCAGCGGAGCGTCGCCCCGGTTGCCGGACACGTCCACCGGACCCTCGACCGTGGTGTCGACGACCACCACGGACCCGGTGCCCTGCGCGATCCGGACCGGGCCGGTGACCCTGGTGTCGGTCAGGAACACGCCGGCGGCGCCGGCGGCGTCCACCGGGCCGGTGATCGACGAGCCGGTGGCGACCAGCGTGCCGCCGGCCCGGACCCGGACCGGGCCGGTCACCGTGGCGTCCCGCAGGCAGGTGAAGCCGGAGACCACCAGCGGACCGCTACGCGGGCCGGTCACCGTCGGGTACACCCGCTCGGCGTCGACCAGCTTCTCCACCGCCTGCCCGTCCAGCAGCAGCGGGATCAGCCCCCGCTCGGGCTGGGCGAGCGGCACCACGTACCCGTCGGCGACCTTGACCACCTTCCAGCCGTGCGCGGCGAGCCGCTGCGCCACGGTGGTCCGCTGGCCGGCCGGGCCGTCGGTGCGCTCGCCGTGGTACTGCTCCTCGGTGAGCTGGTAGGCGCACGGCACGTCGGTGAGGATCTGGTCGGCGCGCGGGGCGTCCAGCGGCGGCGGGGCCTCGCCCGGGTGCGGCGACGGGTACGCGGCGATCGGCCGGGAGCCGCGGAAGACGATCCGGCCGGTGTTCGACACCTGGAAGGTGATCCCGTCGGCCCGCGCCGAGGTGATCTCCTTGAGGTTCGCCCGGTGGTAGTCGAGGAACTGCTGGAACGTCCAGAGCGCCGAGTACGCCTTGCGCCGCCGGTTGTTCGCCGTGTTGCCCTCGTCCGGCCGGGTCGCGCCGCCGGCGCTGCGCAGCTCCAGCAGGGAGTTCACCACGTTCTTGAGCCCCAGCGTGTTGCGCAGGATGGTCTCCTCGCTCAGCCCCACGTTGCCGCCGCCGTTGCACCCGTACGGGCAGGGCCACCAGCCGTCCTTCGCGCCCTGCGTGTACATGTGACCCTCGATCATGTGCTGCGACTCGTCGAAGATCGGCTGGGCGACGTTCTGGTGCCGCGGCGGCAGCATCGGCAGGTCGCCGGCGCTGGAGTTGCCGAACTCGTGCCCGTCGTAGCCGGCCACCGGGCGGTAGTCGCGCAGCATCCGCACCAGCGCGAAGGTCTCCGGCTGGCGGATCAGCGAGTAGTCCCGGTTGAGGTCTTGGCCGGTGGAGTTGCCCCGGGTGTTGGCCGCCCGGCCGTCGCCGTTGATGGTGGGCACGATCAGCACCGTGGTGTGTGACAGCAGGTCCAGCGTCCGCGGGTCGTTGCTGAAGGCCAGCTGCCGCGCCATGATCAGGCAGGCCTCCCGGTCACCGGGCTCGTTGCCGTGCACGTTGCAGTTGACCATCAGCGGCGAGGTCGCGGCCACCGCCGCCGGGGTGGCCGGCGGGGTGGGGTAGCCGATGACGAACATGTTGATCGGTCGGCCCAGCGCGGTCCGGCCGATCTCGGTCACCCGCACCCGGTCGCTCAGCTCGTCGACCGCCGCCGTGTAGGCGTACTCGTTGACGTCGCTGGTGTACTGCGCCGCGAGCGTGGTCTCCCACTGCGTGCGGAGGTTCTCACCCGGCACGGCAGGATCGCCCCAGGGGGCCCGGGTGGTGCCGGCCACCGGCGCGGAGTACGGCTCGGCGGTGGTGCCGAAGCGGGCACGGACCCGCCACTGGAACCGGGCGCCCGGGTTGAAGCCCGCGTCGGCGAAGGTGGGGGAGGAGTTGTTGATCTGGCGGTTCGGCCGCCAGACGCCGGTGATCACCGCGGGTCCGGCCGCCGTGTCGTCGGCGGCGACCGGGGTGCGCTCGATCTGGTAGTCGGTGGCGCCGTCGACCGGCGTCCAGGCGAGGGTGGCGTAGCCGTCGCCCTGCACGACCGTCAGGCCCTGGACCTGGTTCGGCTCGGCCGGGTCGGCCTGTGCGGGCACGGGCCCCGCGAACGCCGCCATGGTCGCGGCGAGCAGGGCGGAGAGGAGTGCCGTCGTCCGTCTGTCTCTCATGGAAGCTCCAGAACAGGTGGGATGACTCGGTCCGGACAGCACACGCGAGTCCGCGCGTCCATGGTCGACATCGAGCGATTTCTTGAGGTTGATCTGAGGATCGGCGGCTCAGGCCGGCCGGAGCCGGTAGCCCACCCCGCGGACGGTCTCCACCCGGCCGGCGTCGTCGAGCTTGCCCCGCAGGGCCGCGACGTGGACGTCGAGGGTGTGGCCGGCGCCCCAGGTGGTCTGCCAGACGTCCATGAGCAGCCGCTCCCGGGGCACCACGCTCCCGGCCTGTCGGGCCAGCGCCATCAGCAGCGCGAACTCCTTGCGGGTCAGGATCACCTCCCGGTTGCCCAGCCAGACCCGCCGGGCGTTGAGGTCCAGCCGCAGGTCGCCGACCTCCAGCGTCGCCTCGGCCCGGGAGGCGCGGGCCGTCCGGCGCATCACCGCCTCGATCCGGGCCTGCAACTCCGCCATCGAGAACGGCTTCACCACGTAGTCGTCGGCGCCGGCCCGCAGCCCCGCCACCCGGTCCCGCTCGTCGCCGCGGGCGGTTACCGCGATGATCGCGACGTCCTCGTTGTGCCGGCGGAGCTCCCGGCACAACGACAGGCCGTCCCGGTCCGGGAGGTTGAGGTCAAGCAGCATGAGGTCCACCGGCCCGGCCTCGACCGCCTCCGACGCGGTGGTGGCCGTGATGACCGAGTTGCCCCGGCGGCGCAGCGCGGCGGCGAGCGCGGACGCGACTCGCAGGTCGTCCTCCACCAGAAGCACCCGCACCGCGTCTCCTCGAACCTCGTCGCGCCCGGTGCCCGCGAGTCTGTCCGATCCGCCCGTGCGGCGACCAGCCCGAACAAGAGATCACGACCGGACGATCATGAAGGTCGAACCGTCGGACGGATTCCGCGAAGCGACGACCCGAGATCTTGGAGAGTTGCCGTTCGTTGCGAACGCCATCTTGCCAAGATTCGCGCGGATCCTCGTGCCGGGCCCGCTCAGGAGTCCCTCGATGCCTTGAGGTGTCGCGGTAGGACGAACGCGGTGGAGACCGCCAGGTCCCGGTCGAGCACCTCGTCGCGGGGGACGAAGACCATGGCTCGGCCCTCGCCGAGCACCACGTCCTCCTGGGTCGCGTCGGTGGTGCCGTGATAGACGTGGACCGTGACCGTGTGCGGGAAGCCCTCCTCGTAGGGGCGCGGGCCGGTCCAGAGGGGGCGCAGTTCGCCGGCGGTCAGGCCGGTCTCCTCCAGCAGTTCCCGGCGGGCGGCCTCCTCCGGCGTCTCGCCGGGCTCGATGTGGCCGCCGGGCAGTCCCCACTGGTTCGGCGAGACGGGCGCGTGCTCGTCGCGATGCTGCAGAAGAACGGCGCCGGAGGGGTCGACGAGCAGGACAAGCGCTATGTCATAGCTGGCCATCGCGGAATCATTCCACGGCGGCATCCTCGGCACAGGGCCGTCGGCGCGGATCTTCCGGTCAGCCGGAGCCGGCCGGCCGGCCTACTAGCATGAGTCCGTGCCGGAGGAGTTCATCGCTGACGACCACCTGGCCGCATTTCTGCGGACCGCGAGGGCCCAGCCGACCGCCGGCGAACCGGACGTGGCGACGTCGCGTCAGGCATCCCGCGCACGGGCCGCAGCGCGTACGCCGGGACCGGAAGTCCCGACCGTCGACACGACGATGGCGGGTGTCCCGGTACGGGTGTGCGAGCCGGGCGCCGGCCCGGTGGTCGTTCACCTCCATGGCGGCGGGTTCGTGCTGGGAGATCTCGACACGCATGACGCGCAGGCGCGGCGGCTCGCAGCGGCCACGGGGGCGTCGGTGGTCGCGGTCGACTATCGACGTGAGCCCGGACTGATCCACGATTTCCCGACCCTGCGGGACGTGTCACCAGCCGCTGCCGCGGCGGAGGACCGCTTCCTCCGCGACGCCGCGCAGTTGTTGGGCCGGCGATCCTGCTGATCCTCCGTGGCCGACGCGCGGCCGGGCGTACCACTGGTCACCGGACGCCCAGACGCCTGCCGAGGGAGAAACCGGCGTCGGTGTAGCCGTGCCGACGGTAGAAGCGCACCGCACCGACGTTGCGGTGGTGGATGCCGGCGGACAGGTACGTGATCCCTCGGTCGGTTGCCCACCGTTCGGCCGCCTTCAGCAACGCTGCTCCCACCCCGAGCCCCCTGGCATGGGGCAGCACCACCGTGTGCACCTGCGCCGAAGGTTCAGGACGCAGGATCTGATGCTCCGGCGGATCGGGCTGCCGCAGCATCTCAATCATCCCGACCACCCGGCCATCACGAGCCTCGGCGACGAGAACACCATCCCGTCCCGAGTCGTCGGCCAGCACGGCCGTGAAGTGACGCACCACCGCGTCACGCGGCGGAACGCGGTAGATGCCAGGGTCGAGAGCGAGGTGCGCCTCGGCGTTGGCCAGGCGCAACTCCACGAGTGAATGAACATCCGCCACGCTCGCTGGCCGAACCGTCAGCCCCACGTCCCGCATCATCCCGATCCTAGGGGCGACGCAGCAGCCCTGGGGACCTGGCCATGATCGGCAGGACGGGACTAGTCCATCTCGGGTCGCTTCTCGGCGATCCACTTCTCGACGTCCTCGGCGAGCCAGACGTTGCCCATCTGGAGCATGGCAACGGGCTCGGGGAAGTCCCGGCGGCTGGTGATCTGGTACGCCCGCTGTCGCGACACGCCCCCGAGGAGCACGCGGATCTCCGCCGAGCCGACCAGCCGCAGCTTCTTGGGCATGCCTCGGACGCTAGGTGCCCGACAACTAGTCACGTATCAGCTTGACGCACGCCTAGTAGTCGGAGGTACTAGTCGTCTATCATCAGTGCGTGACTAGCACCTGGGAACCTGAGCCGCCTTTCCCCGTGATGGCCGCCGGCTTCATGGTGGACTTCCACACGCGTAAGCGCTGCCCGCATTGCCGCGCCGACGGGACATGCCCCCGCGTACAGCACGCCAAGAGGCTGCTCCGGGCCTGGCGTCTGACGGTCGAGGCGCGACGGAGACAGCGCTACTTCCGCTGTCCCTGACCCATGACGACGGCCGCCTCCCCAAGCGGGGTCGGCGGCCGTCGTGGTTCGGCTCAGCGCAGGCCGGCGGCCGCGAGCAGGTTGCCCTCCGGCAGGGCGGGCAGGGCCCGGCCGGCGGTCATCCGCTGTTCGGTCCGGGCGGCGGTGAACGCCGGGTCGCCCGCGATCGCGGCGGCGTAGGCGGCCCCCGTGCGGGACGCGATGGCCGACCAGCCGTACTGCTCGTGGACCATGGCGCGGGCGCGTCGGGCGAGCAGCCGCGCCCGGTCCCGGTCGGAGAGCAGCGCGTGCACCGCCTCGGCGAGCCCGTCCGGGTCCTGCGGTGCGAAGGTCAGCCCGGTGACGCCCGGCTCGACGATTTCGGCCAGCCCGCCGGTGCGGGACACCGCGAGGGGCGCGCCGGCGGCGGCCCCTTCGAGGGCCACCATGCCGAACGGCTCGTAGATGCTCGGCACCGCGAAGCAGTCCGAGGCGGCCATCACGGCCGGCAGGTCGGTGCCGCCGAGGAAGCCCGGCATGCTGACCGTGCCGCCCAGCCCGAGCCGGTGCACCTCGTCCTCCAGGGTCGCCCGGTACGGCCCGTCGCCGACGATCACGGCGCGCAGCCCGGGGTGCCGCTCGCGCAGCCGGGGCAGCCCGGCGAGCAGGTGCTGCACGCCCTTCTCGTAGACCAGCCGGCCGGCGAAGGTGACCAGCGGACCGTCACCGGCGAACCGGGCCCGGGCCGCGGCGACCGCCGAGCGGGGCACCCGCCAGCGGTGGGGCTCGACCCCGTTGGGGACCACGTCGACCCGGGTCGGATCGACCCCGAACAGCGCGCCCACCTCGTCGCGCATGTAGCCGGAGCAGACGATGACCCGGCCCGACTCGGTGGCCAGCCAGTGCTCGACGCCGTGGATGGTGCGGTTCATCTCCTCGGGCAGCCAGCCCTGGTGCCGGCCCGCCTCGGTGGCGTGGATGGTGCTGACCAGCGGCACGTCCAGGTGCTCGCGCAGGGTCATGGCGGTGTGCGCGACGAGCCAGTCGTGGGCGTGGATGACGTCGTATCCGCCGGACTCGGCGGCCCGCAGGGCGGCCCGGGTCAGGGTGTGGTTGAACGCCATGGTCCAGGCCAGCAGCGAACCGGTGGCGAGCGGGAAGGTGACCGGGTCCTCGGCGGCGCGCACGATCCGCACGCCGTCGGCGTACTCCTCCAGCGGCGCGCCCTCGGCGTGCCGGGTGACGACGGTGACCTCGTGGCCGGCGGCGGCCAGGGCGACGGAGAGCGCGTGCACGTGGCGGCCGAGGCCGCCGACGAGCACTGGCGGGTACTCCCACGACAGCATGAGGATGCGCCGGGTCCGGGGCGGCACGCCGGGCTGCGGTGGGAGGGTCGGGCGGGAGGTGAGGGTGGGCCGGTGGGTCCGGTCCGTCGCGGTGGCGGGCTGCGCGCCGACCCGCAGGGTGGTCACATCGATCTCCGTCCATACATGCTGGTACGCGCCGGCGTCACTGGCGGCGTGGGGAGCGTGGGGGGCGGCCGAACGGCCGGGTGGACCCGCGCGGGCACGCGTGTCCGTTATCCAGGAAAAGCCATCCGGCGCGAACCCGCACCTCGAAAAGGGCGATCGTGACGGACAACACCCGACGGGCCGGCCGGACCCAGGTGGGTGGTTTTCGGTTACCGTCCGAACGGGTGGATTGGCGGAGCGTGTGGCGGGGCATAAGCGGCGTGCGCACCGGCGGTCCGCCCGTCCGGTGCGCTCATGATCATGGCCGAAGGAGCGACATGCAGGTCTGGCCGGGCGAGAGTTACCCCCTCGGCGCCACCTACGACGGGATGGGAACCAACTTCGCGATCTTCTCGGAGGTGGCGGAGAGGATCGAGCTCTGCCTGTTCGACGAGTGGGACACCGGCGCCGAGCGGCGGGTCGAGCTGCGCGAAGTCGACGCGTACGTCTGGCACGCCTACCTCCCGGGGATCGAGCCCGGCCAGCGCTACGGCTACCGGGTGCACGGGCCGTGGGACCCGGCCAACGGGCTGCGGTGCAACCCGCACAAGCTGCTCCTCGACCCGTACGCCAAGGCGGTCGACGGGGAGGTCACCTGGGACCCGGCCGTCTACGACTACGAGGTGGGCGGCGACCCGGACCGGCGCAACGACACCGACTCGGCGCCGTTCATGCCGAAGTCGGTCGTGGTGAACCCCTACTTCGACTGGGGCAACGACCGGCCGCCGCGCACGCCCTACCACCACTCGGTGATCTACGAGGCGCACGTGCGCGGGCTGACCATGCGCCACCCGGACATCCCCGAGGAGCTGCGCGGCACGTACGCGGCGATGGCTTCACCCGTGATGATCGACTACTTCCAGCGGCTCGGGGTGACCGCGGTCGAGCTGATGCCGGTGCACGAGTTCGTGCACGACCACCGCCTGGCCGACCTGGGACTGCGCAACTACTGGGGATACAACACCATCGGCTTCTTCGCCCCGCACCACGGCTACTCGGCGCTGGGCCGGCTCGGTCAGCAGGTGCAGGAGTTCCGGGGCATGGTCAAGGCGCTGCACGCGGCCGGCATCGAGGTCATCCTCGACGTGGTCTACAACCACACCGCCGAGGGCAACCACCTCGGGCCGTCGCTGAGCTTCAAGGGCATCGACACCCCGAGCTACTACCGGCTCTCCGAGGACGACCGGCGCTACTTCGTCGACTACACCGGCACCGGCAACAGCCTCAACGTGCGCAGCCCGCACTCGCTCCAGCTGATCATGGATTCGCTGCGCTACTGGGTCACCGAGATGCACGTCGACGGCTTCCGCTTCGACCTGGCGGCCACCCTGGCGCGGGAGTTCTACGAGGTGGACCGCCTCTCCACCTTCTTCGAGGTGGTGCAGCAGGACCCGGTGGTCGGCCGGGTCAAGCTGATCGCCGAGCCGTGGGACGTCGGCCCGGGCGGCTACCAGGTGGGCAACTTCCCGCCGCAGTGGACCGAGTGGAACGGCAAGTACCGCGACACCGTGCGGGACTTCTGGCGCGGCGAGCCGGCCACGCTGGCCGAGTTCGCCTCCCGGATCTCCGGCTCCGCCGACCTCTACCAGGACGACGGTCGCCGCCCGTTCCACAGCATCAACTTCGTCACCTGCCACGACGGGTTCACCCTGAACGACCTGGTCTCCTACAACGACAAGCACAACGAGGCCAACGGCGAGGGGAACCGCGACGGGGAGAGCCACAACCGCTCCTGGAACTGCGGCGTCGAGGGGGACACCGACGACCCCGGCGTGCTGGCCCTGCGCGCCCGGCAGCGGCGCAACTTCCTGGCCACGCTCATCCTGTCCCAGGGCGTGCCGATGCTCGGCCATGGCGACGAGCTGGGCCGCACCCAGCACGGCAACAACAACGCCTACTGTCAGGACAGCGAGCTGGCGTGGGTCGACTGGGAGCGGGCCGACGAGGAACTGGTCGCCTTCGTCCAGCGACTCACCGAGTTCCGGATGCGGCACCGGGTGTTCCAGCGGCGCCGCTTCTTCACCGGGCTGCCCGTCGGCGGCCGGGCCGCCGACAGCGCCCTGCCCGACCTGGCCTGGTACACCCCCGACGGCCGGGAGATGACCGGCGAGGACTGGGGCAACGACTTCGGCCGCTCGGTGGCCCTGTTCGTCAACGGCGACGGCATCCCGGAACGCGGCCAGTACGGCCAGCGCCACCGGGACGACTCGTTCCTGCTGCTGTTCAACGCGCACGACGCGCCGCTGGACTTCACCCTGCCCCCGGCCGAGTTCGGGCAGCGGTGGGAGCTGGTCATCAGCACCGCGGACCCGGATCCGGAGAAGACCCTGACGGTCGAGGCGGGCGGGAGTGTCTGCGTCCCCGACCGCTCGCTGCTGGTCCTGGAGAGGACGGCCTGACCATGCCCGACACCCCCCACCCCGATCAGACGACGGCACCGACGACGCGGGTGGGGTCGACCTACCGCGTCCAGGTCCGCCCCGGCTTCGACCTCGACGCCACCGCCGGCCTCGCCGGCTACCTGGCCGACCTCGGCGTCACCCACCTCTACAGCGCGCCCCTGCTCACCGCCACCCCCGGCTCCCAGCACGGTTACGACGTGGTCGACCACCGGGCGGTCAACCCGGAACTCGGCGGCGAGGGCGGCCGGCAGCGCCTCGTCCGGGCCCTGCGCGCGGCCGGGCTCGGCCTGGTCGTGGACATCGTGCCCAACCACGCCGGCGTGGCCCGGCCGGCCGCCAACCCGGCCTGGTGGGACGTGCTGCGCCGGGGCCGCGCGTCGGCGTACGCGGACTGGTTCGACATCGACTGGGACCGCGGCCGGCTGCTGCTGCCGGTGCTCGCCGACACCCCCGACGCCCTCGACGACCTCAAGGTGGTCGACGGGGAGCTGCGCTACCACGAGCACCGCTTCCCGATCGCCGACGGCACCGGGGACGGGACGCCGCGCGAGGTGCACGACCGGCAGCACTACGAGCTGGTCGACTGGCGGCGCGGCGACAGCGAGCTGACGTACCGCCGGTTCTTCGCCGTGTCCGACCTGGCCGGGCTGCGGGTGGAGGACCCGGAGGTCTTCCGCGCCACCCACGCGGAGATCCTGCGCTGGGCCGCCGCCGGCGACGTCGACGGCATCCGCGTCGACCACCCGGACGGGCTGCGCGACCCCGCCGCCTACCTGGCCCGGCTGCGCGCCGCCGCGCCCGGCGCGTGGCTGTTGGTGGAGAAGATCCTGGAGTACGGCGAGGAGCTGCCGGACTGGCCGGTCGACGGCACCACCGGCTACGACGCCCTGGCCGCGGCGGGCGGGCTCCTCGTCGACCCGGACGCCGAGGCGGACTTCACGGCGCTGGACGGCCGGCTCACCGGCCGGCACACCTCGTGGCAGGACCTCACCCACGACACCAAGCTCGCGGCCGCCACCCGGCTGCTCGCCGCCGAGCTGAGCCGACTCGCCGCGCTCGTCCCCGAGCTGCCCGGCGAGCAG
This sequence comes from Micromonospora sp. NPDC005299, assembly GCF_042872345.1. Classification (NCBI taxonomy): domain Bacteria; kingdom Bacillati; phylum Actinomycetota; class Actinomycetes; order Micromonosporales; family Micromonosporaceae; genus Micromonospora; species Micromonospora sp. NPDC005299. The sequence continues at coordinate 37,327 of NZ_JBIAKG010000015.1, forward strand.
GTCCGGGCGGCCCTCGCCGAGCTGGCCGCCGCCTTCCCGGTCTACCGCGGCTACCCGCCGGAGGGCGCCCGGCACCTCGCCGCCGCCCGCGCCGAGGCCGGCCGCCGCCGCCCCGACCTGACCGCCGTGCTGGACGCCGTCACCGCCCGGCTCCGCGACCCCGGCCACGAGCTGGCCGCCCGCTTCCCGCAGTTCTCCGGTGCGGTGATGGCCAAGGGGGTGGAGGACACCGCCTACTACCGGTGGAGCCGGTTCGTCGCGCTCAACGAGGTGGGCGGCAGCCCCGCCCACTTCGGCGTGCCGCCGGCCGAGTTCCACCGCTTCGCCGCCGCCCGGCAGGTGCGCTGGCCGGCGAGCATGACCGCCCTCTCCACGCACGACACCAAGCGCGGCGAGGACGTCCGGGCCCGGCTCGCGGTCCTGTCCGAGCTGCCCGGGCGCTGGGCCGAGCGGGTGGCCGACTGGATGTCCCGCGCACCGCTGGCCGATCCCGCCTTCGCCCACCTGCTGTGGCAGACCGCCGTCGGGGCCTGGCCCGTCGAGCGCGAGCGCCTGCACGGGTACGCGGAGAAGGCCGCCCGGGAGGCGTCCGTGTCGACCAGCTGGGCCGACCCCGACCCGGCGTTCGAGCACGAGATGCACGCCCTCGTCGACCGGATGTACGACGACCCGGAGCTGCACGCCCAGCTCACCGCGTTCGCCGACGAGATCACCCCGGCCGGCTGGTCCAACTCGCTCGGGCAGAAGCTGGTCCAGCTCGCCATGCCCGGAGTGCCGGACACCTACCAGGGCACCGAGCTGTGGGAGAACTCCCTGGTCGACCCGGACAACCGCCGGCCGGTCGACTTCGCCGTACGCCGGGAGCTGCTGGCCCGGCTCGACGGCGGCTGGCAGCCCGCGGTGGCCGCCGACGGTGCGGCCAAGCTGCTCGTGGTCTCGCGGACCCTGCGGCTGCGCCGGGATAACCCGGAGCTGTTCACCGGCTACCGGCCGGTGCCGGCGCGCGGGCCGGCCGGCGCGCACGCGGTGGCCTTCGACCGGGGCGGCGCGATCGCGGTGGCCACCCGGCTGCCGCTGCGGCTGGCCCGCGCCGGCGGCTGGCGCGACACGACGTTGACGATTTCCGGCAACAGTGTTACCGACGTGTTCACCGGTCGGGTCTACAGTGGGTCTGAGCTGCTGATGCACGATCTGCTGAGCACCTATCCCGTCGCCCTCCTCGCTCCCACCGACTCCGTGGAGGCTGCCGCATGACCGAGTTCACGGTGTGGGCGCCCGAAGCCGCCCGGGTGCGGCTGCGCCTGCCCGGCGTCGCCGACCACGACATGCGCCCCCGGCCGGACGGCTGGTGGCGGGTCGAGGTGCCCGGCGCCGGGCCGGGCACCGACTACGCCTTCCTGCTGGACGACGACGACCAGGCCCTGCCCGACCCCCGGTCGGCCTGGCAACCGCAGGGCGTGCACGGGCCGAGCCGCCGCTACGACCACGCCGCGTACCGCTGGACCGACCAGGGCTGGACCGGACGGCAACTGCCCGGCAGCGTCCTCTACGAGCTGCACATCGGCACCTTCACCCCGGAGGGCACCTTCGACGCGGCGATCGGCCGCCTCGACCACCTGGTCGACCTCGGCGTCGACCTGGTCGAGCTGCTCCCGGTCAACGCCTTCAACGGCGAGCACAACTGGGGCTACGACGGGGTCTGCTGGTACGCGCCGCACGAGCCGTACGGCGGGCCGGACGGGCTCAAGCGCTTCGTCGACGCGGCCCACGCCAAGGGGCTGGGGGTGATCCTCGACGTCGTCTACAACCATTTCGGGCCCTCCGGGGCCTACGCGCCGCGCTTCGCGCCGTACCTCACCGAGCAGAGCAACACCTGGGGCCGCACGGTCAACCTGGACGGGCCGCACTCCGACGGGGTGCGCCGCTACATCGTCGACAGCGTGCTCATGTGGCTGCGCGACTACCACGTCGACGGGCTGCGGCTCGACGCCGTGCACGCCATGCCCGACTCCCGGGCCACCCACTTCCTGGAGGAGGTGGCCGCCGAGGTGGAGGCCCTCTCCACCCACCTGGGCCGGCCGCTGTCGCTGATCGCCGAGAGCGACCTCAACGACCCGAAGCTGATCACCCCGCCGGAGGCCGGCGGGTACGGGCTGCACGCCCAGTGGAACGACGACGCCCACCACGCGCTGCACACCCTGCTCACCGGGGAACGGCAGGGCTACTACGGCGACTTCGGCTCCCTCGAATGCCTCACCGACGTGCTGACCGGCGGGTTCTTCCACGCCGGCACCTGGTCCAGCTTCCGCAACCGCAGCCACGGCCGGCCCGTCGACCGGCAGCGCACGCCGGGGCACCGGTTCGTGGCGTACCTGCAGAACCACGACCAGATCGGCAACCGGGCCACCGGGGACCGGATCTCGCAGACGCTCTCGGCCGGGCTGCTGCGCGTCCGCGCCACCCTGCTGATGACCGCGCCCTTCACCCCGATGCTGTTCATGGGGGAGGAGTGGGCGGCCAGCACCCCGTGGCAGTTCTTCACCAGCCACCCCGAGCCCGAGCTGGCCACCGCGGTCGCGACCGGGCGCCGGCGGGAGTTCGCCGCGCACGGCTGGCCGCCCGGGGACGTGCCCGACCCGCAGGACCCCCAGACCTTCGTCCGGTCCCGGCTCGACTGGGCCGAGTTGGACAAGCCCGAGCACCGGGAGATGTACGACTTCCACCGGCGGCTCATCGCGTTGCGCAAGAGCCGTCCCGACCTGTCCGACCCCCGGCTCGGCCAGGTCGACGTCCGCCACGGCGACCAGTTCCTGCTGATGCGGCGGGGCGGCTGCCTGGTGGTGGCGAACCTGGCCGGCAAGCCGCAGCGCATCAACCTGCCCGGCGTGGTGCGCCGGGTGCTGCTCGCCACCTCCGAGGGGGTCACCGTGATGCGCGACGGCATCGAGCTGCCTCCGGAGTCCGCCGCGATCGTGGACCTCTGACCGCCTCACCGGTCCGGGCACGCGGTCAGCTTCTGCCGTACCGCCTCGGCATCGGCGTGACCGAGCTCCTCGAACAGCGCGAGTGAACTTCGCCAGGCGTCCCGGGCGGCGTCCGGCCGGCCGGCCGCGGCCCACGTGTCGCCGAGATGGTCCAGCACGATGCCTTCGGCATGCCGGTCACCGATCTCGGCGAAGAGGGTGAGCGCCTGCTGGAAGCAGTCGACGGCCTGCTCGTACTCGCCCAGGTGGTGGTGGGCGAAGCCGATGCTGTCCCACGTGTTCGCCTGCCCGTACGCGCTGCCGACCTGCCGGGACAGGGCAAGGGCTCGGCGGCAGAAGGTGATCGCGTGGTGGTGCTCGCCGAGCTGGGAGTGGTACCAGCCGATCGCGTTGAGCGCGACGGCCTGCTTGAGCGGGCTCCCGACCCGCTCGTAGAGGGCGAGGCTCTGCCGTGCGTGCGGCAGCGCCTCGCGGGGCTGCCGCTGCCGGTCGTGGAGCATGCTGAGGTCGAAGTGGGTGTGCGCCCGCCCCTCGTCGTCCCCGAGCGCGGCGAACAGGTCCAGCGCCGCGAGCAGGTTGGACCGTGCCTCCTCGTACCAGCCGAGGTTGGAGCAGGCCCCGGCCAGGAGCCGGTGCGCCTGGGCCTGTGCCGGGTGGTCACCCAGCCGCCGGGTCGACTCGACCGCCCGGCGGGCCACCGTGGCCCAGTCGTGCCAGTGGCCCTGCCGGTCGAAGTAGGTGGCCAGGGTCCACGAGAGCTGCCCGGTCGGGGCGTCGAGACCGTTGCTGCCGGCGTGCTCGATGGTCGCGAGGAGCACCTGGTGTTCGCGGGTGAACCAGGCTAGCGCCGCCGCGAGGTCGTCGAGCCGCTCCGCGGTCACTCCGGGTGCGGCAGGGGTCAGGGTCAGCGGATCGCGCTGCGGGGACAGCAGCAGCGCGGCCGCGTGCGCGGTGTGCAGGTGGTGGTCGACCAGCCGGCACAGCGCAGACCGGGAACCCGCTGGGTCCCCGGCTGCCCGCTCGACCGCGAACACCCGGACCAGGTCGTGCATGCGGTACCGGCCCGCGACGTGCTCCTGGACGAGGTGTGCGTCGACGAGCTCGCGCAGCAACGGGCGCAGCGCGTCCGGCGTACGGGCGGTCAGGCTGGCCGCGGCGGCCCGGCTGATGTCCGGGCCGGGGGCCAGGCCGAGCAGCGTGAAGACCTCCGATGCCGGCGGCGTCAGCGCCCGCACCGAGCTGGACAGCACCACGCGCAGGTTCGTCGTCACCTCGTCGCCGTCGAGCACGTCCAGCGGGCTGGCCGCGGTGGTCAGCTCGGCCGCGATCGACGACAGGGCGAGGTCGGGGCGAAGCGCGGCGCGGGCCGCCACGATCCCGAGAGCCAGCGGCAGGCCGCCGCAGAACCGCAGGATGTCGGCGACGGCGCCCGGCTGTCCCACCACCCGCGCCGCACCCAACTGCCGAACGATCAGCTCGTGTGCCTCACCGTCGGGCAGCACGTCCAGTGGCAGCGGTCGCGCGCCGTGGGTGGTGACGAGGCTGGCCAGCTGCCGGCGGCTGGTCACCAGGACCGCACTCGTGGGAGTGCCGGGCAGCAGCGGGATCACGGTGGCGGCGTCGCGGGCGTCGTCGAGGACGACGAGCATCCGGCGGCCGGCGACCAGCGTGCGGTACAGCGACGCCTGGGCCTCCGGCTCAGCCGGGACGCGGGCCGGTTCGACACCGAGCGCTTCGAGGAAGCCACGCACGGCCGCCGGCCACCCCACCGGGTGCGCGGTCGGGTCGAAGCCGCGCAGGTTGACGTAGAGCTGCCCGTCGGGAAAGCGATCGGCGTTGGCGTGCGCCCACCGCAGGGCCAGCCAGGTCTTGCCGACCCCACCCCCGCCACCGATCGACGAGATCACGACCGGCGACGCGGCGCCGTCCGGATGCACCACGTCGCCGAGTTGTTCGTCGAGGCGCGCGAGCTGGGCTGTCCGGCCGGCGAAGACCCCGGGCGATGCCGGTAGCTGCCGGGGCACGGTGACGGCAGTACGTGCCGCGCCGGGCCGGCCCGCAGCCGCGGTCGGTTCGGCGCCGCCCGCCGGGGGGAGGTCCGGCGCCGCGAGCACCGGGTCGGCGGTGAGGATCTGCTGGTACAGCAGTGCCAGGGGCGGGCTGGGATCCGTGCCGACCTCGTCGGCAAGCCGGCAGCGCATCTGGTGGAACTGCTCGAGCGCGTCGGCCTGCCGCCCGCACCGGTACAACGCGAGCATCGCCTGCGCCGCGAGGCGCTCGTCCCACGGGTACCGGCCGCTCAGCGCCAGCACCTCGGCGAGCAGGCGCGCGTGCTGGCCGTGGCGCAGGGCGAGGTCGTTGCGGTCCAGCGCTGCCGCGAGCCGCTGCCGGTCGAGGGTCTGCCGGTAGGCCGCCAACCACGGTGTGGCCAGCCCGTCGAACGCGTCGCCGCGCCAGAGCCCCAGCGCCTGCTCCAGGCAGGCGATCGCAATCGCGTCGTCGTCGGTGCGCCGGGCCTGCTCGGTCAGCTCGTGGAAGCGGTGCAGGTCGACGCGGTCCGGGTCGACGGCGAGCAGGTAGCCGGGATGGCGCCGCACGATGCGGACCTCCTCCGCGCCGGCCAGCGCCTGGCGGAGCCGGGACAGGTAGCCGCGGATGGTGGTAGCGGCTCCGTCGGGCACCTCGTCGCCCCACACCCGGCTGATGAGCTGGTCGGTCGCGACCATGCGGTTGGGCTCGACCAGCAGCGCGGCGAGGACACACTGCTGACGGGCGTGACCGACGTCGGCCACCCGGCCGTCGATCCGGACGTCCACGTCGCCGAGTACCCGGAACTCCACCGCCACGGCCTACGACGCTATCCGCCGCAGGTGGTGGTGGGAGAGGGCCTGACGATGATCCGACAGGCAGCGGCGCGACGGCCCGCGGGTGCGGTTTCCGACCCGCGGACCGCCGTGGCGATCGAATCAGGGGCAGTTGATGGGGATGTCCACGGTGGGCCGGCAGTCGTCGAACACGACGTCCGGGCCGCCGTCACCGTCGTCGAAGAGGCCGGGACCGCCGACCAGGGTGTCCATGCCCTGGTCGCCGAAGAGGTGATCGTCGTTGCTCCCGCCGTCCACGCGGTCGTTGCCGTCCAGGGCGCTCGGCCCGACGAAACGGTCCCCGTGGATGGTGTCGGCGCCGCCGTCACCGTGGAGGTTGTCGTTTCCCAGGTCGCCCCAGATGCTGTCGCCGATCAACCCGCCGTAGACGGTGTCCGCGCCGCTGTTGGCCTGGATGCTGTCGTTGCCGTCGCGTCCGCAGATGATGTCGCCGTTGACGCTTCCGACGATGGTGTCGGAACTGGTCGTGCCGATGATGAACTCCGGGCCGTTGGTGTTGGGGCTGATGTAGAGCTGGTTCACCATCTCCACCGGGGCGTATCCGGCCGGCACCGGCGCCCCGGAGTACGGGCCGCAGTCGGCGGGGACCACCACGACGGCCGCGGACGCCGGCGCGGCGTCGGCGCCGGCCAGCCCCACGGTGGCCAGGACGAGTGCCCCGAGCGCCGAGGTGGCCCACCGACCGGTACGCGGTGCGGAGAGGAACTGGTGTGGCATGACGCTTCTCCTTCTGTTGCTGGTGTGTGCGAGAAGCGTCGCCACCGGGCGTTGAACGGACGTGCGGCAAACGTTGAACCCCGACCGGGTCTACGGTCCCGTCTACGGTGCGCAGTGTCTGGGGGCTGCTGGTGAACCAGCAGGCGTGTACCGTCCAATCGAGGGACTGCCAGTTGTTTCAGCCGTTCCCTTGGCCGTCGACTGGAGTGGTGCGGACCATGCTGAAGCCGGACACGATCGGGGCGCGGGTTCGATACTGGCGGATGCGACGCGGGGGGATGACCCAGGCGGTCCTGGCTGGGCTTGCTGGGGTCAGTCAGTCCTACATCTCGCAGGTTGAATCAGGTCGGAAGACCATCGACCGCCGGTCCACTCTGGTCACGATTGCTGCCGCTCTCCAGGTCACAGTCGCCGATCTGCTGGGACAGGGCACGGAACCGGGCGACCCAGCTCGCGACAGCGCTGCCGAGCATGTGCCGGCGATCTGGTCAGCCTTGATCGAGATTGAAGATGGCGAGCGGCGACAGCCGGGTCGCGCACGGGAGCAGCTCGCGACTGATATCGCACGCAGCGATCGTTTGCGCATGAGCTGCAACTACCCGGCGATGGCTCGCATGCTTCCGGCCCTCCTGCTCGATGCTGCCGCCGTGGGTGGCCCCGTGCTCGTTCAGGTCGCCTACCAGGCTTCGACGTGCCTGCGGCACCTCGGATACCGGCACTTGGCACTGAACGCCGCGCGGATCGCTGTGCTGGCTGCCGAGGACATCGAAGATCCCGCCTGGATCGGGGCGTCCCGGTTCGCGTACGCGCAGAGCCTGCCAATCGAGTCAGCCCCCATCGCTGCGCGCTCCGCAGACCGATCGCTGAGCGAGCTACAGGCGGATGCCGCAGATGACCGGGTGCGGCAGATGCTCGGGCAGCTTCACCTCTCGGCCGCGCTCACCTCGACGGTGAGCGGTCGTGCGGACGTCGCCGGTGACCACCTCGCCGAGGCTGCGCGCGAGGCAGCGAGCCTCGGGGATCCGTCCGATGGTGCCGGCTTCAACGGGTGCGGGTTCGGACCGACCAACGTGGGGCTCTGGGCGATGTCTATCGCGGCTGAGCAGGGCGAATCCGGGCGGGTGATTGAGCTGTCCCGGAAGGTGCGGCCGCACGTTCTCGTGGCGTCGATTCGCCAGCAGTCCTACTGGCTTGACCTTGGCCGAGCGCTGGCGGACGGCGGTCGGCGGGACGCCGAAGCTCTCGCCTCCTTCGTGCAGGCCGAACGGGCCGCACCGGTCCCGTTCGTGCTGAATCCACTCGCCCGGGATGCGGTGGTGGCCCTGGTGCAGCGTGCCAAGCGCCGAGCCGTCCCGGACGAACTGCGTGCTCTCGCCGGCCGGATGGGTATCAGGCTGGCCTCATAACCAGCAGTAATCGCGTCATGAACGCTCGGTTCTAGTGTCCGCTTCGGGAGGTGCGTGCCTCCCGACAGCTGATGTGGCGGTGATCAGTGTCTCCTGCGTCACTGCCGCAGCGAGCGTTGACGGAGGCGATATGAGCGGTCAGGACGACGCCGCGACGGGGAGCAGGGGTCAGCGCATCGAGGCCGTCGAACGTGAGGCCGCGAAGCGGCGGCTGTTGAAGCAGGCCGAGGCCGAACGCATACCCGTGGAGGAGACCACCAGGGCGGTCCCGGACCGGCGGTGGCGGCATGACAGATGAGCCGATCGGGCGGCGGGTGGCCCGCTGGCGGTTACGCCGCCGGATGACACAGCAGATGCTCGCCGACCGGCTCGGCAAGTCGAAGAGCTGGGTGGACAAGGTCGAACGGGGTGTCCGCGCCCTGGACCGCTACTCGGTGCTCCAGGAGATCGCCGAGGTACTGCGGATCCATCCGACGGTGTTGCTCGGCGAGGAGCGCCCGCAGCCGGAGGCCCGGCCCCCTGCCGGCGTCGACCGCATCCGCGCCGCCCTCGCCCGCTACGACGTGAGCCGGACACCGCCGGCGGGTGAGGTGCAGCGGCATGTCGAGCACGCCTGGCTCACCTACGGGTACGCGCACTACGCCCACCTGGTGCGGCTGCTGCCGGACCTGCTCGATGCCGCTCGGAGCCTGCGGGCGGAACTGCCGGAGATGCCGGTCCAGGTCTACCGGATCACCTCGTCGGTTCTGGTCAAACTGGGCGAGGCCGATCTCGGCTGGCTGGCCGCCGACCGGGCGATGACCGCTGCCGGCGACGAGCCGTTGCTCGCCGGGGCGGCGGCGTTGTCGGTCGGGCAGGCGCTGCGTGCGCTCGGCCGCGACCGGCTCGCGTTGGCCGTGACGCTCGCTGCCGCGCCGCGCGACGTGCCCGTCGGTGCGCTGCACGGCACGCTGCTGCTCCAGGCCGCGCTGGCCGCCGCCAGCTCCGGCGATGCCCGCCGCGCCGACGGCCTGATCGACCGGGCCGCCGAGATCGCCAGCCGTCCGCGGTGCGACGACGACCGGCACCGAACCTCCTTCGGGCCGGTCGCCGTGGAGTTGGCCCGCGTGGTGGCCGCGGTCGAGCTGGGCGATGCCGGGGCGGCGGTGTGCCGGCACGAGCGGGTGAACCGTCACGACGGGTGGCGAGCACTACCGGCCGAGTACCGGGGCGCGTACCTACTCGACGCCGCTCGGGCGTACCTCCAGGCGGGGGATCTGCGCGGGGCGGGACGGACGTTGGTGGAGGCGGACGGCGTCGCGCCGGCCGAGGTTCGGTGGCGGCCGGTGGCGCGTACCCTCGTCGCGGAGATCGCGCGGCGGCACCCGGCGCCGGCCGGCGTGGCCCGGCTGGCGGCGTCGGTCGGTTTGATGTGCTGACCCGGCAACGGCGCGACAGGCCTGGGCCGGTCCCGCCACTACCGCGACGCCGCCCGGGTCCGATCCCTCTCGGCAGGCGGCGGACGGTGCGTCGGGCGTCGCGCCGGTAACGTCGCGCTGATGGAGCACGCCGCGCCGCCGCCGACCCCGGCCGGCATTCTCAGCGAGTACGCCGGCACGACGGTACGGCTCAGGCCGGTCGACGAGCCGGACCTCACGATGTTCCGCCGGTTCGCCACCGAGCCGGGCCTGATCGGGCTGGACTGGGCCGGCTTCCGGGACCCGGGCGCGCCCGCCCGCCGGCACGCCGAGGACGGCTGGCTGGGCGAGCGGGACGGCCGGCTGATCGTCCAGGTCGAGCCCGAGGAGGCCGCCGCCGGCCTCGTGAGCTACCTGTCGGGGAGCTACGGCGGACGCGCGCCGTACTGGGAGATCGGCATCGCCCTGCTGCCCGAGTGGCGCGGCCGGGGCGTCGGCTGGCGGGCCCAGGCGCTGCTCTGCGACTACCTGTTCGCGCACACCCCGGCGCAGCGGATCCAGGCCGGCACCCACCCGGAGAACGTCGCCGAGCAGCGGTCGCTGGAGAAGGCCGGCTTCCAGCTGGAAGGGGTCCTCCGCGCCTGCGAGTTCCGTGCCGGCGCCTGGCGCGACGGCTGGCTCTACAGCCGGCTGCGCGACGACCCGTCCCCGCTCTGACCCGACACGGTCAGGGAATCGGCCACTCGTGGACCGGGCGGTTGCTGTGCATGAGGTCGACGTAGTGGCGGACCACCTCGCGCAGCGCCTCCGGCCGGTCCAGGTGGTCGGCGGACTCCAGCCGGTGCAGCGTCTCCACCTGCCAGGTGGCGCCGTTGCGGCCGGTCAGGCAGCGCTGCTCGACGATGCTGAGCAGCCGGTCCCGCTCGGCCGGGTCGAGACCCCACCGGTCCAGCCCGTGGTGGGCCAGCGGCAGCAGCCGGCGCAGCACCAGCTCGGTCACCGGCAGGTAGCCCAGCCCGGGCCAGAACACCTGGGCGTCGATGCCGTGCCGGGCGCAGTTGGTGAAGTTCTCCTCGGCCGCGCTGAACGACATCTGCGACCAGAGCGGCCGGTCGGACTCCGCGAGGGCGCGGACCAGGCCGAAGTAGAAGGCCCCGTTGGCGACGGTGTCCAGCACGGTCGGCCCGGCGGGCAGCACCCGATTCTCGACCCGCAGGTGCGGGCGCCCCTTCAGCACGTCGTAGACCGGGCGGTTCCACCGGTAGATCGTGCCGTTGTGCAGCCGCAGCTCGGCGAGCTTCGGCACGCCGCCGGCGGCCAGGGTCTCCGCCGGGTCCTCCGGGTCGCAGACCGGCAGCAGCGCCGGGAAATAGCGCACGTTCTCCTCGAAGAGGTCGAACACGCTGGTGATCCAGCGTTCCCCGAACCACACCCGGGGGCGTACCCCCTGGGCCTTGATCTCCTCGGCGCGGGTGTCGGTGGCCTGCTGGAACAGCGGCACCCGGGTCTCCCGCCACAGTTCCCGGCCGAACAGCAGCGGCGAGTTGGCGCCGAGCGCGACCTGGACGCCGGCGGTCGCCTGGGCGGCGTTCCAGTAGTCGGCGAACTGGGCCGGGCTGACCTGGAGGTGGAACTGGGTGCTGGTGCAGGCGGCCTCGGGGGTGATGGTGTCCGCGGTGGTGGCCAGCCGCTCCACCCCGCTGATCGAGATCCGCAGGTCCTCGCCGCGGGCCGCGAAGATCTGCTCGTTGAGCAGGGCGTACCTCGGGTTGGCCGAGAGGGTTTCGGCGGTCAGGTGCTCCGGGCGCAGGGTCGGCAGGATGCCGACCATCACCATGTGCGCGCCGACCGTGCGGGCCTTCTGCTCCGCGGCGTTGAGGCTGGCCCGGACGTGCTCCTCGAACTGGGCCGTGCCGGTGCCGGTCAGTCGGCGCGGCTCGACGTTGATCTCCACGTTGAACTGGCCCAGCTCGGTCTGGAAGCTGGGATCGGCGATCGCCTCCAGCACGTCGGCGTTGCGCATGGCCGGCTGGGATTCCTCGTCGACCAGGTTCAGCTCGATCTCCAGCCCGGTCATCGGCCGTTCCACGTCGAAGCGGGACTCGCGCAGCATCTCGGCGAACACGTCCAGGCAACGCCGCACCTTGTCGCGGTAGCGGGCCCGGTCCTCCCGGCTGAAGGTGCGCGCGCCGACGTCCTCGCCCATGGTCACCACCCTGTCACCGTTGGTCCCCCTAACCTCGCATGCCACGGCGGCGCGGGGAAAGAGCCGGGGGACCCCTTACTACCCACCTGTCCCGCCGGTGATCCCTGTCGCGTCGCACAGTGTCGCGGCCGGTCCGGCCGGCCGGGCTGGCTAGCATGGCCGGATGCGCGAGATGACCACCCGGCTGTTCGTGGCGGCGGCGATCGCCGAGGCCTGCTCGTGGGCCGCCCTGCTGGCCGGCATGGCCGTCAAGTACGGGCCGCCGCGCAACGAGATCGGCGTGCACGTGTTCGGCCCGGTCCACGGCGCGCTGTTCGTGGCCTACGGGCTGCTCGTGCTGGTGGTGGCCCGGCAGCGGCGCTGGTCGCTGTGGCACACCGCCGTCGCGCTGGCCTGCGCCGTGCCGCCGTTCGCCACGGTGCTCTTCGAGCGCTGGGCCCGCCGCCGTGGCCTCCTCGCCACCCCGGCCGCCACCGAGCGTCCGCTCACCCCGGTCGGCTGACCGCCGGCGCTCACCCCGCCAGGAAGTCGCCGAGCAGGGCGGCCAACTCCGCCGGAGCCTCCTCGGCCATGTGGTGGCCGGAGGGGATCGACGCCGCGCGCACGTCATCGGCCCAGTCCCGCCAGATCGCCGCCGGGTCGCCGTACAGGTCGACCATGTCGTCCCGCTCCGACCAGGCGAAGAGCACCGGGCAGCCGATCCGCCGGCCCGCGGCCCGGTCCGCGTCGTCCGCCGCCCGGTCCGGGCCGAGTCCCGCCCGGTAGTCCTCGCACATCGCGTGCACGGTCGCCGGGTCGTGGATGGCCCGGCGGTAGTCGGCGTACGCCGCCGCGCCCATCGCCTCCGGCGAGCCGCCGTACCAGGCGTCCGGATCCGTGTTGATCACCGGCTCGGCCGGCTTGGCGAGCTGGCCCAGGAAGAACCAGTGCCACCAGCGGGCCGCGAACCGGGCGTCGCAACGGGCGAGCGCCTCGCCGATCGGCACCCCGTCCAGCACGCCGAGTCGGGTCACCCGGTCGGGGTGGTCCAGCGCGGTCCGCATGGCCACGTAGCAGCCCCGGTCGTGGCCGACGACCGCCGCCCGGGAATGACCGAGCGCGTCGAGCAGCGCCACCACGTCGCCGGCCATCGCGCGCTTCGAGTAGACCGTGTGCGCCGGGTCGCTCGGCGGTTTCGACGAGCCGCCGTACCCGCGCAGGTCCGGGCAGATCACGGTGTGCCCGGCGGCGAGCAGCGGAGCGACCCGGTGCCAGGTGGCGTGGGTGCGCGGATGCCCGTGCAGGAGCACCACCGGCGGGCCCGAGCCGCCGTGCCGCACCCGCAGGCGGACCGGGCCGACGTCGATCTGCTCCAGGGTGAATCCGGGGAACATGAGTCAGCCGGTGCCCCGGCCGGCGGGAGCGGAAACCTCAGCCCAGCGCCGAGCAGGCGGCGACGCCCGCCACCAGCAGCACGCCGAGCACCGCCTGGAGCAGCAGCGCCGGCCCCAGGTGCGACCAGACCGTCGCGGTGCGCGGGGTGAGCAACTGGCCGGTGGTCAGGTTGACGATCCGTTCGATCCGCGGCGGGAGGTCGGCGTCGCGCTGCGGGCACAGGGTCAGCTGCACGTGGTCGCCGGGGTGCAGGGCGCTCTGCGGCAGGTGGCCGTGCAGCTCCACCTCGACCAGCCGGTCGGCGGCGTCGCGTACCCGGACCGGGGTGACCAGGAACTCGGGCCCCTGCTTCAGCTCCTTGAAGCTGCGCCGGGCGCCCCCGCCGCCGCTGCTGAGCAGGGCCCGCACCACCCGGAGCAGCAGCACCACCACGCCCGCCGCCGTCAGCACCCCGACCAGCACCGGCTGCCCCACCCGCACCTCGCGGGCGTAGCCCTCCATGAGGCGCACCAACCGGCCCGTGACGATCCGGTCCGTCGGGTGGACGGCGTGGCGGATCTGCAGCTCCGTGTCCATGTTCACCACCGAGAGTCCTGTTCCGTTCACTCATCGTATCGATTCCCCGGGTTGAACGACGTGAATGAACGCCGGTCACGGCCGGCCCCCGGAAGGTGACATCCGGAGTCGCGCGGGTATGCGTGCGGCCGAGCTGGAAAGGGGTCGAGCATGCAGCTGTCCTTCCTGCGCCCGCTCTACGACCGTCCCGGGCCGTGGTGCTCGGTGTACCTGGACGCCTCCCGGGACACCCACGACGCACGTCCGCAGGTCGACCTGCGCTGGCGCGCGCTCAAGGGGGACCTGATCGGGCAGGGCGCCGACCAGGCGACTGTCGAGGCGGTCGAGGAGGTGGTCCGCCGGCACACCCCGATGCCGGGCGACTACGGCATCGCGGTCTTCGCCAACCGGGGACGGGTGGTGCTCACCGAGTACCTCTCCGCGCCGCCGTTGCGCGACCTGGCCACCTGGTCCGCGCTGCCGCACACCATGCCGCTGGTGGCCCAGCGCGGCGAGCAGATCGCCTGGGTGCGGGTGCTGGCCGACCGGACCGGGGCCGACGCCGTCGCGGTCAGCGCCGGCGGGGTGCCGCGCCGGGCCACGGTGAAGGGGCGGGAAAGCAGGCAGTTGCGCCGGGTGCAGCCGGGCGGCTGGTCACAGTCCCGCTACCAGCGGGCCGCCATGGAGGCCTGGCACCACAACGCCGGTGACGCCGCCGCGGCCACCGCCGACCTGGCCGACCGGGTCGGCGCCGACGTGGTGGTCGTGGCCGGTGACGTCCGGGCCACCGGGATGATCGCCGCCCAGCTGCCGGAGCGCTGGCAGGACCTGCTGGTCCGCACGGACGCCGGCTCCCGCGAGAAGATCGGCGCCGACGACACCCTGATGGACGACATCACCGTGCAGACCATCGCCGAGGTCGCCGACCAGCGGGTCGCCACCGCGCTGGACCGCTTCGGCGTGCAGGAGGACGTCGGCGCCGGCCTGGACGCGGTGGTCTCCGCCCTGCAACGCAACCAGGTCGACACCATGCTGATCGTCGACGACCCGTCTGCCGACGGAGAGCTGTGGGTCGGGCCGGAACCGACCGAGATCGCCACCGACCCGGCACAGTTGCGGGCCATGTCCGTGGCCGACCCGCAGAAGGTACGCGCCGACGCCGCGCTGCTGCGCGCCCTGATCGGCACCGACGCCGAGCTCACCGTGCTCGCGCCGGAGGAGGCGCCGGACCTGACCGACGGGGTCGGTGCTGTCCTGCGCTACGTCGACGCCAGCACGCCCGGGCGGGGCAATGGCTGACCGCACGGTGGCGGACCTGGTCGTCGAACGGCTGCGGGCCTGGCGGGTGCCCCGGGCCTTCGGCTACCCGGGGGCGGCGATCGCCCCCCTGGTCAACGCGCTCGACGAGGCGGGCGGGGACCCGGAGTTCATCCCCGCCCGGCACGAGGAGACCGCCGCGTTCATGGCGACGGGGCACGCCAAGTTCACCGGCGAGATCGGGGTGTGCCTGGCCACCCAGGGGCCGGCCGCGGTGCACCTGCTCAACGGCCTCTACGACGCCAAGCTGGACAGCAAGCCGGTGGTGGCGATCGTCGGCGAGGACGTCACCGGGCCGCTCGGCGGGGCGCACGAGGAGATCGGACTGAGCCGGCTCTTCGGTGACGTCTGCAACCAGTTCGTCCGCTACGGGCGTAGTCCCGACCAGGTGCCGGTCCTGCTGGACCAGGCGTTCCGCACCGCGGCGGCAACCCGCAGCCCGACCTGTGTGGTGCTGCCGCACGCGTTGCAGCTCGCCACCGTCCCCGACCTGCTGCCGCAGACCGCCGGCGTGATGTCGGCGACCCCGGGCGAGCCGCTGGCCCGCGTGCTGCCGCACGACGCCGACCTGGACGCCGCCGCCTCGCTGCTCGGCATCGGCCAGCGGCTGGCGATCCTGGTCGGCCAGGGCGCGCACGGCGCGGCCGGGGAGGTGGTCGCCCTCGCCGACCGGCTCGGCGCGGGGGTGGCGACCTCGCTGCTGGGCAAGCCGGTGCTGGACGAGCGGCTGCCCTTCCACACCGGAGTGCTCGGCGAGGTCGGCACCACCGCCGCCGCGCAGCTCATGGGAGGCTGCGACACGCTCCTCATGGTCGGCACGAACGACCCGTGGACCGACTGGTTCCCGATGCCGGGCCAGGTCCGCACCATCCAGATCGACATCGACGGCCGGCGCATCGGCACCCGCTACCCGGTGGACGTGCCGCTGGTCGGCGACGCCGCCGAGACCCTGCGCGCGCTGCTGGCCCGGGTGCCGGACCGGCCCAACGCGCAGTGGCGGGGCGTCGTGGAGAGCTCGGTCGACCGGTGGCGGGACGCCGCGGCCGAGCGGGCCGCCGCCCCGGCGGAGCCGATCAACCCGCAGCTCGTGCTGCAGGAACTCTCCGCCCGGCTGCCGCGGGCCGGCTCCGTCGCCGTGGACGTCGGTTCGGTCATCTACTGGTACGCCCGGCACCTGCAACTGCCCCCGGGCATCCGGGCCCAGCTCTGCGGCACGCTCGGCTCGATGGGCTGCGCCCTGCCGTACGCGGTCGCCGCCAAGCTGGCCCGCCCCGACGAGCCGGTGATCGCGCTGCTCGGCGACGGCGCCATGCAGCTCAACGGGCTGGCGGAGCTGATCACCGTGGCGCACCACTGGCAGGAGTGGCGGGATCCCCGGCTGGTGGTGCTGGTGCTGAACAACCGCGACCAGTCCGGGATGGGCGGCGGCCGCCCGCCCGGCGCGTTCGCCGCCCGGCGGCCCGACGTGCCGTACGCCGGCTGGGCCCGGCTGCTCGGCCTGCACGGCGTGCGCGTGGACCGCCCCGACCTGGTCGGTCCCGCGTGGGACGAGGTGCTCGCCGCGGACCGGCCCAGCGTGCTGGAGGCCGTGGTCGACCCGACGGTGGCGCTGGACCCGCCCGAGCCGGCCCTGGCCGACCTGCGCGGCCTGTTCGCCGACGGGGACGCCGCCCGGCGGGTGCGGGAGCGGGTGCTGGAGACCGGGACGGCCGTGGAGGCGGAGGACCTGGTCTAGCGGGACCGCATCAGTCGTCAGTTCGGCACCGCCCTCACCGAGGGCGGTGCCGACCGCTGTCGTGGCGCCGCACGGCCGTGCTGCGTTCGCCCCCGTTCCGCCCGCGACGGCAGGGCATCGGCGGAACGGCGCCGGTGCGTGCCGCGCGCGGTGCCGCCGCCCGCCCGCTGATTGGTCCGACCCGTGGGGGGATGCCCCGTTTAGACCCCGGAGGGACGGGAAGCCGGGCCGCGTGGTGAGCGAACGAGGCAAGGTGGGGCCGGGGCGGAAGGTGCCGGTGGGGCCGGCGACGGCCGGCGCCGGGCTGACCGGGGACCGGGTGGTGGCGGCGGGCAGCGCTGCCCGGCTCCTGGTCGCCGTGACGGCCCGGGCGCTGCGCGGCGACGACTGCGGCGACCTGGGCCACCCGGGGCCGCTGTCGCGCTTCACCGGGGCCCCCGAGCCGGTGCGCCGGGCCGCCGCGGTGCGGGCCGCCGGCCGGGCCGCGCTCAATCCCGCCCAGGTCGCCGAGGTGGACGCCGAGCGGGTGGCCGGCTGGTTCGTCGACCAGTACCCGACCCGCCGCTGGCCCGGCGCGGTGCTCGGCTCGGCGCACGGCGCCGCGGCGCACCTCGCGGTGGCGCTCGGGGTGCCCTGGCTGCCGGCCGGCTTCGAGGTGGCCGCGCACTGGACCCGGGGCGCGGTGGACCGCCCGGACGCCGCGCTCGACCACGGGGCCGCACTGGCCGGCCGGCTCCTCGCCGGTAACGCCCGCGTGCACGTCCGGCAGGTGCACTGCCCCGCCAGCCGGGGCGCGGCGGCGGGTGCCACAGTGACCCTCGCGGTGCGCTGGCGGGCGCTGCCCGCCGCGTACGCCCGGTTCCTGGCCGAGGAGCTGGAGCCGGGGGCGCCGGTGCTGCTGCTGCACGACGCGCGCACCTGGCCGGTGCGGGACGAGGGGAGCGGGCACAGTTTCCAGATCGGCTGCCCGGCCAGCGGGCTCGACCCGGTCGACTTCCATCCGGACGCGCACGCGCTGCGTCAGGTGCTCCGCTCGGCCGGCGGCGACGGGGCGCGCTGGACCCCGCCGGACGTCACGTCCCCGGCGGCGTTCGCCGAGAACGGCGTGGAGTCCGGTTTCGAGCACGACGCCCGGGAGTGGGGCGGCCGGCACGGGCACCCGCTGCACCGGGTCGTCGTCCCCCAGCCGGACGCGCTGAGCGCGGCCACCGCCGACCTGTACCGGCGCTGGCTGCGCCGGGCCGGCAAGACCGGCGACCGCCTGGTGGTCGAGTGCGGCCGGCTGCTCGACCCGTGGCAGGTGCTCCGGGCGGGCCTGGTGCCCTACTGGTGCGAGAACGCGACCCGCCGCCGGGTGCAGGGGGTGGAGTGGTGGCTCGCCGGCAGCGAGCCGTTCAGCTCGGTGGACGTGCTGCCGGAGCCGCCCGGGGTCCGCTCGCCGGCCCTCGCCGGGTTGCCCCAGTGGCTCGCGGTGGCCGGGTTCGGGCGCCGCCGGCGCGCCCTGGACCGGGGCTCGGCGCGCGGCTACCCGGTCAGCGCGGTGCCCACCCGCCGTGCCACGGAGGTGTTGCGCAACCAGCCGTACGACCTGCCCGCGCCGCCGCCGCTGCGGATGGCCGAGGCCCTCGCCGCGTTGCGCGACGCGGGCGCCCACCAGGGGCTGCTGCTCTCCTGAGGCCGGCCGTCGGCGGGTCGTGGACCAACCTGGCGAAACATCCTCGCGATCCTGCGGACCGTGATTGAGTACCTACGGAGCGGGAACACCGCTCGCCGCGGAACGGCCCACGACGCCGTGCGGCGGGCGGCCGCCGCTTCCGGCGTTCCGTCACGTAACCCAACTTCCGGCCCGGTGCGTGGCCCGACCACGCGCACGACCGGTTCCGATCCGGGCGGGGGACCTTCCTGAGGGAGGCGCGGATGTTCGGACAGACCACCACACCCACACCACCACCGACCGAGCGGGGCCTGGAGGACCTCGATGCGGCGGCGCTGGCGTACGCGGCACGGATCGCCGGCCTGCCACCGGAGCGGCGGCAGGAGGCACGGGACGACCTGGTGCGCTTCGCGCTGCCCTTCGCGGGGCGGCTGGCCCGCCGCTACCGGGGTCGCGGGGAACCGCTGGAGGACCTGGAGCAGGTGGCCCGCCTCGGCCTGGTGAACGCCGTCGACCGGTACGACCCGGAGCGCGGCTCGTTCACCGCGTACGCGGCGATCACCATCGTCGGCGAGATCAAACGGCACTTCCGGGACCGCACCTGGGGTGTGCACGTGCCGCGCCGGCTGCGCGACCTGATCCTGGAGGTCGGGCAGGCCACGGCGGCGCTGACCAGCGAGATGTCCCGGGCGCCGACGGTCGCCGAGCTGGCCGAGCGGCTGGAGACGCCGGAGGAGGAGATCCTCGCCGCGCTGGAGTCGGCCGCCGGCTACAGCCCGGCCTCGCTCAACGCGCCGGTCGGCGGGGAGAGTTCCGCCGAGTTCGGCGACCTGGTCGGTGAGTCGGACAACGCCCTGGAGTCGGTCGACGACCGGGTCACGGTCAGCGGCCTGCTGCACCGGCTGCCCTGGCGCGAGCGGCGGATCCTCGCCATGCGCTTCTACGGCAACCAGACCCAGGCGGAGATCGCGGCCCGGTTCGGCATCTCGCAGATGCACGTGTCCCGGCTGCTCTCCCGGGCGCTGACCTGGCTGCGCCAGGCGATGCTCGCCGACGCCCCGCCACCGTGGCAGAACGGCGCCGCCGAGTCCGAGCCGGCCAAGGCGAGGATCTCGGTGAAGCAGAACGGCGACCGGGTGGTCGTCGAGGTCGGGGGAGAGGTCGACCGGGACGGCGCGGACCGGCTCCGCAAGGCCATGCTGGAGGCGGTCACCGGGCAGCCCCGCGAGGTGGTGGTCGACCTGGTGGGCGCGGGCGGCTTCGACGCGGGCGGGATCGCCGCGCTGATGGCCGGCCGGGACGCCGCCGCCCGCACCGGGGTGCCGCTGCGGCTGACCCGGGTGCAGCCCGCGGTGCGCCGCTCGCTCGCCGCGGCCGGCCTGCCCGCCGCCGACTGACCGATCCGGACCGCGCCGGCTCCCGTCCAGGGGCCGGCGCGGCGTCGTGTCCGAGGCGGGGTCGCCCGCGCACGCGTACCCGGGGCGGAAAAGGGCCGGCGCCCGACGGGCGCCGGCCCTTCCCTGTCCGGTCAGTTCTCCGGGGTGTCCCCGTGCCCACGGGGGTGTTCCCAGCGGGGGTTCGACGGCGTGCTGCGCTGCGGACCCAACTGGGTCTCCTCCGGCTCGTCGGTCTCCTCGAAGCTGGGCCGCCGCACGTCCTCCGGCTCCGGCACCTCGACCGGGCGGGCGCCGGACTGTGGTGCGGGCTGGTACTCGACGGCCTCGCGGGCACCGTGCGCGCCTTCGGCGGCCGGCGACTCCGGCGTGTACGGCACGTGGCGCAGCTCCTCGGTGAAGTGCTGCGGCGGCTTGGTGGTGCGCTGCGGCAGGTCGCGGCCGAGGTCGGCGACGAGCGGGCCGTACTTCAGGTCGAAGGCGGGCCGCTCCGAGCGGATCCGCGGCATGCGATCGAAGTTGCGCAGCGGTGGCGGGCAGGTGGTGGCCCACTCGAGGGAGTTGCCGAAGCCCCACGGATCGTCCACGGTCACCATGGCGCCGTAGCGCCAGGACTTCCAGATGTTCCAGATCACGAAGAGGGTGGACGCGCCGAGCAGGAAGGAGCCGAGGGTGGAGATCACGTTGAGCGTGGTGAAGCCGTCGCCGGGCAGGTAGTCGGCGTACCGGCGGGGCATGCCCTCGGCGCCGAGCCAGTGCTGGACGAGGAAGGTGGCGTGGAAGCCGATGAACATGGTCCAGAAGTGCATCTTGCCCAGGCGCTCGTTGAGCAGCCGCCCGGTCATCTTCGGGAACCAGAAGTAGAGGCCGCCGAACGCGGCGAAGACGATGGTGCCGAAGAGGACGTAGTGGAAATGGGCCACCACGAAGTAGGTGTCGTGCAGGTGGAAGTCGGCCGGCGGGCTGGCCAGCAGTACCCCGGTGAGGCCGCCGAACAGGAACGTGACCAGGAAGCCGATGGCGAACAGCATCGGCGTCTCGAAGGTGATCTGGCCCTTCCACATGGTGCCGATCCAGTTGAAGAACTTCACGCCCGTCGGCACCGCGATGAGATAACTGAGAATGCTGAAGAACGGCAGCAGCACCTGACCGGTGGCGAACATGTGGTGCGCCCAGACGGTCATCGACAGCACGGTGATCGCGATGGTGGCGAGCACCAGACCGGTGTAGCCGAAGATCGGCTTCCGCGAGAAGACCGGGATGATCTCGGTGATGATGCCGAAGAACGGCAGCGCGACGATGTAGACCTCGGGATGGCCGAAGAACCAGAACAGGTGCTGCCAGAGCATCGGCCCGCCGGTGGTCGGGTCGAAGACGTGCGAGTGCAGGATCCGGTCCGCGGCGAGCGCGAACAGCGCGGCGGCCAGCAGCGGGAAGACCAGGATCACCAGGACGCTGGTGAGCAGCAGGTTCCAGGTGAAGATCGGCATCCGGAACAGCGTCATGCCGGGCGCGCGCAGGGTGACGATGGTGGTGATCAGGTTGACCGCGCCGAGGATGGTGCCCAGGCCGGAGAGCGCCAGACCGACCACCCACATGTTCCCGCCGACGCCCGGGCTGTGCTGCGCGGTGCTGAGGGGGGTGTACGCGGTCCAGCCGAAGTCCGCCGCGCCCTGCGGGGTGATGAACCCGCCGAGGACGATCAGGCCCCCGAAGAAGTAGAGCCAGTACGCGAAGGCGTTGAGCCGGGGAAAGGCCACGTCCGGCGCGCCGATCTGCAACGGCACGATGTAGTTGCCGAACCCGAACACCATGGGCGTCGCGAACAGCAGCAGCATGATCGTGCCGTGCATGGTGAACAGCTGGTTGTACTGCTCGGGGGAGAGGAACTGCATCCCGGGCTGGCCCAGCTCCGCCCGCATGAGCATCGCCATGATCCCGCCGACGATGAACCACGCGAAGGCCGTAATCAGGTAGAGCAGGCCGATGAGCTTCGCGTCGGTGGTACCCAGCAGCCGCCACAGGGTGTTGCCCTTGATCGCCTCCCGGACCGGGCCGGGATAGCCGCCGAACCGGGCCGGCGCGAGGATGGCAGGTCCCCGGTCTCGTGGCTCCGTGACTACCTGCTTAGGCATGGCTTCTCACCCCGTGTGACGACAGACAGGACGGGCACGCGTACCCGACCCTCTGCCCATCAAACCAGGCGAGAGCGGAGGATTCGGTCAGTTCGCCGGTAGCATGGCCCAGACCACCTTGCCGGCGCCCGCCGGGGTGCTGCCCCAGCGCTGGGTCAGCTCGCGGACCAGCATCAGCCCGCGTCCCCCCTCGGCCCGCAGGTCGGGGTCGGTCGCCGCCCGCGGGTCGGCCGGGCTGCCGTCCATGACGGCCACACGCAGGTACGGCCGGCACAGGGTCAGCGTCACCTGCATCGGGGTGCCGGCGTGGCGGACGACATTGCCGACCAGTTCGCTGAGGACCAGCGAGGCCGGGCCGGCCAGTTCCGGGACGTTCCACCGCGCGCACGCGTCGGTGACCAGCTCGCGGGCCCGCCGGCAGGCTCCGGCCACCGGCTCCAGCCGGGCCCGCAGCCGCGGGGCCGCCGCCGCCCCGGCCAGCGCCGTCGCCTCCGCGCAGTCACGGCGGACCGGCACCACCCGGCAGGCCGTGGTCTCGGCGAGCCGGGCCGCCACCTCCGACGGCGGGGCGGCCAGCACCATCGGCACCGCCGGCCAGTCCGCGGCCCGGCGGGCCGCGGCCGCGAAGACGGAGAGGGCGAGCGGGTCCGTGACGTCAAGCTTCTCCAGGTCGACCACGAGAGCGTCCGGCTGCGCGGCCAGGCATCGCTCCAGGACCGTGTGCACCGAGCGCATCGTGCCCAGGTCGAGCGCGCCCGCCAGCCGTACGACGGTGACCGGCGCCTCGTCGCGGACCTCGCAGCTGATCCGGGTCGACATCCAGGCCCTCGTTTCCATCTCGTCGGGGACCTGGGAAATACCCGCGCCCGGGGCGGGTGAAACCGGACATCCGCCCCGGGAAGCGCCTGGTCAGCTGCGCTTTCCGCCCCGCGTGGTGAGCAGCCCCAGGGCGATCATGCCGACCCCGAGCAGGAAGTGCAGCCAATTGTCCGCGCCGTTGAGCGGGATGAAGTTCGCGCCGCTGTCGTGGTCGACCACCAGGCCGTAGAGCCAGAGCACGAGGTAGATCGCGCCGCCGCCGATCAGGAACGCCCGGGCACCGGAGACCGTCCGGGCCAGCAGGAGGCCGGCGACCCCGAACAACAGGTGCACGACGTTGTGCAGCACCGACACCTGGAACAGCCCGAGCAGTTTCGCGTCGGAGTCGTGCCCGGCGAACTTCAGGTCGCCGAAGTGGGTGGTGATGCCCGGGATGAAGCCCAGCACGCCGATCACCAGGAAGAGCACGCCGACGGTCGCCGCGGCCCGGCGTACCGGCGCCCGGCCGTCGGCCGGGTTGCGTCGCCCACGGGAGTGCGCCATCGAGTTCGTCATGCCGGCCTCCTCGCCAGACAAGGGACCGGGCGGCTTTCCCGGGCGCACCGGGGGCAAACGCCCCCGGCCCGAAGCCCTTCGGCTCAGGCCGGCTGCACGTCGGCTCAGGCCAGCTGCAACGACCGGGCGGCGAGCCGGCGGACCCGCTGGTAAAGCTCCACGTACCGCTGGGCCATCAGCTCGGGGGTGAACCGGGTGGCCGCCTCGCGCCGGCACTCGTCCTCCTCGAGCAGCCCGGCGGCCAGCACCAGGTCGCCCAACTCATCCTCGTCGGCGGTGAGCAGTCCGGTGCGGCCGTGCTCGATCAGCTCCGGCAGGCAGCCCCGGGCGGTGGCCACCACCGGCGTGCCGAGCGCGAGCGACTCGACCACCGCGGTGCCGCCGGGCTCCTCCCAGCGCAGCGGGAACAGTGAGGCCCGCGCCCCCGCCACCAGGTCGTCGCGCTCCTGCCCGGCGACCGTGCCGACCCAGCGCACCAGGTCGCCGTCGACGTGGGGGGCCACCTGGTCGTAGAAGAACCGGACGTCCGGGTTCTGCCGGGCCTCGTCGCCCGCCGCGGCCAGGTCCTCGGGCCGGTGGTACGGCCCGACCGGACCCGCCAGCACCAGCGGGAACCCAACCTGCCGGGCCAGCCGGGCGCCCAGGTCCTGCCCCTTGCCCGGGTTGATCCGGCCCAGGATCACCACGTGCTCACCCTTCTCCACCGCCGGCCGGCGATCCGCACCCACGGCCAGCGGGGTGGACAGGTGGACGTGGCCCACCGAGTGCTCCTGGAGGGCCCGCGGCGCCCGGGCGAGCTGCGCGGCGGAGACGCCGCTGACCCGCACCCGGCCGCCGCCGTCCAGGTTGCCGTACAGCTCCGGGTGCTTGGCCAGGTCCCAGTGCAGGGTGTGCAGCGCCGGCGGGGCGTCCGGGCCCATCGCGGCCATGGTGGCCAGCCCGACCGCCTCCACGTGGTCGTGCACCAGGTCGATGTCGTCGCGGGCGTGCAGCGCGCGGACCACCCCGTGCAGGTGCGCCTGGGCCACCCCGCAGACCTGGTTGTACGGACGTTGCAGAGCGTGGAACTGCCCGTCCGGGAAGACCGAGATCCGCTCGTCGGCCGGCAGCGTGCTGGTCCCCACCGAGGCGAGCACCACCCGGACGCCGAGCCGCCGCAGCTCCGGCACCAGCGTGGCGACGACATTCTCGATCCCGCCGTAGCCGGGCGGCGGCACGGACAGCCAGGGACCCGCGTTCATCAGAACCGTGAGAGTCATCGTGCGGGGTCCCTTCCTCGGGCGGGGCTCACGGGTTCACGCCGCGACCTGCCGCCGCGGCACTCGGTGTCGCAGCTGCGCCAGCGGCGGCCGCTCCTCGATCGAGACGTCGCTGACCACGATCTCGCGGTCCAGGTGGGGCAGTGCCTCCGAGCCGCCCCGCCGGAACTGGGTCAGCAGGGCGGTCGGCTCCAGGCCGGGCACCGCCCAGCCGCGCCGCTGCAGCCGGGACCAGGCGGTCAGCAGGATCTGCGCCGACATCCGGCCCAGCGCGGCGGTGTCCTGGTGCCGGTGCTTGCGCTCGCCCAGGTCCACCTGGGCCAGCGCGTCCAGCCCGACCAGCTCCAGCAGGTCGATGAGCATGGCCGTCTCGACGCCGTAGCCGGAGACGAAGGGCACCTGCGCCAGCACCTCGCGGCGGCCCGCGTACTCGCCGGCGAGCGGCTGCACGAAGCCGGCCAGCTCCGGCCAGAACAGGTTCAGCAGCGGCCGGGCCATCAGCTCGGTCACCCGGCCCCCGCCGTCGGCCTCCACCCCGGTGGTCCGGACCAGGGGCCGGTGGTAGAAGCCCTTCACGAAGTCGACCGACGGGTCGGTGAGCAGCGGCCCGACCAGCCCGGTGACGAAGTGCGGCCGGAACTCCCGCAGGTCGGCGTCGACGAACGCGACCACGTCGCCCTCCGCCGCGGCCAGCCCGGCCCAGAGCGCGTCCCCCTTGCCGCTGAGCCGGGGCAGCCCGCGCGTCATGGCGTCCTGGCTGACCACCTCGGCGCCGGCCGCCCGGGCCACCTGCGCGGTCCGGTCGGTGGACCGCGAGTCCACCACGATCAGCTCGTCCACCAGCGGCACCTGGTCCATCAGGTGCCGCCGGATGGTCGAGACGATCGCCCCGACGGTCGCCTCCTCGTTGCGGGCCGGCAGCACCACGCTGACCCGGCTCGCGCCCTTGGCCCGCAGCAGGCGGCGCGCCGGCCAGTCGCCGGCGGACGTGGTGCGGTACGTGGCCCAGGCCTCCACCACGGGTGAGACGGTCGACGCTGTATCCGGCACAGGCACGCTCCCAGGTCGTGGCGGATCCACGGGCTCCTGGATTGCCCAATCCGCCGCCCGTGCTAACCGGATCATGCCGAACACCTGATCACCAGGCTGGTTCCGGGCGGTTCCCGGCGGGTGAACGTCTGATTGCGCGTCCGGTCCACGTTTGGCCGCGCGGCCGCGCGGGGAGTGGTTTCGACGGTCCGTTTTCCGCGGTGGAGGGGTCGGGAGCATGCGTGTGTGCCGGGTGGGACTCGTCGGAGCCGGCGGTGTGGCGCAGCGCCACGCCCGGGTGCTGACCGGCTTCGAGGACGTGGAACTGCTCGGGGTGACCGACGTCGCCCCGGAGGCGGCGGCGGCGCTCGCCGGCGCGCACGGTGCGCGGACCTTCCGCGACGTGGACGATCTGCTCGCCGCCGGCCCGGACGCGGTGTACGTCTGCGTGCCGCCGTTCGCGCACGGCCCGGTCGAGGAGGCGGTGATCTCCGCCGGCGTGCCGATGTTCGTGGAGAAGCCGGTGGCGCTGGACCTGGAGACCGCGGAGCGGGTCGCCGCGCTGGTCGAGCGGCGCGGCCTGCTCACCGCGGTCGGCCACCACTGGCGCTACCTGCACGTGGTGGAGGAGGCCCGGCAACTGCTCGCCGACCGGCCGGTGCGGATGGTCAACGGGGCCTGGTTGGACAAGGTGCCGCCGGTGGCCTGGTGGGCCCGGCGGGACCGCTCCGGCGGGCCGGTCGTCGAACAGGCGGCGCACGTGCTGGACCTGGTCCGGCTGCTGGTCGGCGAGGCGACCGAGGTGACCGCGTACGGCGACGGCAGCCCACCGCCGGTCGAGGGCGCCGACATCGACTCGGTCACGGCGGCCACCCTGCGCTTCGCCTCCGGCGCGGTGGGCACCCTCGCGGCGGCCTGCGTGCTCGGCTGGAAGCACCGGGCCGGCCTGGAGATCCTCGCCGACGGGCTGGCCCTGTCCCTGGCCGAGGACGGCCTGACCGTCTGCGACGCCGACGGCGAGCGGCGCCTGCCCGCCGACCCGGACGGCGCCCGGGTGGCCGTCGACCGGGCCTTCGTCGACGCGGTCCGGGGGATCGGCGACGACGTCCGGGTCCCGTACGCCGAGGCGCTGCGCACCCAGCGGCTCGCCCTGGCGGTGGCCGAGTCGGCGCGTACCGGGCGGGCGGTGGCGCTGCCCACCGGGCCCGCCGCGCGGCTCACCGCCGCGGTCGCCGACGCGACGCCGGCCGGGCCGACGGGGGTGACCGTCGATGCGTGACCGGGTGGTGGTGGTCAGCGCACCGGGCCGGGTCGAGCTGGTCGAGCAGGACGCGGCCGAGCTGCGCGAGGGCACCTTCCGGGTGGAGACCCTCTACAGCGGGGTCTCCGCCGGCACCGAGCTGAGCTACGTCAAGGGCACGAACCCCTATCTCCATGTCACCTGGAACGCCGACCTCGGGCTGTTCCAGCCCGGCGGTGCCGGGACGCCGTACCCGGTCACCCGGCTCGGCTACATGCAGGTCGGCCGGGTGGTCGAGAGCCGCACCGCGGCCGTCGCCGTGGGCACGGTCGGCGCGATGACCTACGGCCACCGCAGCGGTTACGTCGCCGACCCGGTCGCCGAGCGGTTCGTGCCGCTGCCCGACGACCTCGACCCACTCCTCGGCGTCTACGTCGCGCACATGGGCCCGATCTGCGCCAACGGCCTGCTGCACGCCGCCGCCGACCTGTGCGGCACCGACGTCCGTTCGCTCGGCGACGGGGTGCGGGGGCGGCGGGTGGCGGTGGTCGGCAGCGGGGTGGTCGGGTTGCTCACCGCGCTGTTCGCCCGGCGGCACGGGGCCGCCTCCGTGGTGGTCCTCGACCCCACCCCGGGCCGCCGGGAGGTCGCCGAGGCGCTCGGGCTGGAGACCCTGGACCCGGCGGCGGACGACCCGGCCGTGGTGCTCAAGACCCGTTGGAACCACGCCGCCGGCGACCGGGGCGCGGACGTGGTCTTCCAGTGCCGGGGCCAGGACTGGGGGCTCCAGCTCGCGCTGCGCCTGCTGCGTCCCCAGGGCACCGTGATCGACCTGGCGTTCTACCAGGCCGGCGCCGACGCGGTCCGGCTCGGGGAGGAGTTCCACCACAACGGGCTGTCGCTGCGCTGCGCGCAGATCGGCCGGGTGCCGCGCGGGCTGGCCCCGACCTGGGACCGGGAGCGGCTCTCCGCGGAGACGATCGAGCTGGTGCGCCAGTACGGCGACCTGATCCGCAAGCACCTCGTCTCCGCGGTGGTGCCGCTGGAGGAGGCGCCGGCGCTGCTCACCGACCTGGCCGAGCGGCGCCGCTCCGAGCTCCAGGTGGTGCTCACCGGCTGACCCTGGGCGGGCCCGGTTACGGTGCTGCCATGACCACCGACGCCGGCCGCCCGCCGGGGCTCGCCGCCCTGCTGCCGTACCTGCGCGCCCACCGCGGCACCCTCGTCGCGGTGGGCGCGCTGTCGTTCACCGGCGCCGGGGCGGCGCTGGCCCAGCCCCTGCTCACCCGGGGCGTGCTGGACCGGATCACCGCCGGCCGCCCGGCCGCCGGGCTGGTCGTTGCCCTGGTGGTCCTGGTGGTGGTCGGCGCGCTGCTCGGCGGGCTCCGCGACTTCCTGCTCCAGCGCACCGCCGAGGGGCTCGTGCTGGGCACCCGGCGCCGGCTCGCCGGGCACGTGCTGCGGCTGCCGATCGCCGAGTACGACCGGCGCCGCACCGGCGACCTGCTCTCCCGGGTCGGCGCGGACACCACGCTGCTGCGGGCGGTGGTCACCTCCGGCCTGTTCGAAACCGTCACCGGGGCGGTCATGGTGCTCGGCGCCGGCACCGCCATGCTGCTGCTGGACCCGCTGCTGTTCGGGGTGACCCTGGCCGCCGTCGCGATCGGCGTCGGCTTCGCCCTCACGGTCGCCCGGCGGGTCCGCGGGCTGGCCCGTCAGGCCCAGGAACGGGTCGGCGAGATGACCTCGGCCGTCGAGCGGGCCATCTCCGCGGCCCGGACCATCCGGGCCAGCCGCGCCGAGCGGCGGGAGACGGCGACCGTGGTGTCGAGCGCGACCGAGGCGTACGCGGCCGGGCTGCGGGTGGCCCGGGCCCAGGCGGTGGTGGGTCCGGCCAGCACGGTCACCGTCCAGGGCGCCTTCCTGCTGGTGCTGGCCCTGGGCGGAGCCCGGGTGGCGGCCGGCGCGATCGGCGTGGGCGACCTGGTGGCCTTCGTGATGTTCCTGTTCTTCCTGGTGCTGCCGCTCGGGCAGGCGGTGCACGCGTACACCCAGTTGCAGACGGGGCTCGGCGCGCTGGCCCGGATCGAGGAGATCCTCGCCGTGCCCGGGGAGGGGGCGGACGAACGGCCGGCGCCGGTCAGCGCCCTGCCCGGCGCGACCGGACCGGCGGCGCTCGAGTTCGACCGGGTCGACTTCGGCTACCCGGGCGGCACGCCGGTGCTGCACGAGGTGAGCTTCACCGTGCCGGCCGGCACCCGCACCGCCCTGGTCGGCCCGTCGGGCGCCGGTAAGTCCACCCTGCTCGCCCTGGTCGAGCGCTTCTACGAGGTGACCGGGGGCACGCTGCGCCTGGACGGGGTCGACGTGCGCGACCTGCCCCGGGACGCGCTGCGGGCCCGGCTGGGCTACGTCGAGCAGGAGGCGCCGGTGCTCGCCGGCACGCTCCGGGACAACCTGCTGATCACCGCGCCGGACGCCACCGACGACCGGCTGCACGCCGTGCTCGACGAGGTGAATCTCGGGCACCTCGCCGAGCGGACGGCCGACGGGCTGGACGTGCAGGTCGGCGAGGGCGGCGTGCTGCTCTCCGGCGGGGAGCGGCAGCGGCTGGCGATCGCCCGGGCGCTGCTCGCCGGGCCGCCGGTGCTGCTGCTGGACGAGCCGACCAGCAACCTCGACGCCCGCAACGAGGCCGCGCTGCGCCGGGCGATCGACGCCGTGGCGGTGCGCCGTACCCTGCTGATCGTGGCGCACCGCCTCTCCACCGTGGTGGACGCCGACCAGATCGTGGTGCTGGACGCGGGCCGGGTGGTCGCCGTCGGCACCCACGACGAGTTGACCTCGACCAGCCCGCTCTACCGCGAGCTGGCCACCCACCAGCTCCTCGTCGGCTGACCGCCGAAAACGCGCTGACCTGCGGAAACAGCCGGAAATTCGGACACCGCCCGGCGACCGCGCCGCACGGGTGTCACAATCGGCTTCCGTTCGCGTACCGTTGCCGCTCATGGGTGTGTCGCAACGTCTGAAGACCAGGTTCCGGCGGTTCCTCCAGCGCCCGGGAACGACGGTCGACCTGGCCCCGCTGGAGAAGCTGCTGCCGGCGATCGAGGCCCGCGAGGCGGAGCTGGAGCAGCTCTCCGACGCGGAGCTGACCGAGGCGGCCGGGCAGGCCACGGGCTACGAGGAGATCTGCGCGATCGGCCGCGAGGCGGCCCGCCGTGGCCTCGACCAGCGGCCGTACGACGTCCAGCTGCTCGGCGCCATGGCGCTGCTCTCCGGCAAGGTCGCCGAGATGGCCACCGGTGAGGGCAAGACGCTGACCGCGGCCATCGCGGCCTACGGGCACGTCCGGCTGGGCAACGGCCCGGTGCACGTGCTCACCGTCAACGACTACCTGGCCCGCCGCGACGCCGAGTGGATGGGCCCGGTTTACGCGCTGCTCGGGCTCAGCGTCGGCTGGGTCAACGAGGCGTCCACCCCCGAGGAGCGGCACGCCGCCTACGCCTGCGACGTCACCTACATCGCGGTCAGCGAGGCCGGCTTCGACTTCCTCCGCGACCAGCTCGCCACCGACCTGACCGAGCGGGTCCAGCCGGCCCTGAAGACCGCGATCGTCGACGAGGCCGACTCCATCCTGATCGACGAGGCCCGGGTGCCGATGGTCCTGGCCGGCGCGGTCCCCGGCGAGCAGGACCCGGTGCACGCGGCCGCCGCGCTGGTGCGCGGGTTGCGCAAGGGTCGGCACTACACGATCGCCGAGGACGGCCGCAGCGTCGCCTTCACCTCGGTCGGCCTGGCCACCGTCGAGGCCAAGCTGGGCGGCATCGACCTCTACGACGAGGAGCATGTCGGGCAGCTCTCCGCGGTCAACGTGGCGCTGCACGCGCACGCCCTGCTGCACCGCGACGTGGACTACATCGTCCGGGACAAGTCGGTCGAGCTGATCGACGAGATGCGCGGCCGGGTGGCCCAGCGCCGCCGCTGGCCGGACGGGCTCCAGGCGGCGGTCGAGGCCAAGGAGGGACTGGACGCCACCGCCGAGGGCGAGGTGCTCGGCACGATCACCGTGCAGGCCTACATCGCGCTCTACCCGACGGTCTGCGGGATGACCGCGACCGCGGTCCTCGTCGGCGACCAGCTCCGCGAGTATTTCGGCCTCGAGGTGGCGGTGATCCCGCCCAACACCCCGTGCGTCCGCGAGGACGAGACGGACCGGATCTACGCCACCCGGGCCGAGAAGGACGAGGCGCTGATCGACGAGATCAGGCGCTGTCACGAGGCCGGCCGTCCGGTGCTCGTCGGCACCCTCGACGTGAAGGAGTCCGAGGGTCTCGCCGCCGGCCTGCACGCCGCCGGGGTGTCCTGCGTGGTGCTCAACGCCAAGAACGACGACGAGGAGGCGGGGATCATCGCCGAGGCCGGCGCGTACGGCGCGGTGACCGTCTCCACCCAGATGGCCGGCCGGGGCGTGGACATCCGGCTCGGCGGCAGCGACCAGACCGACCGGGAGCGGGTCGCCGAGCTGGGCGGCCTCTACGTGATCGGCAGCGGCCGGCACGACAGCCGCCGCGTCGACGACCAGCTCCGTGGCCGGGCCGGCCGGCAGGGTGACCCGGGTGGGTCGGTCTTCTTCGTCAGCCTGGAGGACGACCTGGTCGTGCGGCACGCCGGCGACACCGTCCCGGCGTCGCCCCGGATGAACGCCGACGGCCTGGTCACCGACCCGCAGGTCGACTACGCTGTGGAGCACGCCCAGCGGGTCGCCGAGGGCGTCAACCACGAGATCCACCGCAACACCTGGCGGTACAGCCAGGTGATCGAGCAGCAGCGCAAGGCGCTCGCCGAGCGCCGGGAGCGGCTGCTGGCCAGCGACATCGCCGCGCTGATGCTGCTGGAGCGGGTGCCGGAGAAGGCCGGCGAGATGGACGAGGACCTGCTCGCCGACGTGGCCCGCAAGATCGCCCTCTACCACCTGGACCGGCTCTGGGCCGAGCACCTGGCGGAGCTGTCCGAGGTCCGCGAGGGCGTGCACCTGCGGGCGCTGGGCCGGCTCGACCCGCTGGACGAGTTCCACCGCAGCGCGGTGCCGGCGTTCAACGCGCTGATCCCCGAGATCGAGACGCGCACCATCGCCACCTTCGAGGAGACCGAGTTCTCCGACGGGTGGGAGCCGGACGCCGCCAAGCTGGTGCGGCCGACCGCCACCTGGACGTACCTGGTGCACGACAACCCGTTCGGCTCGGAGCTGGACCGGCTGATCGCCTCGGTGGGGCGGCGGCTGATTTCCGGCTCCCGCTGACCGCCCGTGAGGGGTCCCGTCCGGCGCGTACGACGCCGGAAGGGACCCCTTTGCGCGGTTTCGATCCGGGTTTGGGAGGGTAGTAGGCCGGGGCTTCGACTCAGGGAGAGAGCGATCATGGGACAGGCAACGGCGCCGGACGGGTACACCGCGTGGACGAACGCGGGGGTGACGGAGGCCGTGGCCCGGTGAACCTCGACACGCGGGACCCCATGACCGACACGCTCGGAGTGCTGGAAACCGCCGCGCTGCTGCGGGAGCTGACCGCCGGCCTGATCGCGGTCACCCACTTCGACGAGGCGCTGGACCGGCTGGTCCGGATCACCCGGGACGCCGTACCCGGGGTGGACTGCTGCGGCTTCACCGCGCTGCGCGCCGGTGAGCCCGCCGGGGTGGCCGCCTCCGACCCGGGGCGGGCCGAGCTGGACGACCTGCGGCACGGCCCGGACACGCCGGCCATGACCGCCATCCACCGGCGCGAGATGATCACCGCGGCCGACCTGGCCGGGGAGTCGCGCTGGCCGGCCTGGGCGGAGCGGGCCCGGGGGCTGGGCGTGCACGGGGTCATCGCCGCGCCGGTGGACGTGGACGAGCAGGTGATCGGCGCGATCAACCTCTACGCCGAGTCGGCCGGCGCGCTCACCCCCCGGCACCAGCTCATCGCCATGCTCCTCGCCGAGCACGCCGGGCTGCTGCTGGCCGCCAGCCGGGACCGGGAGCGGCAGGCCGCCCGGGCCGTCCAGCTCGACACCGCGTCGCTGGCCGACGGGGTGGTCGGGCAGGCCGTCGGGGTGATCATGACGCAGCGCGGCTGCCCCGCCCCGGAGGCGCTGGACGTGCTCCGCAGCGCCGCCTCCTCGTTGGACATACCGCTGCGCGAGGTGGCCGAGCGGCTCGTGCTCACCGTCTCCCGGCCGCGGGACAACTGAGCGACATTCGTTTCGCCCCGGTGGGCCTCGGGTAGCACCCTGAACTGGTGAGCTGCACCGACCTGGGGAGGAACCGATGGAGAGCCGCCTGCGCGTGCAGGGACACCCGATCCAACCGATGCTGGTGACGTTCCCGTTCGGACTCTTCGTCAGCGCCGCGGTCTTCGACCTGGCCGATGTCGCCGGCGGCCCGGCCTTCCTCGGTGAGGTGGGTTACTGGACGGCGGTCGCCGCCCTGGTCGCCGCCGCGCTCACGACGGTCGCCGGAATGGTCGACCTGTGGGACGTGCGGGCCGACCGGACCCGGCGGACCGCGATCACGTTCAACCTGGTGAACGCCGCGATGGCGGCGCTGTTCCTGCTCACCTGCCTGATCCGGGCCCAGGCGCCCCAGCGCGGCGCGACCGGCGTCGAGGTGGTCACCGAACTGCTCGCGCTGGCCGTGGGCTCGGTGGGGGTGTGGCTGGGCGCCCGGCTGATGCGCCAGTTCGACCGGCGCCGGGCCGCCGAGCCGAGCGGCTTCGGGACGCTGCGGGACATCCCCGGCGCCACCGTGGAGATCATCCGCCCGAAGGCCTGAAAACGCCTTGCCGCCGGCCGGCCCCAACGGCCAGGCTCTGCCCGTGAACAGCGGACAGGACGCCGACGAGCTGATCGCCGAGGGCGAGGCGGTGCCGGTCGAGGGCTGGGGCTTCTCCTGGCTGGCCGGGCGCGCCACCGAGGAACGCCCGCCCTGGGGGTACGCCCGCCTGGTCGGCGCCCGGATGGCCACCGTGCGTGCCGCACTGGACATCGACACCGGCGGGGGAGAGGTGCTGGCCGAGGTCCCGGTCCCGCCGCCGCTGCTGGTCGCCACCGAGGCGTGGCCGCCGAACGTGCCGGTCGCCCGACGCACCCTGCGCCGGGTCGGGGCCGCCGTGGTCCAGGTGGCCGACCGGCCGCCGCTGCCGTTCCGCGACGCCGCGTTCGACCTCGTGGTCAGCCGGCACCCGGTGGACACCTGGTGGGACGAGATCGCCCGGGTGCTGCGCCCCGGCGGCAGCTACCTGTCCCAGCAGATCGGCGCCGGCACGGTCCGTGAGCTGAGCGAGGCCGTCCTCGGGCCGCTGCCGCCGCCGGCCAGCCGCCACCCCGAGCAGGCGGTCGCCGCGGCCGAGGCCGCCGGACTGACCGTGGTGGACCTGCGCACGGCCACCCTGCGGACCGTCTTCCACGACATCGGCGCGGTGGTCTGGTTCCTGCGCAAGGTCGTCTGGACCGTGCCCGGCTTCACCGTCGACCGCTACCGCACCGAGCTGCGCCGCCTGCACGAGCGCATCCGCGCCGAGGGCCCGTTCGTGACGCACGCCCAGCGCTTCCTCATCGAGGCCCGCCGCCCCTGACCCGGCCGGCGTCAGTGCGCCGCGGCGTGGTGGGCGGCGAGCACGTCGCCGCCGAAGTCGCTGGCCGGGCGGCGCAGCACGGTGTGCGCGTGGTTGCCGTCCTCCGTGGTGTTGTCGTACTCGATCAGCAGGTCGTCGCCCTGGATCCGGTAGTAGTGCCGCTGCCCCGGCCCGACCGGGCCGGCCCAGGCGAAGTGCAGCTCACCGCCGGCCAGCCGGCGCGCCTCCCGGGTCGCCAGCTCGGGCGGGAGCCGGTCGAGGTAGAGCGCGACGAGCCGGTCGAGCAGCGCCCGGCCGGACGGGGCCAGCCGGCCCCGGGGAACGCCGAGCGGGTCGAGCCGGCCCGGTGCCGTGGGCCGGGTGGCGCTGATGATGTCGGCCGGCGCCTCGTCGGCGACGACCGCCGCGGCCCGGCCGCCCAGCCCGAGCGCGTCGAGCAGCTCCCGGGCCAGGTCCTCCTCCGGCCCGAGCGGCCGGGATACCGGCCGGCCGGCGTGCCGGACGGTGGCCGGGTTGGCGCCGAGGAAGATCGGGGCGGGGGAGACCTGGTCGTCGACCACGGTCATGCTGACCGACAGGTGGTGCCCCTCGAACCGCCACGCCCAGCGGTCGTCGCGCACCGGGTCGCCGAAGACGGCCACCCAGTAGTCGCCGCTGTGGCGGCCACGCTGCCAGCCCTCCGCCCGGTCGAGCACCTCCTCTAGTGCCACGACCGCCATGGCCTGGGCGTACGCCGCCGGGCTGAGCGCGGTGGCGAGCAGCCGGTGGGCCGCCTTGCGGGCGGTGCCGGTCAGGTCGGCGAGGCTGACGCCGGGGCGGGGTCGGGGCCGGTACTCCAGCCACCGGCGCGCCGGCTCGTCGTCGAAGTCGTGCCGGGCCCGTTGCCGGGCCGGCTCGTCGAGCGCCGCCAGGAGCGCGCCGGCCGCCGTGCGCATCTGCTCGGGTACGGGATCCTCCACCGCCCCTGTATACCGCCCCGACGCCGGTCCCGTCGGGCACGCCGGCACCTCGTGACCGGTCGGCCCTGCCTGAGGAGGACGAGCACCGCCTGATAGCTTGCCGAGCCGGCACGGGAGGCGCGGATGGACGATCGGGTGTACGTCGGCAACGCGGCGGTGGACGGGGCGACCGACGCGGGCTGGCTGCTGGGTCACTTCAAGCCGCCCGGCGACGTCCGGCACAGCACCGAGGTCGAGGTGAAGTGGGGCTTGCACCCGGCGGGGGAGACCCGCTCGCGGTGGGCCACCGGCGAGCGGCGTACCGCCCTGCTGGTGCTGGTCAGCGGGGCCTTCCGGATCGAGCTGCCGGACCGCACCGTGGTGCTGCGCGCGCCCGGCGACTACGTGGTCTGGGGCCGGGGCGTGGACCACTCCTGGTACGCCGAGCGCGAGTCGGTGGTGCTCACCGTGCGCTGGCCGTCGGTCCCCGGCTACCGGGTGGGCCCGCCCGTTTTTCGCTGACCTCCCGCCACGCGGATCGGACCGTCCCAGCATGCGGTATTACCTACTAAACCCATAGGGTTTGAAGACTATCCTGAGGAGGCACGCCGCCCGCCGTACCGTGAGGACGCCCCGCCGATGACCCCCTCCGACCCGTCCGACCTGCTCGCCGTCGCCGCCCGCTGGGCCGACCCGACCGGCTGGCCCGTGCCGCTGCGCTTCGACCGCGCCGAGCGGTGGTACGCGCGGCTCGCCGCCGACGCCGAGCACGAGGTCTGGGCGCTGAGCTGGCTGCCCGGGCAGGGCACCGACCTGCACGACCACGGCGGCTCCGCCGGCGCCTTCCTGGTCGCCGCCGGCACCCTCACCGAGCA
Organism: Micromonospora sp. NPDC005299; assembly: GCF_042872345.1. Classification (NCBI taxonomy): domain Bacteria; kingdom Bacillati; phylum Actinomycetota; class Actinomycetes; order Micromonosporales; family Micromonosporaceae; genus Micromonospora; species Micromonospora sp. NPDC005299. The sequence continues at coordinate 73,414 of NZ_JBIAKG010000015.1, forward strand.
GACGGTCAGCGGCGGCCGGCTGCGCCCGCACCAGCTCGCCGCCGGCGCCGGCCGTCGCTTCGGCCCTCGCCACGTCCACGTGGTCATCAACCGGGGCGACCAGCCGGCGGTCAGCGTGCACGTCTACCGGCCCGCACTGCGCCGGATGACCCGCTACCGCCTCGACGCCGGGCGGCTCCGGGTCGCCGAGGTAGCCGAGGCCGGGGTCGCCTGGTGAACCGGCCCGCCCTCCCACCTTCGACCACCGCCGCTGGAAAGGACGCCACGATGGCACAGACCCCCATCCGCACCGAGAGCTGTCCGGTCCCACCGCCCGGCTCGCGGGGCATCGACGAGATCCTCGCGGCCGCCCGCGCCCGGCTGCGCCGGCTCGACCCCGAGCAGGCCCACCTGGCGGTCCGGGGCGGGGCGCTGCTGGTGGACATCCGGCCGGCCGGCCAGCGCGCCGCGCACGGCACCGTGCCGGACGCCCTCGCCGTCGAGCGCAACGTCCTCGAGTGGCGCTTCGACCCGCGCTGCGCGGCCCGACTGCCGCAGGCTGTCGACTACGACGTGCCGGTGATCGTCCTCTGCCAGGAGGGCTACACCTCCTCACTGGCCGCCGCCGCCCTCCAGGACCTCGGCCTGCATCGGGCCACCGACGTGGCGGGCGGCTTCGCCGCCTGGCGCATCGCCGGCCTGCCCACCCTCGGACCCACCCCGCCGCTCCGACCCTCGCCCGCCGCGCCCCCGGTCACCGCCGGCCGGGCCCCCCGCTGACCGCCCCGCCGCACCCCCCGGTGGGGCGGGGCGACCGCCCGCACAGGAGGCTCCCATGTCCGTCGTCGCCATCTCCTCCCGTCCGGCCCGTCCGGGCCGCCCCGACCGCGCGCCGCACCGGCCGCGTACCGCTCCGACCCTGACCATCACCCTCGACCTGGGTGCCGGCGCGCTGACGCCCGGCCTGGCGCGGCTGGTCGACCTGCTGGACGAGCTCGCCGCCTCCGGCGAGGGCCTGCTCCGACCCGAGGAGCACCAGGCCGCCCGCGCGGTGCTCGACCTGCGCCGCGCGACCGCGCCGCCGGAGCCGCCCGCGCCGCCCGCCGGGGCCGAGGAGCCCGGCACGGTACGCATCCTGACCGGCACCCGCCGGATCCGCCACGACGGCGTCGAGGTGACCCTCACCCGGATCGAGTACGACCTGCTGCTCTTCCTCGCCGAACATCCCCGGCGGGTGTTCACGCGGCGGCAACTTCTCGCCAATGTCTGGGGCTACGAGCACGCGGTGGCCCGCACCGTCGACGTCCACGTGCGCCGGCTGCGGGCCAAGCTCGGCGTCGACACTCCGCTGGTGACCACCGTGTACGGCATCGGCTACCGGCTCGCCGACGAGGCCCGGATCGTGGTGGACCGCGAGCGCTGAGGCGTCGCCGGCCGGTGCGCGGCGTACCCGGAATCCGGGTGCGCCGCGTTCACGTTTCGGCGCCGCCCGGCCCGGCACCGGCCATTGTGAACCGGGCGGGGACCCCCCGTACCGGGTCAACTCGTCGCTCTGCTGTAATCAACGGGCCTCGTACGCAGAGCGAGCATCCGGCTCCGATGTGTTCGTCAATTGTCACATTCATGCAACGCAGCCGCCCCTTGACCCTCGCACAGGCGCCGGGAAGCATCGATGAAGCGGCGTCCCGGGCCGTGGGGAGATACCCGGACCAGCCAAGGAGGACCATGTCGGTCAGCCCCGCCTCGTCGCGCGCCGGATGGCATACGTCCCAACCTGCGGTTCCGGGTCGTCCCCCCGGCGGCCAGCGCCGCCCCGCCAACACCTCGGCGCCCATGCTCACGGTGACGTTGAACATCCCGCTGGCCTGCGAGGAGTCCCTCACCCCGGCCGCCCGCCGGCTGCTCGACGCGGCCCGTGAGCTGCTCGAACGCGGCGACGCCGTGATCAGCACCAGCGCCGCCCCGGCGGAGCGCCGCCCCGACCCGGTGCCGGCCGGCCGCTCCCCGGGCCGCCCGCTCGCGCCGACCATCCCGACCCTGCACATCCTGGCCGCGTCCCGGTCCGTGCTGCGCGACGGCGAGCCGCTGCCGCTGACCCGGCTGGAGTTCGACCTGCTGCTGCACCTCGTCGCCCACCCCCGCCGGGTGTTCACACGGTTGCAACTTCTCAATGCCGTCTGGGGCTACGAGCACGCCGGCGTCCGCACCGTCGACGTGCACGTGCGCCGCCTGCGCGGCAAGGTCGGCGTGGACGTCCCGCTGGTCACCACCGTCTACGGCGTCGGCTACCGGCTCGCCGACGACGCCCGGGTCACCATCGACCGCACCGGCTGACACCGACCGGGTCCGGCCACCACGTGCATCGCCCTCCGGACGGAGCCCCGACCGCCCGGCCGATCGCACGGTGACCCGTCCCGCCGGGCAGGATGGTCGGATGCGCGTCCGTCCCATCACGCCCGAGTTGCTCGTCGCCGAGCTGGCCGACCGGCTCGCCGCCGCCGCCGTGCCCGGCCGGCTGCGGGTGGCCGTGGACGGGCCGCCGGCCGCCGAGCCGGACGCCCTCGCCGCCGCCCTGGTCGACCCGCTGCGTGCCGCCGGCCGCCCGGTGCTGCACGTCCGGGCCGCCGACTTCCTCCGGCCCGCCTCGATCCGCCTGGAGCACGGCCGGACCAACCCGGACGCGTACTACGAGGGCTGGGTCGACGAGGCCGGCCTGCGCCGGGAGGTGCTCGACCCGGCCGGACCGGCCGGGTCGGGCCGGCTGCTCCCGTCGCTCTGGGACGCCGCCGCCGACCGGGCCAGCCGCGCCCCGTACGTCGACCTGCCGCCCGGCGGGGTGGTCCTGGTCAGCGGCGCGCTGCTGCTCGGCGGCGGCCTGCCGTTCGACGTCGCCGTCCACCTGGTGCTCTCCCCGGCGGCGCTGGACCGGCGGACCGATCCCGCGCTGCGCTGGACCCTGCCGGCCTTCGCCCGCTACGCCGACGAGGTCGACCCGGCCTCCTTCGCCGACGTGGTGGTCCGCGCCGACGACCCGCGGCACCCCGCCCTGGTCGAGGCCGGCTGACCTGGACGTACGGCCCGTTTCCGGACAAGCGCCGCCGGAGGGGCAGGCACGGGGACGGTCCGGCGGCGCAGTCGGGCACGAACGGCGACGAAGAACGCGGAGATCCGCGGTTTGACGGGCGGAGCGGACGGGTAATCGCCCGGCTCACAGAGCACGGGTGATCTCGCCCGTGCATCCATCGGACCACGTTCCGGGGCGCTCGCCGCCCCGGAACGGTATGAGGCCCCAGGAAAGGCAGGCAGCGATGCTCGTCCACGACACGACAGCCACGGGCCGCTCCCAGGCGGAGGCCGACCAGATCCGGCAGTCCCTGACGTCGCGGTACGACGAGCTGACCGCGGAGTACGAGCAGGCCGTGCTGCAGAGCCAGGTGCTCCGGCTCGTCGAGGTCGGCGACACCGCCGGCGACGACCAGGCCGACAGCGGCACCAAGACCGCCGAGCGGGACACCGCCCAGTCCCTGCTGCGCACCATCCTGGACCGGCGCGCCCAGTTCGAGCACGCGCTCACCCGGCTCGACGAGGGCACCTACGGCTTCTGCGAGGGCTGCTCCGCGCCCATCCCTGTGGAGCGGCTGGAGATCTTCCCGTCCGCCACCTCCTGCGTGTCCTGCAAGCAGACCCGGGAGCGGCGGGCGGCCTGAGCGTCGCCCGGGTTGCCGGTCGGTCCCGACAGCGGTGGACTCGCCAGATGGGTGACATCAAGGTGGGCACCGCCTCCTGGACCGACCGGACCCTGCTCGACTCCGGCTGGTACCCGGCGAGCGCCGACACCCCGGAGAAGCGGCTGTCCTGGTACGCCCGGCACTTCCCGCTGGTCGAGGTGGACGCCACCTACTACTCGCCGCCGGCCGAGCGGACCGCGCGGCTCTGGGCGGAACGCACCCCGCCCGGCTTCACCTTCAACGTCAAGGCGTTCAGCCTGCTGACCGGACACCCGACCCGGGTCTCCGCGCTCTACAAGGACCTGCGCCCGGAGACGGAGAAGAAGAACCTCTACCCGGACGACCTGCCGCCGCAGGCGTACGAGGAGGTCTGGACCCGTTTCCTGTCCGCCCTGGACCCGCTGGTCGAGGCCGGCAAGCTGGGCGCGATCCTGTTCCAGTTCCCGCCCTGGTTCACCATCCGGCGGGACAACAAGCAGTACCTGCTCGAGGTGGCGCGGCGCTGTGATCCGCTGCGCCCGGTCTTCGAGTTCCGGCACGCCTCCTGGTTCGACGGCGACAACGCCGAGGAGACGCTGGGCTTCCTGCGGCAACACGAGTTGCCGTTCGTCTGCGTGGACATGCCCCAGGGGCACCGGTCGTCCGTACCCCCGGTGCTGGCGGCCACCGCGGAGCTCGCGGTGGTGCGCTTCCACGGGCACAGCGACAAGTGGACCAGCAAGGACATCCACGAGAAGTTCGGCTACAACTACTCCGACCGGGAGCTGCGCGACTGGGCGCCGAAGCTGCGCGAGCTGGCCGGTGAGGCGGAGCGGACCCACGTGCTGATGAACAACTGCTACCGCGACTACGCCCAGCGCAACGGCACCACCCTGGCCGGTCTGCTCGACGCCGGCTGAGGGTTCACCCGGCCCGGGTGAGGGCGCCTCACCCGCTGCGTCAGCAGCATGGACGGTGTGCGCGGTCCGTCGACGGGCGCGACCGCGCGGCCGAGGAGGAGGTGGGGTCATGACGGTGCGGGTCGTAGCGGATCGACGCCGTGGTGGGGTGCTGCACGTGATCGGGAGTCCCGACTCGCCCCGGCGAGGCGGGCGGCCCGGTCGGTTCAGCCCGACCCGGCTCTGGCGGGGGCCCAGCGGGCCGCCGCGACGCACCGACGACCGACGCTGGGAAAGCGACACACGGGGGTGGGCAGATGGCTGAGCAGCTGATTTCCGCGTTCGAGTCCTCGCTGGACAAGACGAACGTGATCCTCAAGGAGATCGAGTCGGCGTACGGCTGGCCGAAGGCGCAACGCAACCAGTCCTACGCGGCGTTGCGCACGGTGCTGCACCTGCTGCGGGACCGGATGCCGGTGCAGGAGAGCGCCGAGTTCGCCCAGCAGTTGCCGGTGCTGGTACGCGGCATCTACTTCGACGGCTGGCAGCCGGAGAACGTGCCGATCAAGCTGAACCGCGACGACTTCCTCTACGAGGTCCGCCAGGGCTTCCCGTACGACGTGGAGGGCGGCCCGCAGCGGGTGGTGCAGGTGGTGCTGGACACCCTGCGCCGGCACGTGACGCAGGGCGAGTGGGAGGACGTGAAGTCCACCATGCCGAAGGACCTCGGTCAGATGATTCCCTGACCGGCGCCGTCCCCGGCCCGCTCCGCCGCACCGGCGGGGCGGGCCGGCGGCGTCCGGGTGACCGGCAGCCCGGCCCGCCGGGCCAGCCCGGCGAAGGCCACCGCGTCGACGATGGCCGCGCCGCCCGGGTCGTTGTTGAAGTAGACGTACCCCGGCTCGCCGGCCGGGAAGGCGGTGGCCAGCCGGCGCACCCAGGTGGCCAACGCGGCGCGACCGTAGCGGGGCCACGGCCGCGCTCGGCCCTCGTGCAGTCGCAGGTAGCCGAAGTCGGTGGTGCGCCACAGCGGGGTGACCGGGCGGCTCAGCCGGTCCGCCCAGACCAGCGCCGCCCGGTGGCGCTCCAGGACCCGCCGGGTGTCGTCGGTCCACCAGGACGGGTGGCGAGGCTCCACGGCCACCCGCACCTCGGCGGGGAACAGCCGCAGCGTCGCGTCCAGGGCCGCCGGGTCGGCCCGCATGGTCGGCGGGAGCTGCACCAGCACGGGGCCCAGCCGGTCGCCCAGGCCGGTCGCCCGGTCCAGGAAGCGGGCGACCGGCTCCGCCGGCTCCCGCAGCCGCTTGATGTGGGTGAGGTAGCGGCTCATCTTCACGGCCACGCAGAAGTCGTCCGGCGTACGGTCCCGCCACGCCACGAAAGTGTCCCGCTCGGGCAGCCGGTAGAAGGCGTTGTTGACCTCGACCGTGGCGAACCGCGCGGCGAAATGCTCCAGCCAGAGCCGCTGCGGCAGCTTCGCCGGGTAGAAGCGCTCCCGCCAGTCGCGGTACTGCCAGCCCGACGTGCCGACGAGGATCATCGCGGCCGCCTAGGCGAGGTCGATCCGGAACACCTCGAAGGCAGCCCCGTACCGGACGCCCAGCCGGGTGCCGGCCGGCCGGGCCAGCCCCTCGAGGAACTCCTCGGCATCGAAACCGCCGTCGCCGAGCCCGCTCAGGTACGCCCCGTGCGCCCGCAGCGACGCCACCCCCCGGTCGAAGCTGGCCGTCACGTCCACCCCGTGCCGGGCCTGCGGCGAGCCGGCCGCCCACACCTCGCGGACCCGGGACCACGGCTGCACCCCGTCCGTGAGCTGCTCCGGAAAGATCCAGCGATTGCCGGCGTCGCGGACGGCGTCCAGCGTGGCCCGACCGCAGGCGATGTGGTCGGCCTGGTTGAGCGCGTACGCCCCGTCCCAGGTGTCCCGGAAGTTGTTGGTGAGCACGATGTCCGGGCGGTGCCGGCGCACCACCGCGGCGATCGCGCGGCGCAGCGCCACGCCGTACTCCAGCAGCCCGTCGGGGAGGCCGAGGAACTCCACGGTGTCCACCCCGACCACGGCGGCGGAGGCCCGCTGCTCCTCCTCCCGCAGCACCCGGCTGCGCTCCGGCGGCATCCCGTCGATGCCCGCCTCGCCGCTGGTGAGCAGGCAGTAGACGACCTGCTTGCCCTGCCCGGTCCAGCGGGCCACCGCGGCGGCGGCGCCGAACTCCAGGTCGTCCGGGTGGGCCACCACGGCGAGCGCCCGCTGCCAGTCCTCGGCCAGCGGCGTCAACGGCTCCGGCTGCCCCACGGCCACCCCCTTCCCGCGTGCTCCCTTTCCGCCATCCTGGCACCGGACGCGCCCCGCCGCCCGGCGAGCTGTACCGGGGCGCGGCGAACCGTCCGTGCGGCGGCGTCCCGGCGTCTACGGTGTGGTTAGAGAAGATCGGGCGAGGGGTACCACCCGCTGCACACGGACCCCGACGACGGGGCGGCACACCGAGGGAGCACCCATGGCACTCAACGACGACGACATGCAGACCACCGGCGGCGGCGGTGCCGAGGGCCCGGCCGACGGTGGCGCGACCCCGGGCCAGCAGGACGGTGGCGCCGACGGCGGCGCGGACCGTGGCGCGGAGCGCGGCTTGGACGAGGGTGCCGACACCGGCGCGGAGGGTCCCGCCGACGGTGGCGCGACGCCGGGCCAGCACGACGGTGGCGCGGACGGCAGCGCCGAAGGCCCGGCCGACGGCGGCGCGACCTCCGGTCAGCGCGACGGCGGCGCCGACGGCAGCGCCTGACGGATGGCCGCGACGCACTTCGACCCGCCGGGCGGCCACGGCCGCCCGGCGGTTTCGTCTTCCGCGGCCGACGCCCTCGCGCGCTGCGTGGCGGTCGAGCCGGCGAAGTTCGCCGCCGACCACTGGGGACACAGCCCGCTGCTGTCCCGGGCGGCCGAGCTGCCCAATTCGGCGGGCTTCACCGACCTGCTCAGCCCCGCCGACGCCGACGAGCTGCTCAGCCGGCGCGGCCTGCGTACCCCGTTCCTGCGAGTCGCCAAGGACGGGCAGCTGGTGCCGGCGGCGCGCTGGACCGGCGGCGGCGGCGCGGGCGCCGAGATCGGCGACCAGGTCCTCGACGAGAAGATCCTGGCCCTGTACGCCGACGGCGCCACCCTGGTCCTCCAGGGCCTGCACCGCACCTGGCCGGCGGTGGTCGACTTCGCCCGCGACCTGGGCGCCGCACTGGCCCAGCCGTTGCAGGTCAACGCCTACCTGACCCCGGCCGGCAACCAAGGCTTCGCCACCCACTACGACACCCACGACGTGTTCGTGCTCCAGGTGGACGGGCGCAAGCACTGGCGGATCCACCCGCCGGTGCTGCCCGACCCGCTGGAGAAGCAGCCCTGGGGCGGCCGGGCCGACGAGGTCTGCGCGGTCGCCGAGGGGCGGCCCGCGCTGGACGTGGTGCTCGAACCCGGCGACGCGCTCTACCTGCCGCGCGGCTGGCTGCACAGCGCCCAGGCGCAGGAGTGCAGCTCGCTGCACCTGACCGTCGGCATCCGGGCGCTGACCCGGTACGCCCTGGTCGAGGAGCTGCTGGCCCTCGCCGCCGAGGACGCCCGGCTGCGCGCCGGGCTGCCGTTCGGCGTCGACGTGGCCGACCCGGACGCCATCGAGCCGGAGCTGACCGAGACGGTCGAGGCGCTGCGCGACTGGCTGCTGCGGGCCGAGCCGGCTGCGGTGGCCGCGCGGCTGCGCGCCCGGGCCTGGCCGGCCTCCCGCCCGGCGCCGATCCGGCCCCTCGCCCAGGCCGCCGCCCTGGCCGCGCTCGACGCGGACAGCCAGGTCGCGCCCCGGGCCGGGCTGCGCTGGCAGCTCACCCCGACCGGCGACGGGAAGGTGGCGCTGCGCCTGGTCGACCGGACCGTCACCCTGCCCGGCACCTGCGAGCCGGCCCTGCGCGCGCTCCTCGCCGGCGAGGTGACCCGGGTCGGCGACCTGCCCGGCCTGGACGACGACGCCGACCGCCTGGTCCTGGCCCGCCGTCTCCTCAAGGAAGCCGTCCTCACCCCGGCCTGACCCCCGCCTGACCGCCCCGCCCACCCTCGGTGATCATGAAGTTATTGCCGCGACACGCCGTGGCCGCGGGCAATAACTTCATGATCAGGGCCGCGCCGGGCCGCGCCGGGCCGGGCCGGGCCGGACCGGGTCGGGCCGAGGTCGGGCCGGGCGCGCCGGGTCGGGGTTGGGTCAGCGGGTGAAGGTCAGGGTCAGCAGGAGGGCGGTCGTGGCCAGGCCGGTGGCGGCGACCAGCATGATCGGGCGGGGGGTCAGCACGGCGTGACGGCGGTCGGCGAGCAGCCGGGCCGGTGCCAGCCCGACCAGCGGGCCGAGCAGCGTCACGACGAGGGCCAGCACCGGCATGCCGACCGCCAGGTCCCCGCCGGAGCCGGCGCCCAGCGCCCGTGCCCCCGCGCCCAGGGCGTACGCCACCAGCGCGCCGCCGATGCCGCAGCCGACCAGCAGCGGGTTGGCCGAGCCGGGCAGCTCGCCCGGTTGCCGGGTGCGGTCCAGCAGCTCGCGCACCCCGCGCAGCAGCGGCACCGGATCGCCGGTGGCGTCGGGGGCCGGCCCGGGCGGGTCACCGAGCCGCCGGCCGCCGGCGCCGATCCGCTCCCGGAGCTGCCCCCACAGGTGGGCCGCCTCGGTGTCCACCCGCTCCACCATCCGCTGCGCCTCGACCACCTCCGCCTCGGCCTGCCGCACCTGCTCGGCGGCGTCGGCCACCGCGCGGTCGGCGGCGGCGACCTGCTGCGCGTACCAGCCGTGCGCCTCGGCGCGCTGGGCGGCCACCCGGGCGGTCAGCTCGGCGAGCCGGCGGACGTGGGCGGCGTACGTGTCACTGGCAACCGGTTCGTTCATCGGGTCGGACCATAAGGGATGATCACCTGTCCGGTGCGGTGCACCGCCCGGTCGAAGTAGAGGCCCCGCCACGGGCGGGGGTACCAGTCCGGCCCGCCGGTGCCCGGGTAGAGCGAGGAGCCCAGCTCGGCGCCTTGCACGTCGAGCGCCACCCAGGCGCCGATCTGGTCGGTGCGCGCCGCCGGCCCGCCCAGGTCGACCCGCATCCGGGCCACGCCGCGCCACCAGGCCAGCACGTGGGTACGCCGCTCCGGCCCGTCGTGCAGGATCCGGCGCAGCTGCTCCAGCCCGGTCCGCAGGCCGGCCTTCCCGGCGAGCTGCCCGGCCGCCGCGTCCACCGCGTACAGCAGCAGGAAGTGCGGGGTCTGCGGGGTGCCCGGGGCGCCGAGCGCGTCGCCCACCTCGGCCATCAGTTCGGGCACCGTCTCCTCGTCGTACCAGGCGGCGTCGTCGGCCAGGTCCTCGTAGAGGGCGCGGGCGGCCGGGTCGGCGTCCGGGTCCAGGCAGGCGATGGAGAACCGGGCGGTGCCGGGCCGGTACTGCCGCGCGAGGGAGCGGGCGGCGGCGTCGAGCACCGCGCACGCCTCGTCGACCCGGGTGCCGAGCACGGCCAGGTTCCGCCCGGGGGCCCGGGGCAGCCGCAGCGCCGCCGAGCGGGCCTGCACGTCGATGATCTCGCCGAGCAGCGCCACCGGGCTGCGCGGCACCCCCTGCTCGGGGGCGGTCAGGGCCCGGAAGTCGGGCGCCTCGGTCAGCCTCGGGACCGCGTCGCCGTCGAAGAGCCGGGCCGGGGCGGCGTCCTGCGGGCGCATCCGCCACAGCCGGTGCTGGAGCTGGCTCCACGTCTCCCAGTCTCCGGCCGACGGGATGCGCGCCACCTCGTTCCCCTCGGCCAGGCCGGACTCGGCGTTGACCACCGCGTGGTGCCGGGGCAGCGACTGCGCCGCGTCGTTGCGTTCGGCCAGGATCCGCAGCGCCTTGGGCAGTGCGATGCGCAGGGTGAACTGGGCGACCAGGGCGGGCCGTCCCCACAGCGCCTCGATGCCGCGCACGTCCTGGGAGGCGAGCACCAGGTGGATGCCCTGCGACCGGCCCCGCCGGGCCAGGTCCTCCAGCAGGTCGGCGGCCTCCCGGGCGACCACGTCTCGGCCGGCGAGCAGCGCCTGGAACTCGTCGACCACCGCCACGATCCGCGGCCAGTGCCCGGTCGGGTCCACCGCGCGCAGCTCGGCCAGCTTGGTGACCTCGTGCTTCTTCGCCGCGTCGGCCCGGCGGCGCAGCTCCTCGGCGAGGAACCGCAGCAGCCCCAGCCCGAACTCCCGGTCGGTGTTCACGTTGATCCCGACGAGCCGCATGTGCGGCAGCCAGCTCGGGTCCCGCCGGCCCTGGGCGAACCGGGCGAAGGACACCCCCTCTTTGAAGTCGAGCAGGTAGAACTCCAGCTCGGCGGGGGAGTAGCGGGCGGCGAGCGCGCCGATCCACGCGAAGATCAGGTTGGTCTTGCCGGTGCCGGACGGGCCGCCGATCAGCGCGTGCGGCGGGTAGTCGCCGAGGGTGAGCAGCACCGGCCGCCCGTGCGGGCCCTCGCCGATCGGCGCGGTCAGCCCGTGCGCCGAGTCCTCCCGCCAGTACTCCCCGGCCGGGGGGAGCAGGTCGGTGAAGGGCGCCGGCGGCGGGCCGGCGTTGACCCGGGAGGCCACCTCGCGGCAGGTCTCGGTGACCAGCCCGGCCGGCGGCGGGGCGTCGAGCGTCACCGGCAGGCCGCCGATCCGGGCGTCGTCCGGGTCGACCACCACCCGAGTGACGGTCGGCCCGTCGGGCAGGTCGATCCCGCGGACCACCAGGTGCACGCCGCAGGCCGCGCCGGTGCGCACCACCCGGTCCAGCTGGCCGCGCTCGTGCCGGGACAGCTCGTCGCCGCCGAGCAGCACCGCCACCCGCCACGGCTCCGGGCGCCGGCCGGTCGCGGCGGCCAGCTCGCGCAGCGACGCGTACTCGCCGGCCAGTACGGTCTCGTTGATCCGGCGGATCTGCTCCACCAGGTCGTCGAGCAGCCGGCCCAGGCCGCCGGGGCCGACGAAGGTGAGCAGCCCGGCGGTGCCGAGCGGGGCGAACCCGGCCAGCCCGCCGCCCAGGTGTTCGGGGTCGTACCCGAAGAGCCGGACCGCGCCGGGGTCGGCCCGGCCGACCGAGCGCAGCAGCAGCGCGGGCACGACCGCGGCGACGCCCTCCCGGTCGCTGCCGGCGAGGTGCACGTGCCCGGCGTCGAGCAGCGGGACCAGCGCCGGCACCGGCTCGGCGCCGGGGATGCGTACCGTGCCGACCCGGACCGCGCCGGGTGGCTCGGCCCGGCCGGCGGGGCTGACTCGCCAGCGGTCCCACGGCGCGGACGCGGCGCCCGGGGCCTCCCGCGAGGCCGCGGCGGCGGCCCGGCGGGCGAGCTCGACGATCCGGGCGGCGTGCCGGGCGTCGATCTCGGCGAGCCGGCGGTCCCGCGCCGCGCCCACCCGCTCCGGCACGGCCGCGGCGGCCCGCCGCACCCGGGCCAGCCGGTCCCGGCCGGCGGCCAGGTCGGCGTCGGCGTCGGCGAGCCGGTTGCGGGTGGTGCCCAGGGCCTCGGAGAGCATCCCCCGGACCCGCGTCACCAGTTGTGCGCGGACGTCAGCCACGGGACGGCTCCCGGTCGTCGGTGTCCTTCGGCAGGTCGCGGCCGAGCCGGTCGAGCAGCACCCCGGTGACCACCCCGGCGGTGACCGCCGGGTCGGCGGCGTGCGGCTGCTCCTGACCGTCGGCGCGGCGCGGCGGGGGCATCCGGCAGACCCGGGTGAGCAGGGTGTCCAGCACCGGCGGGGGCAGGCCGGGCAGCAGGTCGCGGACCCGTCCGTCCAGCTCCCGGCGCAGCCGGCTCAGGTCGTCGGCGCGCGGCGGGTGGCCGAGCAGCTCGCCGGCCAGGCCGCGCAGCATCGGCGGGGCGATGGCGGCCAGTCCCAGCCCCACGTCGGCGTGGGCCCGGCGCAGCTCCCGGTGCAGCCGGTCCCGGTCGCCGGCGCGGATCCCGGTCACCACCCGGCGTAGCAGCTCGCGGGAGTCCTCGACCCGCTCGCCCGGGTCGTCCGGGGCGCCCTCCCGGCCGCCGGTCAGCTCCGCCACCCGCACCGCCCACCAACGCCGCACCGCCGGCTGCTCGTCGCGTTCCGGGGCGGCGTGCGGGGCCGGGAGCGGGACCTCGCCACGGGCCGCGTCGTGCCTCGGCCGGCGGTCCGCGGCCGTCGGCGCGGGCGCCCCGTCGGCGGCCAGCCCGATCGCGGCCAGGTACGCCGACAGCTGCTCCTGCGCCACCCGCAGCGCGTAGCCGGCGGTCTCGGCGTGCTCGGTCGCGGCGGAGAGCTCCGGCACCCCCATCGGGTTGGCCGACTCCTGGCGCACCCAGCGCAGCCGCTCGGTGGCCTGGCCGAACTTCTTCAGCGCGGCGGCGAGCTGGGCTAGGGGCAGTTCCTCGGCGGCGGCGCGGACCTGCGCGCCGATGTCCTCGACGATGGACACGACCGGTCCTCAGAGGGTGGCGACGTAGAGCTGCGCCTGCTCGACCGCCACCAGTGTGGCGGCGAGACACTCCTCCAGCTCCTGGCTGGCCTGGGTCAGCGAGGCCTGGGCCGCCTCGACGGTCTCGTGGCCGCTGCCCTCCAGCGCGCCGGCGAGGGTCTGCTGCGCCTCGGCGAGTTTCTCGCCGGCCGCCTGCACCGCCGTCTGCCCGTCTCCTATCTGCTGGAGAGCGACATCGATGGCTGCCTTCAGCTCGGCGACGCTCGCCACGGGGGACCTCCTGGGGGCGGGGGAGATCTCCATTACAACCCATCCCGATGGGCGGGAGAACATCCACCCTCGCGGCGTTCCTTCCCGGCTGTCCGATTGTCGCCCTGACGTGCGTAAAGGCGCTCCACGGCCGCGCCGCCGCGTCCCACCGGCGGACCCCCGGGTCCCGTCCACGGGACGGGCCGGCGTCCCGGAGACCGGTCAGCGGGGCAGCCGGCGTGGGCCGTACACCTCGGCCCCGAGCGCGCCCACCCGGGCCCGCAGCTCCCGGTCGGCGGTGACCACCGCCCGGCGGCGCTCCGGGGCGGCCGCGACCAGCGCGACGATGGTGTCGTCGCCGGAGCCGGGTGCGGAGACCACGGCGACCCCGGGCACCGCCGGGACGTCCCGCGCCGCGCCCTCCACCACCAGCACCACTTCCACCGGCGGTGGCAGCTCCGGTGGCACACCCGCCTCGGCGACGGGCACGAGCGCGTCGCGCAGCCGGGCGGCCGCCCCGGCCCGGTCCCGCCACCAGCCGTCCGGCCGCGAGCCCACCACGTTCGCGCCGTCGACGATCAGCAGCGGCCTGGTCTCCATCCCCCCAGCGTGCCACCCGCCCGCGTTTGTCGCGCCGGCCGCCGGGTAGCCACCGCCGACCGTGCCGCGCCATGTCGCGCCCCGGCGGCCGTGCCGTCCGACTGCGGAGGACAGAATGATGGGACCTGGTGACTTCGGCAACGACCCGTGGGACGAGTTCCTGGCCCGGTATTTCGGGCGGGGCGAGGGGGGACGCCGGCCGGCGCACCGGGTCGACATCACCCGGCTCATGACGGCCGACGCGCGGGAGATGCTGGCCGACGCCGCCCGCCGCGCGGCCCAGAAGCACAGCAACGACCTGGACACCGACCACCTGTTGTGGGCGGCGTTGCAGCGCGAGCCGCTGCGCGACCTGGTCCGCCGTGCGGGCGCGGACCCGGACGCGCTGGTCAACGCGCTCGGCGGGCGCGGTGACGGGGCGCCCCGGGGCGAGGTCCCGCCCAACCTGTCGCTCACCCCGGCCGCCAAGCGGGCGCTGCTCGACGCCCACCAGCTTTCCCGGGCCATGGGCGCCAACTACATCGGCCCCGAGCACATCCTGATGGCCCTGCCGCTCAACCCGGAGTCGCCGGCCGGCCGGATGCTCGCCGCCGGGCGGATCCAGCCCGAGTCGCTCCAGGCGGCCAGCGCCGAGCGCGGCCCGGGTACCGGCCCGAAGCCCGACCGCGGCACCCCCACCCTCGACCAGTACGGCCAGGACCTCACCGACCTGGCCCGGATGGACCAGATCGACCCGGTGATCGGCCGGGCCGACGAGATCGAGCAGGCCGTGGAGATCCTGTCCCGGCGCACCAAGAACAACCCCGTGCTGATCGGCGAGGCCGGGGTCGGCAAGACCGCCATCGTGGAGGGGCTCGCCGAGCGGATCTGCGACGGCGACGTCCCGCAGACGCTGATCGGCAAGCGGGTCATCCAGCTCGACCTGGCCGGTCTGGTCGCCGGCACCCGCTACCGGGGCGACTTCGAGGAACGGCTCAAGAAGGTGATCGACGAGATCCGCGCCCACCGCGAGGAGCTGATCATCTTCCTGGACGAGATCCACACCCTGGTCGGCGCGGGCGGCGCCGGCAGCGAGGGCGGCATGGACGCCTCCAACATGCTCAAGCCCGCCCTGGCCCGCGGCGAGTTGCGGGTGATCGGCGCGACCACGCTGGACGAGTATCGCAAGAGCATCGAGAAGGACGCCGCGCTGGCCCGCCGGTTCCAGCCCGTCCTGGTCCCCGAGCCCAGCGTCGAGGACACCGTCGCCATCCTGCGCGGACTCCGCGACCGGTACGAGGCGCACCACCAGGTCCGCTTCACCGACGAGGCGCTGGTCGCCGCCGCCGAACTCTCCGACCGGTACGTCACCGACCGCTACCTGCCGGACAAGGCGATCGACCTCATCGACCAGGCCGGCGCCCGCGTCCGGCTGCGCACCCGCACCCCCGCCGCCGACGTGCGCGACCTGGAGCAGCAGCTCGACGACGTGCGCCGGGACAAGGAGCAGGCGGTCTCCGACGAGCAGTACGAGCGGGCGTCCACGCTGCGCGACCGGATCGCCGAGCTGGAGGACCAGGTCCGCCGCGCCCGCGGCGACGAGGGCCCCAACCACGTGCCCGAGGTCGGGCCGAAGGAGATCGCCGAGGTGGTCTCCCGGGCCACCGGCATCCCGGTCAACCAGCTCACCGAGGAGGAACGGGACCGGCTGCTGCGCCTGGAGGGGCACCTGCACGAGAAGGTGGTCGGCCAGGACGAGGCGGTCAGCGCGGTGGCCGAGGCGGTGCGCCGCTCGCGTACCGGGCTGGCCGACCCGAACCGGCCGATGGGCAGCTTCCTCTTCCTCGGCCCGACCGGCGTCGGCAAGACCGAGCTGGGCCGGGCGCTCGCCGAGGCGCTGTTCGGCGAGGCCGACCGGATGGTCCGGGTGGACATGAGCGAGTTCCAGGAGCGGCACACGGTCAGCCGGCTGGTCGGTGCGCCCCCCGGGTACGTCGGCTACGAGGAGGCCGGCCAGCTCACCGAGGCGGTGCGCCGCCGCCCGTACGCGGTGGTGCTGCTCGACGAGATCGAGAAGGCCCACCCGGACGTGTTCAACATCCTGCTCCAGGTGCTCGACGACGGGCGGCTCACCGACAGCCAGGGGCGCACGGTCAACTTCAAGAACACCGTGCTGATCATGACGAGCAACCTCGGTTCGGAGCTGATCACCGGCACGCAGCGGACCGTCGGCTTCGGCGCCGGCGAGCCCGGCGAGCAGGAGGCCAACGACCTGCGTGAGCGGCTGATGCGCCGGCTTCAGGAGAACTTCCGGCCCGAGTTCATCAACCGGATCGACGAGGTGATCATCTTCCAGCGGTTGGAGGCCGAGCAGCTGCGCCAGATCACCGGGCTGCTGCTGGAGGACACCCGCCGCCGGCTGCACGCCCAGGACATCGGGGTCGAGTTCACCACCGCCGGGGTGGACTGGCTGGCCGAGCACGGCTACCAGCCCGAGTTCGGCGCCCGCCCGCTGCGCCGGGTCATCCAGCGCGAGGTCGACAACCGGCTCTCCCGGATGCTGCTGGAGAACGAGATCTCGCCCGGCCAGCAGGTCACCGTCGACGCGCGGGACGGCCAGCTCGCCATCGAGGTGGGCGCCGGCGACCGCGGGTACACCGCCGCGGCGACGTCCCATCCGCGATGAGGGAAGACGCCCCAACCCCGACGGATCGGAGGGCGGACATGACCGAACCCGAGGAGACCGGGGAGGACCCCGAACGGAGCGAACCCATCGTCGCGCCCCCGACGGCCAACCCGGCCCGGGTGAAGGTGCCGCCGGAGGGCCTGAAGCAGCACACCGACAAGGGCGAGGGCGACCCGACGCCGTCCGGGTCGTCGCCGGAAGAGGAGGCGTGATGGTACGCGAGGCGCGACTCGATCCGGAGGTCGAGGTGATCTGGGACGACTTCCACGCCGAGGTGAACGTCCCCTCCGAGCAGCTGCGGCAGTGGCTGCTCACCCGGGGCTCGGGGGAGGAGGCGTTCGGCCCGAACCCGGACCTCGACCTGCCCGAACCGGGGCGGCGGATCCTCCAGGTGCTCACGAAGCGCAAGGTCGACCTGACCCCGGAGGACATCGAGGTGATGCGGGACGCCATCGAGCGGATCCGGGCGCTCAGCGCGGAGAAGCCGAGCCGGGGCAACGCCGACGACGAGTGGCGGCACTCCCTGCTCGACCTCGGCCACGACGTGCTCGTCGAACGCTGACCGCGCGGATTACGGCACCCGGGACCCCGTCCCGGGTGCCGTCGCCGTCGCTCTACTCGGATTCCATGCTGGGTAGTTGCAGCCCGGCCGCGTCGGCCGCGTCCTGCCGTTCGCCCCGGGCCCGCTCCTCCCGGCTGAGCAGGTTGGCGAACTCGGTGATGTCGCCTGGTTCGGGCACCTCCGGCAACCGGCGCAGGAACGCCTCCAGGTCGGCGGAGGCGGCGGTGTGCGCGGCGGCCGCCTGGCGCAGCAGCTCCCGCTGGTCGGCGGCGGGGTACAGATCAGTCATGCCGCCCAGATACCCGCGCTCAGGCGGTTCGCACCCCGCTCGGGGTGGTCGACTGCACGCCGAAGTCCGGGTGGGACAGCAGCCAGGCCAGATAGTCCGGGTGGTTCGCCAGCGCGTCGGTGTACGCCGCCGCCGCCGTCTCCAGCATTGGCTCGGCGACCCGGGCCGCCGGGGCGTCCGGGTGCCAGCCGAGCAGCAGCCGCCAGCGCAGCGGCGTCCCGGCGAGCCGGCGGGTCACCAGGCCGGCCACCGGGCGGAAGGTGGCCTGGCACAGCGCCACCGCCTCGCCCGCGTCGACCAGGTCGAGGCAGGCCCGCACGTCCGCCTCGTAGACCTTGCGGGGGGTGAAGCCGGCGCGGGCGCAGGCCGCCGCGAAGCAGTCGCCGAAGCAGCCGTCCCCGGGTGCGGCCACCCACTGCTCGCGGCGCAGGTCGACGAGGCGCACCTCGTCCCGGCCGGCCATCGGGTGGGTCTGCGGCAGCAGCACGAAGACCGGGTCGACGGCCACCTCCCGCCAGCTCAGCCCGGACTCCACCGACGGGGTGGCGTCGCCACACACCCCGGTGAGCGCGAAGTCGAGCCGCCCGCCGGCCACGAGCTGGGCCAGCTCGTCCACCGACCACGACGCGTACGTGGTGATCTGCACGTCGGGGCGCTCGGCGGCGAGCCGGTGCACCAGCCGGCCGAGGATGGGGCTGTTCACCCCGCCGAACCGGTACCGGCTCAGCGGGTCGCCCGCCCCGGCCAGCCGGGCCGCCTCGTCCTGCAGGCCCTTCATGGCCGGCAGCAGCACCCGGGCCCGGTCCAGCACCAGCTCGCCCAGCGCGGTGGGCCGGGCGCCCCGGCGGTCCCGCTCGAACAGCGGCCCGCCCAGAGTCCGCTCGATGCGCTGGAGCTGGGCGGTCAGCGCCGGCTGGGCCAGACCGAGCGTGGAGGCCGCCTTGGTGACGCTCCCCGTCTCCGCGATCGCGCAGACCACCCGCAGGTGTCGCAGCTCCAGATTCATACGGTGACGGTAGGACCACCCAGCGGCTGGGCGGAAGGGTTCTCCGCCATCGGTATACCTGTATGGGGCAAGGGTCAGGCGTCGCGGGGACGCTCCAGGTCCGCCAGGCGGGTCCGCCGCCCGGTGACCACGTCGCGCACCTTGTCCAGCACACCCACCGCCGGCTCGACGATCTTGTTCCACGGCGGGGTCGCCGGGGTGCCCGGGTGCGGCCTGGTCGGCGCGGCCTCCTCGGCGATCTCCCAGCGGTTGCCCAGCCGGATCAACTCGGCGTCGCTGGCCACCTCGCCCAGCGGCGTCACCAGCGCGGCGACCCGGCTCACGTGCCGGCGCACCCGGTCGGCGACGTCGGCCACCGCCGGGTCGTCCGGCCCGGACAGTCCCTTCAGCGCGGT
Organism: Micromonospora sp. NPDC005299; assembly: GCF_042872345.1. Taxonomy (NCBI): domain Bacteria; kingdom Bacillati; phylum Actinomycetota; class Actinomycetes; order Micromonosporales; family Micromonosporaceae; genus Micromonospora; species Micromonospora sp. NPDC005299. Next base: position 92,215 of record NZ_JBIAKG010000015.1, read on the forward strand.
CAACAGGGCGGCGTCCGCCTCGATCTCCCGGTCCACCAGTTCGACGCTCGCCGGGACGGCGGCACGGGCGGCCGGGAAGAGGTACTGCTCCTCGGCGGAGAGGTGCCGGGATACCGCCGCCGTCAGCACGTCCAGCACCTCACGGCGCCGCGCCGGGTCCAGGCCCGCGTCGGTGATCTGCCCGGCCAGCCCGAGCAGCGCCCGGTGCTCCCGGTCCACGAGGTCGGCCAGGCTTCGGCCACCCGGCCGGTACGCGTCGTCGGCGGTGGGCGGCAACGGCGGCAGGGGGACGGTCATGGTGCCCTCCTTGAGCTGGCGGCCACGGCCATTCGGGCTCGGCGTGTCTGACGCCGCGCCGCGACCCCGGACAGCCGATCGACGGATGTGGTGGTCCGGCGGTACCCGCCCGCGCGATCCGCGAAACCGCGCCCGACCGGGGGCGACCGGCCGGTCGGGCCGGCTGGTATGAAGAAGCGATGACGAGCGACCCCGCCTCCGCCCGACCGGATCCCACCGACGAGGTCGTGGACCTCTGCCGCGACCTGCTGCGCATCGACACCACCAACACCGGGGAGAACGACACCAGCGTCGGGGAGCGCCTGGCCGCGGAGTACGTCGCCGAGAAGCTCGCCGAGGTCGGCGTCGACGCGGAGCTCCTCGAGTCCGCGCCGGGCCGGGCCAACCTGGTCGCCCGGATCCCCGGCACCGACCCGGGCCGGGACGCGCTGCTCGTGCACGGCCACCTCGACGTGGTGCCCGCCGACCCGGACGAGTGGTCGGTGCACCCGTTCTCCGGCGAGATCCGCGACGGCTACCTGTGGGGCCGCGGCGCCATCGACATGAAGGACTTCGACGCGATGGTGCTGGCCGTGGTCCGCGGCTGGCAGCGCGCCGGGATCCGCCCGTCCCGCGACATCGTGCTCGCCTTCACCGCCGACGAGGAGGCCGGCAGCGACTACGGCGCGCACTTCCTGGCCCAGCGGCACCGCCACCTCTTCGACGGCTGCACCGAGGCGATCGGCGAGGTCGGCGGCTTCTCCTACTCGGTGGACGAGTCTCGGCGGCTCTACCTGATCGAGACCGCCGAGAAGGGCATCGACTGGCTGCGACTGCACGCCAAGGGCCGCCCCGGCCACGGCTCGATGGTGCACGACGACAACGCCGTCACCGCCCTCGCCGAGGCGGTCGCCCGGATCGGCGGCCACCGCTTCCCGGTGGTGATGACCGACACCGTACGGGCCTTCCTGGCCGAGGTCTCCGACGTCCTCGGCATCGACATCGACCCGGACGACCCGGAGACCGCGATCGCCAAGCTCGGCCCGATCGCGAACATCATCGGCGCGACCATCCGCAACACCGCCAACCCGACGCGGCTGGCCGCGGGCTACAAGGACAACGTCATCCCGGGCCGGGCCACCGCCACCATCGACTGCCGCAGCCTGCCCGGGCAGAGCGAGCTGCTGGAGCGGCAGCTGCGCGAGCTGGTCGGACCGGACATCGCCATCGAGTACATCCAGCGCCAGCCCGCCCTGGAGACCACCTTCGACGGCGACCTGGTCGAGGCGATGTCCGCCGCTCTGCGCGCCGAGGACCCGGGCGCCCGGCCGGTGCCGTACATGCTCTCCGGCGGGACGGACGCCAAGGCGTTCTCCCAGCTCGGCATCCGGTGCTTCGGCTTCGCGCCGCTGCGGCTGCCCGCCGACCTCAATTTCTCCGGCCTGTTCCATGGCATCGACGAGCGGGTTCCGCTGGACGGACTACAGTTCGGCGTGCGGGTTCTCGACCGCTTTCTCCGCAGCTGCTGACCGTGCCCGTCGCGCCCCCGCCGGCGCGGAACCTCCCCCATCGCGAAGGGACTGCCTCACATGACCGACCAGCACGGTGAGCTGGACGCCGCCCTCGAGCGGGTGATCGACGCGGCCCGCGCCCACCTGGCCGCCGTCCGCGCCGCCCAGGGCCGGATCGACGACGACGCCGTCTGGCAGGCGTACGTCAATTTGAACAACGCCTCCTTCGCCTACGACGAGCAGCTGCTCGACGCGTTCGGCGAGGTGACACCGTGGGACGTCGAGGCCATCGACCCGGACGAGGCCGACGAGCGCTTCGGCGGGGCCGAGGGCGTCGAGGCGACCGACCCGCACCCGCGGGTGATCTCGGTGCGGCAGCGGCGGGACTACCGCGTCCCCAGCATCTCCGCGCTGGTCCGGGCGGCCGAGGCGGCCCGCCGCGAGGGCACCCCGGAGGAGGACGAGCCGGCCCCGGTCGAGGGGGTCGGCGAGGCGGTGCTGGAGCTGCTGCAGAGCGGCGACGGCTCGCTCTCCGCCCTCGACGTGCCCGAGCTGGAGCCCCTCGACGGCGTGGTCATGGTCAGCGAGGTCGGCACCCCGGTCGATCTCGAGTCGTTCGACGACGACGACCCGGTCGGCCCGTTCCAGCCGGCCGCCGACGACCGGCTGGTCGGCCGGCTCGACGAGCACCCGTTCCTGGAACTCGACGAGGAGCACGACCACGCCCACTAGGCCGTGACGTCCCCGGGGCCCACCGCGCGGTGCCGGCCCCGGGGACGTTCCGCGTCCGGCCTGCCGTCAGTAGGAGAGGCCCGGCTGCGGCTGGTTGACCCGGCGCCGGCGCAGCATGACCTGCCGCGTGCCGTCGCGGAACAGCCGCACCCGGGCCAGCTCCCAGCCGGAGAACTCCGCCTGGATCGCCAGCTGCGCCGCGGCGGTCAACCGATCAACGTTCGAAGGCAACCGTAGCGGCGCGTATTCGTAGTCCATGCCCTCTATGCTGCCCAGCCCGGCAGCCCGCCGCCAGCCCCTGACGGTGACCCGCGTCGCCTCTTTCGCGCACCGGCGCCCGGCCGGCCAGGGCTCAGCCGTCGCGTTCCGGGTAGCCCACCGGCACCGCCGCGACGTCGTCCAGCGCGGTGACGATCTCCTCCGGCAGGGTCATCCGCTCCACCTGCAGCGCGCCGAGGAGCTGCCCCACGGTCCGGGCCCCGAGGATCGGCGCGGTCACCCCGGGCCGGTCCCGGACCCAGGCCAGCGCCACCTCCAGCGGCGACACGCCCAGGCCGCCGGCCGCGATGGCGACCGCCTCCACGATGCTGGAGCAGCGCGGCTCCAGGTAGGTGGCGACAAAGCGCTCGAAATGCGGCGACACGGCGCGCGAGTCCGCCGGGCGGCCGTTGCGGTACTTGCCGGTGAGCACCCCGCGACCCAGCGGCGACCAGGGCAGCACGCCCAGCCCCATGGCCTCGCAGGCGGGCAGCACCTCGCGCTCCACGCCCCGCTCCAGCAGCGAGTACTCCACCTGGGCGGCGACCACCGGGGCCCGCCCCGGCCAGGCGGCCTGCCAGGCGGCGGCGCGGGCGGTCTGCCAGCCGGAGAAGTTCGACACCCCGACGTACCGGGCCTTGCCGCTGGACACCGCGTGGTCGAGCGCGGAGAGCGTCTCCTCCAGCGGGGTGTCCGGGTCGTACCCGTGCACCTGCCAGAGGTCGACGTGGTCGGTGCCGAGCCGGCGCAGCGAGGCCTCCAGGGTGCGCAGCAGGTGCCCCCGGGAGCCGTCCCGGCGCCGACCGCTGCCCGGCCGCAGCCCCGCCTTCGTGGCGATGAGCAGGTCGTCGCGGGGCACCAGGCCGCCCAGCAGGGAGCCGATCACCGATTCCGCGTCGCCGTCGGCGTACACGTCGGCGGTGTCCACGAGGTTGCCGCCCGCGTCGAGGTAACTCTTCAGCTGGGCGGCCGCGTCGTCGGCATCGGTGTCCCGTCCCCAGGTCATGGTGCCGAGCGCGAGCCGCGAAACCGCCAGCCCGCTTCGGCCGAGCGGTCGCTGTTGCATGGGTGAACCTTATTTCGAAGCCGGCTTCACGGATATCCTCGCCGCAGTCAACTTCCGGCGCGACCTCCCGCAGGTGTGACGTGTTCGAGGTGAGCCGGTGGTCCGCACGGCCACCCCCATTGCGTAACCTGATGCGACCTGTGGTGCGGATGGTGGGAGGACCAGTGCGACTCGGGCTCAGCCTCGGATACCAGACGGCGTGGAGCACGCCGGCCGACCACCTGGCGCTGGCCCAGGAGGCGGATCGGCTCGGCTACTCGGTGGTGTGGGCCGCGGAGGCCTACGGCTCCGACTCGCCGAGCATGCTGGCCTGGATGGCCGGCCAGACCGAGCGGATCGACGTGGGCGCCGCGGTGATGCAGATCCCCGCGCGCACCCCGGCGATGACCGCGATGACCGCGGCGACCATCGACGCCCTCTCCGGCGGCCGGTTCCGGCTCGGCCTGGGCGTCTCCGGCCCGCAGGTCTCCGAGGGCTGGCACGGCGTCCGCTTCGCCAAGCCCCTGGCCCGCACCAGGGAGTACGTCGACATCGTGAAGCTGGCCGTGGCCCGCAAGGAGGTCGCGTACGACGGCGAGCACTACACGCTGCCGCTGCCGGACGGCCCGGGCAAGGCGCTGCGGCTGGGCTTCCACCCGCCGCGCGAGCACATCCCGATCTACCTGGCCGCCGTCGGCCCGAAGAACCTGGAGCTGGCCGGCGAGATCGCCGACGGCTGGCTCGCCGTCTTCTACGCCCCCGAGTTCGCCGAGGAGCAGCTCGCCTCGGTGCGGGCCGGCCGGGCCCGGGCCGGCAAGGAGCTGGCCGGCTTCGACGTCGTCCCGTCGGTGCCGGTGGTGGTCGGCGACGACATCGCCACCTGCGCCGAGCTGGTCCGCTGGTACGCGGCCCTCTACGTCGGTGGCATGGGCAGCCGGCAGCAGAACTTCTACAACCAGCTCGCCACCCGGATGGGCTACGGCGACGCGGCCCGTGAGGTGCAGGATCTCTACCTGGCCAAGCGGCAGCGTGACGCGGCCGCCGCCGTGCCCATGGAGTTCATCGACCGCACCTCGCTGCTCGGCCCGAAGGAGCGCATCGCCGAGCGGATGCGGGAGTACGCCGCCGCCGGCGTGACCACGCTGTCGGTCACCCTCTTCGTGGCGGACCGGGACAGCGGCGTGCAGACCCTGCGGACCGTCGCCGAGGCGCTGGACCTCTCCGGAGTCGGCGAGTGACCTGGGTCGAGGCCATCGTCCTGGGCATCGTCCAGGGGCTCACGGAATTCCTGCCGGTCTCCTCCTCCGGGCACCTGCGGATCACCTCGGCGATCTTCTTCGACCGGGACGCCGGGGCGTCGTTCACCGCGGTGACCCAGCTGGGCACCGAGGCGGCGGTGCTCATCTACTTCTTCAAGGACATCTGGCGGATCGTCCGGACCTGGGTGCTCGGCCTGTTCGACAGTTCGGTGCGTTCCAGCCTCGACTACCGCATGGGCTGGTACGTCATCGTCGGCACCATCCCGATCGGCATCTTCGGGCTGCTGTTCAAGGACCAGATCCGCACCGCCGGCCGCGACCTGCGGCTGGTCTCCACCACGCTGATCCTCGGCGCGATCGTGCTCGCCTTCGCCGAGTACTGGGGGCGGCAGACCCGCACGCTGGAGAACTTCCGGATGCGCGACGGCGTCATCATGGGCTTCGCCCAGGCCGCGGCGCTGATCCCCGGTGTCTCCCGCTCCGGCGGCACGCTCACCGCCGGCCTGCTGCTCAACCTCACCCGGGAGACGGCGGCCCGCTACTCGTTCCTGCTGGCCATCCCCGCCGTGGTGATCTCCGGCGTGTTCAGCATCCCGGACGTCTTCGAGCCGTCCGCGCCCGGCACCGCCGCGCCGAGCGTGGCGCAGATGGTCGTCGCCACGGTGATCGCCTTCGGCATCGGGTACGCGGCCATCGCCTGGCTGCTGCGCTACGTCGCGCACCACACCCTGTACCTGTTCGTCCTCTACCGGGTGGCGCTCGGCACCTTGGTCATCTGCCTGCTCCTCACCGGCACGATCAACGCCACCTGAGCTGATCCTGATACGCCGCTGGCCGGCACCCCCGGTGTTCGGGGGTGCCGGCCAGCGGTTGGTGTTCGGGTCAGCTGTTCCAGTGCTGGTGGGCGATGTCGGTGGCCTGCTGCTCCCACTGGGCGTAGGCGTCCGGGTAGGCCGAGACCTGCACGGTCTGCGCGGCCTCGGTCAGCGGCATGTCCTGCCAGCCGTCGACCTGCTTGAGACCCTTCAGGAACGCCAGGGTGGAGTACTCGGGGTTGGTGATCTGCTCCGGCGTGCCCCAACCCGAGGTCGGGCGCTGCTGGAACAGGCCCAGCGAATCGTGATCGTTGGCGTCGCCGAGGTGGCCCAGGTTCTCCAGCTTCGACTCCTGCAGGCTCGTGGCGATCGAGATGACCGCGGCCCGCTCGGGCAGGCCGGCCTTCTTCGTCGCCGCGATGATCGCCTTGGCGTTGGCGGTCTGCTCGTCGTTCAGGTCAATCTTCGACTGGGCGCCCTGCACACTCACGGCGACCGGCTTGGTGTCCACCGGCTCAGCGTGGGCGGCGACCGGGCCGGCGAAGATTCCACCGGTGAAGGCCAGACCAGCAATACCCAGCACGCTCTTACGCAGCATCGTGTTCATGGGGGTAGCTCCATTCGGGGGTTGGCGCACACGGCCGATGGGGGTCGGCGGCGCGCAAGCACCACGTCAGGCGCTCAAAGGAAAGTCTTGGGGGATCATCCGGCGCGCGGGGCGAAGCCACGTCGCGGCGCCGGGACCATGTGTAACGACCGGGGGCCCACCATCATTCCCGGCCCGGCGGACCCGCCTCGACGGCGCCGGCTCCCGGGGGTCGGCCACCGCGCTGGGCGGGGCGTGGTCCTCGGTCGTTCACCCGTGTACAACGACCCCCGCCCGCCGGCCATTCCGCCGCCGGGATGCCGGCCGTCACTCCGCCAAACGGACAACGCACCCAAGCACGCACCGTTGGTGGAACAGCATGGGTGTTTCCCGCCACCGGAGACAACCATGCCGTTCCACTCGATCACCTGAGTTAGGCGGGAACCGGACATTCACCCCAGACGCACAATCGAGGATGGCGGGGGCCGCGCTCCGGGAAGCGCGGAGGGGCCAGGGCGGAAACAACAGCGCCGCCCGGCCCCGGAGGGACGGGCGGCGCTGTGGTGTCGGTGTGCAGGTCGCCTCTCGGCGAGTGGCACGACGCGGCTCCAGCCGAACGGTATTCCGCGAGGGCAATGAGGTGAGGCCCGGGGACACTGGACACACCGACGCTCTGCACAACGGCCCGACGGGGTCGGGTGTTCCGGGCGCCAACGTGTCCGCCGTCACACCTCACCCGGTGCCGCGCGCAGCCGGCGATACCGCCACATCCCGTGGTGCAGTCGATCAAGGGGGTGGTAGCGCCTAGGGTGGTCTGCGTGGCGACCCTTCTGCTTCTGCGACACGGCCGGACCACCGCGAACGCCGACGGTGGCCTGGCCGGCCGGCAACCGGTCGAGCTGGACGAGACCGGGCGTGGCCAGGCCGCGGCGGTCGGCGAGCGGCTCAAGGGGCTGCCCCTCGCGGCGGTGGTGACCAGCCCGCTGATCCGCTGCCGGCAGACGCTGGAGCTGGCCCTGCCCGGCGCCGAGCCGGTGGTCGAGGAGGGGCTGATCGAGTGCGGCTACGGCGCCTGGGAGGGGCAGCCGCTGAAGAAGCTGGCGAAGGAGCCGCTCTGGCCGGTGGTGCAGCAGCACCCGAGCGCCGCCGTCTTCCCGGAGGGGGAGTCGATGGCGGCGATGTCGGCGCGGGCGGTCGCCGCGGTGCGCGCCTGGGATGCCCGGATCAGCGCCGAGCACGGGCCCGAGGCGGTCTGGCTGGCGTGCAGCCACGGCGACGTGATCAAGGCGATCGTGGCCGACGCGCTCGGCGTACACCTGGATCTGTTCCAGCGGATCGTGGCCGACCCGGCGTCGGTGAGCGCGATCCGCTACACGCCGCTGCGGCCCTTCCTGGTCCGGCTCAACGACACCGGCGGCGATCTCGCCGGGCTGGTCCCGCCGCCGCGCAAGCGGCGCCGGCGGGCGACCGGGGCGACCGACTCGGACGCGGCGGTGGGCGGCGGCGCGGGGGCGACGCGGTGAGCGGCCGCGCCACGCCCGGGAACGGCGAGGGTCGGCCCAGGCGTTTCGCCCTGGGCGGATTCGGCGTCGGTGGGCTGCGCGACGGTTCCGCCCGCCGGATAGGGTCGTGGGTATGACCCACCAGGTGCACGCCTTCGAGCCGCCGGAGCGGTTCGTCGCCGGAACCGTCGGCCCGCCGGGGGAGCGCACGTTCTTCCTCCAGGCGCGCGGCGGAGGCCGGCTGGTCAGTGTCGCGCTGGAGAAGGTCCAGGTGTCTCTGCTCGCCGAGAAGCTGGAGGAGTTGCTCTCCGAGGCGCAGCGCCGGTTCGGCGTCGACCTTCCGGAGGCGATCCCGGTGACCGGCGACAACGACCCGCTCGACACCCCGGTGGACGAGGAGTTCCGGGTTGGCACCCTGGGCCTGGCCTTCGACGTGGACTCCGCCACCGTGGTGATCGAGGCGATCGCCGCCGGTGAGACGGAGGTCGAGGTCGAGCTGGGCGACGCGGAAGACGAGAGCGACGAGGACCCGGACGAGCCGGACGACGACCTCGACCGGCTCCGGGTCCGGTTGACTCCCGAGGCGACCCGCGAGTTCATCGAGCGGGCCCGGCGGGTGGTCAACGCCGGCCGTCCGCCCTGCCCGCTCTGCGGCCAGCCGCTCGACCCGGCCGGTCACCTCTGCCCCCGGCACAACGGCTATCACCGGTGACGTCGTCCGAACTTCAGCCCCGACAGGAGGGTGCCGCCTCGCTGCGACTGCTCAGCGACGGTGAGCTCTCCCTGGAGGGGCGGCTGGTCGACGCCTCCAACGCCACCCTGCGCGCCGTCATCACCCTGGACGGGGTGACCGCGCGCTGCGTCTACAAGCCGGTCCGCGGCGAGCGCCCCCTCTGGGACTTCCCGGACGGGACGCTCGCCGGCCGGGAGGTCTCGGCCTACCTGGTCTCGCAGGCCACCGGCTGGGATCTGGTGCCGCCGACCGTGCTGCGGGACGGTCCGTTCGGTCCCGGCTCGTGTCAGCTTTGGATCGACGAGCCGGAGGACGCCGAGCCGCTGGTCGGCTTCGTGCCGGCCGAGACGGTGCCGCCGCGCTGGTTCCCGGTCGCCGCGGCGCGCGACGACGACGGGGCCGCGTACGCGCTGGCGCACGCCGACGACCCGCGGCTGGCCCGGCTGGCGGTCCTCGACGCCGTGATCAACAACGCCGACCGCAAGGGCGGCCACGTGCTCGTCGGCCCCGACGACCGGGTCTACGGGGTGGACCACGGGGTCTGCTTCCACGTCGAGGAGAAGCTGCGCACCGTGCTCTGGGGCTGGGCCGGTCGGCAGCTCCCGCCGGACGCGATGGAGATGCTCGACGGGCTGGCCGGCCAGCTCACCGGGGCGCTCGGCGACGAGCTGGCCGAACACCTCACCATCAGCGAGGTCGCCGAGGTGGCGGCCCGGGTGGACCGGCTGCGGGAGGCCGGGCGGTTCCCGCTGCCGCCCGAGGAGTGGCCGGCCATGCCGTGGCCGCCCATGTGAGCCGCTGTCGCGTTGATCACCCGAGGCGCGCCACCCGAGGCCCTGACGGCTCGTTAGGCTGGCGGTCATGGAGTCTTGGGCGGGACACGAGGTGCCACGGCTGCCGGGCAAGGGCACGCCACTGAGGTTGTACGACTCGGCGCGGCAAGGTCTCCACCCCAGTCAGCCCGACGGCGCGGCCAGCATGTACGTCTGCGGCATCACCCCGTACGACGCGACCCACCTCGGCCACGCCGCCACGATGATCACGTTCGACCTGGTGCAGCGGATGTGGCGGGACGCCGGCCTGACCGTGCGGTACGTGCAGAACGTCACCGACATCGACGACCCGCTGCTGGAGCGGGCCGAGCGCGACGGCGAGGACTGGAAGGTCCTGGCCATGCGGGAGACCGCCCTGTTCCGCGAGGACATGGAGGCGCTGCGGATCATCCCGCCGGCGCACTACGTGGGCGCGGTCGAGTCGATCCCGGACATCGCCGAGAAGGTCCTCGTGCTGGTCAAGGACGGCGCGGCCTACCGGCTCGACGATGGCACGGGCGACGTCTACTTCGACGTCGCGGCCGCTCCCGCGTTCGGCTACGAGTCCAACCTGTCCCGGGAGCAGATGCTGGAGATCTTCCCGGAGCGCGGCGGCGACCCGGACCGGGCCGGCAAGCGGGACCCGCTCGACCCGCTGCTGTGGCGCGGCGCCCGCGAGGGCGAGCCGTCCTGGCCGGGCGGGGAGCTGGGCGCCGGGCGCCCCGGCTGGCACATCGAGTGTGCGGTGATCGCGCTGAACCTGCTCGGCGACCGGATCGCCGTCCAGGGTGGCGGCAACGACCTGCTCTTCCCGCACCACGAGTGCTCGGCGGCGCACGCCGAGCGGCTGACCGGTCAGGCCCCGTTCGCCGACCACTACGTGCACGCCGGCATGATCGGCCTGGACGGCGAGAAGATGTCGAAGTCCCGGGGCAACCTGGTGTTCGTCTCCCGGCTGCGGGCCGACCGGGTCGACCCGATGGCGGTCCGCCTGGCCCTGCTCCGCGGGCACTACCGCAGCGACCGCTCCTGGACGGACGAGCTGCTCACCGAGGCGCAGGAGCGGCTGGCCCGCTGGCGCCGGGCCGCCGCCGCGCCGGCCGGCCCGTCCGGCGACGAGCTCCTGGCCGGGGTACGCGCCCGCCTCGCCGACGACCTCGACACCCCCGGCGCCCTGGCCGTGGCCGACGAGTGGGCCGACCGGACCCTCGCCGGGGTCGCGGACGACGCGGCCGCGCCGAAGCTGTTCGCCGACACCGTGGACGCCCTCCTCGGCATCCGCCTCTGAGCGCCTCGCCCGGGTGTGAACCCGGGCCCGACACGGCGAGCCGGGGCACGGGAACGGTGCGTCGCCCCCGCACGCTGCCGGCGAACGGCCCTCCGGGGGAGGGGCTAGCCGAGGACGAGACCCGGGTCGGGGTCCTGCTCGGGCGCGGGCGCGGGGATCCGGTACTCCTCGGTGAGCGTGGTCATCGGGCCGGGCCAGGTGGCGTGGGCGACCTCGATCGGCTTGCGCTGGGCGTCGTAGGCGACGTGCAGCAGGTGCAGCACCGGGGTGTCCGGGCGGATCTGGAGGATCTCCGCCTCCTCCCGGCTGGGCTGGCGGGCGCTGATCGTGTCGGTCGCGGTGACGTACCGGCGGCCGGTGGCCTCCTCGGCCTCCTGGTAGAGCGGGCGGCCGAACGCCTCGGCCCGTTCCAGGGAGGTGCCGGCGGTGTCGGCGGGCAGGAACCAGGAGGCGCCCACCTCGACGGGTGAGTCGTCGGTGCGGACCAGGTGCCGCCGGCAGAGCAGTTCGGTGCCGTCGGCCACCCCGAACGCGTCGGCCACCTCGGGCGGGGCGGCGGCGCGGCCCACCGAGACGAGCTGCTGCCGGTACCGGGCGGCGAGGTCGGTGTGGTAGCCGCGGAAGCCGCCGTACCGGCCCCGGGAGAGCCGGTTGAGCCGGCGCCGGGTGCCCCGGACGTACGTACCCGAGCCCGGCTTGGTGATCAGGATGCCCTCGACCCGCAGTTGGTCGACGGCGCGCTGCACGGTCTGCTTCGCGACGCCGAACATCTCGGCGATGGCCGGGATGGACGGCAGCCGCTCGCCCGGCCCCCAGTCGCCGCGGCGGACCTGGGCCTTGAGCTGCGCGGCGATCTGCCGGTGCGGGAACTCGGCCGCGCCGGGATTGATCTGCATGCCCGCCTCCTCACGACAGCTAGGTTCCTAGGATGCCGCAGAGGGCGTGACCTCGCCACCCCGGACACGCGAAAACCGGGCCCCGCAGGACCCGGCCTTCGTCGAAGGGGAGCTACCAGGAGCCGGCCGTGGGACCGGCGGAGCCGCCCCGGCGGCGCAGGTACTTCTCGAACTCCTGGGCGATCTCGTCCCCGGTCAGCGGGGTGATGCCGGCGTCGCCGACCCGCTCCTCCAGCTCACGGACGTACTCGCCCAGCTCGGCGTCCTGCTCGGCGGCGCTGCGCACCCGCTGCTCCCACTCGGCGGCCTCCTCGGCCAGGTCGGCCATTGGCACCGGCAGGTCGAGCACCTCCTCGACCCGGTGCAGCAGCGCCAGGGTGGCCTTGGGGCAGGGCGGGTTGTTGGCGTAGTGCGGCACGTGCACCCAGAACGACACGGCGTCCACCTCGGCGCGGGTACAGGCGTCGTGCAGCACCCCGACAATGCCGGTCGGCCCGTCGTAGCGGGTGGGGGTGAGCTGGTAGCGCTTGGCGGCGTCGGCGTCCGAGGCGCTGCCGCTGATCGGCAGCGGTCGGGTGTAGGGCACGTCGGCCAGCAGCGCGCCGAGCAGCACCACCCGCTCGACCTCCAGGCTGTGGCAGATCTCCAGCACCTGCTCACAGAAGGTGCGCCAGCGCATGCTCGGCTCGATGCCCCGGATGAGCACCACGTCCCGCTCGGTGCCCTCGGGGCTGGCCACCATGAATCGGGTGGTCGGCCACTCGACCCGGCGGGTCTCCCCGTCGGCCATCGTGATGGTCGGCCGGCTCACCTGGAAGTCGTAGAAGTCCTCCGGGTCCAGCTCGGTCACCTGGCGGGCCTGCCAGACCTGCTCCAGGTGCTCCACGGCCGCGGTCGAGGCGTCGGCGGCGTCGTTCCACCCCTCGAAGGCCGCGATGGCGACCGGGGACCGCAGCACCGGCAGTCCGTCGAACTCGGTCACGCCGTCACCTCACCCTGCTCGTCGCGACCGGCACCCGGGCGTCGCCCGGCCGTCCGCCCGCCTGCGACAGCTCCAGCTCGGCGCGTCTGACGCCGCGCCGCGACCTGAAGCCGTCGCACGGTCGCGTCGCTGATGTCCTTCACGTCCGCCAGCCTACGTGCCGCCGCCGGGCGCGGCCCGTCGGCCGCGCCGGTCGGGCGGCCCGACCACTCGGGCGAACCGGATGAAAGGTACGCGGTGATCCCGCTGACAGTATGTGGGAAGCCCAGGTTGCGGTGACCGGTCCACGCCGCGCCGCACTAACCTGGCCCTGTGCGGACTTCGTTGCTCGATGTGCTGGCGGACCGGATCCTGATCGCCGACGGGGCGATGGGGACGATGCTGCAGGCGGCCGACCTGACCCTGGACGACTTCGACGGCCTTGAGGGCTGCAACGAGATCCTCAACGTCACCCGGCCGGACGTGGTCCGCAGCGTGCACGAGGCCTACCTGGCCGCCGGCGCCGACTGCGTGGAGACCAACACCTTCGGCGCCAACCTGCCCAACCTCGCCGAGTACGGCATCGCGGGGCGGATCCGCGAGCTGTCCGAGGCGGGCGCGCGGCTCGCCCGGGAGGCCGCCGACGCGTACGCGACGCCGGAGCAGCCGAGGTTCGTGCTCGGCTCGATGGGGCCCGGCACGAAGCTGCCCACCCTCGGGCACGCCACGTACGCGACCCTGCGGGACGCGTACCAGGAGAACGCCGCCGGCCTGATCGCCGGTGGGGCGGACGCGCTGATCATCGAGACCTGCCAGGACCTGCTCCAGGTCAAGGCCGCGGTGGTCGGCTCGAAGCGGGCCCGGGCGGAGCTCGGGCGGGACGTCCCGATCATCTGCCAGGTGGCCGTGGAGACCACCGGCACCATGCTGCTGGGCAGCGAGATCGGCGCGGCACTGACCGCGATCGAGCCGCTCGGCGTCGACCTGATCGGCCTCAACTGCTCGACCGGCCCGGCGGAGATGGGCGAGCACCTGCGCTACCTGTCCCAGCACTCCCGCATCCCGGTCTCGGTGATGCCCAACGCCGGCCTGCCGGTGCTGACCGCCGACGGGGCCTACTTCCCGCTGAGCCCGGTCGAGCTGGCCGACGCGCTGGAGCAGTTCGTCACCGACTACGGCGTGGCCCTGATCGGCGGCTGCTGCGGCACCACTCCCGAGCACATTCGGGTGCTGGTCGAGCGGCTGCGCGGGCGGCGGCCGGCGGCCCGGGAGCCGCGCCCCGAGGCGGGCATCTCGTCGATCTACCACCACGTGCCGTTCGCCCAGGACGCCAGCATCCTGATGGTGGGGGAGCGGAGCAACGCCAACGGCTCCAAGGCGTTCCGCGAGGCGATGCTCGCCGCCGACTGGCAGGCCTGCGTGGAGATCGCCCGCAGCCAGGCCCGGGACGGCTCGCACCTGCTGGACCTCTGCGTCGACTACGTCGGCCGGGACGGCACGCAGGACATGCGCGAGCTGGCCGGCCGCTTCGCCACCGCCTCCACGCTGCCGATCATGCTCGACTCCACGGAGCCGGCGGTGGTCGAGGCGGGGCTGGAGATGCTCGGCGGCCGCTGCGTGGTCAACTCGGTCAACTTCGAGGACGGCGACGGCCCGGAGTCCCGCTACGCCCGGGTGATGCCGGTGGTCCGGGAGCATGGCGCCGCCGTGGTGGCGCTGCTCATCGACGAGGAGGGCCAGGCCCGCACCCGGGACTGGAAGGTACGCGTCGCGCGCCGGCTCATCGACGACCTGACCGGCCGGTGGGGGCTGCGGCGCGGGGACATCCTCATCGACGCGCTGACCTTCCCGATCGCCACCGGGCAGGAGGAGACCCGCCGCGACGGGATCGAGACCATCGAGGCCATCCGGGAGATCGCCGCCCGCTACCCGGGGGTCAACTTCACCCTGGGCATCTCGAACGTCTCCTTCGGCCTGAACCCGGCGGCCCGGCAGGTGCTCAACTCGGTGTTCCTGCACGAGTGCGCGCAGGCCGGCCTGACGTCGGCCATCGTGCACGCCAGCAAGATCCTGCCGATGTCGAAGATCCCCGAGGAGCAGCGCGAGATCGCGCTCGACCTGATTTACGACCGGCGCCGGGAGGGCTACGACCCGGTGCAGCGGTTCATCGAGGTCTTCGAGGGCGTCGACGCCGCCTCGGCGCGCGCCACCCGGGCCGAGGAACTGGCCGCGCTGCCGCTGGACGAGCGGCTCAAGCGGCGGATCATCGACGGTGAGCGCAACGGCCTGGAGGCCGACCTGGACACGGCGATGGCCGAGGGGCGTACGCCGCTGTCCATCATCAACGACCTGCTGCTGGACGGCATGAAGGTGGTCGGTGAGCTGTTCGGCTCCGGCCAGATGCAGCTGCCGTTCGTGCTCCAGTCCGCCGAGGTGATGAAGACCGCGGTGGCCTCCCTGGAGCCGCACATGGAGAAGACCGACGACGACGGCAAGGGGCGGATCGTTCTCGCCACCGTCAAGGGCGACGTGCACGACATCGGCAAGAACCTGGTCGACATCATCCTGTCCAACAACGGCTACGACGTCGTCAACATCGGCATCAAGCAGCCGATCAACGCGATCCTCGACGCGGCCGAGGAGCACCGGGCCGACGCCATCGGCATGTCCGGCCTGCTGGTCAAGAGCACGGTCATCATGAAGGAGAACCTGGCCGAGATGGCCGCGCGCGGCGTCGCCGAACGCTGGCCGGTGCTGCTCGGCGGTGCGGCGCTCACCCGGGCCTACGTGGAGGACGACCTGCGCTCGGTGTTCCCCGGGCAGGTCCACTACGCCCGGGACGCGTTCGAGGGGCTGTCCCTGATGGACCGGGTGATGACGGCGAAGCGGGGCGGCGCGCCGGTGGTCGACCCGGAGCGGGAGGCCGCCCTGGCGGCCCGCCGGGAGCGGCGGGAGCGGCAGCGGGCCCTGGTCCGCGAGGTGCTGCCGGAGCTGGACGACGCATCCGTCCGCTCCGACGTGGCCGCCGACGTGGAGGTGCCCACCCCGCCGTTCTTCGGCACCCGGGTGGTCAAGGGCGTGCCGCTGGCCGACTACGCGGCGCTGCTCGACGAGCGGGCCACCTTCCTGGGCCAGTGGGGGCTGCGCGGGGCCCGGGGCGGCAAGGGCCCGTCCTACGAGGAGCTGGTGGAGACCGAGGGCCGGCCCCGGCTGCGCTACTGGCTGGACCGGCTCATCGCCGACCAGGTCCTCGAGGCGGCCGTGGTGTACGGCTACTTCCCGGCCTATTCCGAGGGCAACGACCTGGTGGTGCTGGACGAGAACGGGCACTCCGAGCGGGCGCGGTTCTCGTTCCCCCGGCAGCGGCAGGAGCGCCGGCTCTGCCTGGCCGACTTCTTCCGTCCCCAGGGCGAGCAGCTGGATGTGGTGGCGTTGCAGCTGGTCACCGTCGGGCAGCCGATCAGCGAGTACACGGCGAAGATGTTCGCCGGCAACGAGTACCGCGACTATCTGGAGGTGCACGGCCTGTCGGTGCAGCTCACCGAGGCGCTGGCCGAGTACTGGCACCGGCGGATCCGCTCCGAGCTGATCCTGCCGGGCGGGCGTACGGTCGCCGACGAGGACCCGGCGGACCTGGCCGGCCTGCTGCGCACCGACTACCGGGGCTGCCGGTACGCGTTCGGCTACCCGGCCTGCCCGGACCTGGAGGACCGGGCGAAGATCGTGGAGCTGCTCGGCGCCGAGCGGATCAACGTCCAGCTCTCGGAGGAGTTCCAACTCGTTCCGGAGCAGGCCACCGACGCGATCGTCGTCCACCACCCCGAGGCCAACTACTTCAACGCCAAGTGATCGCCGCAGGCGCTCTGACCTGCGGCGGAACAGCCGGAACGGCCCTGATTTCCATGATCATGCCGTCTCCAGGCCGTCTAGGCTTGGCGGGTCGTCGGCGAAGGCGTGGTCGATCGCGCGGCGGGTACGGTCCTCGCTGGCTGGCAACAGGTGCGTGTAGATCCGGAGCGTGAAGCCCGGGTCGGCGTGCCCGAGGTAGGCCGAGAGCGCCTTGACGCTCTCGCCGGCATCCAGCAGGACCGAGGCGTAGGTGTGCCGGAGCACGTGCATGCCGTTGTGTCGGTTGTCGGGCACGCCGGTCGCGCGGATGGCCCGCTTCCAGACGCCCCGGTTGAAGGCCGTCCGGTCCAGCGCTGTTCCCGCCGGGGTCGTCAGGTAGAGCGTCACGGTCCGCGGCTCGCCGGTCGAGGTTCCCCAGGGAAGGGTGACGTCGACCGGCGGGTATTGCTTGGCGTGCTCGGTGAGTCGGCGGGACACCGACTCCGGCAGCGGGACGTCGCGGACCTTGCCGCCCTTGGGAGGGGCGAAGATCAGGCGCCCCCGGACGAGCTTGACCTGACGAGTCACGTGCAGGACGGGGCGAGCCGGGTCGATGTCGTCCGGGCTGACGCCGAAGATTTCACCCTGCCTCAGGCCGCAGCCGGCGCCCAGGTCGACGGTGACCCGGTACCGGTCGGTCAGGGCGGCCCGGAAGCGAGCGCGGAGGTCGTTGGGCCAGGGCACGACCTTGGGCGCCTGGTACTTCGGTGGCCGGATCGACTTGACCGCGAACGGGTTACTGACCACCTTCCGGTCATCGACGGCAGCGTTAAAGATCATGGAGACGTCGTTGAACAGGACTCGG
This sequence comes from Micromonospora sp. NPDC005299, assembly GCF_042872345.1. NCBI lineage: Bacteria > Bacillati > Actinomycetota > Actinomycetes > Micromonosporales > Micromonosporaceae > Micromonospora > Micromonospora sp. NPDC005299. The sequence continues at coordinate 109,582 of NZ_JBIAKG010000015.1, forward strand.
CGGTAGCTGGCTGCCAGGCCCTTCGACTGGAGCTGATGTGCCCAGGCGCGGATGGTGGCCGGTTGAATGGCCGTGAGCGCCTGGTCCCCGAAGGCGGGATAGACGTGGAGCCGGAACTCGTACTCGAGCCGGTCCCGGGTCAGCTCGTCGGTCGTCGTGGCGGCGAGCCAGTCGTCGGCGTACCGCTTGAAGGTGATGCGCCCGGCGTCCGGGTCGACGTAGGTGCCCTTCAGGATGTCGGCCTGGACGCGGGCGAGGAACGCCTGCGCTTCCCGCTTCTTCTTGTCCGGGAACGACTGTGACTTCTCCTTGCCGTCCGGCGCGGTGTACCGGACGCGGTAGCGCAATCCCTGGCCGCATTCCGGCTTCGGTTCCTGCCGGGCCTTGCCGTCCGGGCCAGTGACGGTGCGGTACCAGCGGTCGACGATGTGGGCCATGTCAGGCCGCCTTGGACTGATCGGCGAACCAGGTGCGGACCGCGTCGGGGTCGTAGCGGAGGTGGCGGCCGACACGGGCGGCGGTGGCGGGACTGTACAAATAACGGCTGATCGACCGATCAAGGGAGAGACGCCAGATGACGACCGAGACCACCTCGGGGCAGGAGCCGGCCGCAGGGCCGGTGGGCGCGGTCACCGATGAGCAGTTGATCGCGATGCTGGTCGATCGGGCTCGTGGTGACGGGCTGAAGCTGACCGGTGAGGGTGGGCTGTTGCAGCAGCTGACCAAGCGGGTTCTCGAGTCGGCCCTGGACGGTGAGATCACCGACCACGTCGGCTACGACAAACACGATCCTGCCGGTCGCGGTAGCGGGAACACGCGTAACGGCAGCCGGACCAAGACCGTGCTCACCGACGTCGGGCCGGTCGAGGTTCGGGTTCCGCGGGACGCGGCGGGGACGTTCGAGCCGCAGATCGTGCGCAAGCGGCAGCGGCGGCTGACCGGGGTCGACGACATGGTTCTGTCGTTGTCGGCCAAGGGGCTGACCCACGGTGAGATCAGCGCCCATTTGGCCGAGGTGTACGGCGCCGACGTGTCCAAGCAGACCATCTCCACCATCACCGACAAGGTGATGGACGGGATGGCCGAGTGGCAGAACCGGCCCCTCGATCCCGTGTATCCAGTCGTGTTCATCGATGCCATCAACGTCAAGATCAGGGATGGTCAGGTCGCGAACCGGCCGATCTACCTCGCGATGGCGGTCACCGTCGACGGCCACCGCGACATCCTCGGGATCTGGGCCGGCGACGGCGGTGAAGGCGCCAAGCACTGGCTGCACGTGCTGACCGAGCTGAAGAACCGCGGTGTGGCCGACGTGCTGATGCTGGTCTGCGACGGGCTCAAGGGCCTGCCCGAGGCGGTGGAGACGGTGTGGCCGCGCACCATCGTGCAAACGTGCGTGGTGCATCTGCTGCGCAACTCGTTCCGTTATGCCGCCCGCCAGGACTGGGACAAGATCGCGAAGGCGCTGCGGCCGGTCTACACCGCGGCCACGGAGGACGCCGCGACCGAGCGGTTCCTCGAGTTCGCCGAAACCTGGGGCCGCAAGTATCCGGCGATCGTGAAGCTGTGGGAGAACGCCTGGGCCGAGTTCGTGTCCTTCCTGGCCTTCGACGTCGAGATCCGCAAGGTCATCTGCTCCACCAACGCCATCGAGTCGGTCAACGCCCGCATCCGCAAGGCCGTCCGCGTCCGCGGCCACTTCCCGAACGAGCAAGCCGCCTTGAAGTGTGTCTACATGGCGTTGATGAGCCTGGACCCCACCGGCGCCGGCCGCCGCCGCTGGACCATGCGCTGGAAGGCACCCCTGAACGCCTTCCAGATCGCCTTCGAAGGCCGGCTCACCCCGGCCAACCACTGACCACCTCAACAACCAAGATCAGCCGTTAACTTGACACTCCCACGGTCGGGGCCAAGGCGGCGGTGGGGACGCGCAGACGATGTATGACGCTGCGTACGGCCCAGGACACCTCACGAAAGTCCCGAGACCGGACATGTTCGGGTTCCGGCTGGTGATGAGCAGGTGATGAGCTGTCGGGTCTCAGGACCTGCGTGACAGATCAGTCTCGGGACGTGGGGGACACGTCCGGCTAGATGACATCTTCATGAGGTCGGGGCGCGGCATGGAGTGAGGGCTGCGCACCGGTGAATGCGCGTAGCCGGGCCGAACTCGCCCGGCCCTCGGTCTGACCTTCGGCCGTCTAGGGTGTGGCGATGTCCGAGCAGTGGTCCTTGACCGTCGACTGCGCGCACCCGCGCGAACTGGCCGAATTCTGGTGCCTCGCGCTGGGGTACGTCCCAGCAGCCCCACCAGATGGGTTCGCCAGCTGGGAGGCATGGCACACCCATTTCAAGGTTCCCGAGGACGAGTGGGACGACGGCGTCTTCATCGAGGACCCCGACGGCATCCGGCCCGGTATTTCGTTCCTGAAGGTGCCGGAGGGGAAGCGTGACGAACCAAGAATCGGTTTCCACCTAGGGACTGCCGGTATCCAGCGGCCCCGGTCGGGTGACCAAGGCCGGCCCGGAGGGCAACTCGACCTGTTCTGCGTCGAGCGCAGTCAGGAGCATCATGGCCCATGTCAATCGTCCCGCTGATCTAGGGTGACCTGGTGCCTTCGAAACCCGTGACAACCGTCCTGTTCGATTTCGCTTGGACCCTGTTCGCCAGGGACCCCAACCGCTGGGTCGGCAGCGCGGCGGGCTTGATCGGCCGGGAGGTGGCCGCCGGTGAGGCGGAGCGCATCGCCTCGGATTTCGCTGAGTTGCTGCGGACGACGGCTACGGACCCTGCTCACATCGCCCGGGACTTGGACCCACAGGTGTGGGACCGGGCGATTCTGGCTGTCCTGCAGCAAATCCGTGGGGTGGACTTGCCGTTTGCGCGAGCCCTGCACGAAACGCGCGCCGAAGCGCTGGCGCCGTACGCGGACACGGCGTCCACTCTCGCCGCGCTGAGTGCCCGCGGTATTCGCCTTGGCGTGGTCAGCAACGTGGGCTGGGACATTCGCATCTGCTTTGCGAGGCACGGGCTTGACCGCTACATCGATGCATTCGTTCTTTCCTACGAGGTCGGCTTCGTCAAACCCGATGTACGGATCTGGCGGACCGCAGTCGAAGCCCTGGCGGCACAGCCAGATCGAACGTTGATGGTTGGCGACCATCCCGGATGCGACGGCGGTTCCGTGGCCGTCGGCATACCGGCCCTGGTGCTGCCGATGGTGAGTTCGCCAGCCCAGCTTCGCGGGTTCGATCAGGTGCTGGCGTTGGCCGGAATCTGAAGCCGGTTCGGTTCCTGGTTTGTCAAGGTTGCCCAATGCGCTTCGGGAAAGATCTCCGATTCTTCCAGCATGAAGTCGAGCCGAAGGCAGTCAAGAACCGGATGCACTTCGATATCCACGTGGGCGGCGGCCGGCACGAGCCGTTGGAGGTGCGCTGGCCGCGGGTCCAGGCGATCGTCGACAAACTGGTGGCAGCAGGCGGGACCGTACTCCGGGTCGATGCACCGGACGGTGCCCCTGACCATGTGACGATGGCCGACCCAGAGGGCAACGAGTTCGACGTCCTTTAGAACTCCTAACAGAATGATCTAGGGGTCGTGTCCTTGATGGACGATCGACTAGAGTGCTCGGCCGTGAGGAGGGGTGAACAGCCGCCGTGGATCGTCTCGGACGAGTTGTGGGCGGAGATCGAG
>NZ_JBIAKG010000016.1:0-111611 GCF_042872345.1 Micromonospora sp. NPDC005299
TAGCCACGGCTCCGGGTAGCTGACGCCGTCGTAGGAGGCCCCGATCAGGCCCCGCACGGTGCTCGACGCCCCGTCGCAGCCGACGAGCCACGAGGCGGTCAGCGTCGAGCCGTCGTCGAGCGTGACGGCGACGATGTCGCCAGACTGTTCGAGCGCTGTCACCGACCGACCGGCGTGCAGGTGCACCGTGGGCATCCGCGCCAGTCGGTCACGTAGTGCCCGCTCGAGGCGGGGCTGGTCGAGCATGACGCCGGCCGGGACGCCGTCCGGCAGGCGAAGCGTCAGCAGCGGTTGGAGATCGGGGGCGAGCAGTTGCGAACGGCGCAACGGCGTCGCCCACTCGTCCCAGCCGTCCAGGCCGTCAATGCGGCGGAGGATCCGCTGCACGTGCGAATCGAGGACCGCCGCCCGCGGGTGGGCGTGCGGCCCAGACCGGGCGTCGGACGCCGGGTCCACGACGACGACGCGGATGCCACGGTCGCCGAGCAGTGCGGCGAGCACCGCTCCGACCGGTCCGCATCCGGCAATCACCACATCGGCGTCCACGGGTCGACGTTCATGGCCAACGCTCATGGTGGGCAAGGCTAGAGGGTTAGGAGCCCCTTGCCGGTCCCTCTACACAAGCCGGCGGGCCACTCACGGGCCATAGGCCGGTGTGACTCCTGAATTCCTCCGCACGATTCACCGTGGCGGCCGACGACGTCGCCCGGGTCGTGGAGCGCGTCCTGCGGCGTCGGCGGCCGCGTTCCCACTACCCGGTCGGCATGCTCGCCTGCAACGTGCTGAGGATGCGCCAACTGTTGCCGGGCCCGGCGTTCGACGCGTCTCAGAGCGAGGGCTCGGTGTTCGTGGCCCGCTCCTGACGAGGCCGGGTGGTGATGGCGTAGCCGGTGGTGGTGACGCCCAGTGCCACTCCCCAGCACAGGAACACCAGCAGGGTGGCGGTCACCGCCCACCCCTCCCGCACATCCGACCAGTGCGTGTCGCCGGTGAGCACCTGCGTCACGAGCACCGCGACGCTCAAGACGCCGTAGGTGACCAGCGTGAGCGCCACCCCGGCGGGGATCACCGCAAGGAGCCGGGGAACCGGTCGCCCCCGCAGTCCTGGCACCCAGCGTGGGAACTGCTGCCCCCAGCGCTGTATCAACCCGAGAACGAGCAGGCCGGCGAGTGGCGGGACGAGGGTGATCGCCACGCCGGTCCAGGTCGAGAGGTTCCGGTGGATGTCATCCAGTTGCCGCTGCGGAATTCCGAACGGAACGCCGAGCACCCACAGCCCGTGCGGCACGGCCCAACCGACCACCGGCAGAGCGACCGCCACGTACGCCCAGCGGCGGGTCCACCGCGGCACCGGCTGGTATCCGGCCTCCCGCGCGCCGCGCTGGGGAGCGCAGGCGTTGGCGAGCCCGGTGAACAGGAGACCGCCGGTCGCCAGCACGAGCCGTGCGCCGAGGTCGCGCCAGTCCGAGGGGCGTCCCGCCAACGCCGCAGGGATCTCGAAGAGCAGATGCAGCGGGAACGCGAGGACCAGGAGCAGCGCGGCCGCCGCCCAACTGCCGGCGACCGAGTAGCGGCCGGGGAACCGGACCGCGCACACGACCAGTATCGCGAGGGCGGCACCGACTCCCACCGCTCCCCACCCCGCCCAGAACGGCAGTGTCTCGACCCGGTTCGCGCCGCATCCGCCCGTCGGGTCGACCAGATTGGTGCGGTCGCAGGCGGTGTACCCCCACCGGCCACCCGCGATCCAGTACGCCCGCAAAGTCACCTCGGCGACGACGAACACGACGCAGGCCACCGCCCACGGCCGGACCCGAGGAGCGGCAGCTGATCGGGGGGAACGAGCCGAAAGACCGGACATGCCAACCCCCTGCGGAGCGTCCCGACGACGTGCCGGACCCGTGGCCGTGCGATCCGGGACCCGCACGCGCCCGGGCCGTTGCCTCGCCGTCATCGCTTGACCACCTCGACCACGGCTGGGGTCAGCGGCCCAGTCCGGACCGAGAGCGGTGCCAACCACGCCGCGAGCCGCTGTCCCCGCCGGTTGATGGGCGCCAATGCGACCACCATCGCCGCGGCATCCGACGCCGCCGTGACCGCGTTCGGCCCGACGAGTTCCTCCCCACGTACGGCAGAACCCGCCGGAACTCCGGCCATCGCCCCATCTGCCGAGGGCTCCTTCAGCGCCGGATAGCGCACCGCAACGATCACCTCGTAGCCGAGCACCAACCGGGTCTTCCCCTCCCCATGCGATCGGTCGACAACTCGACCAGCCACCCCGGGACTGACAGAACAAGGCTTGATGGTCATGGAGCAATGCTCTGTGCGACTGGCGGGGCTGTCCTCCCCGTTGAGGGGGACGTGCTCCCTCTACCGGGGGAGTGCAGCACCCGCGCGCAGATCCTCGCCGACCTGAGGCTGACCGCGCAGGACGTGGCCCGCGACGTGACGGAGTTTGCCAGCGCAGCCGTGGAGAACGAGGTCGGCTTGAATCGCGGGGCGAGACGGACATCTCGGCTCTAGTTCAGCAGCGCGCATGGCAGCCGAAGAAGGCATGAAGCCTCAGCGGATTGGCGATGGTCCGGTCAGTCCAGCACCTCCACGGTGTCGCCGACGTTGACCGTACGACCGTCGCGGGACGAGCCGCCCGGTTCGGTCCGCACCGTCATCTGCAGACCGAAGAGGAGCTTCTGGCCGATGTTCCGCCGTGCGGCGAGCATCCGTAGCGGCTCCCGCCCCCGCTCCCCGGTCTCCTGGTCGATCGTCGCGACCAGACAGCGGCCACATTCGTTGACGCCGTGGAACACGGCCCCGCCGATCCTGATCCGCCGGCCGACCCACTCGCCCTCGGCCCACGGCGCGGCACCGCTGACCACCAGGTTGGGGCGAAACTGGATCATCGGCAGCGGCCCCTCGGTGCTGCCCGACTCCAGCAGCCAGTCGTTGAATGCGTCCAGCGACGCGGTGTTGGCCAGCAGCAGCGGAGTGCCGTCGGCGAAGCTCAGCTCGGCGCCTGAGCCGGCCGGAACCGGCCAGGGAACGAGGTTGCCGGTGGGGTCACCGAGCCAGACCAGCCGGGCATTGCGCCCCAACAGTCGGGTGAGCCAGTCGTCCGCCTCGGGGCCGGCGGCGCGTACCGGTGCGGGCGACCGCCCCCGGAACACCCGGACCTGGATCGCCTCGCCGCCGGTCGGTTCGGCCAGATCGAGCGGGGCCAGCCCCGGCGCGTCCAGGGTCAGTCCGCCCGGCCGGGACACCGCCCGCATCGTCACCAGCTCCCGGTGCTGACGCTGGGTCAGGCCGACCCCGTGTTCGTCCACGATCAGCCAGCGCCGGTCGCCGTCCAGGCCCCACGGCTCGACCCGCGCCGTGTCGCGGTCCATCCGGCGGCACCCCTTCACCGGGTACGTGTGAATGGAGGCGACTCGCATCCGGCCAGGATGGCACGACGCGGCGTGACGCCGGTACCCCCGGAATCGAGCAAGTCTGATACCACCTGTGGCAGCATCGGGGTCGTGTGACGCGATCTTCCCACAAAGTCGACAGTGTCTGGTGAACTCGGCGCCTACGCGCTGGGGTGCCGGGGCCAGACCGTTCTGCAGGAGGCAGGAGGAGGCATGGCGTTGGGCCGAGTGCTGGTGGTCGGTCTCGATCCCGTCCGGATTCCGGGCTGGGATCCTGAGCCGGTTGTGGCGGCGATAGCCCGCGGTCAGGCCCGTTTCGCCGAACATGGTGTCGAGGCGGACCTGTGCCTGGTGGCACCCGACGAGGACGCCGAGGGAGCGATCGTCGAGGCGCTGACCCGAAGGGACTACGCCTGCGTGGTGGTCGGGGGCGGGATCCGCAAGCACGAGCCGTTGCTCGAGCTTTTCGAGAAGGTGGTCAACCTCGTCCGGCAGCATGCTCCCGGCGCGGCCATCGCCTTCAACAGCACCCCCGAGGACACCGCCGACGCCGCACTGCGGTGGCTGCGGTAGGCCGCCCGACCCTCATGGCGTCGAGGGTCGGCGATCGATCCAGTCGGTGATGAGCTGGCGTTCGGCGAAGAACCACCGGCTCTCCTGCCGAACGAAGGTGTCGCGATACCGGATCGCCATGACCATGAGGCTGCGCTGTCCCTCCTCGGTCCAGAGGTGGTGCGCCAGGCAGTAGGTTTCTCCGGTGGCGCGGTCCCCGTCGATGGTCACCGTGCTCTGACCGTTGAAGTGGGTCGTCTTCTCGTAGTTCTGGAGCGCGCCGAAGGCCGCGGCCAGTTCGTTTCGACCGTTCAGGACCTGCGTCGGCGTGGTCGTGTCGGGCTCGCCGTCGTACACGGCGACGCGGGCGTCGGCGGTGAAGAGCGCGGCCTGTCCCTGGGCGTCGCGGCGGTCCGCCAAGCGGGCGTAGGCGTCGACCAGCTCGCGGAGGGCTGTCCGATCGGTGGCCTGCTCGGGGGAAGGGTTGGGGTTGCTCATGGTGGTTCCTCGTTGCTGTGCGGGACCGTGATCCCGTTCCGGATTGGCAACGACGATACTGGTCCAGGTCGGTATGAACCGGCCAACACCGATTACCTGGTACGGCGGTAGCCGCAGCCTGTGGCCCCTCGTGTTTCGCGTCAGCCTTGGCCGGTCGGTGGCACTCAGCCGGTGGTGGTGAGGTCCATCGTGGCGGCCAGCTCGGTCACCACGTCCGTTACGCGGCGCAGCGCGGGCGAGGGGTTGTCGGCCCGCCAGATCATCTCGGTGGTGGCGATTTCCCCGGCCAACGGTACGAACACCACACCGGTACGGCGCAGGTTGTGCGCCGACCAGCCGAGCCGGGTGATCCCGAGACCTGCCGCGACCAGGCCGAGCAGCCCTTGCACGCTGGCGTCTCGGGCGACGATGTCGGGGGTGAACCCGGCGGCGCGGAAGTTCTCGTCGAACGTCTCGTGCCACGGTTGCCAGGAACTGCGCGGGGTCATGACCCACCGTTCGCCGGCCAGCTCGGCCAGGGTCAGCTCGGTGCGGTCGGCGAGTGGATGCCCCTCGGGCAGGACGACGCACACCTGTTCGGTGGCGATGGTCCGTGCGGCCAGGCCCGGGACCTGTGGCGGTCGGGTGAACGCGAGGTCGTACCGGCCGCTGAGCACGCCCTCGACCAGCGGGGCGATGGTGGTCTCCTCGGTGATCAGCTCCAGGCTGGGGAGGCGTTCCCGGGCGGCCCGGACCACCGGCGGCAGCAGGTGGTTCGCGGTGGTGGCCAGGAACGCCAGGCGGAGCCGGCCCGTCTCGCCGCGCACGGCCCGCCGGACTACGGCAACGGCCTCGTCGGCGCGCTCGAGCACCGCGCGTGCCTCGGGCAGGAACAATGCCCCGGTATCGGTGAGTCTGGTGCCCCGGCTGTCCCGGTTGAACAGTTTCGCGCCGAGGATCCGTTCCAGCGCGTTGATCTGCTGCGAGAGCGACTGTTGCGTGATCATCAGCCGGCTGGCGGCCTGGGTGAAGCTCGACTCCTCGGCAACGGCGACGAAGTACCGGAGCTGCCGAAGATCAGGGGTCACAGGCCGAGACTACCGCCGTGGCAGGTAACCGGTGTTGGCCGCGCGAGACTGCCCGGCAGCAGCATTGTTCCTGTTCACGACGACACGTTGAGGGAGCAGGAACATGCAGGACAACACGCAGGGTCGGGTCTGGCTGATCACCGGCTGTTCCTCCGGCTTCGGCCGGGAAATGGCGCTGGCGGCGGTGGCCGCCGGCGACCGGGTGATGGCCACCGCTCGCCGGCCGGAGACCCTGGCCGACCTGGCGGAGCAGGACCGGATCAGCACAACGGCGCTGGACGTCACCGATCCGGCCTCGATTGACGCCGCGGTACGGGCCACGCTGGCTGTGTACGGCCGGATCGACGTCCTGGTCAACAACGCCGGTTCGTTGGTCCTCGGCGCGGTGGAGGAGGTCACCATGGCGGAGCTGCGCCAGCAGATGGAGGTGGTCTTCTTCGGCGCGGCCGAGGTCACCAAGGCGGTCCTACCGCTGATGCGCGAGCAGGGCAGCGGGACCATCGTGCAGATGAGTTCGCTGGGTGGGCAGAAGACGTACCCGGGATTCGGGGCCTACCACGCCGCCAAGTGGGCCCTCGAAGGGCTGTCCGAGACGCTGGCGACCGAGCTGGCGCCGCTGGGCGTACGGGTGCTGATCGTAGAACCAGGCGCGTTCCGTACCGAGTTCAACAACAACAAGCACGTCACCGAGCAGACGGCGGCGTACCGGGACACGGCCGGGGCGACCCGCCGCCTCACCCACGAGCTGTCTGGCGCGGAGCCGAACGACCCGGTGAAGGGTGCGGCGGCGATTCTCAAGGTGCTGGACAGTGACCGCCTGCCGTTGCGACTCCTGCTCGGTGGTGACGCGGTGGACGGGCTGCGCGAGCACCACGAGGCGCTGCTGGCCGAGGTCGCCGCCTGGGAGGAGATCAGCCGCTCGACGGCGGTCGCCTGACCGACACACGTGCGGCTACCGGGACAGGTACGCCTTGATGCTGGTCGGGACACGTCCTGCCGCGTCCGCCATGGCGGTCTGCGCCTCTCCGCTGACCGGCACGAGAGTGCCCAGCTTGGGCGGGATGACGATCAGGTCGCCGACCGGAACGACCCGTTCGGCCTGTTGCCGCTGGTCCCCCTCGGGCACGGTCCAGATGATGTAGACCAGCCGGACGCTCATCGGTTCGCTGTCTTCGTTGCGCAGCGACACGGCGGCGAATTGGCTGTTGCGGTCGAGCACGCGGCCGGAGTCGTCCACCGGCGCGACGATCGGTTCGACATCGGCCACCGGCGCGTCGACCCTCTCCGCAGTGCGTACGGACACGGCCACATCCTCCGCCACCTGCGCTCCCTCGCCCGTGAAGATCAGCACGTCGACGCCGCCGCCCGGTGCGACGACCAGCCGTCCCCGGTCGCTGCCGTAGACCGTCGTGACCTTCACTGTCGGTAGCGGGCCTCCGGTGGCATCGATCGCCGTGAACTCCAGTGTCGGGGCGACCATCGCGGTGCTGTCGTTGTAGATGGTGAGGAGCTGGTTCATGTACCCGTCCCCGGTGGTGGCGGCGAACTGGAACCGCAGCAAGGAGGCGGGGCGAGGTCGAGTAAGGAGCCCGCAGCCGGCCAGCAGCAGCGTAGCCACGAGCCCGGCGACCACCCGTAGTGCTGCCGGGGTCGCGTGGGCACGTGAGCGGGGGCTGGTCGCGGTCGAGGAGGGGAGCGGCACCGGCGCAGGATACGGCGGGGCCGGTCGGGGCGTTGCCCCGTGGGGGTTCCGTCGGCGGCGGTAGGCCATTCCCGTGGACCGGTGCCGTGGGTGGCCCCGTTCGGTACTTCTCGGACGGGGCCACCTCCTCAACTGCTCAGGTCACGTGCGGTCGTCGCGCAACCGGTAGCTTGCGAACGGTCGGGATGAGGAGGAGACAGGTGACTGCGTGCAGCGGGCGCACGCCGGCGACCAGAGGCTGCCGAGGTCGCACGACTTCTGGACCGCCGTCTACCAGGCGATCGACGATTGACCGCGGGGGCCGGCTGTCGATTTCCTCTCCCGCGCGATCGGCGAGCTAGCCGCTTGCCGCGTTGTGCTTCGCCACCAGACTCGGGAGTTCGTCCAACGAATCGATGCGGAACAGGCACTGCTCAGCCACGGCGGGGTCGTCGAGGATGTAACCCCACGGACCGCGCCGGATCAGGCACGTCTTCATACCGGCCTCCATGGCCGGGCGTGCATCGTTGTCGGGCCGATCGCCGACGTACAGGATCGACGACGCGTCGCCACCGCCTTCACGAATGACATGCGCGAAAAAGGCCGGTGACGGCTTCGCCACGCCCCAACCGTGCGACGTGCCGATCACATCCACGGACAAATCGAGGGCGCGGAGGAGCGCCTCGGCATGAGCTGGCTGGTTGCCGGCCAGGCCCACGAGCAGGCCCTGCTCCTTCAAGGAGGTCAGGCACGATCGCGCGTCGGGGTAGAGATCCTCTTCGCCGAACGACTCCGGTGTGCCAGCGGCCGCGCGCCGTTCGAGCTCGACCGCGAGATCGAAACCGGGCCGGAAGACCCGGAACGGTTCCTGCCAGTCCAGACCCCGGGCGATCGCCGCACCGAAGACCGCCGAAAACGTGTGCCGTGGAACGCCGAACCAGTCCGCCCAGCTCGCGAACTCGCGGGACTCGTCGAGAATCGTCCCGCCGACATCAAAAAAGATCGCGTCGATCACCTGCGGTCCTCCGTCACCGTCGCGCCGCCAGTGGATCATAGACGTGATCGTTGGGACCTCGCTTTTGATCATGACGGGGCGATGGGTGCCGGAGGGATTGCGACGAGCACCTGCGCACCTGCTCTTCCGCGACTGGTTGCGGCCTCTGCCGCGAGGCGGGCTCGGCCCGGGTTCAGGCGGATCCGGCCAACCCGCGGACGGCGACGAGACCGGGGACCGGGACGCGGCCGAGTTCGCGACCCGTGCCCGGATCGTGCCAGCTCACCGCGTTCCGCTGGCCCACGTAGAGGCGGCTGCCGTCCCGACTGAGCACGAGGCCGGCGACCGGCTCGCCTACCCGCCAGTCCACCGTGCCGGTCAGGCGGGTGAGGCCCAGGGCCCGCACCGTCGTACCGGCGGCGAGGAAGAGGCGGTCGTTGCCGGCGGCGGCGTGCGCGGCGCCCGTTGCGCGGTCCTGCGGGACCGTGCGGCGTACCGCCAGTTCCTCGGTGGAGATGTCCGCGACGGTGCCCGACGAGACGTCGGCGACGAGGAGCCGACCTCCGTCGGGGCTGATCGCCATGGCGTGGCCGACTGCGGCCGCCTCGCCGAACGGGTGCGGCAGGTCGATGCAGTACGCCCACCGCTCCCGCAGGTTCAGGGTGTGGACGAACGCGTGCGCGTTGCCGGGCCGACCGCTGACCAGGTCGCGGGTGTGCTGATGGCCGGGCTGGTGGGTGTAGAGCGTGTAGAGGACGGTGCGGTCCGGGGCGAGCACCGCCTGGCGCCCGTCGCCGCGCATCTCCTCCTCGGCGCCGGGCGGAACCGCCGACTTGTCGCGGGTGGACAGCGGGCCGGGCTCACCGGTGGCGAGGTCGACGACCCGCACCCGGTAGCGGTCCGGCGCGGTCGGCGGGAGCCAATCGAGGACGAACAGCCCGGTGCGGTCCGCGGTGAACGCCTCCGGGACGACGTTGCCCCGCAGGTCCAGCCGGTGGCGTGCCCCGTTGACGTCGGCGACCAGCACTGGCGTCACCTCCCGCCCTGCTGGGCGACCGCCGTTCACGGTCGCCCCGGTCGTGGTGAGCGCCAGCCCCGTACCGTCGGCCGAGACCGCCTGGGGTACCCAGCGCCCGGGTAGCACGGTCTTCGCCGACGCGTGGGTGGTCGTGGTGTCGATCCGCCAGCAGGCGGTGTCGGGGCCGTCGGGGGCGGTCGCGAAGATCCAGGCGCCGTCCGCGCTGGCGACGGCGCGGGGGATCGTTCGCCGGTCGGTCCCGCGGAGGAGAGCCTGCCCTTCGTCGACGTGGACGAGCAACGGATCGGGAATGGCGACGGCCGGGGACGAGGCGGTGCCCCGGGTCGGCTCGCAGCCGGCCAGTGCGGCGGCACCGGCACCGGCGAGCAGGGTCAGGATGCTGCGGCGTGAGATGGTGACGGTCATGCCCGGGTGACACCCTCGAAGCCGTCGAGGTTCCATGCCGCGAAAGATGGAACCAGCGCCGTGCGGCCGGTGTCATGAGGGTGATCGGAGCGGAGGTCTCCACTGGACGACGACGAGCTTGTCACCCGTGCTCGCGCCGGTGACCTGGAGGGGTACGAACTCCTGGTCGCCCGGCACACCGCGTCCGCGTACCGGACGGCGGTGCTGCTCGGCGCCGGATCGGACGCGGAGGACGTCATCCAGGAGGCGTTCGTGAAGGGGTTCCGCAACCTGTCCCGCTACCGCGGCGAGTCGTCCTTCCGGTCGTGGCTGCTCGCGATCGTCGCCAACGAGACCCGCAACCTGCACCGGTCCCGCAGCCGGCGGGACGGTCTGATCCTGCGGGCCACGGCGGCGGACCCCGGGGCGCAGGTCGGCGAGGACGCCGCGGTCGGCGGGGTCCTCGCCGCGGAGCGCCGGGCCGCGCTGGTGGCGGCGCTGCGCCAGCTGCCGGTCAAGGACCGCGAGGTGATCGTGTGCCGGTTCCTTCTCGACCTGACCGAGGAGGAAACCGTGACGACGCTCGGCTGGCCCAAGGGCACCGTGAAGTCACGGACGTACCGGGCCCTGGCGAAGCTGCGCAGCCTGCTCGACCGCGAGGAGGTGCGCCGTGGATGATCTCGAGCGCGAACTGCGGGACCTCGCCACCTGGCTGGAGACACCCGAGATTCCCGACGTGACCGCCCGGGTGCGGGCCCGGCTGGCCACGCCGGCGCACCGTCGGCGCCGCTGGCGCTACTGGCTCGCCGCGGCGCTGGCCGCGCTGCTGGTCGCCCTGCTGCCGCCGGGGCGGGCCGCCATCGCCGACGCCGTGGCGGGACTGCTGCGCTTCTCGGGGATCGTCATCGACACCACCCCGGCGCCGATGTCGCCCACCGGCGTGCCGTCCCCGTTGCCGGCGCAGCGGCCCGCCTCCCTCGACGAGGCGCAGCGGCACGTCCGCTTCCCGATCCGCGTGCCAGCCGAGCTGGGCGACCCGGAACAGGTGCTGGTCGCCGACCCGGACGGCACCGGGGCGTACCGGGTGGTGACGCTGCTCTACCGCGGTGGTGCGCTGCGCCTCGACGCTTTCGACGGTGGCCTCGACCCGGTCTTCCACAAGCAGATCAGTGGGCCGGGCGTGGAATGGGTCCAGGTCCACGGCGACTTCGCCATCTGGATCGGCGGCCCGCACGAACTGGCCTACGTCGACCGCGCCGGCACGGTGCGGGTGGAGACCGCACGGCTGGCCGCGGCCACGCTGATCTGGGAGGACGCCGGTGTCAGCTACCGGCTGGAGGGCGATCTCACCCGGGACGGGGCGATCGGGATCGCCGCGTCCCTGGACTAGGCGCGGGTCGCGCCGCGCGACAGCCGTCATCCGCCACGGGCGGAACCCGCGCTGCCCGACCGGTGTCGTCAGGGCAAGGGGGTGCCGCCGACCGGCACCGGTTCGGAGGTGCGAGATGCGTTCATGGGGCAGGCTCCTGCTGGGGTCGGTGGTCCTGCTGGCGGGCTGCACCACCGCGGGGCGGTCGGCCACGCCGGCCACCCCGGCGGCCGGTGCAACGACCGGCTGTGCGGCCCACGTCGAGGCGGGCAGGCTGCCCGACTGGGCGGACGCCGGGTTCAGCGGGGACGCGCGCATCGCGCATGTGTTCGGTGCGAAGGGCGACATCGTCGCGGTGCTGTTCGGCCAGCCGCTGGCCGTCGGCCGGACGGAGGGGCCCAACAACAAGATCCTCTGGGTTGCCAGGCCGGCGGCCACGCCGTCGCCCGACCCCAGCGCGCCCACCACCCTCGTCATCACCGCGACCCTGGACGGCACCACGACCCGGGCCACCCGCGAGGTCGCCGGCGGCCCCGGCCCGTCGATCATCGACCTGCCGCAGGCCGGCTGCTGGCACCTCGAACTCCGCTGGTCCGGGCGCACCGACACCATGGACCTCGTCTACGTCCCCGCCTGAGGACAGGCACCGCGACGCTGGACACCTCTGCCCACCATGGCGTCATGAACGGATGGCATCGGCCGTACTCACTCGACATCGCCACCGGCTTCGCGGTGCAGGGGCTTGTCCCGGTGGCCCTTGTCGCCACGTTCCTCGTCGTCATGTACCTGCGCGCGTCGATGCCGGCGCCGTTCGCGGTCCTCGTCGGAGTGTGGCTCGTCTGTGCCGTGGTCGTCATGGCGCGGCGGGCGATGCTCGGCGTCTACGTCAGCGATCGCGGCCTCCGGTCCCGGTCCCTTCTGCGTACGATCACGGTGCCCTGGGCGTCGGTGGCGGAGATCCGCAGCGGCACGGCCAGCATCGCCGGCCTGGACATGGGCCGCCCAGGCGCCCCCCGCCGGCAGACCCGCGCCGCCCCTCGGCTCGCCCGCGCCGTCCGCCGTCGGGGGCAGCCGGCCGGCGAGGCCCTCCGCCGGCGTCGGCCCGACCCGCGTGGCCGGGGATGCCCTCACCGCCGACCAGCGGCGCGACATCCACGCGCTGACCCGACAGCACGAGCGTGGGGCGCTCACCGACGCCGAGTTCGCCGCCGAACTGGCGAGGATCTCCGCCGTCGACCAGGCCGGGTCGCATATTCGCCGCGATCGCAGGGTAATCGGTGGTGGTGACCACACCTGAGCAGAGTCGGCAGCAGGAAGACGCGCTCGAGAGAGGCGCGGTGTATCAGGACGCCGAGGGGCGTCGCACCACGGACGCCGGAGCGGGAGCCGCGCACGCGGACAGCGAAGCCGACCGCAACGCCGAGCACCTGAGGCGTGGCGAGGTCGGTCCGGGCATCCCGGAGGAGTAGGCCCGGTCGGGTGCTGGAGCGCAGCCCGAGGAGTGCGACGATGGTTGTCCATGACGCCGGCATCCGGACGGAGGACGGTCATGGCGCGGGACAGCGAGCCATCGGTGCGGCCGGCCAGACGCCACCACCTCCGCGACGCCCATCTGCACGTCCTCGCCGTGGTGATCTTCGGGCTGCTCGCCTGGTCGGGACTGGACGGGCTCGACCGGGAGGTGGCCGGGCTGGCCGTGCCCTCGCTGGTCGTCGGGCTCGCCGGCGCCGTCCGGGCGGTCCTGGCGGTCACCGGGATCCTGCCGCCGCTGAGGCGTCCGGCCGCGCGGCAGGCGGTCCGGGGGATCCTGGTGCTGATCGCCGTGGTCGCCCTGGCGGCCGGGTTCGCGCTCGCCCCGAGCGGGATGGACCGGGGCTTCGTCATCGCGGTGGACGCCGTTCTCGCCGGTGCGCTGGCCGGCTACGCGTTCCTGGGCGAACCGCGGCGGGCCCTCGCCGGGACCCGCTGACGCCGGACCGCCGCCGAGCAGCAGCGCGGATCGCGCCCGGGCTGTTCATTCCGTCTCCGGTGGGGTGGGCGGGACGGCCAGGGCGATGGTGAGGGCGAGCACCGTGGCCGGTTCGTGGAGCCGGTCGCCGTACAGCTCCCGGAGCTTGCCCATCCGGTAGCGCACGGTCTGCGGGTGCACGAACAGGTCGGCCGCCACGTCGTCGCGGCGGCCCTGGTGCAGCAGCCAGGAGCGCAGCGTCTCGGCGAGCCGGTGCGCGGTGGCCGGGGGTAGGTCGGCGAGCGGCGCGAGGGCCTGGGCGCGCAGGTCGGCCAGGGCCTCCGGGTCCATGCTGAGCAGCAGTTCGGCCAGGTGGTGCTCGGTGTCGACCGGCCCGGCGTCGGGTTCGCCGAGCCCGAGGGCGAGCGCCCGGGTGGCCCGCTGGTAGGAGGCGGCGACCCGGTGCCACGGCCGGGCCGGGCCGAGCACCGCCCGGTGCCCGTGCAGCAGGCGGGTGAGCTGGCGCCGCCGGGCGCCGTGCGTGTCCGGCACCAGCAGCACGGCCAGTTCCTCGGCCGGGTCCATGCCGGGCAGGTCCTCGCCGCTCTCCAGGGTGTGCGGGCCGAGCAGGGCGAGCACCGCGCGCAGGTTGTGGCGGGGCAGGAGGACGACGGTGAGGGTCTGCGGCAGCGGCCAGTCGGCCCGTTCGGCGCTGCGCCGCAGGATCTCCTCGGGCTCCCCGGCGAGCAGTTGCTGCGTGAGCCGTTCCATGTTGCGGCGGCGGGCCCGGCCGGCGCTGGCCCGCTCGTCGCCGTGCCCGGCCACGCTGGCCGCGGAGAGCTCGTCGATGTACGCGAACATCAGCTCGGCGAACTCGGCCACCGTCCCGGCGGACAGGCCGCTGCGCACCGTGGTGGCGGAGACCTCCCGCCAGGCCACCCGCGCCCCGACCCGGTACGCGGCGAGCAGCGCGTCCATGCTGCGCCCGGAGCGGGCCTCGCCGCTGCCCAGCGCGTATGCGGCCTCCAGGGCCGGGGCCAGCGGGGTGCTCGGATCGGCCAGCTGTGCCCCGTCGATGAGCTGGAGGAAGGTGCCCAACGCGATGCGTACCGCGTTCTCGATCTTCTCCCGCATGGTGCCGGTGAGCGCGCCGGAGTAGTCGGGGACCTCGGCGGTGATGGCGCTGACGGTGCGCTCGGCGACGATGGGGAGCCGGTCACGCAGCCGGGCCGACACCCGCTCGTCGAGTTCGAGATGGGCGGCGCGATAGTTCGACTCGGACTCGTCCGACATGTTGTTCTCCCCGAACAAAAACCTGCGGGCCTTTCACCTTTGCCGGTCAAGATGTTATGCGATCACGCAGTCACCCTGGTGATATGACCACAACTGCCCCCCGCCGCCCCCAGAAGGTGACCTTCCGGGACAGACTGCTGCGGCTGGCCGGCGCGGTCACCACCCCGTTGTTGCCCGGTGACTACCTCGACCTCGTCGCGCCGCTGCGCGCAGGCGCCCCGCTGCGTGGCCGGATCGTCGCTGTCCGTCCGGAGACCCGGGACGCCGCGACCGTGGTCATCCAGCCGGGCCGCAGCTGGCAGGGGCACCTGCCCGGACAGTACGTGCGCCTCGGCGTGGACGTCGACGGGGTGCGCCAGTGGCGGGCGTACTCGGTCACCTCGGCGCCGGGCGCCGCGGACGGCCTGATCTCCGTCACCGTGAAGGCGATCCCGGACGGGAAGGTCAGCAACCACCTGGTCCGCCGGGTCCGTCCCGGCACGATCGTCCAGCTGGACCAGGCACAGGGCGACTTCGTCGTGCCCGAGGCGACGCCCGGACGGGTCCTCTTCCTCACCGCCGGCAGCGGGATCACCCCGGTCATGGGGATGCTCCGCGCCGGCCTGCACGACCGGGCCGACGTGGTGCTCGTGCACTCGGCGCCGACCCGGGACGACGTCATCTTCGGGCCGGAGCTGCGGGCGCTCGCCGAGGCCGGCGCGCTGCGGCTGGTCGAGCGGCACACCGACACCGACGGCCTGCTCGGCGTCGACGAGCTGGCCGACCTGGTGCCCGACCACCTCGACCGGCAGAGCTGGGCCTGCGGGCCGATCGGCATGCTCGACGCCGTCGAGGGGTACTGGGACTCCCACGGGCTCGCCGACCGGCTGCACACCGAGCGGTTCCGGCCCACCGTGATCTCGCCGGGGGAGGGCGGCACCGTGACGTTCACCGAGGCCGGGGTGACCGTCGAGGCGGACGGGGCCACCCCGATCCTCGACGCCGGCGAGCAGGCCGGAGTGCTGATGCCGTCCGGCTGCCGGATGGGCATCTGCTTCGGCTGCGTCGTCCCCCTGCGGGAGGGCGCGGTGCGCGACCTGCGCAACGGCGACGTCACCACCGCCGTCCCCGGCGACGGCGTGCTCGTGCAGACCTGCGTGTCGGCGGCCGCCGGTACCTGCGACATCGAACTCTGACAGGAGGCCCTCCGACGTGACAGTGATCCAGAAGAAGGCGGACAACCCGATCGCCCACCTCAGCGCCGAGGACATCGAGATCATCGGCAAGGAGCTGGACGCGATCCGGGACCGGGTGATCGCCGACCGGGGTGAGCGGGACGCCCGCTACATCCGCAAGGTGATCAAGACCCAGCGAACGCTGGAGCTGAGCAGCCGCGCGGTGCTGCTCTTCTCGCTGTTCCCGCCGGCCTGGATCGTCGGCACGGCCGGCCTCGCGGTGGCCAAGATCCTCGACAACATGGAGATCGGGCACAACGTCCTGCACGGGCAGTGGGACTGGATGCGCGACCCGAAGATCCACTCCACCACCTGGGACTGGGACCACGTCTCCCCGCCGGAGCAGTGGAAGCACTCGCACAACGAGCTGCACCACCGGTACACCAACGTGCTCGGCAAGGACAACGACCTCGGGTACGGCATCATGCGGGTCGACGAGGACCAGCCGTGGCACCCCATGTACCTGGGCCAGCCGTTCTACAACTTCGTCAACGCCTGCTTCTTCGAGTACGGCATCGCCGCGTACGACCTGGAGCTGGGGGAGAACCTCAAGAACGGCCGGCACAAGGACCCGGCGTTCCGGGCCCGGGCCAAGGCGGTCGGCCGCAAGATCCGCCGCCAGGTGCTCAAGGACTACGTGCTGCACCCGCTGCTGTCCGGCCCGTCGTTCCTGTCCACGCTCGCCGCCACGTTCACCGCGAACCTGATCCGCAACCTGTGGAGCCACTCGGTGATCATGTGCGGGCACTTCCCGAACGGTGTGGAGACCTTCGAGAAGACCTCCATCGAGGGCGAGACCCGCGGCGAGTGGTACCTGCGGCAGATGCTCGGCTCGGCCAACATCAGCGGTAGCCGCCTGCTGCACATCATGACCGGCAACCTGTCGTACCAGATCGAGCACCACCTCTTCCCCGACCTGCCGAGCAACCGCTACCAGGAGATCGCCCCGCAGGTCCGGGCGCTGTTCGACCGGTACGGGCTGAAGTACACCACCGGCCCGCTGCCCAAGCAGGTCGCCTCCGCCTGGTGGAAGGTGATCCGGCTGTCGCTGCCCAACCGGCGCGCCGAACGCCGCCAGCCGGTGGCCTCGGCCCCGCTGGTCTCCTCCGGCACGGCCTGACCGGTCGCCGCCCACCGGAACCATTCCGGTGGGCGGCGCCGCCGCCGATCGGCTACCGTCATGGGCATGGACCTCAGGCGCAGCATCACCGCCGCGGCCGCGCGAGCTTCCCGCTCGCCGGTTGCCGCCGCCTGACCTGCCCAATCCCCGCCGGCGACCGGAAACGGTCCGCCGGCGTCGTCGTGTCACCCACCGCCCGCGCGGCGGACCGTCCGGTCGTCCCCACCGGAAGGCCCGTGCCATGACACCCGACCAGATCGTCCACACCTTCGTCGACCACTACCACCGCCGGGGCCACCGCGACGCGCCGGAGAGCTCACTCGTCCCGTCGCCCGGCGACCCGGTGCTCTTCACCACCTCCGGCATGCACCCGCTCACCCCGTACCTGCTGGGGCGCCCGCACCCCGGCGGCCGGCGGCTGGTCAACGTGCAACGCTGCCTGCGCACCACCGACCTCGACGAGGTCGGTGACCGGACCCACCTGACCGTCTTCGAGATGCTCGGCTCCTGGTCGCTCGGCGACTACGACATCGCGACCAGCCTCCGCTGGGGCCACGAACTGCTCACCGAGGGCTTCGGCATCGACCCGGGGCGGCTGCACGCCACCGTCTTCGGCGGCGACGACCAGGTCGGCCCGGACGAGACCGCGCTCGCCACCTGGACCGGACTGGGCGTGCCGGTCGAGACGAACGGCGCGGAGAACTGGTGGTCCAACGGCCCCACCGGCCCGTGCGGGCCGGACTCGGAGATCTTCGTGTGGACCGGGGAGGGGCCGCCGGTCGGCACCCCGGGCACCGACGAGCGCTGGATGGAGGTGTGGAACCACGTCCAGATGCGTCACCACCGGCACGCCGACGGACGGCTGACGCCGCTGCCGACGTCCAGCATCGACACCGGGATGGGCCTGGAGCGCCTGGAGATGGTGCTGCGCGGCGGCCGGTCGGTCTTTGAGGGCGCGGGCCTGACCCCGTGGGTGGGCGCGGTCCGCGACCGGTGGGACCTGCGCGGCGAGGACCTGCGGGTGGTCGCCGACCACCTGCGCTCCGCGGTGGTCGTGCTCGGCGACGGGGTACGCCCCGGCAACACCGGCCGCGGCTACGTGCTGCGCCGGCTGGTCCGGCGGGCGCTCACCGTGCTGTGGCGCGACGACCCAGCGCGCGGCCTGACCGAGTTGCCGCTCGACGCGTACCGCGACACGCTGCGCCGGTTCCGGCAGGAGACGGAGGTCGGCCCGCTGCGGGAGCTGCTGCTGGACGAGGAGCGGCGGTTCCGCGGCCTGCTGGACCGGGGCCGGCCGCTGGTCGACCGGGTACGCGCGCGCGGGCCGCTGACCGAGCGCGACTACCACTGGCTGCACGACACCCACGGGCTGCCCCGCGACCTGGTCGACGGCCTGCTCGCCGAGGCGGGCTGACCCGCGCCGGTGGCCGGGGCGGCGCCACGGTGCCAGACTCGGCAGCGGAGACCGCCGCAGCGAGGGATGTGGTCGCATGACGGGGTACGAGGTCCGGCCGGACGTGGAGACGGTGACGGTGCTCGGCGCCCGGGTGACCGTCACCGACGCGACGGCGCTGCTCGCCGCCGCACAGGACGGGCCGGTGGAGCTGCTGGCCGGAGGTGACTTCCCCGCGCCGGTGCGGGAGGTGCGCTGCACCGTGCGGGCCGACAGCCGCGACGGTCGGCCGGTGCACCGCTTCGAGGCGTACCTGCGGGCGGACACCCCGCTGCCCGGCGCCGGCCTGCTCGCCTTCGGGCTGGCCGGGCCGGTCGGGCTGCTGCTGGCCCAGCGGCTCGCCGCCCGGGGCGGCGACGGTCCGGCCGCCGCCGTCGGCCGGGTCGCCGCCGAGGCCGGGCGCCGGCTCGGGCTGCGTCCCGCTGGGGCCACCCTGGTCGAGCCGCCGCGCGACCCGGCCGGCCGGGCGGTGTTGCGCGCCGCCGAGGAGGCCGGCCTGCGTCCGGAGGTCAGCCACGACGGGGCGACGGTGCGGGTACGCGCCGAGGTGCCCAGCGCCGACGTGACGCCGGCGCACCTGACCGCCATGGTCGGCGTGGTGCTGCAAACCGTCCGGGAGCTGGCCGGCGACACCCCGGAGCCGACGCTGCTGCGCGGCCGGTCGTACCCCGTGGGTCACCGCGCGGCGGCGGCGGTGCCGCGCAGCGCGGCGGTGACCCTCGACCAGGTCGGCGGCCTGGCCGAGGTGGTCGCCCGGTTCCGCGAGGTCGCGGTGTCGTTCCGGCACCCGCAGGCGATGGCCCGCTGGGGCGCGCGCCGGCCGCAGGGCATCCTGCTGTACGGGCCGCCGGGCACCGGCAAGACCATGCTGGCCCGGGCCCTGGCCAACGAGATCGGCGCGGACTTCGTGGAGATCCGCACCCCGGAGATCCTCGACAAGTTCCTCGGCGGCTCCGAGCGCAACATCAAGCGGATCTTCCGGGAGGCGCGCCGCTACCGGCGGCCCACCGTCATGCTCTTCGACGAGTTCGACAGCATCATCAGCTACGCCGGCGCCGGCGCCGGCGGCGACGCGGCCAGCCAGGCGGTGAACGCGGTGGCCGGCATCTTCAAGCAGGAGATGAACACCCTGTTCGAGGAGAACCCGGACGTCATCGTGGTGGCCACCACCAACTTCCCGCAGCGGGTGGACGCCTCGCTGACCCGCTCCGGCCGCTTCGACCTCAAGATCGCCATCCCGGCGCCGGACGAGACCGGCCGCGCGGAGATCCTCGCCAAGATGATCCGGGAGCTGATCGACCGGCACGAGCGGCCCGGCTTCCGGATGTTCGCCGCCGACGTCGACCCGGCCGCGCTGGCCGCGACCACACCCGGGCTCACCGGGGCCGACCTGCGGGAGGTGCTGCGCCGGGTGCAACTCGCCAAGGCGCTCCGGGAGGCGACGGAGGGTGCGCCGCCCGCCCCGATCAGTCAGGATGACCTCCGAGAGGCCGTCGCCGGGCTGCGCCGCGGCTGACGACGGTCGACGGAAGGAGACCCGTGTCGTCGTCCACCCTGCTGTCCCGTCGCGATCTGGCGTTCCTGCTCCACGACTGGCTCGACGTCGGCCGGCTCACCGAGCGGCCGCGCTACGCCGAGCACTCACGGGAGACCTTCGACGCGGTGCTGGATCTCGCCGCGCAGGTCGCCGCCGAGCAGTTCGCCCCGCACAACCGGGCCGCCGACGCCACCGAACCGACCTTCGACGGGCAGCGGGTACGCACCATCCCCCAGGTCAAGGCAGCCCTGGACGCGTACGCCCGCACCGGCCTGCTGGCCGCCACCATGGACGAGTCGGTCGGCGGCATGCAACTGCCGCACGCCGTGGCCGCCGCCTGCTCCGCCTGGTTCCAGGCCGCCAACGTGTCGACCGCCGCCTACCCCTTCCTCACCCTCGGCAACGCCAACCTGCTGCTCGCCCACGGCAGCGCGGAGCAGATCGACACCTGGGTCCGGCCGATGGTGCAGGGGCGGTTCTTCGGCACCATGTGCCTGTCCGAACCGCAGGCCGGCAGCTCGCTCGCCGACATCACCACCCGGGCCGAGCCGCAGGACGACGGGACGTACCGGCTGGTCGGCACCAAGATGTGGATCTCCGGCGGGGAGCACGACCTGGCCGAGAACATCGTCCACCTGGTGCTCGCCCGGATCCCCGGCGGGCCGCCCGGGGTCAAGGGCATCTCGCTGTTCATCGTGCCGAAGGTGCTCCTCGACGCCGACGGCGCGCTCGGCCCCCGCAACGACGTGGTGCTGGTCGGCCTCAACCACAAGCTCGGCTACCGGGGCACCACCAACACGCTGCTCAACTTCGGCGAGGGCGTGCACCGCCCGTACGGGCGGCCCGGGGCGGTCGGCTACCTGGTGGGGAAGCCGCACCAGGGGCTGGCGCAGATGTTCCACATGATGAACGAGGCGCGCATCGGGGTGGGCGCCGGCGCCACCGCGCTCGGCTACACCGCCCACCTGAAGTCCGTGGCGTACGCCCGGCAGCGCCCGCAGGGCCGGCCGGCCGCCGACAAGGACCCCACCGCGCCGCAGGTCCCGATCGTGGCGCACGCCGACGTACGCCGAATGCTGCTGGCGCAGAAGAGCTACGTGGAGGGGGCGCTCGCCCTGATCCTCTACTGCGGACGGCTCCTCGACGAGGAGAAGACCGCCCCGGCCGAGGCCGACCGCAGCCGGGCGCACCTGCTGCTGGACCTGCTCACCCCGATCGCCAAGAGCTGGCCGTCGCAGTGGTGCCTGGCCGCCAACGACCTGGCCATCCAGGTGCACGGCGGCTACGGCTACACCCGCGACTACGACGTCGAGCAGCACTGGCGGGACAACCGGCTCAACCCGATCCACGAGGGCACCCACGGCATCCAGGCGCTGGACCTGCTGGGCCGCAAGGTCACCATGCGCGACGGCGCCGGCCTGGAGCTGCTGCTGGAGACCATCCGGGCCACCGTCACCCGGGCCTGGAAGGCCGACGGCGAGGCGGCCGAGCTGGCCGGGCGGCTCGGCGCGGCGGTCGACCGGATCGCCGTGGTCACCCGGCGGCTGCACGGCGCCGGCGACCCCGAGGTGACGTTGGCCAACGCCTCGCTCTATCTGGAGGCGGTCGGGCACGTGGTGATCGCCTGGATGTGGCTGGAGCAGCTGCTCGCCGTCGAGGCGTTGGGCTCGCCGGACGGCCCGGAGGGGGACTTCCTCGCCGGGAAGCGGCAGGCGGCGCGGTACTTCTTCCGGTATGAGCTGCCCCGGACCGGGCCGCAGTTCGACCTGCTGGAGAGCCTGGACCGCACCACCCTCGACACCCGGGAGAGCTGGTTCTGATCGGCGACCTCGTCCCGGCACGGACAGCGGCCGTGCGCGATGAGCCGGCCTAGGACTTCCGGCGGGCGAGCAGCGTGGAGTCGTCGATGTCGACCGTCACGCCGTCGCGGGTCGCCGTCCGCGGCCGCTGCTCGACCACGAGAGCCTCGAAGTCGTCCGGCAGCCCGGGCAGCAGCTCCTCGGCGAGGAACATGGCCCGGTGCTGGCTCGCGGCCAGGTGCGTGAACACCTCGGACGGCGCGTGACCGACGACCAGCAGGTGCCCGCCGGGCGCGACGGCCTCGGCCAGCCGGCGCGTCACCTCCACCATGCCGCCGTCCGGCGGGTGCAGGAAGTGGCTGGTGACCAGGTCGTAGGACCGGCCGTCCGCCGCGAAGGTCCGTGCGTCGACCTGCCACCAGTCGGTGCGGTCGGCGACCCCGGCCTGCTCGGCGTGCCGGGCGGCGCGTGCCAGGCCGTTGGCGGAGAAGTCGGCGCCGGTGACCGTCCAGCCCTGCCGAGCCAGCCAGATCACGTCGCCGCCCTCGCCGCAGCCGACGTCGAGCGCGGTGCCCGGCGTCAGCCCGGCCACCTCGGCGACGAGCTGGGCATTGGGGTTCCCGCTCCAGACCTTCTCCGGGCCGGAGTACCGCTCGTCCCAGGCCGGCGGCTCGAAGATGGCGGCCGCCTCCTCTTCGCTGAGCTGGTGTCCGTGTCCACTCATGCGGCGCTTCCTTCCGGTGCTGCGCGGCGTCCGCCGCGATGCCCACCAGCATCCTGAATGCCCCGGGTGCTGACAAACTTTCTTGCTACTTCGGCAAATCCAGCGGGCGGCGGAGTCCAAGGAGGCGCAGTCGGCCGGGACGTCGGTGCCGGACGGTAGGGTCCGCGCCGTGCCGGCCGCATGGGTGTGCCTCGGCCGGCGTGAGAACATGCGTTCATGAGCAGCGATGTCCCCCTCGAGGTCAGCGCCCTGGCCATCAACGTCACGATCCCCGAGGGACTCCGCTGGACCGACACCCGACGCGGTGAGGAGTTCACGCTGACCACGCTCAACGTCCGGCTCCTGCCCGACGGGCGCCTCGCGGCGAAGGCCTACGGCCGACCGACCGCCGGCGGCCGCGGCACCTACGTGTCGTTCCCCGTGCCGGAGAGGCCCGAGCTGGTGGCCCTGGTCGACCGGGCTGCCAGCCGCGCCGGGACCCTGTGGGCCGCTCACCGCGGTCTCGACTGAAGCTTCGACTGTGGTGACGCGGCGGGCGCGGAGGTGGATCGTCATGGCAGGGACCCGGCAGATCCTGTTCATCCAGGGCGGCGGCGCGGGCGCCCACGACGAATGGGACGACAAGCTGGTCGACAGCCTGAGGCGGGAGCTCGGAGACGGCTACGAGGTCCGCTACCCGCGCATGCCCGACGAGGACGACCCGAGCTACGCCAGGTGGAGCGCGGCCATCCGGCGTGAGATGGCGGCCTTGGACGACGGCGCGGTCGTCGCCGGCCATTCGGTGGGCGCGACGATCCTCATCACCGCGCTCGCCGAGCGACCACCGGAGCGGGAGCTCAGCGCGATCGTGCTGATCGCCGCTCCGTTCGTCGGTGCGGGCGGCTGGCCCGGCGAGGAGTTCGAGCTGCCGCACGACCTCGGTGCGAGGCTGCCGCACGGCGTGCCGGTGCACGTGTTTCATGGCCTCCAGGACGAGACCGCCCCACCGTCGCATGCCGACCTGTACGCCCGCGCCATCCCGCAGGCCCAGCTGCACCGGCTGCCCGGGCGCGATCACCAGCTGGACAATGACCTGAGCGAGGTGGCGAAGGCGATCGGTCCTGACGACCACGGACGCGTCACCCGGGGATAGTCAGGAGCCCTGGACGAGCTCTCGTTTCTGTAACACCCGCGCTCCGCCGGACGAAGAAGGGGTGTAACGGCTACGAGAGAGGACGGCCCGTGCATGATCCTGGCTCAGTGGAGAGTGACATCTCGGGCATCGGAGCCGATCCCGTGGCCTTTGAGATCTTCTACCGGCGGCACGTGGAAGCCGTGGGCCGGTTCGTGGCGCGCCGGGTCGACGACCCCCACCTCGCCGCGGACCTGACCGCCGACGTCTTTCTGGCGGTGATCGAATCGGCGGCCGGCTACCGGCCGGACCGGGGTAGCCAGATCGGCTGGCTGTTCGGGGTGGCCCGCAACGTCATCGCCGACGAGCGGCGCCGGGCAGCCCAGCGGCTGCGGGTGACCGGCCGCCTGGCCGGACGACGGGACCTGGACGCCGACGACATCGCCCGCATCGAGGAACGGATCGACGCCGAGTCGGCGGCTCGCCGTACGTGTCGGGCGCTGCGCGAGTTGCCCGAGCACACCCGGGCGCTGGTCGAGAGCGTCGCCGTGGACGGCCTCACCGTCGCGGAGGCGGCGACCGCGCTCGGGATGTCCCCGGTCGCCGCCCGGGTCCGCCTGCACCGTGCCCGGCGCGTCGTCCGCGCCGTGCTCGCCCGCCCGGCCACCACCCTCGCGTGAAACGGAGACGACGCCATGACCAAGATTGAGCAGTCACCGCACGGTTTCGAGGAGCAGCTCCTCACGGACCTGAAGGTACACATCGTCCGGCGGGCCGAGGCAGTTTCGGCGGCCGGTCCGGTCGGGCACCGTACCCGGTTCCTGCGCGGTTGGCGCCTCGCCGGAGCCTTCGGACTGGCGGTCGCACTGACCGTCGGTGGCCTGGCGGCCCAGACGATGGGGGTGGGTGACCAGCCGCCGCCCACGGCCAGCGCGTCGGAGATCTTCCGACTGGCGGCCGATGCCGCCCGGCAGCAGCCCGAGCTCACCGCCCGACCCGACCAGTACGTGTTCACGGAGGCCCTGGCGACGAGCCGGGAGAGGCCGGACAGCGGCCCGTACACCACCATGCGGGTGCAGATGTGGCAGTCGGCCGGGGGAGTCGCGCACCCGCAGGCGCGTTACCGGCCGGAGAACGAACCGAACGGATGGGGCGAACTGCGGGTGCTCCGGCCCATCGATCCCGCGGATCCCGCCAAGGAGCTCGACGAGCTCCCGTCGCCCGCGTACCACGGCGACCTGCCCACCGACCCGGACCAGCTGCTTCGATATCTTCGGGAACACCCGGTCGACCTGCATCTCCCCGCGGGAGCCGATGAGAAGACCGTGTACGGGAGCGAGAGCATGGCGTACACCACGGCGCGATCGGTGCTCGACGGCTTCGTGCCGCCCGGAGCGCTGGCGGCGCTGTTCGAACTGCTGGCGCGGGAGCCCGGAGCGGTCGTCATCTCGGGCGACGTGGTGGACGCCGCCGGCCGGCACGGGGTGGCGATTCGTATGCCCGGCGTGATCGGTGGCAACAACGACCTCATCTTCGACCGGGACACCCACGTCTACCTCGGCACCCGCAGGTCGGTGGTGCGCAACGGCAAGGAGTCGCCGGAATCGGCCGTTGCGCAACTCCGGGTCGCGATCGTCGACCGGCCGGGTCAACTGCCCTGACCGGTGACGGACTCCCGGTCAGCCCTCGGCGATCAGGCGGTCGCGGACCTCGCGGCGGAGGACCTTGCCGATCTGCGAGCGGGGCAGCTCGTCGACCACCACCACCCGGCGTGGCACCTTGTAGCCGGCGAGATGCTGCCGGCAGGCCGAGCGGACCGAGTCCGGGCCGGCGCCCACCCCGGGGTCCAGCACCACGGCGGCCACCACCTCCTCGCCGTCCCCGGTGGGCAGGCCGACCGCGGCGGCCTCGCGGACGCCGGGGACCCGGAGCAGGGCTTCCTCCACCTCGGACGGGTAGACGTTGAACCCGCCCGTGATGATCAGCTCCTTGATCCGGTCGACCACGGTGACGAAGCCGTCGGCGTCCATGGTGACCACGTCACCGGTGCGCAGCCAGCCGTCGGGCAGCAGCACCCGGGCCGTCTCGTCGGGGCGGTTCCAGTAGCCGGCGAACACCTGCGGGCCGCGGACGAGCAGCTCGCCGGCCTCGCCGGGGGCGCGGTCCCGGGTCGGGTCCTCCGGGTCGACGAGGCGCACCTCGGTGGAGGGGAACGGCACCCCCACCGTGCCCGGCCGGCGGGTCGGGGCGACCGGGTTGCCCAGGGTGATGGGCGAGGTCTCGGTCATCCCGTAGCCCTCGACCAGCAGGCCGCCGGTCACCGACTCCCAGAGGTCCACGGTGGCCGGCGGGAGGGCCATGGCGCCGGAGATCGCGTACCGGACGGAGGTGAGGTCGACGCCGCGTTCCCGGGCCGCGGTGGCGAGCCGCGCGTAGACCGGCGGAACGGCGGGCAGGAAGGTCGGCGGGCGGCGGCGCGCCGCGTCGAGCACCTGGTCGAGATCGAAGCGGGGGAAGAGCACCAGGGTGGCGCCGATGCTCACCGCGAAGGTGAGGCAGAGGGTAAGCCCGTACGCGTGGAACAGCGGCAGCACCGCGTACACCGTCTCGGCGCCGTCGCGCAGGCCGGGCACCCAGGCCCGGCCCTGCGCGGCGTTGGCCCGCAGGTTGCGGTGGGTCAGCACGGCGCCCTTCGGGACGCCGGTGGTGCCGCCGGTGTACTGGAGCAGCGCGGTGTCGGTGGGTCGGGGCGCGGGGTGGTCGGCGGCCATCGGGGCGGCGCCGGCGACCAGCGCCGACCAGGAGAGCGCGTCGCGGGCCGGGGCGGTCATCGCGGCCCGGGCGGCGCGGACCTTGGGCAGCGGCAGCCGCAGCGCCCAGCGCTTGAGCCGTGGCAGCGCCCCGGTCAGGTCGACGGCCAGAACGGTCTCGACCGCGCCCTGCCCGGCGACCAGCGCCGCCACCTTGTCCCACACCACCGCGACCCGTGCGCCGTGGTCGCTGAGCTGGTGGGCGAGCTCGTCGGCGGTGTAGAGCGGGTTGTGCTCGACCACCACCGCGCCGAGGCGCAGCACCGCGTAGAAGGCGACCACGTGCTGCGGGCAGTTCGGCAGCACCAGCGCGACCCGGTCGCCCGGGCCGACGCCGAGCCGGCGCAGCGCCTCGGCGGCCCGGGCCACCTGGTCGGCCAGCTCGGCGTAGGTGGTGGTGGCGCCGTAGAAGTCGAGCGCGACCCGGGGGCCGAACCGGCGGGCGGCGTCGGTGAGCAGGTCCACCAGCGAGCCGGTCGGCTCCGCGATCTCGGCCGGTACGCCCGGGGCGTAGCTGCGCGTCCAGGGCCGCTGCGCGGTCGCGTCCATCGCCGTCTCTCCTCGCTGCCGGATGACGGCCCTCAGCCTAACTTAACCGCCCGGTAACTTACGCCGGAGTAACTTGCTGAGTTCGTCACACGGCGCGGTGCGGCGGAGTGGGGCGCGCCCGGTCAGCGGCGGCCGGCGGGCCGGTGCAGCACCCGCCGGGTCTTCACGGCTGCCAGGACGATGACCACGACCAACGCGACCAGGCCGATGATGATCAGCCAGCGGGCCGCCTCCAGCAGCAGCCCGAGCAGGATGAGCACAACGGCCACGACGCCGACGGTCCAGAGCAAAGCCCGCATGTCACCCTCCCGGGAGTACGGTGGGCCGCCCGCTTTCCCGCTCCGGCTCCCGCCATGCCCGCCCGGGGCTGGGTCATTGCCGGGCCACGTACACGGTGTTCGCGGCCTCCCGGCCCTGCAACGGGTTCGGGAAGCGGACGACGTGCGCCACCGAGGTCGGGAACACCTCGGTCAGCGTCCGCTGGAATTCCGAATCGGGCGGATCGTTCGACCAGAGCGCGAACACCCCGTCCGGGTGCAGCAGCGCGGCCAGCCGGCGCAGCCCGTCCACGGTGTAGAAGTCGGCGTGGCTGGGGTGCAGCACCTGGCGCGGGGAGTGGTCCACGTCGAGCAGCACCGCGTGGAACCGGCGCCCCGGCGCCTCCGGATCGAACCCGGCGCCGTTCGCGACCGCCGCGAAGAAGTCCGCCCGGACGAACCGGGTCCGCGCATCGGCGGCCAGCCCGGCGGCGAACGGCAGCAGGTCGCGGCGGTGCCAGTCGATCACGTCCTCGATCGCCTCCACCACCAGCAGCGAGCGCACCCGGGGATCCTCCAGCGCGGTGCGCGCCGTGTAGCCGAGGCCGAGCCCGCCCACCACCACGTCCAGGGCCCCGCCGGCCAGCGGGGCCAGCCCGAGCCGGGCGAGTTCGATCTCCGCGACCGGGAAGAGGCTGGACATCAGGAACTCGTCGTCGAGCTTGACCTCGTACACGTCGACGTCGAGCGACGGGTCGCGGCGCCGGCGCAGACTGATCTCGCCGATCGGCGTCTCCCGCCAGGCCAGTTCCTCGAAGCGTGCGCCCACCCGTGTCCTCTCCGCCGGTCCGTCACCGGATGCTACCGGCCGGTCGTCCGGTGGCCCGAGGGTATCGGCGGCGCGGCCGTTTTTCCCCGCCCGGCCGCATCGCCGCGTCGGCGACGGGTACGCCCCACGACGACTCGGCGCGGCGGGACCTGGAGCCGTCGGCGGTCGAGGAGGCCGGAGAGGGGAGCGAGCGTGGCGGAGATGCTGGCCGGACGGCTGCACGTGGCCGATCGGGCGCTGCGGATGGAATCGGTGCCGGTGCCCGAGCCGGGGCGCGGGCAGGTGCGGATCCGGGTCGCCGCGGCCGGGGTGTGCCTGTCGGACGTGCACCTGATCGACGGCACCCTGACCCCCCTGTATCTGGGCGGGGACGTGGTGACCCTCGGCCATGAGGTGGCCGGGACGGTGGACGCGCTCGGTGACGGGGTGAGGGGCTGGGAGCCGGGCCAGCGGGTGCTGCTCCAGGCGGGGGAGCGGGACCGGTTCGGCCTCGTGCTCACCCGCGGCGTCGACTACGACGGCGGCTGGGCCGAATACGCCCTGGCTCGCGAGGACACCCTGGTTCCCGTCCCCGATCTGCTCCCGTTCGAGCAGGCCTGCATCATCCCTGACGCGGTCTCCACGCCGTGGGCGGCGGTGACCGAGACCGCCCGGGTCCGGCCGGCGGAGGCGGTCGCGGTCTGGGGCGTCGGTGGCCTCGGCGCGCACGCGGTGCAGTTGCTGCTGCTGGTCGGCGCGGCCCCGGTGATCGCCGTGGACCCGCTGCCGGCGGCCCGGGACCGGGCGCTCGCCCTCGGCGCGGACCTGGCCATCGACCCTGCGGACGGCGGCTTCAAGGACGCCGTGCTCGAACTGGTCGGCACCCGGGGGCTCGACGTGGCGTTCGACTTCGCCGGCGTCAACGCGGTCCGCGAGCAGGCCATGACCGTGCTCGGCCGACACGGCCGGCTGGTGCTCGCCGGCATCGCCAACAAGCCGATCAGCATCCCGTCGGACAGCCGGTTCACCTACAACCGGCAGGCGGTGCTCGGCCACTACGGCTCCGAGGCCGAGCACGTCGGGCAGTTGGTCACGCTCACCGGGCTGGGCCGGCTCGACCTGTCCGCGTCGGTCAGCGACGTGCTGCCGCTGGCGGATGCGCCGGAGGCGGTGCGCCGGGTGCACGAGAAGGAGGGCAACCCGATCCGGCTGATCCTGCGGCCCTGACGGGCCGGGGCGCCGGTCAGTCGGGGCGGCTCGCCACGACGACCGTGTCGAGGGCATCGACCGTGCCGCCGTCGGTGGTGGCCACCGGACGGCGGGCCGTCTCGGCGCGCCGGATGTGCAGCCCGGCGAGCCCGTCGACCACCGCCTCCGGGGTGAGCAGGACGGCCGGGTCCTGCGGCCCACCGGTGCCGCCGGTCAGGTTCGCCAGGTCGTGGCCGACCACCACGAGGCTCCCGCCGGGGCGCAGCGCCTGCTTGGCCGCGGCCAGCACCCGGGCCAGGTCGTCGGCGGGCAGGTGCAGGTAGCTGATCAGCACCAGGTCGTAGCTGCCGGGCACCGGCCGGTACGCGGTCACGTCGGCGACCCGCCACTCGACCGGGACGCCCCGGCCGGCGGCCAGCTCACGCCCCCGGCCCACGGCCACCGGCGAGAAGTCCACCGCGGTGACCCGCCAACCCTGCTCTGCCAGCCAGACCGCGTTGCGTCCCTCACCGGCGGCGAGGTCCAGCGCGGCGCCGGGGGTGAGCCCGGTGACCGACTCGACGACGAAACGATTCGGCTCAGCGCTCCACACCAGACCCGGCGTGCTCGCGTACCGGGTGTCCCAGGCGCTGCTGTCCACTGTGTCTCCTCCTTCGGCGGCCCCACACCGCCATGGTGACCGTACCGGCTCCAGCAAGCGCTCCCACGGCGAGTCCCGCGAACGGGGGCAACTGCTGGGCGAGGACGAAGATGCCCATCACCACCACGAGCCAACCGAACGCCCGGCGCAGCAGGTCCGCCGGCAGCCGACCGGCGAGGCGCCCACCGAGGAGGCTGCCGACCACCGCCGCGGCGGTCACCGCGACCGCCAGGCCCCAGTCGAGGTGCACGGTGGCCAGATAGCCGGCCAGCCCGGCGAACGACTTCATCGCGATGACCACCAGCGAGGTGCCGACCGCGACCGGCATGGGCAGGCCGCCGAGCAGGGCCAGGGCGGGCACCACCAGGAAGCCGCCGCCCGCACCGACCAGGCCGGTGACCAGCCCGACCACGATCCCGTCCAGGATCACCCGGAACACCGGCAGCTCGTGCGGCACCGGCCGGCCCTCGGCGCCGGGCCGGCCACGCAGCATGGCGATCGCGGTGGCCAGCATCATCAGGGCGAAGCCGGTGAGCAGGACCCAGGCCGGGACGAACCCGGCCAGCCGGCCGCCGGCGTACGCGCCGGTCATCCCGGCCAGGCCGAAGATCAGCCCGGTGCGCCAGCGCACGCGGTGGGCCCGGGCGTGCGGCAGCACCCCGACCGCGCTGGTCACGCCCACCACGAGCAGGGAGGTGGCGATGGCCTCCTTGGCCGGGAGGCCGGCCACGTAGACCAGCAGCGGCACCGCGAGGATCGACCCGCCGCCGCCGAGCAGGCCGAGGCTGACCCCGATGAGGACGGCCAGCGCGACGGTCATCAGGAGCATCACCGGGCCTCGCGCAACTGGCCGAGGACGGCGTCCAGGTCGCAGCTCGCGCCCCGGTTGTAGGGCAGCCGGCCCAGCAGCATGCCCATGGCGCAGGTGTTGGTGACGGCGGCGACGGTGAGGCCGGCGCCGATGAGGCCGGCGACCCACTTCAGCTGCGGCGCGAACACCGAGCCGAGGACGCTGGCCAGCACGATCGCGCCGGCGACGAGGCGGACCTGGCGCTCCAGGTCCCAGCGCTGCCGGCCCCGCTTGATCGGCACGCCGGCGGCCTGCCAGGCCGTGATGCCGCCGCCGAGAACGGTGAGGCTGGGCAGCCCGACCCCGGCCAGTGCCTGCTCGGCCTGGGTGGCGCGGGCGCCGGAGTGGCAGACCAGCACGACGGTGTCGTCGAGGTGGTCGCGCAGCTCGGCACGGTGCTCCTTGAGCAGATCCAGGGGGACGTTGTACGAGCCGGGGATGTGGACGGTCTCGAACTCGGCCGGGGTGCGCACGTCGAGCAGTCGCGGGGCGCGCCCGCTGCCGATCAGCTCGCGCAGGGTGGTCGCGTCGATGGTGCTCATGTCTCCTCGTTCCGGAAGCGGACCGCCACGGCGGACGGCAGGGTGGAGCGCCGGCCGGCGCGCGGTCGCGCCGGCCGGTGCTCGGGGTACGGGTTCAGGCCTGGTCGGCCATGGCGAGGCCGGCGGTGGCGGCCGCCGCGAACGCGTCGTCGACGACGACGACCTCGCGTCCGGCGTTGGCGAGCAGGGACGCCGCGGCGGTGGCGCGGTAGCCGGAGCCGCAGTGCACCCACACGGTGCCGGCGGGCACGTCGGCCAGCCGTCCGGGCAGCTCGGGCAGCGGGACGTGCACGGCGCCCTCGATGTGGCCGGCCCGCCACTCGTTGGTCATCCGCACGTCGAGGACGACGTCCGGGGCGGGCAGGCCGGCGGGGGCGTCCCCGGCGCGGGCCGCCGCGAGAGCGGGAAAGTCCGCCATCCGCAGTTCCCGGAGCTGCCCCGGTTCGGCCGCCCACCGCTCGGCCGCGCCGGTGGCCTGGGCGGCCGGGCGGTCGATGCCGATGCGGACCAGTTCACGCTGTGCGTCGGCGACCTGCTCCGGCGTCTCGGCGAGCAGGGTGATCGGCACGCCCCAGTCGATCAGCCAGCCGAGCCAGGTCGACATCGGCCCGTCGAGGCCCAGGCTGACCGTGCCGGCCAGGTGCGCTGCGGCGTACGCCTTGCGGTGGCGCAGGTCGACCACCCACTCGCCGGCGGCGATCCGCTCGCGCAGCCCCGCCGCGTCGGCGCGGGTGACCGGGGTCAGGTTCACCGGGGCCGGCCCGGCGGTGTTCGCCACGCCCATGTGGGCGTAGTACGCGGGGTAGGCGTCGAGACCGGCGAGGGTGTCGGTGACGAACTCGTCGGGGGCGAGCCGCAGCACGGGGTTCGCCTGCTTCTCCCGCCCAATGGTCGACTCGGGGGCGTCGGCCTGGCTGGCCGAGCAGAAGCTGCCGAAGCCGTGCGTCGGCCAGACCTGGGTGCCGTCGGGCAACAGGTCGGCCAGCCGGCGCGCCGACGCGTGCTGGTGGTGGGCGAGCGCGTGGGCGTGCTGGCCGCCGAGCAGGTCGGTGCGCCCCGTGGTGCCGAACAGCAGCGAGCCGCCGGTGAACACGCCCGCCGGTCGCCAGTCGCCGCCGGTCGCCTCGTCGAGCACGTACGACAGGTGGTGGAAGGTGTGCCCGGGGGTGGCGATCACCCGCAGGCGCAGGGCGTCCGAGAGGGGCACCACGTCGCCGTCGTCGACCGGAGTGCGGTCGAAGCCGACCTCGTCGGTCGCGGCCACGAGGTAGCGGGCGCCGGTGATCCGGGCGAGGTCCAGGCCGCCGGAGACGTAGTCGTTGTGCAGATGCGTCTCCACCACGTGGGTGATCCGCACGCCCTTGGCACCCGCCAGGTACAGGATGCGGTCGATGTCCCGCTGCGGGTCGACGACGATGCCCACCCGGCCGTCCGAGGCCAGGTAGCTGCGGTCGCCGAGCGAGGACGTCGCGATCACGGTCACGTCCACTGCCATGTGTGGTGCTCCTTTCGTTTCCCGCATACCCCCGGGGGTATGCGGGAGACAGACGTCCGCCCGGGTATGGGCGCGAAGTACCCGCCCGCGCGACGATCAGGCCGCGCGGGCGGCGGTTTGTTCGGTCAGGCCAGGGCGAGGAAGAGCTTCTCCAGCTCCTCCTCGGTCATCTCCGGCTCCTCGCCCCGGTCGCGGGCGGTGCGGCAGTGCCGCATGCCGGATGCGATGATCTTGAAGCCGGCCCGGTCGATCGCCTTGGAGACGGCGGCGAGCTGGGTGAGCGTGGCCCGGCAGTCCTCGCCGTTCTCGATCATCTCGATGACGGCGTTGAGCTGGCCACGGGCCCGCTTGAGCCGGGTCAGGGCGTCGCCCGTCAGCTCGGGTCGAAGTTTCACCGTGCACCTCCTGGACCCAACATACCCCCGGGGGTACCCATCCCGCCACC
Source organism: Micromonospora sp. NPDC005299 (assembly GCF_042872345.1). Classification (NCBI taxonomy): domain Bacteria; kingdom Bacillati; phylum Actinomycetota; class Actinomycetes; order Micromonosporales; family Micromonosporaceae; genus Micromonospora; species Micromonospora sp. NPDC005299. Next base: position 32,793 of record NZ_JBIAKG010000016.1, read on the forward strand.
GGCTGAGGCGCGGGGGCGGACACGGAGGGTCCCCGGGAGATCGACGGAGCGCTTATCCTGTGCGCCGACGATCGTTCTCGGAAGGGATCCGATGCCGTCCCGGCAGGACCAGCTCCACTCCTACCAGTTCACCGTCCAGCGGGCGGTGGCCGCCCTGGTGATGCGGGAGACCGACCCCGCCCAGTCGCCGTTCCGCCGGCTGGCCGGTGCGGGCCTGGCCAGCGTGCTGGTCGCGGTGATCGCGCTCGGCGGGGTCGCCCTCTACGGCCTGTTCACCGGCGGTGGCAGCGCCTGGCGCGACCAGGGCGCGGTGATCGTGGAGAAGGAGTCCGGGGCGCGGTTCGTCTACCGCGAGGAGAAGCTGCACCCGGTGCTCAACTACGCCTCGGCGCTGCTGGTCATCGGGGCGGAACGGCCGAAGACCGTGCTGGTCTCCCGCCGCTCCATCGAGGGCGTGCCGCGCGGACTGCCGCTCGGCATCGCCGACGCCCCCGACTCGCTGCCCGCGCCGGGGCGGCTCACCGGCGGGGCGTGGACGGTCTGCTCGGTCACCGCCGCCGAGGCGGGCGGCACGGAGGTCCGTTCGGCGCTGCTGATCGGGCGGGACGCCACCGGCGGCCGGCCCCTCGGCGACCAGGGCCTGCTGCTGCGCCACCCGGACGGCAGCCTGCACCTGCTCTGGCACGAGCGGCGCTACCTGCTCCGCGACACCGGCCGGGTGCTCGCCGCGCTGGCCGCCACCCGGGAGCGGGCGGTGCCGGTGGCCCCGGCGCTGCTCAACACCGTGCCGGCCGGCGCCGACCTGGCACCGCCCCCGCTGCGCGACCTGGGCACCCCGTCCGAGCGGGTCACCGGCGCGACCGTCGGCGACGTCTACCTCGTCCGCAACTCCGGCGGTGGCCGGCAGTACGCGGTGGCCGGGCGGACCGGTCTGGCCGGCATCACCGAGTTGCAGGCCGCCCTGCTGCTCGCCCGCACCGGCCAGGGCGACCCGGAACCGATCACCCTCGGCCGGTTCGCCGCCCTGCCGAAGCTCCCCGACCTGGTGCCCACCGGGCCGACCGCCCCGCCCGCCGTCCCGCCCGCGCTGGTCACGGTGGAGGGCGGCGCGGTATGCGCCCGGGCCGGCGACAACACCGGCGTGCGCGAGGTCCGGCTCGGCGCCACCCCGCCGGACCTCTCCGCCGCCGCGCGGACGCCGCTCGGCCGGGGCGGGCTGGCCGACCAGGTGCTGGTCGAGCCGGGGCGGGGCGCGCTCGTCGAGTCGGTCGCCGCCCCCGGCGCCACCGGCGGCGCGGTCTGCGTGGTCACCGACCTCGGCCGGCGCTACGTGCTGGCCGGCGCCGACGTGCCCGGCATGCTCGGCTATGCCGGGGTGCGTCCGGTCCGGCTGCCGGCGGGCCTGGTCAGCCTGGTGCCGGCCGGCAGCCCGCTGGACCCGGCTGCCGCCCGCACGGTCGCCGCCCCGGCCTGACCCGCGCTCCGGGGGGCGAGCGCGGGAGGGTCAGGCGGCCGGCTTGCGGAAGACGGTCACCGCGAACTCCGCGTCGTCGTGCCAGGGGCGCAGGTCCCAGGTGGCGAAGCGGTGTTCGAGGCGGAGCCCGGCGGCCACCGCGTCGGCGTCCAGCCCGGTGACCGGGTAGCCGCGGTCGGTGCCGAAGCCGACCACCACGAGGCCGTCCGGCCGGACGTGCGCGGCGATCCGGGTCAGCACCGCGCGCTCGGTGCCGGGGGCGACGAATGCCATCACGTTGCCGGCCACCACGGCCGCGTCGAACGGCTCCGGCTCGTCCTGCGCGGCCAGGTCGAACTCGGCCAGGTCGGCGACCAGGAAGCGCGGGCCGGGGTGGTCGGCGCGGGCGGCGTCGATCAGCACCGGGTCGGCGTCGACGCCCACGGCGGTGTGGCCCCGGGCGGCCAGCGCGGCGGCCACCCGGCCGGTGCCGCAGCCGGCGTCGAGGATCCGGGCGCCCCGCGGGACGAGCGCGTCCAGCAGCCGGGCCTCGCCGGCCAGGTCCGCCCCTTCGGCGGCGAGCCGGCGGAACCGGTCGACGTACCACTGCGAGTGTCCTGGCTTGGTCTCGGTCACCCAGCGGGTCGGCTTGCCCATGCCGCCACGGTAGCTGATCTTGTGTGGGCCGGGCCGGGGAACCTCAGCCGAGGGCCAGGAAGGCGCCGGCGGCGAACGGGGCGCCGGTGAGGGCGCCGGCCACCACCTGTGGCCAGGTGTGGTCCCGCAGCACCACCCGGGACCAGCCGACCGCCGCCACGAGCAGCCAGCCGACGTGCAGCGCCGGGCCGAACAGCAGCACCAGGACGGCCGTGGTGGCGGCCGCGACCGCGGCGTGGATGCTCAGCTTCCACCAGTGGTTCACCAGGGTGCAGGCCGCGCCGACCACGAAGATCACCACGATCACGGCGAACAACTCGGCGGGCGCGCGCAGCGCGGCCAGCAGCGCCGTCCCGACCGCCACCGAGGCCAGGCCGGTCAGCAGCGGGCGGGCCCGCTGGGTGCGGTCGCCGACGTGCCGGTCGGTGAGCCGGCCGCGGCGTACCCCGTGGAGGATGACGCCGACCGGGATCACCGCGCAGAACAGCAGGGCGGTGCCGCCCCACAGCAGGAACTGCTGCGGGGAGCGGCTGACCCGGGCGGACGCCACCAGCGGCAGGGCGGTCACCAGGACGCCCGGCGCGAGCACCTCGGTGATCAGCCGGGCCAGCCGCCCGCTGACCGTCCGTTCCCGGGTCGCCCGCACCGGGTCATCCTGGTGGAGCCGTCCGCCAAGGTCAACTGCGGGCGGTGTGGCGCGGTCAACCGGCGGTCAGGAGGAGCTGGGCGGTCTGTTCCGGCTGGTCGACCTGCACGAAGTGGCCCGCGTTCGGCAGCAGGTGCAGGTCCGCACGGGGGAAGAGCTGCGCGAAGCGGCGCGCGACCCGGGGGTTGAGGGAACGGTCCTGGACGCCGAAGATCACCCGAACCGGCGGGCCGAACCGGCGCAGGTCGGGTATCCGGCGCCGGCGCGTCAGGACGGTGCCGAGCAGGTCGTCGTTGAGCCGCCAGAACGCCGGCTGGACCGCGACGAAGTTGTCGCACAGGCGCTCCACCACCGGGCCCCGGCGTCGGTCGTCGCGGATGAACCGGCCCACCTGCCAGATGTAGAGGCGCCGGGCCAGTTCCGAGCCGCGGCCCGCCAGCTTCCGGGCCGCGGCGCGCAGCAGTGGCGTCGAGTACAGCGCGATGACCGGTGGTCGGCGCAGTGACGCCGTCTGGTGGTAGTAGGTGTTGAGCAGCACCAGCGCGGCAACCCGGTGCGGGTAGAGCAGGGCCCAGTCGATGGCCGGCGGCCCGGACGCGTCGTGCGCCACCAGCACGACCCGCCGCAGCCCGAGGTGGTCGATCACCGCCGCGAGGTCCCCGGTCATGTTGTCCGCGGTGTACGGGTAGCCCTCGGGCTTGTCGGAGCGGCCCCAGCCCAGGAAGTCGAAGCGGACGACCCGCCGGTCACCGAGGTGCGGCATCAGCTCGTCGTAGAGGTGCAGGTTGTCGGGGAAGCCGTGCATCAGTACCAGCGGCACCCCCTCGCTGCCGACCACATCGACATGCAGCAGGTGTCCGGCCCGGGGAACCTTGAGTGTCTCGCGTACGTCTGGCATCCCACCCCGATCGCCGATGACCGAAACGACGATAGCCCGCAAGTCGGGCATCAAGGGCCGAGATGCGCCGCTGCCAGGCGCCGGTGGGAACTCCCGGCACCTGGCAGCGGCGGATCAGCCCTTCTCCGCGCCGCTGGTGAGGCCCTCGGTGAGCAGCCGCTCGCTGGCGAAGAAGAGGATCACGATCGGCAGGGTGAGGATCACCGAGCCGGCCATCAGCACCGTCTTCGGCACCTCGACGCCGTCGGAGAGCAGCGACAGGCCCAGCGAGACGGTCCACCGGTTGGGCCGGTCGACCAGGAAGAGCAGGGCGAAGAGGAACTCGTTCCAGGCGATCATGAAGTCGTAGAGGGCGACCGCCATCACCGACGGCGCGGCGAGCGGCAGGCTGACCCGGCGGATGATGCCGAGCCGGCCGGCCCCGTCGATCGCGGCGGACTCCTCCAGGCTGATCGGGATCGTCTCGAAGTAGTTCTTCAGCATGTAGACCGAGACCGGCAGGGTCTGCGAGATGTAGACCAGCACCAGCCCGACCAGCGACCCGCGCAGCCCGGCCCGCGTGAAGACCACGAAGAGCGGGATCGCGATGACGATCGACGGGAACAGGTAGACCGCCAGGAACAGCGCGCTGACCTGCCGCCGGCCGAAGAACCGCAGCCGGGACACCGCGTACGCGCCGGGGATGGCGATCACCAGGGTGAGCGCGGTGGCAGCCACCGCCACGATGCCGCTGTTGCGGATGAAGGCGAGGAAGCCCTGCCCGCCGTCCTCCACCGACTTCAGCACCTCGGCGTAGGTGGCGAAGGTCAGCTCGCCGAACGGCACGAGCAGCGAGCCGGGGTCGAGCAGCAGCCGCTCGATGGGGCGTACCGAGAGCACCAGCATGTACCAGAACGGCAGCAGGGTGACGAGCAGGAAGGCGGCGATCACCAGTCGGCGCAGCCAGCGCAGGCTCACCGTCTCGATCCGGTCCCGGTCCATCACGCCTCCTCCCGTCGGCCGCTGAAGAAGCGGAGGTAGATCGCGACGAAGACGATCAGCACCACGGCCAGCACGACCGCCTGCGCCGCTGCCGCGCCGATGTCGGTCCGCGCGGTGAGGAACTGGTAGACCCGGACGCTGACCACCTCGGTGCCGGCCGAGCCGCCGGTGAGCAGGTAGACGTCGTCGAACTTGTTGAAGGTCATGATGAACCGGAGCACGCCGATCAGGGCGATCACCGGCATGAGCTGGGGCAGCAGGATGTGCCGGAAACGCTGGGTCGGGGTGGCCCCGTCGACCCGGGCGGCCTCCTCCAGTTCGCCGGGCACGGCCTGGAGCCGGGCCAGCAGGAACAGGAAGGCGAACGGGAAGTAGCGCCACGCCTCGAACGCGATGACCGTCCAGAGCGCGGTGGACTCCTGGGACAGGAACGGGATCGGCGCGTCCCAGCCGAGGAACCGCCGGCCCCAGTCGTTGACGAAGCCGAGCTGCGGGTCGAGCATGACCTGCCAGACGAACGTCATGGCGACCACCGGCGCCACGTACGGCAGCAGCATGGACGCGCGGACGATCGTGCGGCCCCGGAACGGCCGGCGGACCACCAGCGCCGCCACCAGGCCGACCAGGATCGAGCCCACCGTCCCGCCGGCGCTGTAGACGACGGTCGTCCAGAGCGTGTCGGCGAAGCCGGGGGTGTGCAGCACCCGGTCGACGTTGTCCAGGGTCAGCTCGCCGAAGAGGCCGGTCCGGCGCAGGGTCGCGAGGCGTACCCGTTGGAAGGCCAGCACCACCGTCCAGACGATGGGGATGCCGATCACCGCGACCACGACGAGCAGGGTGGGAGTGACCAGCGCGAGCCCGGCGCGGGACTCGCGGCGGCGCAGGGTGAGCGGGCGTTTGCCGGACCGGCGGGGCCGCTCCCCGGTGGGGGAGCGGCCGGCCTCCGGCGCGGTGGTGGTCAATTCACACCCTTGGCGATCGCGTCGACGTCCTTCTTCGCCCGGTCGGCGGCGGCGCGGGCGTCGGACTTCCCGCCGACCACGTCGGCGAGCGCCTTGGGCACCGGCAGCTCACCGAGGATCGCCCCGACCAGCTTTCCCTGGCCCTGGGTCAGCCCCCAGCGCTGGAAGGTGTCCGGGCTCTCGCGCAGGGTGGCGAGCACGTCCTCGCCGTAGACCGCCGACAGCGGCTGCTTGCGGTCCACCCCGGCCGGGCTGGTGTTCCAGGCGGTGAGGAACTTCTTCTTGTCGTCCGCGGTGCCGGTGCGGACCGGGAAGCGCCCCTCGGGGGACATGCCGAACCAGCGCGGGTAGCCGTCGGAGAGCATGTACTCCACGAAGGACTGCGCCGAGTCGCTGGCGCCGTCCAGCACCGCCCAGGAGCTGATCTCGCCGTACTGGGCCGGCTCGGCGCCGTTCGGACCCTTGATCGCGGTGACGAAGCCGCTGTTCTTCGCCAGCCAGGCCGGGTCGGACTGGCACTGCGGGCAGGTGGGCTTGGCGTCGTTCCGCAGCCCGGCCAGCTCGTCGAGGATGAACGGCGACCAGATCAGCATGGCCGCCTTGCCGGCGAAGTAGGTGGCCCGGGTGGTGTCCACGTCCTGGGCGCCCTTGACCGAGTTGTTCCGCATCAGGTCGCCGTAGAAGCGGAACGCCTCGACGCACTCGGGCGAGTCCAGCGTGACCTTGCCGGCGTCGTCGGTGAGCTGGCAGTTGTTGGCCAGCGCGAGGTGCTCGAAGGTCTGCTGGGTGAAGACGTCGCCGGGGGCGGTCGCCGCGGTGATGCCGGCGACGCCGCCGGTGTTCAGCTTCGCCGCCGCGGCGGCGATCTTCTCGTACGTGTCGGGGGCGGGCAGGCCCGCGGCGGCGAACAGGTCCTTGCGGTAGACCAGCAGCTGACCCCACCCGTCACTGGGGACCGCGAGTTGCTTGGCGTCCTCGCTGGTCAGTTCGAGGGCGCGCGGGGAGAAGGTGTCCCGGCCGAGCTTCTCGACGACCCGCTTGTTGGCGTCCGGCTCGAGCAGGTCGTTGCCGGACAGGGTGCGCACCCCGGCCAGGGAGACCGAGCCGACCACGTCGGGCAGGTCGCCGGCGGCGGCGCTGGAGGCGATGAGGGAGGGGAACTGGTCCTCGTTGACCGTGACCAGGTTGACCTTGACTCCGGTCTTGGCGGTGTAATCGGCGATGATCGCCTTGGTGGCGTTCACCCGGTCCGCCACGTCTTCCAGGCTCCACACGGTTATCCGGGAACTGTCGGATTTCGGCTCGTCGTCACCGCAGGCCAGCAGGGTTGTCCCGGCAAGTGCCATGATCAGGGTGGGAGCGAGGATCCGCATCGAGGGTGATGGCATCGGTGGCACTCCTCTCGAAGGGTACATCAGGGATTTAACTCCCTCGATTGATCGTTTACAAGACAATTACCAATATTTCGGTTTAGAATTGGCTCCGGCACTTTTCTCGGAGCGACGCCATGGCCAACTGGGTTGTCTCTCTGGCCGGGCCCCGGCGGGTGAGCCTGGAGCCCTGCCCCCCGGACCCGCTCGGCCCGGGCCAGGTCCGCGTCCGCACCTGCTACTCCGGCATCTCCGCCGGCACCGAGCTGACCCTCTACCGGGGCAGCAATCCCCGGCTCAGCAAGGACTGGGACGACGCCACCCGGATGTTCGTGCCCCGGCAGGCCGCGCCCGCGTACCCGGTGGTGGGCTTCGGCTACGAGGAGGTCGGCGAGGTCGTCGAGGTCGCACCCGACGTCGCCGACCGCCGGCCCGGCCAGGTCGTCTGGGGCATCTGGGGGCACCGCGCCGAGGCCGTGCTGGCCGCCGGCGCGGTCACCCCGCTGGCCCCCGGGCTCGACCCCCTGGTCGCCGTCTTCGCCCGGCCCGGCGCCATCGCGCTGACCGCCGTGCTCGCCGGCGACCTGCACCTCGGCGACTGGGTCGGTGTCTTCGGGCAGGGGGTGATCGGGCTGCTCGGCACCCGGCTCGCCGTCCTCTCCGGAGCCCGGGTGGTGGCCGTCGACCGGGTGCCGGACCGGCTCGCGCACGCCACCCGGCTCGGCGCCCGCCGGGTGGTCGACGCCGCCGTCGACTCCGCCGCCGCCGCGCTGCACGCCGCCACCGGCGGCCGCGGCGCGGACGTCTGCCTGGAGCTGTCCGGGTCGTATCCGGCGCTCCACGAGGCGATCCGCGCCACCACCCACGCCGGCCGCGTCGTGGCCGCCGGCTTCTACCAGGGGTACGCCCACGGGCTGGGACTCGGCGAGGAGTTCCACCACAACCGGATCCAGCTGGTGGCGGCCCAGGTCTCCGGGCCCACCCCGGCGCCCAGCACGGCCGGCCGGTGGACCGGGACCCGAATCGCCCACACCTTCATGGACCTGGTGGCCGAGGGCAGCGTCGACCCGCTGCCGCTGGTGAGCCACGTCGTCGACGCGGGCGCGGTGGCCGACGCGCTGGCGTTGCTCGACCGCGGTGACGGTGACGCCCTCCAAGTGGTGCTGAGGTTCCCATGACCATCCCCTTCGCCTGCCAGGAGCAGTTGCTCCCCGGCGCCGGCCTGTCCGAGAAGTACGCCCTCGCCGTCTCCCTGGGCTACCAGGGCATCGAGCTGCGCGGCCGGGGTGACCTGGCCCTCGCCCGGCGGCTGCCCGAGCTGCGCCGCGCCCGCGCCGAGGGCGTGGTCATGCCGACCGTCTGCGTCGAGATGGACCACTTCATCGGCGACTTCGACCCCGAGCGCTCCCGCGACGCGGTGCGCAACCTGCGCTCCCAGCTCTCGGTCATCGCCGAGCTCGGCGGGATCGGCGCCATGACCCCGGCCGCCTGGGGGATGTTCTCCCGCCGGCTGCCGCCGTTCGAGCCGCCCCGCCCGCCCGACGGCGACCGGCAGGTGCTGGTCGACGCCCTGGGCGAGCTGGGCGAGCACGCCCGCGCCGAGGGGGTCACCCTCTTCCTGGAACCCCTCAACCGGTACGAGGACCACATGGTCAACCGGCTCGACGAGGCGGTGGCCCTGTGCCGCGCCGTCGGGCTGCCCTCGGTCCGGGTGGTCGCCGACACCTACCACATGAACATCGAGGAGGACGACGCGTGCGCGGCGCTGCGCGCGGCCGCGCCGTACCTGGGGCACGTGCAGGTCAGCGACTCCAACCGGCACCAGCCGGGGGCCGGGCACCTGGACTGGCCGGCGCTCCTGGCCACTCTGGACGAGATCGGCTACCCCGGCTGGCTGGCGCTGGAGTGCCGGCTGCGCGGCGAGCCGGTCGCCGCCCTGCGCCAGGCCGCCACCGTCCTCGCCCAGGCCCGGCCGCGGCGGGCGGCGGCGTGAGCGCGCGCAGCGAGCGAGCCATGGGGCTCAGCAGCGCGGCCGGGGTGCGGGCCGGCGGTCCCGGCCGCAGCGACGCCGAGCGGGCCGCCCGGCTGCGGCGACTGGCGCTGGCCACGTTGGACGCCAACTGGGAGCACGACCACACCGTGCCGTCCCGCACCCTCTATCCGCACCAGTGGAGCTGGGACTCGGCGTTCATCGCGGTCGGGCTGGCGCACGTCCGCCCCGACCGGGCCTGGCGGGAGCTGCGCACCCTGTTCGCCGCGCAGTGGGCCGACGGGCGGGTGCCGCACATCGTGTTCAACCCGGCGCTGCGGGTCGGCGCGTACTTCCCCGGGCCCGAGTTCTGGGACTCCGCCCGGGCCGACGGCGCCCCGGCGGCGGCCACCTCGGGGATCGTCCAGCCGCCGGTGCACGCCCCGGCCGCCTGGCTGGTGCACCGCCGGGCGCCCTCCGAGGCCTCGGTGGCGGCGCTGCGCTGGCTCTATCCGCGGCTGGTGGCCCAGCAGCGCTACCTGACCGGGCGTCGGGACGTCGGCGGGGGCGGGCTGGCCGCCGTCGTGCACCCGTGGGAGTCCGGCCTGGACAACAGCCCCGCCTGGGACGCCCCGATGGCCGCGGTGCCCGCCGACGAGGCGGTGATGCGGGCGTACCGCCGGCACGACACCGCGCACGCCGACGCGGCGCACCGCCCCACCGACCTGGACTACGCGCGCTACGTCGCGCTCGTGGACGCCTACCGGGCCGGCCGCTACCGCGACGAGGGGCTGCTCGGCCGGCATCCGTTCCTCGTGGAGTGCCCGCTGGTCAACGCGGCGCTCGGGGTCTCCGAGCAGGCCCTCGCCCGGATCGCCACCGTGGTCGGCGCCGACCCGGGGCCGCACCGGGACCGCGCGGCGAGGATCACGCAGGCCCTGGTCGACCGGCTCTACGACCCGGTGACCGGCACCTTCCGCCCGCGCGACGTCCGGGCCGACCGGCTCGTCCCGGCCCGTACGGTGCTCGGCCTGATGCCGCTGATCCTGCCCGACCTGCCGGCCCACCAGGTGCGGGCGGTGCTCGCCGAGGCGTGCTCGCCCCGGTTCGGCCTGGCCGCCCGGATGGACCGCCCGCTTCCCACCCACGACCGCACCGCGCCGGACTTCGAGCCGCTGCGCTACTGGCGCGGCCCGAGCTGGGTGAACACCGGCTGGCTGCTGTGGCGCGGGCTGCGCGCCCACCGCCGCGCCGACCTGGCCGCCGGGCTGCGTGAGTCCCTGCTGGACCTGGTCGACGCGGCCGGCTGCCACGAGTACTTCCACCCGGACACCGGGGCCGGGCTCGGCTCACCGGCGTTCAGCTGGACCGCCGCGCTGGTGCTCGACGCCCTCGCCGAGGGCTGAGCCGCCGGGTTCAGCCCGCCGGCACCGTCGCCGGATCGCCGGGTGCGGCCGGCGCCGGCACGGCCGCCGCGTCGGCGGGCGACTCGGGGATCAGCAGCTCGGCCGGCACCGGCTCGACCTCGACCCGGCAGTCGTGGAACGTGGGCGCCTCGCCCAGGTCGGTGTCGCGTACCGCGGTGACCGCGTTGACGGTGGCCCGGCCCGGGCTCAGCCGCGCCCAGTAGGCCTTGTACGTGAACGCCAGCCCCGGCCGGGTCGCCTCGTCCACCGCGACCGCCGCGAGGAACGCGCCGCGATCGTTGCGCACCCGCACCGCGTCGCCGTCGGCGAGGCCGCGCGCCGCCGCGTCGTCCGGGTGCAGGTGCACCCGGGGCGGGCCGGTCCGCCGGGTGTGCCAGGGCAGCGAGGCGAAGGTGGAGTTCATCAGGAACCGGCCGGCCGGGGCGATCAGCACCAGCGGGAACCGGCGGGCCAGCTCGGGGTCGGCCGCCTCCACCGGCGGGGTGTGCCCGGGCAGCGGGTCCACCCCGAGCCGGGCCAGCGCCGGGTCGTGCAGCCGGGCCCGGCCGTCCGGGGTGCGGAAACCACCGGCGGCGAACGGGGCGGCGCCGACCGGCACCCCGGTGGTCCGGGCGTACGTCCGCTCGCGCAGCTCCTCGAAGCTGACCGGCGTGCCGGCCAGCAGCTGCCGGGCCAGGTCCTCGTCGCTGTCGGAGAACCGGGGGTGGTCGATGCCGAGCGCGGCGGCGATCCGTCGGAAGATCTCGGTGTTCGGCAGCGCCTCCCCGGGCGCCCGGGTGACCGGCAGGTTCAGCGTCGTGTAGTGGTGGCCGTAGGAGGAGTGCAGGTCGAGGTGCTCGGGCTGCATGGTCGCCGGCAGGACCACGTCGGCGTAGTCGCAGGTGTCGGTCCAGCGCTGCTCCAGCACCACGGTGAACAGGTCGGCGCGGCGCAGGCCGGCGAGGAGCCGGTTCTGGTCCGGGGCGGTGGCGGCCGGGTTCGAGTTGAACACCACCAGCGAGGTCACCGGGGGGTCGGCCTCCCCGGTGAGCACGGTCGCCAGCCGGCTCATGTTCACCGACCGGGCCGGCGGGGCCGGCATGCCGAGCGGCCGGACCACGCGGTCCTCCTCGATCGGGTGGTGCCCGCTGGTCGACACCAGGGCGCCGCCGCCCGGGTACCGGAAGTCGCCGGTGACCAGCGGCAGCGCGCAGATCGCCCGGATCGCCTGGCCGGCGCCGTGGTGCCGTTGCAGGCCCAGCCCGACCCGGACAGCGGTGGGTCGGGTGGTGGCGATCCGGTCGCCGAGCCGGCGGACCACCTCGACGGGCAGGCCGCACTCGGCGGCGGCCCGCTCCACCGGCCACTCGTCGAGCCGGGCGGCCAGCTCGGGCCAGCCGACGGTGTGCGCGGCCAGCCACTCCTCGTCGGCCGCCCCGGCGTCGCGCACGTGCCGCATGAGGCCGAGGGCGAGGGCGGCGTCGGTGCCGGGCAGCGGGGCGACGTGCTCGTCGCTGCGTGCCGCGGTGTCGGTGCGCAGCGGGTCGATGGTGACCAGGTACGCGCCCCGCTCCCGGGCCTGCTGCACGAACGGCCACAGGTGCAGGTTGGTGGCGAGCGGGTTGGCGCCCCAGAGCACGATGAGCCTCGCGGCCACGATCGACTCCGGCTCGAAGCCGATCGAGCTGCCGTAGATCGAGCGGAGCGCCGCGCGGGCCGCTCCGGTGCAGATGGTGGTGTCCAGCCGGGACGCGCCCAGGTGGGCGAAGAGCCGCTGGCCCATCGTCCAGCCCTGCACGTGCCCCATGGTGCCGGCGAAGTAGTAGGGCAGCACCGACTCGGGGCCGTCCCGCTCGATGCTGACCCGCAGCCCGGCGGCCACCCGGTCGACCGCCTCCGCCCAGCTCGCCGGCCGGTAGGCGAACCGCCCGACGCCCTTCGGGCCGGTGCGCACGTAGGGCGTGGTCAGCCGGTCGGGGCCGTTGACCGCGTCCAGGTAGCGGTTGACCTTGCCGCAGAGCGCCCCCCGGGTGAACGGGTGGTCGCGGTCGCCGCGCAGCGCGACGGCCCGGCCGTCCTCCACGGTCAGCTGCCAGACGCAGGTGTCCGGGCAGTCGAGCGGGCAGGCGCCGGGGTGGGTGGTACGGGCCATACGGCGAGCCTACCGAGCCGCCGCGCGAGCCCGGTTCCCCCTGCGGCGCCGGGGCGGGTCACCGGATCGGCCGCCAGGTTGCCCGGTCGATCGCCATCCGGCCGCCGGGGCGCGCACGGCGATGTGGGCCGTTTGCCGCCGTCGCGCGCGGGTAACCGCGGCGCGACGCTCCGGGCCGTTTCGGGCCGGGGCTGTCGGATACCCGGCGGCGGGCGGCGACGACAGGAGTGCGGCTGTGCGGTTTCCCCGATTCGTCGAGGCGGTGTCCCGCCGCGCCGAGCTGCCCGCCGGGCAGGCCGCCACGATCTCACGGGCGGTGTTGCAGACCCTCGCCGAGCGGATCACCGCCACCGAGTCTGCGGACCTGGCCGCGCAGCTGCCGGACGAGGTCGGCAGCTATCTCGTCGCGCCGGGCGAGGGCGGCACGACCGGCGGCGCGGTCGCCTTCCTGTATCGGGTCGCGGAACGGGCCGGAGTGGACCCGGCGGTGGCTGAGGTGGGTGCTCGCGCGGTGCTCGCCACCCTGCGCGAGACGGTCACGGTCGGGGAGTTCCAGGATCTCGTGGCGCAACTCCCCAAGGGATTCGACGCAATGGTCGACCCGATCCCGCGGCCACCGTACGATGTGTAGGCAGGCTCCCCGAAACCCGGGTTGAGCTGCGGCGACGAGGCCGTCAATGTGGAAATTCCACGGTCAGGAAGTATTTTCACCGTAAAATAACTCGCGAGTAGGCACTTACGCGGTAAATCGTCTACGCGCTAGAGGGATGATCGGACGAATTCCTCCGTCCGAGGTTCCAGGGTGCCGTCCCCCCTTCGGCTTGACCTGCATCGATGCCCTCTCCATCGAGAGATTGAGCCTTATTCTGCTTCCAATGTGAAGTCCTGGGGGGGATCATGATCACATTCACTGAACGCTGCGCGCCTGTCATCCATGGGGAAACATCAGCCCGCTGACATGGCACAGCCGATGATCATCAATCGTTTCGGCGAGGTCGCGGCGCGTCACGGTGATCGTCCGGCCCTGCTCGGTGAGACCCACGAGGTCGATTACACCGAGTTGGCCGGGATGGCCGGGGGACACGCGGCCGCGCTCGTCGCCGCCGGCGTCCGACCCGGTGACCGCGTCGCCCTGCTCACCGCGCACGGCGTTCCGACCGTCGCGGCGCTGCTCGGCGCCCTCGCCGCGGGATGCGCGTACGTGCCGCTGGACCCGGGCTTCCCGGTCGACCGGCTGCGCCACATGCTCGCCGCCGCCGGGGTCACCGCCCTCGCCTGCGGCGCCGAGCACCGCGAACTGGCCCGGGACCTCGCCGACGGGCGGACCGTGGTGCCGCTGGACCAGGTGCCGCCCGCCCCGCTGCGGCCCGTCCCGGTCGACCCGGACGCGTTGGCGTACGTGCTGTTCACCTCCGGCTCCACCGGGGTGCCGAAGGCCGTCGGGCAGACCCACCGCAACCTGGCGCACGTCGTCGACAACCAGATCGCCGCGCTGGCGATCGGCCCGGCCGACCGGCTCAGCCTGCTCGCCTCGTTCAGCTTCGACGCCGCCATCCCCGACCTCTACCCGGCGCTGCTCACCGGCGCCGCGGTGGTCCCGGTCGACCTGCGCCGGCAGGGGCTCGGCCACGCCGTCGCGCAGCTCGACCGGCACCGGGCCACCGTGCTGCACTGCACGCCCACCGTCTACCGCTACCTGCTCGACACCCTGGGCGAACGGCGCCTCGACGCGGTCCGCGTGGTGCTGCTCGGCGGCGAGCAGGCCACGTACGCCGACGCCGTCCGCGGCCGGGACCGGTTCGCCACCGACTGCCGGCTGGTCAACGGCTACGGCGCCACCGAGATGACCTTCGTGGCCCGGCACGTGCTGTCGCTGTCCACCGTGGACCCGGCCGCCACCGGCCCGCTGCCGATCGGCACCGCGTTCCCCGGCTACCAGGTCGACCTGGCCCCGGACACCGGCGAGCTGGTGGTCCGCAGCCGGCACCTCGCCCCCGGCTACCTCAACCAGGACAGCGACCGGTTCACCGTGGACGCCGACGGGGTGCGGTCCTACCGCACCGGCGACCTCGGCCGGCGGCTGCCCGGCGGCGAACTGGTCTGCCTCGGCCGGCTCGACCGGCAGGTCAAGGTGCGCGGGCACCGGGTCGAGCTGACCGAGATCGAGGCGGTGCTCGCCGCCCAGCCCGGCGTGGCCGGCGTGCGCGCCATCGCCCGCGACGGCGAACTGCTGGCGTACGCCCGCCCGGCCGGCGACCGCCCCGACCCCGCCGCGCTGCGCGCCGCGCTCGCCGCCGCGCTGCCCGGGTACGCGCTGCCCCGCGCGGTCGTGCTGCTCGACGAGTTCCCGCTCACCGTCACCGGCAAGGTCGACGAGCGGGCGCTGCCCGACCCGGCGGCCGAGGTGCCGGCCGGGGAGGCGCCCGCCACCGACACCGAGCGGGCGGTGCACGACATCTGGTGCGCCGTGCTCGGCCGCCCGGCGGTCGGCCGCGCCGACAGCTTCTTCGACGTCGGCGGGCAGTCCCTGCTGCTGGGCCAGGTGCAGCAGCGGCTCGCCGACCGGTTCGGCGTACGCCTGCCCCTGCTGCGCCTCTTCGACCACCCCACGGTGGCCGCCCAGGCGGCGCTGCTCGACGCCCCGCCCGAGGCGGTCCGCGCTCCGGTGCTGCCCGCGCCCGCCGCGCCGGCCGCCGCGGCCCGCGAGTACACCGGCGACGAGATCGCCGTGGTCGGCCTCGCCGGTCGCTTCCCCGGCGCGCCGGACGTGGCGACCTTCTGGTGGAACCTGTGCACCGGGGTCGACTCCATCCACGAGCACACCGACGAGGAACTGGCCGCCCTCGGCGTCGGGCCGGGGCTGCGCGCGGACCCCCGGCACGTGCGGGCCGTCGGCCGGCTCGACGGGGTCGCCGACTTCGACGCCGAGTTCTTCTCCTTCGCCGCCGACGAGGCCGCCCGGACCGACCCGCAGCACCGGCTCTTCCTGGAGACCGCCTGGGAGGCCCTGGAGGACGCCGGGCACGACCCGGAGCGCTTCCCCGGCCTGGTCGGGGTCTACTCGGCCACCTCCGCCAACCGGTACTTCCTGTTCCACCTCATGGACAACCCGGCCGTGGTCGGCGACGTCGACCCGGACGACTGGGAGGCCCGGCTGATCGGCCGGCAGTTCACCGACCACCTGCCCGGGCAGGTCGCCTACCGGCTCGGGCTCACCGGGCCCGCCCTGGCCGTGCAGAGCGCCTGCTCCAGCTCGCTGGTCGCGGTCTGCCTGGCCGCGCAGAGCCTCGCCGACTACCAGTGCGACCTCGCCCTGGCCGGCGGGGTGACCGTCACCTGGCCCCGGCACCGGCACGTCCCGGGCGGGCTCGCCTCCCCGGACGGCCGGTGCCGCGCCTTCGACGAGGGCGCCAACGGCTCCGGCTTCGGCTCCGGCACCGGAGCGGTCGCGCTGCGCCGGCTCGCCGACGCGCAGGCCGACGGCGACCGGATCTACGCCGTCCTGCCCGGCTGGGCGGTCACCAACGACGGCGCGGACCGCGCCGGCTTCGCCGTGCCCGGCCCGGCCGGGCAGGCCGCCGCGGTGGCCAACGCGCTGGCCACCGCCGAGGTCGCACCCGGCGAGGTCGGCCTGGTCGAGGGGCACGGCAGCGGCACGCCGCTCGGCGACGCCATCGAGGTCGCCGCGCTGCACGAGGTGTACGCCGGCGCCGCCCCCGCCGAGAGCTGCGCGCTCGGCTCGGTGAAGACCAACATCGGCCACCTCGACGCGGCCGCCGGGATCGCCGGGCTGATCAAGGCGGTGCTGGCCGTCCGGCACGGGGTGATCCCGCCGAACCTGCACTTCACCCGCCCGCACCCGGAGATCGACCTGGCCGCCGGCCCGTTCTACGTGCCCACCAAGGCCCGGGACTGGCCCGAGGGGCCGCGCCGGGTGGCCGGGGTCAGCGCCTTCGGCCTCGGCGGCACCAACGCGCACGTCGTGGTGGAGCAGCCGCCGCCGGCCGACCCGGCCGACCCGCCCGCCGGACCCTGGCTGCTGCCGGTGTCGGCGCGTACCCCGGCGGCGCTGCGGGCCGCGCTGGCCCGGCTGCGGGCCCACCTCGGCGGCGACGCCCCCGCGCTGCCCGAGGTGGCCGCCACCCTGGCGCTCGGTCGGCGGGCCTTCCCCCACCGGGCCGCGGTGGTCGCCGCCGACCTGCCCGGCGCGCTGGCCGGACTGGACGCGCTGCTGGACACCGACGCCCGGGTCGCGGGCGAGGGTGGCCCGCTGCGCGAGCTGGCGGCCGACTGGGTCGCCGGGCGGGACGTCGACTGGGACGCCCTGCACCCCGAGGGCACGGTCCGGCGCACCGGCCTGCCCACCTATCCGTTCCAGCGCCAGCGGTACTGGATCGACCCCGTCCAGAAAGGTCCGCGGTGAACTGGTTCGTCTCCGCCGGAAGCCGACCCCAGGCGCCGGTGCGGTTGTTCTGCCTGCCCTACGCAGGTGCCGGCGCGAGCGCGTTCCGGCGCTGGCAGGAGGGGATCGGTCCGGACGTCGAGGTGCTGCCGGTGCAGCTGCCCGGCCGGGAGAACCGGATCAACGAGGATCCGCGCTTCGACGTCGCCGAGGTGGCCGAGGCCGTCGCCGCCCGGGCCGACCGCCCGTACGCCCTCTACGGCCACTCGATGGGCGGCCGGCTCGGCTTCGAGGTGGTCCGGGAGCTGCGCCGGACCGGCCGGCCCCTGCCGCTGCGGCTCTACGTCGGCGGCGCCCGCGCCCCGCACGTCACCGCGCCCGGCCCCTTCGACGGGCTGTCCCGCGCCGACGACGACGAACTGCTGCGCCGCCTCGGCGACGGCGGCGGCCTCCCCGCCGAGCTGTTCGACCACCCGGAGCTGGTGGAGCTGCTGCTGCCGCTGCTGCGGGCCGACTTCGGCCGGGTGGACGGCTACCGGTACGTGCCCGGCGAGCCGCTGCCGCTGCCGATCGTCGCGTTCAGCGGTCGGGACGACCGGGCGGTCACCCGCGAGCAGACCGCCGCCTGGGCCGAGCACACCGCCGCCGGGTTCGCCCTGCACGAGCTGGCCGGCGGCCACTTCTTCCTGCACGACCGGCTCCCCGAGCTGCTCGCGCTGATCCGCGCCGACCTGACCGCGGCGCTCGTTGGCCAGACCACCCGCACCGGCGCGCCGGCCGCGGGTACGGACCTGGTGCGCGCCGCCGGCCGCGGGACCGCCGGCGGCTCGCACCGGGTGCCGCTCGGCGCCACGGCCTGGTCGGTGTGGCGCGACGCCATCCTGCGCACCACCGGCTTCCCGGCCGACGGCCTGGGCCTGTTCGCCGCGCCCCGGGCCGCCGCGGCGGCCGACGAGTTGCTGGCCACCGGCACCGGCGAGGACCGGTACGACAAGGAGTTCGACGAGGCGGTCCGCGCCAGTGCCCAGCGGCTCAGCGAGCTGGCCGCCGACCCGCTGCTGCGGGAGGCGATCACCTGGCAGAACCGGGGTGCCCTGGTCGCGCTGGACGGCCTGGCCCGCGGCGGCGTCGACGCGGCCCGCAACGTGCGACGCCGGGACCGGGAGCGGGCACTGCTCAAGTACTGGCAGCGCTACGGCGGCAAGAACGAGACCGTCGGCTTCTTCGGCCCGAGCTGCTGGGTGACCGTCGACCCCGATCAGCCGGAGACCGCCCGGATCCGCCCCGGCGCCGGGCTGACCCGCCGGCGCTGGGTCTGGTTCGAGTCCTGGGCGCTGGCCGCGTACGCCGAGCGGATCGGCGCCGACCTGGCCGTCCGCCGGTGGTGGCCGCCGGTGCTGCGCCCGCACCTCGCGGTTCGGGACCGGACCGTGCTGCGCCCCGGCCGGCCCCCGCTGGCGCTGACCCCGGTGGAGGCGGCCCTGCTCGCCGCCGCCGACGGTCACCGCTGCGCCGCCGACCTGGTGGCCGACCCGGCCATCGGGCTGCGCCGCCCCGAGGACGGGTACGCCCTGCTCGACCGGCTGGTGGAGCGGGAGCTGATCACCTGGGACGCGGCGCTGCCGGTCAGCCCGGACGCCGAGCGGGTGCTGGGTGACCGGATCGGGGCGATCGGCGACGAGGCCGCCCGGAGCGCCGCGCGGGCCGGGTTCGACCGGCTCCGCGCCGCCCGGGACGCGGTGGCCGAGGCGGCCGGCGACCCGGTGCGGCTGCGCCCCGCCCTGGAGACCCTCGACGCCACCTTCACCGAGCTGACCGGCGTCCCGGCCGTCCGCCGGGCCGGCCAGATGTACGCCGGCCGGACCATCTGCTACGAGGACACCGCCCGCGACCTGGACGTGGTCTTCGGCGCGCCGCTGCTGGCCGAGCTGGCCGCCCCGCTGGACGTGCTGCTGCGCGCCGCCCGCTGGATGGCGAACGCCCTGGCCGAGGCGTACGACGAGGTGTTCCGCGGGCTCTACGAGGAGCTGCGCGCGGAGGCCGGCGACGGCCCGGTCGCCCTGGCGGACCTGTGGTTCCTGGCCCAGGGCCTGTTCTGGGGCGGGGGCGAACGGCCGGTCGACACGGTCGCCGCCGACTTCGCCGCCCGCTGGGCCGGGCTGTTCGGGCTGGACGCGCTGCCGCCCGGCACCACCGACGTGCGGCTGCGGGTGGCCGACCTGGCCGATCGGATCGACGCGGTCTTCCCCGGCGCCCGGCCGACCTGGTCCAACGCCGTGATGCACAGCCCCGACCTGCAGATCTGCGCCACCGACGCGGCGGCGCTGGCCCGGGGCGAGTACACCGTGGTGCTCGGCGAGCTGCACGCCGCCTGGTCCTCGTTCGACTGCGCGGTGTTCACCCCGTCCCACCCGGAGGTGGAGCGGCTGCGCGCCGCGCTGGCCGAGGACATGGGCGAGCGGCGGGTCCGGCTGCTCTTCCCCACCGAGTGGCCGCGCCGGACCAGCCGCACCGCCGAGTCGCTGACCGGGCCGACCGACCGGCACCTGGCCTTCCAGGACGCGCCGGGCGGGGACCCGGCCCGGGTGCTGCCCACCGTGGACCTCACCGTCAGCGAGGTCGACGGGCGGCTCGTCGCCACCGCCTCCGACGGGCAGCGGTGGCCGCTCGCCGAGGTCTTCGCCGAGCCGCTCAGCGCGCACGCGGTGGACGGCTTCAAGCTGGTCGCCGCCGCGCCGTACACGCCGCGGATCACGCTGGACCGGCTGGTGGTGGCCCGGCAGACCTGGCGGACCACGGTGGGGGAGAGCGGCCTGGCCCAGGCCACCGGCGAGCGGCAGCGCTTCCTGGCCGTGCGGGACTGGCGGCGCCGGCTCGGCCTGCCCGAGCAGGTCTACGTCAAGCTCGGCACCGAGACCAAGCCGTGCTTCGTGGACCTTTCCAGCCCGGCCTTCGCCAACATGTTCTGCGCCATGGTCCGGGCCGCCCGGGTCGACGGCGGCGACGACGCCTCGCTCACCGTCAGCGAGATGCTCCCGACCACGGACCAGGCCTGGGTGCCCGACGGCGCCGGCCGCCGCTACTTCAGCGAGCTGCGCCTGCACATCGTGGACACCCCGGGGACGGAGAACCGATGAGCCACCTGCTGCCACTGGGGGAGACCGGCTGGTCGGTCTGGCGGGACGTGGTGTTGCGCACCGCCGGGTTCCCGGCGGAGGGGCTCGACCGGTTCGGCGCGCCGGAGGCGGCCGCCGTCGCCGACGCGGTGCTGACCGGCGCGAGCTACCCGGACCTGCTCGACAAGGTGCTGCGCGAGGCGTTCGCCGACTCGTCCGCCGTCGTGAACGAGCTCGCCGCCGACCCGCTGCTGCGGGAGGCGGTCACCTGGCAGAACCCGGACATGCTCGTCGCGCTCGACGGCCTGCTGCGCACCGATCCCGAGGTGCGCAACGTACGCCGGCGCAAGCGCGAACTGAGCCTGCTGCGCTACTGGCAGCGGTACTGCGGCAAGGCGGAGACGATCGGCTTCTTCGGGCCGGTCTGCTGGGGAACCCTCGATCCCGAGGAGCCGGCTGTCCGGTTGTCGCCCGGCCCGTCGCTGGTCGACCGGCGGCACGTGTTCTTCGAGGCATGGGCGCTGATCGCGTACGCCGACCGGCTGGGTGACGACCTG
Organism: Micromonospora sp. NPDC005299; assembly: GCF_042872345.1. Lineage (NCBI taxonomy): Bacteria > Bacillati > Actinomycetota > Actinomycetes > Micromonosporales > Micromonosporaceae > Micromonospora > Micromonospora sp. NPDC005299. Next base: position 53,362 of record NZ_JBIAKG010000016.1, read on the forward strand.
GCGGTGCGCCGCTGGTGGGCTCCTGCGCGGCAACCGCACCTGACCGTCGAGGGGCGCCAGCTGCGCTGGCCACTGCACCCGCCGATCGCGCTGACCCCGACCGAGGCCCGGCTGCTCTCCGCCTGCGACGGGCGGACCCCCGCGATCGAGCTGGCGGAGCGGATGCACGCCGACGGCGAGGTGCACGGCGTCGACGACGTCTACCTGCTGCTCGATCGGTGGGTCGATCGCGGCCAGCTCATCTGGGGCGCCAACCTGCCGGTCAGCCCCGACGCCGAGCGGGTGCTCGCCGAGCGGATCGCGCTCATCGGCGACGAGGGTGTCCGGGCCGAGGTGGCCGCCGGCTTCGACCGGCTCCGCGCGGCCCGCGACGCGGTCGCCGCGGCCGCCGGCGACCCGGACCGGCTCGGCGTCGCCCTGGCCGCGCTGAACACCGAGTTCACGGCGGTGACCGGCCGCCCGGCCACCCGCCAGAGCGGCCAGATGTACGTCGGCCGCACCGTCTGCTACGAGGAGACGGCCCGGGACCTCGAGTTCACCGTCGGCTCGGCGGTCCTGGACGCGCTGGCCGCCCCGCTGGCGCTCGTGCTGCAGACCGCCCGATGGTTCACCGGGGAGGTCGCCGCCCGATGCGCCGACCTCTTCGCCGAGCTGCACGACGAGCTGGCCGCGGACGGCCCGGTGCGGCTGGCCGACCTCTGGTCGCTGGCCCAGGGGACGCTGGTCGCACCGGACGGCCCGATCGGCCGGGCCGGTGCCGCCTTCACCGAGCGGTGGGCGGAACTGTTCGGCCTGCGCGACCTGCCCGCCGACCAGGCGGAGCTGCTGCTGCGCGCCGAAGACCTGGCCGAGCGGGTCCGGCAGCTTTTCCCCGCGGAGCGCCCCGGCTGGCCGTCGGCCCGGCTGCACAACCCGGACGTCCAGCTCAGCGCGGCCTCGCCGGAGGCGATCCGACGGGGGGAGTTCCTGCTCGTTCTCGGCGAGCTGCATCCGGCCCATGTCGCCTACGACAGCGCCGTGTTCAGCCCGTTCCACCCCGACCCGGCGGCGCTGCGGGCCGCCGGTGACGCCGACCTCGGCCCCGCCCGGCTGCGGCTGCTCTGGCCGGACAGCTACCCCCGGCGGACCACCCGCACCACGTACGGGCTGACCGGACCCGCGGACCGCCAGCTCGGCATCGACACCGCCCACGGCGCGGACCCCGACCAGCTGGTGCCGGCCACCGCGGCCACAGTGGAGGGCTCCGCCGGCCAGCTGGTCGCGGTCTTCCCCGACGGCGGACGCTGGCCGCTGATGGAGGTCTTCGCCAGCCTGCTCGACTCGCTGCTGATTGACGCCTTCAAGCTGCTCGACCCGGCTCCGCACACGCCCCGGATCACCATCGACCGGCTGGTGGTGGCCCGCCGCACCTGGCGGAGCACGGCGGGCGCGTGCGGCCTCGCCGGGCACGCCGACGAGACGGCCCGCTACCTCGCCGTACGCCGGTGGCGGGCGGCCGCCGGCCTGCCCGAGCGGGTGTTCGTCAAGGTGGGCACCGAGATCAAGCCCTGCTACGTCGACCTGACCGGCCCGCTGTACGCGCAGTCGCTCTGCGCCATGGTCGACGCCGCCCACCGGACCGGCCCGGACGTCCCGATCGTGGTCTCCGAGCTGCTGCCCGCCCCGGCCCGGTCGTGGGTCACCGACGCGCAGGGCCGTGGCTACGTCAGCGAACTCCGCCTCCAGATCACCGACCCAGCCGAGCACCGGGGAGACCACGGGTGACCGACATCCTGACCGTCAGCGCCGCGTACGGGGCGGACCTGCCCTGGCCGGACGCCACCCTGGCCGACCTGGTCGCCGCGCAGGCCGCCCGCACTCCCGACGCGGTGGCGGTACGACAGTGGGACACCCGGCTCACCTACCGGCAGCTCGTCGACCGGGCGGCCGGGGTGGCCGCCGCCCTGCGCGAGCGCGGCGCCGGCCCCGGCGACCGGGTCGGGGTGTGCGGCGCGCGTACCCCCGACCTGGTGGTCACCGTGCTCGGTGTGCTGCTGGCCGGCGCCGCGTACGTGCCGCTGGAGCCGGGCGGCCCCCGCGAGCGGCTGCGCGAGATCGCCCGGGACGCCGGGGTGCGGGTGGTCGTCGGCGACGCCGCGGCGGCCGAGTTCGGCGACGAGCCGGGCGTCAAAGCGGTCGGGCTGCCCGGCCCGGCCCCGCTGGCGCCCTGCCCGGCGCGTCCCGGCGACCCGGCGTACGTGCTGTTCACCTCCGGCTCCACCGGCCGGCCCAAGGGGGTGCTCACCACCCACCGCAACGCGGTCGAGTTCGTCACCGGGGTCGCCGCGCTGACCGGCGCCGACGCCTCGGTACGCAGCCTCGGCATCGCCTCGCTCGGCTTCGACGCGGCCACCATGGACCTGTTCGTGCCGCTGCTGCTCGGCGGCGCGGTGCAACTGCTCGGCGCCGACGACCGGGGCGACCCCGTCCGGCTGGCCCGGTTCGTCGCCGCGCACGAGGTGACCTGGGGCTTCATCACCCCGACCGTGCTCGCCCTGCTCGACCCGGCGGAGCTGCCGTCCTGGCGGATGCTGCTCTGCGGCGGCGAGGCCGTCCCGGCCGAGCTGGTCGCCCGCTGGGCCCCCGGCCGGCGGTTCCTCAACGGCTACGGCCCCACGGAGACCACCGTGCTGGCGGTCAGCGGCGACCTCACCGCCGCCGACACCGACCCGGTGCCGATCGGCCTGCCCCTGCCCAACCACCGGGCGTACGTGGTGGACGCCGACCTGCGTCCGGTGCCGCCGGGGGAGACCGGCGAGCTGCTGATCGGCGGCCCCGGCCTGGCCGACGGCTACCTCAACCGTCCCGGGCTGACCGCCGAGCGGTTCGTTCCCGACCCGTTCGACGACCGGCCCGGGGAGCGGCTCTACCGCACCGGCGACCTGGTCCGGCAGGCGCCGGACGGCCGGATCGTCTACCTCGGCCGGGCCGACCGGCAAATCAAGGTCCGCGGCCAGCGGATCGAGCTGGGCGAGGTCGAGGCCGTGCTGGCCGGGCACCCCGGCGTCGACGGGGTCGCCGTGGAGGCCGTGCCCGGTCCGGCCGGCACCGAGCTGGTCGCCTTCCTCACCCCCGCCGACGCGCCCGGCGACGAGGCGCTGCGGGCGTACGCCGGGGCCCGGCTGACCACCGCGATGCTGCCGGCCCGGACGGTGCGGCTGGCCGCGCTGCCGGTCAGCGCGACCAGCGGCAAGCTGGACCGGCCGGCGCTGCGCGCCCTCGCCACGACCGCCCCGGAAGCGGCGGACGAGGTCGACGGCGGGGATCCGGTGGAGGCGGCGGTCCGGCGGCTCTGGATCCGGCTGCTCGGCGCCAACCCCGGCCCGGACAGCGACTTCCTGGCCGCCGGCGGCAACTCCATCGCGGCCATGCGGCTGGTCGCCGCGCTCCGCGCCGAGCTGGGCCGGCGGGTCGACACCCGGGTGCTGTTCACCGACCGCACCTTCGGCGCGCTGGTCGACCGGGTGCGGGCCGCCGCGCCCGCCGACGGCGACCGGCTGACCACCGGCAACCCGCCCACCCTCTCCCCGCCGCAGCGGCGGCTCTGGTTCATGGACCAGCTCGCCCCGTCGAGCGCGCCGTACAACATCGCGGTCGCGCACCGGCTGCGCGGACCGCTGGACACCGCCGCGCTCGGCGCCGCCCTGCGCGCTGTGGCCGAGCGGCACGACGTGTTGCGCTGGCGGATCCCGCAGACCGGCGGGGTGCCGTACGCGGTCCGCGAGGAGCCGACCGACGTGGCCGTGCCGGTGGTCGACCTGACCGGCGCCGCCGACGCCGAGGCGGAGCTGGCCAGCATGCTCGCGGCCGGCGCCGGGCACTCGTTCGACCTGGCCACCGGGCCGCCCTGGCAGGTGACCGTCTACCGGCTCGCCGCCGACACCCACGTGCTGGCCCTGACCGTGCACCACGCGGTCTTCGACGGCTGGTCCGAGGCGCTGCTCTACGACGAGCTGGCCGGCGCGTACGCCTGGGCGGTCGCCGGTGACCCGCCGGCCCGGCCGCCGCTGCCCGTCACGTACGCCGACTACGCGGTCTGGCGGGCGGAGCGGGACAGTCGCCGGGGCGCGGCCGACCTGGCCTGGTGGACCGAGCACCTGGCCGGCGCGCCGACCGTGCTGGACCTGCCCCGGGACCGGCCCCGCCCGGCGGTGCAGACCTACGCCGGCGTCGAGGCCGCGGTGCGGCTCACCGAGGCGGCCGACCGGGCCGTGCGCGAGCTGGCCGCCCGGCGCGGCACCACCGTGGCGGCCGTGCTGCTGGCCGGCTTCGGCGAGCTGCTGCGCCGGCTCACCGGCGCTGACGACCACGTGCTCGGCGCGATCGTCGCCGACCGGCGGCTGGCCGCCTTCGACGACGTCATCGGCTTCTTCATCGACACCGTGCCGGTGCGGGTCCGCGCCGGCGGGGCGACCTTCGCCGGGCTGGTGGACCGGTGCGCCACCGAGCTGCACGCGGTCACCGAGCATCCCGGTGCGCCGCTGGAACGGATCGTCGAGGCGCTCGGCGTCGGCCGGGACACCTCCCGCGCTCCGCTCGTGCAGGTGCTGTTCAACGTGCTCAACTTCGTCCCGCCCCGGCTCGCGCTGACCGGCCTGACCGTCGAGGCGGTGCCGGTGCCGAAGCCCGGCTCGCCCTTCGACATCACCGTCTACGTGGTGGAACGCGACGGCCGGGCCGGCGTCGAGGTGGTGCACAACCCGGACCTGTTCGAGGCCGCCCGGATCGAGGCGCTCCTGGCCGACCTGGCCGCCCTGGTCGGCGCGCTCGCGGCCGACCCGGACACGCCCGCCGACCAGGTCGCGACCGAGCTGCCCCGCCCGGCGGTGCGGGTGGCGGCGCTCGGCGCGATGACCGTGGCCGCCGCCGAGCCGGCCCGGGCCCCGCTGCCCACCGGGCCGGACGCGCTCACCGCCACCGAGGAGCTGATCGCCGGCATCTGGCGGGAGGTGCTCGGCCGGGACCGGGTCGGCGTCGCCGACAACTTCTTCGACATCGGCGGCCACTCAATGGCTCTCGCCGCGGTGCACGCCCGGCTCACCGAGGCCACCGGCCGCTCCCTGACCATGCTCGACCTGTTCCGCCACCCGACCGTGCGGGCCCTCGCCGCCAGCCTCGACGGCGCCGCCGACCGGCCGGAACTGGCCCGGGCCGCGATGCGGGCGGCCGCCCGGCGTGGCCGCGCCCGCCGTACCCCACCCCGACGACCGAACCAGCCGTGACCCGTCACCCTCCCCGACGTACCGCGTGAGCTAAGGACAACCCCGATGCAGAACGACATCCCCACCACCGACGACGGCATCGACCCGATCGCGATCGTCGGGCTCGCCGCCCGCCTACCCGGCGCGGCCGACGTCGACGAGTTCTGGCGCAACCTGGTCGACGGCGTCGAGTCGGTGACCGTGCTGACCCGCGAGGAGCAGCTCGCCCGCGGCGCCACCCCGGAGGAGGTCGACGACCCCGGCTGGGTGAGCCGGGCCCCGCTGGTCGACGGCTACGACGAGTTCGACGCCGGCCTGTTCGGGATGACCGCCCGCGAGGCCGAGATCACCGACCCGCAGCACCGCCTCTTCCTGGAGACCTGCTACACCGCGCTCCAGGACGGCGGCTACGACCCGGCGCGCTACGACGGCGCGGTCGGCGTCTACGCCGGCACCGGCGGCAACACCTACCTGCACCGCAACGTGCTGCGCAACAAGCGGGTCGGCGGCAGCCCGCACGGCGCGGTCTCCCTCGCCACCGGCAACTCCCCGAACTACGTGGCCACCAACGTCTCCTACCGGCTGGACCTGCGCGGGCCCAGCCTGACGGTGCACACCGCCTGCTCGACCTCGCTGGTGGCGTTCCACCTCGCCTGCGAGGCGCTGCGCAACGGCGAGTGCGACATGGCCCTGGCCGGCGGGGTCAACATCGAGCTGCCGCACGTCGGCTACCTCGGCATGGACGGCTTCACCTCGCCGGACGGGCGCTGCCGCCCGTTCGACGCCGGAGCCAACGGCACGGTCTGGGGCAGCGGTGTCGGGGTCACCCTGCTCAAGCGCCTCTCCGACGCGATCGCCGACGGCGACACCATCCGCGCCGTGGTGCTCGGCAACGCGATCAACAACGACGGCGCCGGCAAGGTCGGTTTCACCGCCCCCAGCATCGACGGGCAGATGGAGGCGGTCGCCCAGGCGGTCGGCCTGGCCGGCATCGACCCGCGCACCATCAGCTACGTCGAGGCGCACGGCACCGGCACCGCGCTCGGCGACCCGATCGAGGTCGCCGCCCTCTCCGCGGTGTACACCAAGGACACCGACGACCGGGGCTGGTGCGGCATCGGCTCGGTGAAGTCCAACATCGGGCACCTCAGCCAGCCCTCCGGCATCGTCAGCGTGATCAAGACGGTGCTGGCCATGGAGCACGGCCTGATCCCGCCGACCATCAACTACGAGACCCCGAACCCGGCCATCGACTTCGCCGACACCCCGTTCTACGTGGCGAACACGCTGACCAAGTGGGACACCGACGGCGGGCCGCGCCGCGCCGGGGTCAGCTCGTTCGGCATCGGCGGCACCAACGCGCACGTGGTGCTGGAGGAGGCACCGGCCGCGTACCGGACCGAGCGGCGGGTCCGCCCCGCGCACCTGCTCCAGGTCTCGGCGAAGACCCCGACCGCGCTGGACACCGCGGTCAGGCGGCTCGCCGACCACCTGGAGAACGGCAGCGGAGGCGGCACGGAACTGCTCGCCGACGTCGCGCACACCCTGCGGGTCGGCCGCCAGCAGTACGCGCACCGCGCCGCCGTGGTCGCCACCGACCTGCCGTCGGCGGCGGTCGCCCTGCGGGACAAGCGCAAGGCACACCGGGGCGTCCTCGACGGTCCCGCCCCGCGGGTCGCCTTCCTGTTCAGCGGCCAGGGTTCGCAGTACGCCGGCATGGGCGCCGAGCGGTACGCCGAGGACCCGGCCTTCGCGGCCACCGTGGACGAGTGCGCCGAGCTGCTCCGCCCCGAGCTGGGCCTGGACATCCGGGACCTGATCCTCGGTCGCGACCCGGAGGCGGGGGAGAAGCTCACCCAGACCCGCTACACCCAGCCCGCGCTGTTCACCGTCGAGTACGCCCTCGCCACCGCCTGGCAGCGGGCCGGGGTCGCCCCGGCCGCGATGCTCGGCCACTCCATCGGCGAGTACGTCGCCGCCACCGTGGCCGGCGTGCTCACCCTCCCCGACGCGCTGCGGGTGGTCGCGGCCCGGGGCCGGCTCATGCAGTCGCTGCCGGCCGGCTCGATGCTCGCCGTGACGCTGGACGAGTCGGCGGTCGCCGAACGGCTGCCCGAGGGGCTGTCGGTGGCCACCGTCAACGGCCCGGGCACCTGCGTGGTGGCCGGCGAGACCGCGCTGGTCGAGGAGTTCGCCGCGAGCCTGGGCGGCAAGAACAAGTCCAAGCTGCTGCGCACCTCGCACGCCTTCCACTCGCCGATGATGGACCCGATCCTCGACGAGTTCACCGCGCTGATGGCGAGCGTGCCGCTGCGCCCGCCGGCCGTGCCGTTCCTGTCCAACGTGACCGGCACCTGGATCACCGCGGCGGAGGCCACCGACCCGGCGTACTGGGCGGCGCACCTGCGCCGGCTGGTCCGCTTCGGCGCCTGCGTGGCCACACTGCTCGCCGAGGGCACCTGGGCGCTGGTCGAGTGCGGCCCGGGCCGACAGCTCGCCAACCTGGCCCGGATGCAGGTCGCCAAGGCGTCCGAGGCGCAGCGGAAGCTGACCCCGCTGGGCAGCCTGCCCGGGCCGGGCGAGCCGATCGGCGACCTGGCCACCCTGCTCGGCAGCGCCGGCGCGCTCTGGTGCGCCGGGGTGCCGGTGACCCTGGCCGTCGACCCCGACGCCCGGCGGGTGCCGCTGCCCACCTACCCCTTCGAGCGGCGCCGCTACTGGGTCGATCCGGACCCGGTGGAGCAGGCGGCGGCCCCGGTCGAGACCGGGCCCCGGCCCCTGCCGGAGTGGTTCGCGGTGCCGGTGTGGCGGCAGGCCGCCCCGGCGCGGACCGTCGTCCCGCTGGGCCGGTGCCTCGTGCTGGCCGACGGCCCGCGCGGGGACGCGCTCGTCGCCGCGCTGCGCGCCGCCGGCGACGACCCGGTCGAGGTACGCGCCGGCGACGCCTTCGCCGCCACCGCCACCGGCTTCCGGCTGCGCCCCGGCGTCCGCGAGGACCACGAGGCCCTGGTCGCCGCGCTCGGCGCCGACCTGCCCCGCCGGATCGTGCACGCGTACGCCCTCGACGGCGAGCCGGCCGGGACCGACATCGCCGCCGCCTGGGCCGCCCAGGACCGGGGCTTCTTCAGCGCCCTGCACCTGGTGCAGGCCCTCGCCGGGGCCGGGCTGACCGCCGACGAGGAGGGGATCCGCCTCGACCTGGTCACCGCCGGCATCGGCGACGTGCGCGGCGACGACCTGCTCCGGCCGGAGCACGCCACCCTGGCGGGCCTGGCCCGGGTGCTCCCGGTCGAGCTGCCCGGGCTCACCGTCCGGCTGGTCGACGCGGACACCGCCGCGCGCGGGGTCGCCCCGCTCGCGGCCGAGCTGCGCGGCCCGGTCGACCCGGAGCACCCGGAGGTGGCGCTGCGCCGCGACCGGCGCTGGGTGGCCGGCTACGAGCAGGTCACCGTGGACGCCGAGGACTCGCCCGGCGTGCTGCGCGAGACGGGCCGTTACCTGATCACCGGCGGTCTCGGCGGCGTCGGCGTCACCCTGGCCGAGGACTTCGCCCGCCGGGCCCGCGCCAAGCTGGTCCTGCTGGCCCGCTCCGGCCTGCCCGAGCGGGACCGGTGGGACGAGCACCTGGCGGTGCACGGCGGCGCCGACCGGGCCGGCCGGGCCATCGCCGCGATCCGCCGGATGGAGGCGGCCGGGGCCGAGGTGCTGGTGCTCGCCGCCGACGTCACCGACCCCGACGACCTGCGCCGCGTACGCGAGGCGGCGGTCTCCCGGTTCGGCGGCCTGGACGGCATCGTGCACGCCGCCGGCCTGCCCGGCGGCGGCATGGCCGAGATCAAGGAGCGGGCCGAGGCGGAGCGGGTGCTCGCCCCGAAGCTCGCCGGCACCCTCGCCCTGGCCCAGGTCTTCGGCGACCTGCCGCTGGACTTCGTGGCGCTCTGCTCCTCGATCACCGCGGTGATCGGCGGCTTCGGCCAGGTCGACTACTGCGCGGCGAACACCTTCCTGGACGCCTGGGCGCGTGCCGGCGCCGGCTTCCGCGCCCCGGTGGTCTCGCAGAACTGGGGCGGCTGGGCCGAGGTCGGCATGGCCGTGGAGACCAACGCGCCGGCCGCCTTCCGGGCCGCCGGGCGGGACACCGTCACCGGCCCGGTGGACCACCCGGTGCTCACCACCAGGGTGACCGGCCCGGACGGCACGGTGCTGCACGGCCTGGTCTCCGCCAGCACCCACTGGCTGCTGGACGAGCACCGGATCGGCGGGGTGCCGGTGGTGCCCGGCACCGCCCACCTGGAGTCGGTGCGGGCCGCGGTGACCGCCGCGCTGCCCGCCCCGGCGCCGGACGCCACCGTGGAACTGCGGGACGTGGTCTTCCTGGAGCCGTTCTCGGTGCCGGACGGCACGGTCGCCCAGTACCGGGTGGAGCTGACCCCGGCCGAGGACGGAATGGACTTCACCGTGGCCAGCCTGGCCGCCGGCCAGCTCCGCACCCACGTGCGCGGCGCCGCCGGCTGGACCACCGAGCCCGCACCGCCGGCCGGGACGCCCGCCGTCGCCGGCCGCCGGGTCGACGACGACGCCTCGTTCGGCCGGGGCCGCACCAGCATGCTCACCTTCGGCCCCCGCTGGGCCGCCCTGGCCGAGCACCACCTGGCCGACGGGGAGGAGCTGGCCCGGGTCGTGGCGCCCGCCGCCGCGCTGGGCGACCTGCCCTCGTGGGGCCTGCACCCGGCGCTGCTGGACGTGGCCACCGCGTTCGGTCGCGGCCAGGGCGCCGGCACCTACCTGCCGCTGTCGTACGGCCGGATCGTGGTGCGCGGGGCGCTGCCGGCGACCTTCCACAGCCACCTGCGGCACCGGCCCAGCGCCACCGAGGAGGTGGTGGCGGCCGACCTGTCGCTGCGCGACACCGAGGGCCGGGAGCTGGTCGCGATCAGCGACTTCGTGCTGCGCAAGGTGGACCAGGGCGCCGTGACCGGCGGCCTGGCCGACACCCCGACCGCCGCCGAGCCGGCGCCGGCCCCGGTCACCGAGGACATCCGGCCGGTCGACGGGGCCGAGGCGTTCCGCCGCAGCCTCACCGCCGGCCTGGGCGCGCAGGTGGTCATCACCACCCGCACCGTCGCCGACATCCGGCGACGCGCGGCCCGGGTGACCACGGACAGCCTGGAAGCGGAGACCGACGCACCGGCCACCCTGGCGGCCGGCACGGGCGGCGGCTCGGCCGCCCCCTCCACCGAGCTGGAGAAGACCATCGCCCAGGTGTGGCGGGACGGCCTCGGCGTGACCGAGGTCGGCGTGGACGACGACTTCTTCGCCCTCGGCGGCAACTCGCTGGTCGCGGTGCAGTTGATCGCCGCGATGCGCAAGGCCACCGGGGTGCGGCTGCCCATGCGCAGCCTCTTCGAGACCCCCACGGTCGCCGGGCTGGCCGCCCGGATCGAGGAGCTGCGGTCCAGCCAGCCCGCCGACGAACCGGCCGCGCCGGCGGCGATCCCGGCCATCCCGCGGCTGCCCCGCGCCTGACCACGAAGGACAAGGAGACACCGCATCATGAGCGACACGATCGCCACGCTGCCGGTGGTCGTCGAGAACGACGGCCGCGCCCTGACCGACCTGATCGCGGCCCGCCGCGCCGAGCTGCGGGCCACCCTCGTCGCGCACGGCGGGCTGCTGTTCCGCGGCTTCGACGTCGGCGGGGTGGACGGCTTCGACGGGGTGGTCCGCGCCCTGTCCGGCGAGCCGCTGACCTACACGGAGCGTTCCTCGCCCCGGCACTCCATCAAGGGCCGGGTGTACACCTCGACGGACTACCCGCCCGACGAGGAGATCTTCCTGCACAACGAGAACTCGTACCAGGCGCGCTGGCCGCTGACGCTGTTCTTCTACTGCATCACCGCGCCGGAGACCCGGGGCGCCACCCCGCTCGCCGACGTCCGCCGGGTCCACGACCTGATCGACCCGGCGGTGCGTGCGGAGTTCGTCCGGCGGCGCTGGATGCTGGTGCGCAACTTCCACGGCGACTTTGGCACCCGCTGGCAGGAGGTGTTCAACACCGAGAACCGGGCCGAGGTCGAGGCGTACGCGGCGGCGAACGGGATCACGGTGGAGTGGGTCGGCAAGGACGGCCTGCGCACCCGGGCGGTGCGGGACGTGGTGCACCACCGGCCCGGCTCGGACACCCCGCGCTGGTTCAACCACGCCACCTTCTTCCACGTGAGCACCCTCCCGAAGGACTACCAGGAGGGGCTGCTGGCCATGTTCGGCGCCGACGGGCTGCCGTCGAACACCTACTACGGCGACGGTGGCGAGATCCCCGCCGACGTCATGGACCATCTGCGCGCCGCCTACCGGGCGGCCACGGTCCGCTTCGACTACCAGCGCGACGACGTGCTGGTGGTGGACAACATGACCGCCGCGCACGGCCGGGAGCCGTTCACCGGCCCCCGCAAGATCGCCGTGGCGATGGCCGAGCCGCACACCCCCGACACCCCTGGAGCGAACTGAGATGGCCGAACCCCGATTCCTGGTCGTCCGCAACGACGAGGAGCAGTACTCGATCTGGTCGGCCGACCGGGACCTCCCCGCGGGCTGGCACGACGCCGGCTTCGCCGGCACCCGCGAGGAGTGCCTGGCCCACGTCGACACAGTCTGGACCGACATGCGCCCCCGCTCCGTCCGCGAGGCCCACTCATGAGTCAGGAATGGACCTTCCCGGCCTCCTTCGCCCAGGAGCGGGTGTGGATGGCCAACCAGCTCGACGCCGGGTCGCCGGTGTTCAACGTGTCCATCCCGTGGCGCTTCCCGGCGGGCGTCGACGCCGACGCGGCCAGTGACGTGGTGAACCGGGTGGTGGCCCGGCACGAGGCGCTCCGTACCCACCTGCGGGTCGACGACGGCGCGCTGGTCCAGGTGGTCCGGGCGCACGAGCCGGTCCCGCTGCCCACCACCGACCTGAGCCACCTGCCGGAATCCGAGCGGCGGGCCGCGTTCGAGGTCATCCGGGCCGAGCTGGCCCGCACCCCGATCCCGCTGGACACGCCGCCGCTGTGGCGGGCCCGGCTGGTCCGTCTCGACGACACCTGGGCGCTGGTCTTTGTGGCGCACCACGCCGTCTTCGACAGCCACTCGGCGGTGCTGTTCCACGCCGAACTCGCCGCGTTCTGCGCGGCCGCGCAGACCGGCGCCGAGCCCGCCGTGCCCGAGCTGCCCATCCAGTACGCCGACTTCGCGGTCTGGCAGCGCGACCAGCTCGCCGGGGCGGAACTGGACCGGCAGCTCGCCTTCTGGACCGGCCACCTGGCCGGCGCGCCGGCGGTGACCAACCTGCCGCTGGACCGGCCCCGACCGGCGCAGCTCGGCTTCGCCGGCGACGAGGTGCGCTTCGACCTGCCCGAGGGGCTGCTCGACCGGGTCGGCCGGCTGGCGGTCGGCGCGGCGGCCACGCCGTACATGGTGCTGCTGGCCGGTTTCGCGGCGCTGCTGTCCCGGATCTCCGGCGACACCGACGTGGTGGTCGGCGTGTCCACCGCGGGCCGCGACACCCCCGAGCTGGCCCCGCTGATCGGCATGTTCGTCAACCCGGTGGCGCTGCGCTGCGACGTCTCGGGTGATCCGAGCTTCGCCGCGCTGCTCGGCCGGGTCCGCGACGGCCTGGTCGACGCCATGGAGCACGGGCAGACCCCGTTCCAGAAGATCGTCGAGGCGGTCGACCCGCAGCGCGACCCGTCGGTGCAGCCGATCTTCCAGACCGCGCTGAACTACATCCCGGACTCCGGCCTCGACCCGGTGGAGCTGGGCACCACCAAGGACGACCTGGCCTTCGACATCACTGCGGGGGAGTGCCGCCTGGTCTACCGGACCGCGCTATTCGACCGGGCCACCGCCGAGACGGTGGTCCGGCGGTACGTCGGGCTGCTCACCGCCGCCGTGGCCGACCCGGAGCGCACCGTGGCCGCGCTGCCGCTGCTCACCGGCGCCGAGCGCGACCTGGTGCTGGGCGCCTGGAACGACACCTCGCGCGAGGTGCCGCCGGTCACCGTGGCCGACGAGGTGCAGCGGCAGGCCGCGGCCACCCCGGACGCCACCGCGCTGGTCTGCGACGGCGTGCCGCTGACGTACGCCGAGCTGAACACCGCCGCGAACCGGCTGGCCCGGCTGCTGGTGGCCCGCGGCGCCGGACCGGAGACCCGGATCGCGCTCGCCCTGCCCCGCTCCGGCGAGCTGGTGGTGGCGATGCTCGCCGTGCTGAAGTCCGGCGCCGCGTACGTGCCGGTGGACACCGCGTACCCGGCCGGGCGGATCGCCTACCTGCTGGAGGACGCCGCGCCGGCCCTCGTGGTGGCCAACCCGGACACCGCCGCCCTGGTGCCCGGCGGGGCGCTGGTGCTCGACGGCGAGCTCGGCGCGGACCAGCCCGACGGCGACCTGACCGACGCCGACCGGCGTACCCCGCTGCGACCGGAGCACCCGGCGTACGTGCTCTACACCTCCGGCTCCACCGGGCGGCCCAAGGGCGTGGTGGTGGAGCACCGGGCGGTGACCGGCTACCTGGCCTGGGCCCGGGACACCTACCCGGGGCTGGCCGGCACCGCGCTGCTGCACTCGCCGATCTCGTTCGACCTCACCGTCACCGGCCTGCTCGGCACGCTCACCGCCGGTGGCACGGTCCGGCTCGCCGCGATCGACGAACCGGCCGCCCGCGCCGGCGGCCGGCCGGCCTTCCTCAAGGTCACCCCGAGCCACCTGCCGCTGCTCGACGGCGAGCTGTCGCCCACCACCGACCTGGTGATCGGCGGCGAGGCGCTCACCGCCGAGCAGCTCGCCGGCTGGCGGGCCGCCCACCCCGACGTGGCGGTGGTCAACGAGTACGGCCCGACCGAGGCCACCGTGGGCTGCGTGGCCGCCCGGATCGCCCCCGGCGAGCCGGTCCCGCCGGGCCCGGTGCCGATCGGCGCGCCCACCTGGAACACCCGGGCGCTGCTGCTCGACGCCGCCCTCCAGCCGGTGCCCCCGGGCGTGGTCGGCGAGCTGTACGTCACCGGCGCGCAGCTCGCCCGCGGCTACCACCGCCGCCCCGGCCTCACCGCCGAGCGCTTCCTGCCCTGCCCCTACGGCCCGCCCGGCGCGCGGATGTACGCCACCGGCGACCTGGCCCGCCAGCGACCCGACGGCACCCTGGACTACCTGGGCCGCCGGGACGACCAGGTCAAGGTGCGCGGCATGCGGATCGAGCTGGGCGAGGTCGAGGCCGCCCTGCTGGCGCACCCGGACGTCCGGGCGGCCGCCGCGGCGGTGCGCACCGACACCGGCGAGCCGACCCTGGTCGGCTATCTGGTCGGCCCCGCGCACGAGGACTCGGTCCGCGCCGAACTGGCCCGCGAGCTGCCCGCGCACCTGGTGCCGGCGGCCCTGGTCCGGCTCGACGCGCTGCCGCTGACGCCGAACGGCAAGCTGGACCGGGCCGCGCTGCCCGCACCGGCCGCCGCCACTCCGGCCGAGGACGCCTACGTCGCGCCGCGCACCGAGGCCGAGTCCCTGGTCGCCGAGGTGTACGCCGAGATCCTCCAGGTGGAGAAGGTCGGCGCCCTGGACGACTTCTTCACCCTCGGCGGCAACTCGCTGCGCGGCATGCGGGCCATGGCCCGGATCCGCGCCGAGGTGGACGTCGACCTGCCCATGCGGGCGCTGTTCAGCAGCCCCGTGGTGGCGGACCTGGCCGCCCAGATCGAGCAGCGGATCGCCGCGGAACTCGACGGGCTCTCCGACAGCGAGGTCGCCGCGCTGCTCGCGGCGGAAGAGGGAACCAGCTGATATGACCGACCTGAAGGATCCGGCCCGTGAGGCGGCCCGGCAGGCGCTGATCGCCAAGCGACTGCGCGCCCGTCAGGCCGCCCCCGCGGCCCGGATCACCCCCCGGCCCCCCGGCGCCGAGGTGCCGCTGTCGTACGCCCAGGAGCGGGTCTGGTTCATGGACCAGCTCGCCCCGGGCGAGGCGGCGTACCACATCGCGGTGCCGCTGCGGGTGCGCGGCCCGCTCGACGTCGAGGCGCTGCGCGCGGCCCTGGCCGCGCTCGGCGCCCGGCACGAGTCGCAGCGCACCCGCTTCCCGGCCGACTCCGACGGCCGCCCCACTGTGGTGGTGGAGGAGTCCGTCGAGGTGCCGCTGACCATCGTGGACGCCCCGGACGAGGCGGGCGTGCAGGCGCTGGTGGAGGCCGCCGCCGCCGAACCGTTCGACCTGGCGAACGGGCCGCTGCTGCGCGCCCTGCTGATCCGGCTGGCCGCCGACGACGATAATCCGGCCTCCGCGCCGCAAGACGGCACTCCGGACCGGATGAACGTCGACGACCACGTCCTCTTCCTCGGCCAGCACCACATCGTCGGCGACGGCTGGTCGGTGGACGTGCTGCTGCGCGACCTGATCACCCTCTACCGGGGCGGCGAGCCGCCCGCCCTGCCCATCCAGTACGGGGACTTCGCGGTCTGGGAGGCCGGGGAGCTGGACGGCCCGCAGGCCCGGGCGCACGTCGACTACTGGAAGGAGCGGCTGGCCGGCATCACCCCGCTGGAGCTGCCGCTGGACCGGCCCCGCCCGGCCACCCAGACCTACCGGGGCGACTTCGTCGAGTTCCAGCTCGACCCGGCGGCCACCGAGGGGCTCAACGCGCTCACCCGGGCCACCGGCGGCACGCTGTTCATGACGCTGCTCGCCGCGTACCAGGTGCTGCTGGCCCGGCACGCCGGTCAGGACGACTTCGCCGTCGGCGCCTCGGTGGCCGGCCGCTCCGCGCCCGAGCTGGAGAACGTCGTCGGCATGTTCATCAACATGCTGCCGCTCCGCGCCGAGCTGGCCGGGGACCCCACCTTCACGGAGCTGCTGGCGCGCACCCGGCGCACCGTGCTCGACGGCTTCGAGCACGCCGAGGTGCCGTTCGCCAAGGTCGTCCACGAGCTTGGGCTGCCCCGCGACGTCAGCCGCTCCCCGGTGTTCCAGGCCATGTTCGTGCTGCAGAACTACGAGATGGGCCGGTTCAGCGGGGTGTCCCGCGCCGACGAGGTCACCTTCGAGTGGACCCCGATGGAGCTGCGGGCCACCCGGTTCGACTTCGAGCTGCACGCGGTGGAGACCGTCGACGGGCTCTGGGGCAAGCTGGTCTTCAACACCGACCTGTTCACCCGGGACACCGTCGAGCGGATGGCCCGGCGGTGGACCACCCTGCTGGCCGCGATCGTCGCCGCGCCGGACACCCCGGTCTCCCGGCTGGAGCTGCTTCCCGCCGACGAGCGGGCGCTGCTGGCCGGGTGGAACGACACGGCCGCGGACTTCCCGCGTGATGCGACCCTGCACGGCCCGATCGAGGAGCGCGCCGCCGCCACCCCGGACGCGGTCGCCGTCACCATCGAGGGTCGCAGCCTCACCTACGCCGAGCTGAACGCGGCGGCCAACCGGATCGCGCATCGGCTGCGCGCCGCCGGCGTCGGCCCGGAGACCCTGGTCGGGGTCTGCGCGGAACGCTCCGTCGAGCTGGTCGCCGGCCTGCTCGGCGTGCTCAAGGCCGGCGGCGCCTACCTGCCGCTGGACCCGGAGTACCCGGCGGACCGGCTCGCCTTCATGGTCACCGACGCGGACGCGCCGGTGGTGCTGGTCCAGGAGCACCTGCGCGACGTGCTGCCGGCCACCGCCGCCACCGTGCTCGCCCTCGACGACGCCACGGTCTGGGCCGACCAGCCGGCCACCGACCCGGCGCCCACGGCCGGCCCCGAGCACCTGGCGTACGTCATCTACACCTCCGGCTCCACCGGCCGGCCCAAGGGTGTGCCGAACACCCACCGGGGCATCGTCAACCGGCTCGACTGGATGCAGAAGACCTACGGTCTCGGCGCCGACGACGCGGTGCTCCAGAAGACCCCGGCCAGCTTCGACGTCTCGGTCTGGGAGTTCTTCTGGCCGCTGCGCACCGGCGCCCGGCTGGTGCTCGCGAAGCCCGGCGGCCACAAGGACGCCGGCTACCTGCGCGACCTGCTGGTCGCCGAGCGGATCACCACCGCCCACTTCGTACCGTCCATGCTGACGGTCTTCCTCGCCGAGGAGGGCATCGACGCGGCCACCGCGCTGCGCCGGGTGATCTGCTCCGGCGAGGAGCTGCCACTGACCTCCGCGCTCGACTTCACCGCCCGGCTGCCCTGGTGCGGCCTGCACAACCTGTACGGCCCGACCGAGGCGGCCATCGACGTCACCGCCTGGCACTGCGACCCGGCCCGGCTGGCCGAGGTGACCGGCGTGCCGATCGGCGCGCCCATCGCCAACCTGCGGCTGCACGTGCTCGACCCGGCCGGCGCCGAGTGCCCGGTCGGGGTGGCCGGGGAGCTGCACATCGGCGGCGTCGGGCTGGCCCGCGGCTACCACCGCCGGCCGGCGCTGACCGCCGAGAAGTTCGTCCCCGACCCCCACTCCGGCGAGCCGGGCGCCCGGCTCTACCGCACCGGCGACCTGGCCCGCTGGGTCGTCGCGCCGGACGGGACCGGGGTCATCGAGTTCCTCGGCCGGATCGACCACCAGGTCAAGCTGCGCGGCCTGCGTATCGAGCTGGGCGAGATCGAGAGCGCGCTCCGCGAGCAGCCCGGCGTGACCGAGGCGGCGGTGATCGTCCGCGAGGACAGCCCCGGCGACAAGCGGCTCACCGCGTACCTGGTCGGGCCGGCCGAGCACGCGGCGCTGAAGGCGGCGCTCAAGGAGACCCTGCCGGAATACATGGTGCCGGCGGCGTTCGTCAGCCTCGACGCGCTGCCGCTGACCCCGAACGGCAAGCTCGACCGCAAGGCGCTGCCCGCGCCGGTGGTGACCCGCGAGGCGTCGGTGGCGCTGGTCGAGCCCCGCGACGACACCGAGCGGGCGCTCGCCGCCATCTGGTCCGAGGTGCTCGGCGTCGACACGCTCGGCATCGACGACGACTTCTTCGACCTGGGCGGGCACTCGATGCTCGCCACCCAGGTGGTCGCGAAGATCCGCAAGGCGGAGCTGGGCGGCCGGGCGGTCGGCGTCATGGACCTGTTCCAGCAGCGGACCATCCGTGAGCTGGCCGCGTTCATCTCCGGCGACGCCGCCGAGGCCGGCCCGCGCCGGCTGCTCTACGAGCTGACCAAGCCGATCCCCGCCGCCCAGCGGGTGCTCACCTACGTCTGCGTCCCGTACGGCGGCGGCAGCGCCATCGTCTACCAGCCGCTCGCCGACGCGCTGCCGGCCGGACACGCGCTGTGGTCCCTCGCGATCCCCGGTCACGACGTGGGCCTCAGCGAGGACGCGCTGCCCTTCGACGAGCTGACCACCCGGGTGGCCGACGAGATCCTGGAACGGGTCGAGGGGCCGCTGGCCCTCTACGGCCACTGCGGCGTGGGCAGCGCCATCGTCGCCGAGGTGGCCCGCAAGGTCGAGGCGGCCGGGCGGGACCTCGACGCGGTCTACATCGGCGCCATGTTCCCGTTCGCCCGCCCCAAGGGCTTCTTCGCGGCGGCCCGCAACCGCCTCGAACAGCTGCGCAGCAACAAGCACTACGCCAGCTGGCTCAAGTCGATGGGCGTGGACACCGACGAGCTGGACCCGGAGCAGGCCGACCGGATCATCAGCAACATGCGGGCCGACTCCCGCGCCTCGGAGGAGTACTTCACCCGGCTGCTCGACCAGCGGGCGACGAAGCTGAGCGCCCCGATCATCTCGGTGGTCGGCTCCGAGGACCCCGTCACCGACTACTACCGCGAGCGGTACGCCGAGTGGCAGTTCCTCAGCGACACCCTCGGGCTGGTCGTCCTCGACCAGGCCGGGCACTTCTTCCTCAAGTACCGGGCCGAGGAACTGGCCGAGATCGTCACCCGGGTGCACCCGGCCGTGGTCGCCGGGGACGTGACGGACCTCGGCCCGCAGGCCCGGGGCGAGGACGCCGGCTGGGCGGTCCTCGACCGGCTCCGGGTCGGCGCCGAGGAGGGGCCGGCGACCGCGACGGTCAAGCCGAGCATGGCCCGCTTCCTGTCGATCACCCTCGGGCAGCTCGTCTCCAGCACCGGGTCGGCGCTGACCGCGTTCGCCCTGCCGATCTGGCTGTTCAACCGGACCGGGTCGGTGGCCGACCTGGGCCTGCTCTGGGCGCTCGCGCTGATCTGCGGTGTGCTCATGCTCCCGGTGGCCGGCGCCGTCGTCGACCGGGTCAGCCGGCGCCGGATCATGATGCTGGCCAGCTCCGTCGCCGGGTCGATCCAGCTGGTCCTGGCCGCCCTGCTGTGGACCGACAACCTGGTGCTCTGGCACATCTACCTGCTGGTCGCGCTCAGCTCGGTCGCCGGGTCGTTCCAGCGGATCGCGTTCCAGTCGGCGGTGCCGCAGCTCGTGCCGAAGCGCTACCTCGGCCACGCCATGGGCATCACCCAGCTCTCCACCGGCGTGGCCACCCTGCTCATGCCGGTCTTCGCCGCCGGCCTGCTCGCCGCGATCGAACTGAAGGGCATCCTGCTCATCGACGTGGCCAGCTACGTGGTCGCCGTGCTCACCCTGGCCGTGGTCCGCTTCCCCGACCTGCTCGGCTGGCGACCCCGGGAGCGGCTGCTCGTGGCCATCGCCAACGGGATGCGCTACTCCTGGCAGCACCGCGGCTTCCGGCTGATGCTCGGCTACTTCGCGCTGGGCAACATCTTCCTCGCCCCCGCGCTGGTGCTCACCACCCCGCTGGTGCTCTCCTTCGGCAGCCCGACGCAGGTGGCCCAGGTGGCGCTGGCCGAGGCGGTCGGCGCGGTGGCCGGCGGCGTGCTCATGTCGCTCTGGGGCGGGCCGCGCCGACGGCGGATGATCGGCGTGCTGATCGGCAACCTGGGCACGGCGATCGGCTGCGTCCTGATCGGCCTGGACGCCTCGCTCGCGATGATCTGCGTGGGCTTCTGCTGGCTGGCCATGGCGATGACCACCGCCCAGTCGATCTACGCCACCATCGTCCAGGTCAAGGTGCCGCAGCGCTTCCACGGCCGGGTGTTCAGCCTCAACCAGACCATCGCCTGGTCCACCCTGCCCATCGGGTTCGCGCTGCTCGCGCCGGGCGCCACCGCCCTGTTCGAGCCGATGCTCGCCCCGGGTGGGGCGCTGGCCGGGTCGGTGGGCGCGGTGATCGGCACCGGCCCGGGCCGAGGCATCGGTTTCGCGTACGTCTGCTTCGGGGTGGTCCTGATCCTGATCACCCTGGGCGGCTTCGCGATCCGCCTGCTGCGCCGCTTCGACCTGGAGGTCGAGGACTCCCTTCCCGACGACCTGATCGGCGCGCAGGAGCGGGAACGGCGGCTCGCCGCCCGGGCCGCCGAGCGGGAGAAGGTCACCGTCTAGGTCGGTGGGGGCCTCCGGCGGCAACCGGAGGCCGCCACGCTCACCACCGCTCCGGCGGGTCCGCCGCCTCCTCCCCGGGCAGTTCCGCCGGCTCGGCCACCCACCCGGAGTAGACCGGCAGCCCGTGCCACGGCCCGCCCGCCTCGTCGGTGGCCACCGCCACCACCGCGTATGGGTGCCCGAACCGCAGCTCGGCGACCCGGGCGACCCCCTCCGGCGGCATCCCGGTCGCGACGGCGAACGCGGTCACCGCGGCGGCCTCGAAGCCGTACCGCCCGAACCGGGCCACCGCCGACTGCACCGCCTCGAACGGCGGCTCCGCCAGGCCGAGCAGCGCGCCCAGCGCCCGCGCCGCCCCGTCGAAGCCGAACCCGGCCGGGGTCAGGTCGTGCCGGCTCTCGGCCGACCAGCAGGGCAGCACCGCCGCGGCCCGCTCCTCCCGGCCGTCCCGGGCGAACGTCCGGGTCGGCTCCTCCCGCAGCGTCCACAGCGGCGTCTCGCCGAGCGGCAGGTCGAACAGCGACCGGCGACCCGGCTCGACCCCGCCGGGGACGGTGGCGGCGGTCGCGGCGAGTTCCTGCGCGGCGGCCAGCACGTCCGCCGCGGGCACGTCCGGCGCGGCGGCCACCGACACCACCAGCAGCCCGGCCCCGCCGTCCGCCGGTCGGGCCGGCGCGGCGTGCACCGCCACGTCGCCGGCCCGCTCGGTGGCCGCCACCCAGCAGCGGTGGCCCCACGGCGGCGTCCGCAACACCCGTCGCAGCCGGCCCGCCCAGGCGCTGCCGGCCCCCAGCTCACCTGCCGGCGCCACCCGGAACGGGTCCGCCCAGGACACCCGGGTGGCCAGCGCGCTGGCCAGGATCACCAGGGTGTCCGGAGTGACGGCGACCGGGAACTGCTCGATCAGGCCGGCGGTGCGTTCCCGGGCCCAGGCGTCCAGTGCCGCCTGGTCGGGCAGCGGACCCCGCTCGGTACGGTCCGGCAGGCCGGCCCGCCAGGCGGCCAGCTGCTCGAAGGGGGTCCGCTCCCACAGCGCGGTGGCCGCGGCGACCAGCGGGTGCGGCTCCGCGAGCAGCGCGCGGGCCGCCGCGGCGGCGTCGTCCGCGTCGGTGCCGAGCGCCTCGGTGAGGGTCGCCCGGGCCTCGCCGGTGGCCGCCGGACCGGTCAGCGCGAGCAGCAGCCAGGCGCCCAGCGGCGAGGCGACGTGGTGGGCGTCGCCGGCGGCGCGGTGCAGCCGCTCGGCGTAGTGGGCCAGGGGTGCGTGGAGAGGGTTCACCGCTCCACTGTGCCGGTCGGCGGCGCGTCCGGCACGCCGGTCAGGACCACAGCTCGAACGGCTCGTCGATCTCCTCGCCGGCCAGGAAGGCCGGCAGCAGCTCCGGCAGCCGCCCCGGGTAGCAGCGTGGCCGGTCGGCGACCACGTCGGCCACCGGCCACCAGCGGAACCCGAAGTAGTCCTCCACCTCGTAGTCGAGCCGGTGCGCCTCGTCCACGTCCGGCCCCGGCCCCGGCAGCCGTACCGGCACCACCACCTCGCCCTGGAGGTGCCGCCGCTGCCGGTGCCGGAAACTGGCCCGCCGCCGCCAGGTCGGCGCACCCACCTGCGCCGGCGCGACCACGATGCCGGCCTCCTCGCGCAGCTCCCGCACCGCCGCCTCCAGGTAGGTCTCCCCGGGGTCGAGCCCGCCGCCGGGCAGCTCCCACCAGGTGCCCAGCTGGGGATGATCCGGGTCGCGGGTGTGGAACAGCAGCACCCGGTCGGCGGCGTCCAGCACCACCAGCCGGACCGCCCGCCGCTCGAACAACGGCAGGTCGCGGGGCAGCTCCGGATCCACGGCATTCCCTCCGTCGGGGCGGTGGCGACGGGCCGGACCTGCGATGATGACGATCATGTCGCAGCTCTTCGGCGAGGTGGCCGGCGCCTACCACGAGGCCCGCCCAGGCTATCCGGCCGAGATCGTCGCGGCGATCCGTGCCTACCACGGCGGGACGCCCGACCTGCTGGCCGAGGTGGGTGCCGGCACCGGCCTGGCCACCGCCACCCTGCTCGGCCTCGGAGCGCCGACGACCTGCGTCGAGCCGGACCCCCGGATGGCCCGGGTGCTGGCCGCACGCTTCCCCCAGGTCGACGTGGTGACGGCGGCCTTCGAGCAGTGGACCCCGCCGGCCGGCGGCGTGTCGGCGCTGGCCTGCGCCATGGCCTGGCACTGGCTCGATCCCGCCACCCGCAACCGCCGCGCACACGACGCGCTGCGCCCCGGCGGCACGCTCGCCGTCTTCGGCAACCGCTACGACTACGTCGACCCCGACCAAGCAGCGGCCATCCGGGCCGCGTTCGAGTCGGCCGACCCGCAACAGCAGGGCGACCGCCCCGACGGCTGGTTCCACGCCGACATCGCCGACAGTGGCCTCTTCACGGACGTCCGGGCACCGCTCTTCCGCCGGGACGTGCCGCTGGACACCGCCGCCTACCTGCGGCTGGTCGGCACCTTCTCGCCGCAGCTGCGCCGCCCGCCCGCGCTGCGCCAGCGGGTGCTCGCCGCGGTCGGCGCGGCGATCGACGGCTTCGGCGGCACCGTGGTCCTCGACCTGCGCACCACGCTCGTCCTGGCCCGCCGCCCCGCCTGACGCCGGCTCGGTCAGCCGGTGGTGCCCGCCACCTTGGCGTGCCGCAGCCGGACCGGAGTGCCCCGGCGCAGCGAGTTGGGGATCTCCGCGATGGCGTCCACCCGGGCCACGAGATCGCGCAGCCGGGCCTCGGTCGCGTCGCCCTCGACCCGCACGTCGTAGCCGACCTCGGTGGAGACCGCCGGGTCGCCGGTGAAGTCGCCGTGCACGGTGACCTCGACCCGGTGCAGCGTGATCCCGGCCGCCCGGGCCTCGCGGAACAGGTCGTTGGAGACGCAGCCGGCCACCGCCAGGTAGAGCAGTTGCCCGCCGTTGAAACCGAGCCCGTCCCCGCCGCCGTCCGCCGGGCGATCCACCACCAGCGTGAACGGGCCCGCCGCGCCGATCGCCGCCGGCCGCCCGGGCAGGCTGCGCGTGTGTACCTCGACGGTCATACCGACCACCTCCGCTTCCGACCAGGCCGAGTCAACCATCCCGGGCCGGCCGGCGGGCTCGGCGCTTCAGCCCGAACCCGCGTCGACCGCTCGGGCCGTCTGATCCTCCCGCCGCCGCCGCGCGCCCGTTCGACGGCGCGGGATAGGCTGCCCGCCGTGGCAGGTCTGTTGAGGAACGTGGCGTCCCGGCTCGGTCGGATCGCCGGGGGCGCGGCCGCGCCCACCCGTACCGCCGGGCCGATTCCGGCCCAGGTCGCCCGGCGCCGGCAGGTCAGCGCATTGCAGCGGCGCGAGCTGGCGTACGCGCCGGAGCTGGACGGGCAGGCGGACCCGGGGGAGATCGTCTGGACCTGGGTGCCCTACGAGGACGACCCCCGGCAGGGCAAGGACCGCCCGGTGCTGGTGGTCGGCCGGCAGAGCCGCACGCTGTTCGGGCTGATGCTGTCCAGTCAGAGCGACCGCGACGGCCAGCGGCACTGGCTGGCGCTTGGCCCGGGGGAGTGGGACCGGGACCAGCGGTCGAGCTGGGTCCGCCTGGACCGGGTGCTCACCATGCGCGAGGACAGCATCCGTCGCGAGGGTGCGGTGCTGGACCGGCGCCGGTTCGACCGGGTGGGCCAGGCGCTGCGGTCCGGCTACGGCTGGCGCTGACGGGCGTCGCTCACCACTCGCCGACGAGTTGGCGGGCCGCGCGGGCGGCGCCGACCGTCTTCGCCCGGTACATCGCCGCGTCGGCCCGGCACAGCGCGTCGGTGAGCTGGGTGGGGCCGTGCACCGGGGCGAGCCCGACCGAGGCGGTCACCCGCACGCTGCGGGCGCCCAGCGGGATCGGCGCGGCGAGCGCCTCGCAGAGCCGGCGGGTGGCGTGCTCGATCCAGCGCCGGTCCACCGTCGGACTGACCAGCAGGCCGGCGAACTCGTCGCCGCCGAGCCGGGCGACGGGGTTGTCCCCGGCGAACGCGGCCAGCCGCTGCGCCACACTGACCAGCACCTGGTCGCCGGCGGCGTGCCCGTAGCGGTCGTTGACCTGCTTGAAGTCGTCGAGGTCGAGCACGATAGCCACCAGCGGCTTGCCGGCGGCGTCGGTGAGCAGGGTGGCGGCCAGCCGGAAGAAGGCCCGCCGATTGGGCAGCCCGGTGAGCGGGTCGTGGCTGGCCGCGTGCCGCTCGGCCGCCAGCTCGGCTTGGAGCAGCTCGATCTCGGCCTCGGCGCGCAGTGCCCGGCGGCGCAGTTGCCAGGCGGAGACCAGGGCGCCAGCTGCGGAGATGCCGGAGGCGACGGTCATCGGATCCGGCACGCGCCCTCCCTCACCGCGGCCCCGGCCTCGCCGGACGGTGCCGGGCCGGACCTGTTCTGTCTGCTCGCAACCGGGATCCGGGTAACCGAACGTGAACGTCCGGGTACACCGCACGTGCGATATCATGCTCGCTGTCCATTGCAGATGCAATAGCAGATGCACGTGCATCTCCGTCCTCAGTGGACGGCACCCCGTCGCCACCCACCGCCCCCTCCCCGCGGCATCGGCTGGCTCTTCCCGCGAAGGACGCTCATGCAGCAGCCCTCGAACGGCGTACCCACCACCGAGCTGCCCCCGGTGCGGTGGCTGAAGAGCCGGCGCAGCAACCCGAGCGGCAACTGCGTCGAGTTGGCCGAGCTGCCCGATGGCGGCGGCATCGCGGTACGCAACTCCCGGCACCCCGAGGGGCCGGCGCTCATCTACACGGTCGACGAGATCGCCGCGTTCGTGCTCGGTGCCCGGGACGGCGACTTCGACCACCTCATCGCCCGCGCGCCGTCCCGCTGACCGGACCGCATCCTCCGTCCGGAGGAGTTCACCTCACTGTCGGTCCATGGCATGCTTACTCCTCGGCCGGGCTGGGGCGTCCGGTCAGGACAGTCGGCAGGCGAAGGACGGCCAGGTGACGACGGTGCCCGTCGAGGGAGGCCCGACCAGCGGTCCGACCGTGCTGCGCATGCTGCTCGGGGCGCAGCTGCGCCGACTCCGTGAGGGTGCCGGGGTGAGCCGGGAGACCGCCGGCTGGGAGATCCGTTCCTCCGAATCCAAGATCAGCCGGATGGAGCTGGGCCGGGTCGGCTTCAAGGAGCGCGACGTCGCGGACCTGCTCACCCTCTACGGCGTCACCGTGCCCGACGAGCGGGCGGCGCTGCTCAAGCTCGCCCGCGACGCGAACAGTCCCGGCTGGTGGCACCGCTACGGAGACGTGCTGCCCGGCTGGTTCCAGTCCTATCTGGGGCTGGAGGCCGCCGCCGCGCTGATCCGCACGTACGAGGTGCAGTTCGTCCCGGGCCTGCTCCAGACCCCCGCGTACGCCCGGGCGGTGGTCCTGCTCGGCCACCACGACGCCCCGCCGGCGGAGGTCGACCGGCGGGTGCGCCTGCGGATGGAGCGCCAGGGACTGCTGCGCCGCAGCGATCCGCCGCAGCTCTGGGCGGTGCTCGACGAGGCGGTGCTGCGGCGGCCCGTCGGCGGCGCCGCCGTGATGCGTGAGCAGGTGGACGCGCTCATCGAGGCGACCGCCGCGCCGCACGTCCGGCTCCAGATCGTCCCGTTCGACGCGGGCGGGCACGCCGCCGCCGGTGGGGCCTTCAGCATCCTGCGCTTCGGCGACCAGGACCTGCCGGACATCGTCTACATCGAGCAGTTGACCAGCGCGGTCTATCTCGACAAGCGCGACGACCTCGACCACTACGCGACGGCGATGGAGCGGCTCTGCGGCGAGGCCGCGCCGCCCGAGCGCACCCGCGAGCTGCTGGCCCGCATCCGGGACGAGCTCTACCCGGCCTGACCGGACGGTTTCCGATTGACGTCCGCCGGGCGGCGGAGTAGCTTCTGAATCGATACAGTACTGAATCGATTCAGAAGGGCAGACCGGTGAAGCCGACCCTGCAGGACGTCGCGAACGCGGTGGGCGTTTCCCGCAGCACCGTCTCCAACGCCTACAGCCGGCCCGACCAGCTGTCCGCCGCCCTGCGGACGAAGATCCTCGACGCCGCACGCCGCCTCGGCTACCCGGGCCCCGACCCGACCGCCCGCTCACTGCGCCGCGGCTTCGTCGGCGCGATCGGCGTCCTGTTCACCTCCGAGCTGTCCTACGCCTTCACCGACCCGTTCGCGGTGCGCTTCCTCGCCGGTGTCGGCCAGGTGGCCGAGCAGCACGGCGCCAGCCTGCTGCTGGTGCCCCTGCCCCGCGACCGCGAGGGGGCCCGGGCCGCCGTCGACAACGCCGCGGTCGACGGCTTCTGCGTCTACTGCGTTGGCGACGAGGAGCACGTGCTCGGGGCGATCCGGGACCGCGGGCTGCCCCTCGTCACCACCGCCCCCGCCGCGGCCGGCCCCGCCGACCGCTTCGTCGGCATCGACGAGCGCGCCGCCGCCCGGTCCGTCGCCGCCCACGTCGCCGGCCTCGGGCACCGGCGGGTGGCCCTGCTCGGCGACACCGTGCTGCCCGACGCGCCGCCCGGGCCGCTGCGGCTGGCCGATCCCGGCGACGCCCCCCACCCCACGACCCACGGCCGGCTCGCCGGCTTCGCCGACGCGTTCGCCGCCGTCGGCGTTCCCTGGCCGGAGATCACCGTGGTCAACGCCGCCGGCAACAGCCGGGCCGCCGCCGCCGCGGCCATCGCACCGGTGCTGGCCGGCGACGACCCGCCCACGGCCGTGCTGGCCTGCTCCGACGTGCTGGCGCTCGGAGTGCTCGACGCGGCCGGCCCGCATTCCGGCCTCTCGGTCACCGGCTTCGACGACGTCGCCGAGGCCGCCGACGCCGGGCTGACCACCGTCCGGCAGCCGGCCGAGGAGAAGGGTCGGCTCGCCGCCGCGCTGCTGCTCGAACCGCCGGCCGACCCGGCCGCCGGCCACCTCCTGCTCCCCACCGACCTCGTCGTCCGGACCTCCACCGGTCCCGTCCCCAGGAGTTGACCATGGAACAGTCCACCGGATTCGTCCTCGCCGTCGACGCCGTGACGCGGCACGTGAACTCCGCCCGCCCCGACGCCCCGGTCCGTCCCGACCGGCCCCGCGCGCCCCGGCTGGCGCCCTCCCGGCTGGCCGCCGCGGCGGCCCTGCGCCGCCTCGCCGACCGGATGGAACCCCGCCCGGCCGCGATGCCCACCTGCCGGTCCTGACCCCGGTCGACCGCCCGGCCGGGTGGCCCACACCACCCGGCCGGCGTCCCGTTCGGTCGAGAAGCGCCCGATCGGCGTGGAACCGGGCACCGGGTTGGTGGGTCGCCCCTCCGGCCAGGCACACTGGACCACCATGTCGCCGTTCACGCCCTCGCTCCGGCTGCACGACCGGTACGTCCTGCGCGAGCGCATCGGCCTCGGCGGGATGTCCGAGGTGTGGCGCGCCGACGACGAGGTGCTGCACCGCCCCGTCGCGGTCAAGGCCCTCGCCACCCAGCTCGCCGCCGACCCGCAGCTGCGCGCCACCATCCAGCGCGAGGCCCGCGCCGCGGCGCGGCTCACCCACCCGCACGTGACCCAGGTGTACGACTACGGCGAGGCGACCCTCCCCGACGCCTCGGTGGTGCCCTACCTGGTCATGGAACTGGTCGAGGGCCAGACCCTCACCGACCGGCTGACCGCGGGGCCGCTCGCCTGGCCGGAGGCCGTCCGGCTGGCCGGGCAGATCGCCGCCGCCCTGGCCGCCGCACACCGGATCGGCGTGGTGCACCGCGACATCAAGCCCGGCAACGTGATGCTCACCGAGACCGGGGCGAAGGTGCTCGACTTCGGCATCGCCACCCTGGCCGGCCCGCGGCACCCCCTCGCCGGGCAGACCGGCGAGCTGCTGATGGGCACCCCGGCGTACTTCGCACCGGAACGGATGACCCCCGGCCCGGCGAACCCGGCCAGCGACGTCTACGCCCTCGGCGCCCTGCTCTACCGCACCCTCACCGGGCGCGCTCCGCTGCCCGTGCAGACCTGGGACGACGTGCTCGACGTGCAGGCCCACCGGCCCCCGGTGCCGCCACTGCGCATCCCCGGGCTGCCCGCCGACATCGCCGAACTCACCCTGGCCTGCCTGGCCGTGGACCCGGCGCGGCGCCCCACCGCCGCCCAGCTCGCCACCCGGCTCGGCGCCGGCCGCCCGGCCGACCCGCCGACCGCGATCCTGCCCACCGTGTCCCGGCCGGAGCACCCGCCGACGCTGATCGAGCGGGCCCCCCGCCCGGTCCCGCCGCCCGCGCGCCCGGCCGCCCGGTCGAACCGGCTCCTCGGGGCCCTGATCGCCGCCGGCGTGGTGCTGCTGCTCGCCCTGGTCGGCACGCTGCTGCTCGACCACAACTCCGACACCCCGACGGGCACCGGCCCGGTCGCCGGCCCGTCGACCGGTCCCTCGACCGAAACGGCGCCGGCCGAGGAGCCGAGCCCGTCGACGCCGTCGGAGCCGGCCACCTCCGGCCCGGCCAGCACCCGGCCCGCGCCAGTCAGCCTGCGCCAGCTCGCCGCGCAGTTCGCCGACGTGGTCAACCAGGCCGTGGCCGACGGACGGATCGACCGGAAGACCGCGAACGACCTGCGCGAGAAGGCCGCCGAGCTGGACCGCGGCAAGCCCAGGGACCGGGCCAAGCGGGTCGACGACCTGCGCGAGCGGATCGACGACCTGGCCGAGGACGGTAAGCTCGACGACGGCACGGCCGCCGCCCTCCAGGACCTGCTCGACGCGTACGCGGGACTGGGCGGAGGCGGCCGGGGCGAGGGCTGAGCCGCCCCGCTCAGGCCAGCCGCACCGGATCACCCGCCTCGACCCGGCCGGCGTGCACCACCTGCGCGTACGCGCCGACGCACGGCTGCGGCGCCAGACCGTCCAGCGGCACCACCCGGTTCAGCCGGGCCGGGACGCGCAGCGCCTCCGGGTCGCGGGGGAGCGTGCCGTGCGCCAGCGTCGGCACCGCGCAGCGGGGCGTACGGGCCAGCACCCGCAGCACCAGCTCGGCGCCGATCCGCAGCTCCCGACCCGGCCAGTCGTTCTCCTCGAACCCGGCACCGGCGGTGTCCAGCACCAGGTTCGGCCGGTAGCGCACCGGGTCCACCGCGCCGGACGGCAGCTCCGCCCCGATCCGCCGCAGCGTCGCGGTGGTCAGCAGGTGCACCGGCGCGAAGTCGACGAAGCCGCCCGGCGGCGCCGCCGCCCCGAGCCGCCCCTCGTCCACCGGCACCGGCACGGCCACCCCCGCGGCGAGCACCTCCTCCGGGCGGGACCGTTCGAGCACCGCGTCCGGCGGCGGGGTGTCGATCAGCGTCACCGGCTCGCCGAGCAACTCAGAGAGCACGGCGTCCACCCCGTCGTCACCGGCCGCCACACTGCGGCCGTCGGGCAGCGCGATCCGCACCGCGCCGTCGCCGCCGGTGGCCGCCAGCGTGGTCAGTGCCCGCCACCGGTACGGGTTCTTCGCGCTCGCCACCCGCCCGGTCTCCCGGTGCAGGAGGGCGAGCCGCCGGTCCCCGGCCAACCCGGCCGCGTCCACGGCCACCGCGTCGAGATCCTCACCCAGCAGCGACTTCACCGGGTAGCGCCGGATGCCCACCACCCGCCCGATCACCGGCCGCCGCCCGCCACTCGACCGGCTCGTCCCGGGTGGCGCCGCGTCCTGCTGGTGCCCGTGAGCCGGCATGCTGCCCGTCATCGCCTCCCCGTCCCGGGGCCGGCCGCCCCACCGCCCCACCGTAGGTCACCGGTCCGACGCCGGCCGTCCCGTACTCAGTGGAGGGCTGCCACCACGAAGTCCCCGGCGCACGTCCCGCCCGGGCGCTGTCAGCTGGAACACCGGGCCGAAGGCGAGCGGCCCGGGCCACCTGGTGCGGCACACCGACCAGCTCGGGGTGGTGCGGCTGCGGTTGGCGGCGACGGCCGGACGCCGAAGCGTGAGGCTGCCCGAGGGCCCCGGGTTTCGTGGTCGCCGGTCACGTCGCCTCGTACCGTTGTCCGGATGATCGGAAACGCGCAACTCCTCGTCGGCCCCGGGTGGCGGCCCCGCGCGCCGCCGAGCCGGCCGGCGAAGGACCCGTCGGCTGGGTCACCGTCCTGGTCGAACGGCTCGGCGGCCCCGGAGCCGGCCTCGCGGTGGCCCTGGAGAACCTCTTCCCGCCCATCCCCAGCGAGGTGATCCTGCCGCTGGCCGGGTTCACCGCCAGCCAGGGGCGGATGAGCCTGGTCGGGGCGATCGCGTGGACCACCCTCGGGTCGGTGCTGGGCGCGCTGGCCCTCTACCACATCGGCGCGGCCCTCGGCCGGGACCGGATGCGGGCCCTCGTCGGCCGGCTGCCACTGGTCAAACTGGAGGACGTCGACCGCACCGAGGCGTGGTTCCTCCGGCACGGCGTCAAGGCGGTGTTCTTCGGCCGGATGATTCCGATCTTCCGCAGTCTCGTCTCCATCCCGGCCGGCGTCGAACGGATGCCCGTGCCGGTCTTCCTGCTCTTCACCTCGTTGGGCAGCCTCATCTGGAACAGCGCCTTCGTGCTGGCCGGCTACCTGCTCGGCGAGAACTGGCACGTCGTCGAGGCGTACGTCGGCACGCTGCAGAACGTGGTCATTGTGGTCTGCGTGGGCGCGGTCGGCTGGTTCGTCCTCAGCCGGGTACGCCGGGCGCGCCGCCCCGACCCGCCCCGGCCGAGCCACCCCGCGGCACCCTGTACCGGGGCGGCTGGTGGACCCCCGAGGAGCCCGACGACCACTGACCACCCTGCCGGTCGGCTTGAGCGGCAGCTCTCCAAGATCGGCCGTCGCTGCGACGCTGGCTACGTGCCTTGGGCGGAGTGTCCGGTTCGTGCGCTGAGACGGGCGGTGAGTGGAACGCCATGGATGTCTCCGGGGCCCGGTTACCTCCATGGCGTTCCACCGACCGTCCTCGCCTGGGCCCGGTGTCCGTTTCGCGGGGTGACCGGCGGCACTCCGGCGGTGGAATGGCGGGTGGGCGGGGGTCGTTGTATCCCCGTGAACGACCGAGGAAGGACAGCCCGCCAGGCGGGTGTCCCGGGCCCGGAATGATGGTGGGCCGGCGGTCGTTGTACATGGTCCCGGCGCTGCGAAGTGGCTCTGCCCCGCGCGCTGGATGATCCCCCCAAGACTTTCCTTGAGCGCCTGACGGTGCTTGCGCACATGACCTTGAGTCGACCCCCGTCGGCGTAGGTGTGCGCCAACCCCCGAATGGAGCTACCCCCGTGAACACGATGCTGCGTAAGAGCGTGCTGGGTATTGCTGGTCTGGCCTTCACCGGTGGAATCTTCGCCGGCCCGGTCGCCGCCCACGCCGACGCCCGCCCCGTTGAGGGCAAGCCGGCCGCGGTGAGTGTGCAGGGCGCCCAGTCGAAGATTGACCTGAACGACGAGCAGACCGCCAATGCGAAGGCGATCATCGCGGCGACGAAGAAGGCCGGCCTGCCCGAGCGGGCTGCGGTCATCTCGATCGCCACGAGCCTGCAGGAGTCGAAGCTGGAGAACCTGGGCCACCTCGGCGACAAGAACGACCATGACTCGCTGGGCCTGTTCCAGCAGCGCCCGACCTCCGGTTGGGGCACGCCGGAGCAGATCACCAACCCCGAGTACTCCACCCTGGCCTTCCTGAAGGGTCTGAAGCAGGTCGACGGCTGGCAGGACATGCCGCTGACCGAGGCCGCGCAGACCGTGCAGGTCTCGGCCTACCCGGACGCCTACGCCCAGTGGGAGCAGCAGGCCACCGACATCGTCCACCAGCACTGGAACAGCTGACCCGAACAACAACCGCTGGCCGGCACCCCCGAACAACGGGGGTGCCGGCCAGCGGCGTATCCGGGGGCGGTCAGCAGGGCGCGTACAGGCGACGCGTCCCCGAACCGGCAGCCCAGGCAGCGGCATCGCTGAACCGGCAGCCGAAGTCCGGCGCCGCCACCGCCTTCCGATCGGTGACCGCGTCGCCGGCCGGGCGCTTGCCGGTGCGTACCCAGGAAACCAGGTCGTCCCAGGCGGCGCCGGCCTCGGCCGGGCTGAACTCGCAGTGCTGCGCGGCCCGGATCGCCCGCTGCACGACCAGCCGGCTGCGGCCGTGCCACGCCACGTCCCGGGCGTAGGCCTGCTCCATGCCGAACGGCACGAAGAGGTCGCCCAGGTCGTGCAGGCTGAGCACCGGCACGGTGGGTCGGCCGCTGATCCGCGGCACCTCGGTCAGCGTCGGGGACAGCCGCTGCCACAGGTTCTCCGGCGCGACCCGCTGCACGGTGCCGTTGACGTTCACGGGGCTGTTCGGGGAGTACCGGGTGAGCAGGTTCGTGGCGAGCTGGCCGGGCCGCTGGGCGGGGGAGTCGCCGCCGTCGGTGGTGGTGATGCTGAACAGGAAGTCCTTCCAGACCGCGAAGGCGGCCTCGGCGCCCGGCCGCGGGCCGCCGGACCGCTCGACGGTGATCGCCCTCAGTTGCTTGCCGAGGTCGTTGGTGGTGTCCGGGCCGCCCGGCTTCAGTTCGGCCAGCCCGAGCGCCACCTGGATCCGCGGCACCGCGTCGGTCAGGTAGTCGTCCGGCGTCGGGTACGCGCGCACCCCGGCGAGGGCCTGCGCGACCAGGTTGTAGTCGAGGAAGAAGTCGAACAGCTCCTGGTCGCCGAGCACCCCGCACATCGGCAGCGCACCGTCGTAGTAGCCCGGGTACTGCTCCAGCGAGCGGCCGATGATGTGCCCGCCCATGGAGACGCCGGCGATGAGCACCCGCTTCGGCCGCTTCACCGTGTCGGCGAAGAGGTCGGCCAGCGCCCGGGTGCCGAGCACCCCGGAGCGGATGTCGTAGCCGTTGCGGTCGTACGAGGACGACGCCCAGGCGTACCCCTGCGCCAGCATCCGCTGCCGCAGGTCGTAGCCGGGCGGCTCGGGGGAGAGCACGGTGCCCTGGCCACGGTAGCCGTGCGCCCACATCACCAGGTCGCCGTTCCACTTCGCGGGGGTCTCGATGATGAAGCCGGCGTGCGCGTGGACGCCCTGCCGGACGGTGGTGGTGGCGCCGTCGATCACCAGCGGCGCGAGCGGCGGGTTGCTGATGGTGTAGCCGGGCAGCGGCTGGCTGCCGTCGTCGTCGCGGTCGGCGGCGAGGGCGGGCGCGGCGCCGGCGAGGCCGACCGTGAGGGTGAGGGCCGCGCCGGCGGCGAGCAGCCGGCGCAGGAGACGGGTGGGTGAGGTCAGCATCGGTGCTCCCCCGGGGACGGGTGCCGCCCCGGGACGGGGGCGGCCAGGCGGGACGGATGCCTACCGGCCGGTAGCGCCCTGAACCTAGGACGGGCGTCGAAGCCTGTCAATCGTTGACTGACCGAACGGTCAGCCAAGTCCGGCCGGTCCGCCCACAATGGCCGCTCACACCAGGCCGTGCGCCAGCATCGCCTCCGCCACCCGCCGGAACCCGTTGATGTTCGCCCCGGCCACGTAGTCGCCCGGCAGGCCGTACTCCTCGGCGGTGGCCCAGCAGCGGGCGTGGATGTCCCGCATCGTCTCCCGCAGCCGCTGCTCCGACTGGGCGAACGTCCACGAATCCCGGCTGGCGTTCTGCTGCATCTCCAGCGCGCTCACCGCCACCCCGCCAGCGTTCGCGGCCTTGCCCGGGGCGAACCGCACCCCGGCCCGGCCCAGGATCCGCACCGCCTCCGGCGTGGTGGGCATGTTCGCCCCCTCGACCACCGCGACACAGCCGCCGGCCACCAGCGCCGCGGCCTCCGCGCCGCCGATCTCGTTCTGCGTGGCGCAGGGCAGCGCCAGGTCGCAGGGCACCTCCCAGACGGTACGACCGGAGACGGCCACCGCGTGCGGCACGCGCCGGACGTAGTCGTCGAGCCGGGCCCGGCGCTCCTCCTTCAGCTCACGCAGCAGGGCCAGGTCGATGCCCTTCTCGTCCAGCACGTAGCCGTCCGAGTCGGAGCAGGCCACCACCGTGCCGCCGAGCTGGTGCACCTTCTCGATGGCGTAGATGGCCACGTTGCCGGAGCCGGACACCACCACCCGCTTGCCGTCCAAGCTGTCCCCGGTCTGCTTCAACATCTCCTCGGCGAAGAAGACCGCCCCGTAGCCGGTCGCCTCCCGCCGCACCTGCGCGCCCCCGTACGACAGCCCCTTGCCGGTGAGCACGCCCGACTCGTACCGGTTGGTGATCCGCTTGTACTGGCCGAACAGGTAGCCGATCTCCCGGCCGCCCACCCCGATGTCCCCGGCCGGCACGTCAGTCTGCGCGCCGATGTGCCGGTACAGCTCGGTCATGAAACTCTGGCAGAACCGCATCACCTCGCGGTCCGAGCGGCCCTTCGGGTCGAAGTCCGCACCGCCCTTGCCGCCGCCGATGGGCAGGCCGGTCAGCGCGTTCTTGAAGATCTGCTCGAAACCGAGGAACTTCACGATCCCGAGGTAGACCGACGGGTGGAAGCGCAGCCCACCCTTGAACGGGCCGAGTGCGCTGTTGAACTCCACCCGGAAGCCGCGGTTCACCCGCACCCGGCCGTGGTCGTCCTCCCACGGCACCCGGAAGATGACCTGCCGCTCCGGCTCGCAGACCCGCTCGATGACACACGCGTGCGCGTACTCGGGGTGGCGGGCCAGGGCCGGCCCGATGCTCTCCAGCACCTCCCGGACGGCCTGGTGGAACTCGGGCTCACCCGGGTTCCGCTTGACCACGTTCGCGAACACCGTCTCGACGGTCTCCGGCATCACGGACACGCCCCTTCCGGTCCCGGTGCCGGCCTCGTCGCCGCACCGCCCCGGGGTACGGATCGTCACCGTCGTCCGGTTCACCGGGCGGGTGGACGAGTTGATCTGGGAACCGGCGAGGGACGCCCGCGCTGTGGCTGGACGCCGCCGCCGGCACCGGGGACGCGGAGTTGACCTTCCGCCTCCTCAAGCTCACCGAGGCGGGGGAGGTGACCGCCTGGATCGGGGTGCTCGCCGCCCACCCAGCGCCCGCCGCCCGGCGGGTGGATGTCCGGTTTCCATCCCGCCTGGCGTGTTGAGTGGAACGCCATGTGTGTCTCCCAGGTCCGGATACACACGTGGCGTTCCACCGACCGTCCCGTTCTTGGCGGGGTGTCCGGTTCGGCGAGTGACCGGCGGCATCCCGGCGGCGGAATGGCCGGTGGGTGGGAGTCGTTGTATACGGGTGAACGACCGAGGACCACGCCACGCCCAGCGCGGTGGCCGACCCCCGGGAGCCGGCGCCGTCGAGGCGGGACTGCCCGGCCGGGAATGACGGTGGCCCGCCGGTCGTTGTACATGGTCCCGGCGCCGCGAAGTGGCTTCGCCCCGCGCGCTGGATGATCCCCCAAGACTTTCCTTTGAGCGCCTGACGTGGTGCTTGCGCGCCGCCGACCCCCATCGGCCGTGTGCGCCAACCCCCGAATGGAGCTACCCCCATGAACACGATGCTGCGTAAGAGTGTGCTGGGTATTGCTGGTCTGGCCTTCACCGGTGGAATCTTCGCCGGTCCGGTCGCCGCCCACGCTGAGCCGGTGGACACCAAGCCGGTCGCCGTGTCGGTGCAGGGCGCCCAGTCGAAGATTGACCTGAACGACGAGCAGACGGCGAACGCCAAGGCGATCATCGCGGCGACGAAGAAGGCCGGCCTGCCGGAGCGGGCGGCGGTCATCTCGATCGCGACGAGCCTGCAGGAGTCGAAGCTGGAGAACCTCGGGCACCTCGGCGACAAGAATGATCACGATTCGCTGGGCTTGTTCCAGCAGCGCCCGACCTCGGGTTGGGGCACGCCGGAGCAGATCACCAACCCCGAGTACTCCACCCTGGCCTTCCTCAAGGGTCTCAAGCAGGTCGACGGCTGGCAGGACATGCCGCTGACCGAGGCCGCGCAGACCGTGCAGGTCTCGGCCTACCCGGACGCCTACGCCCAGTGGGAGCAGCAGGCCACCGACATCGTCCACCAGCACTGGAACAGCTGACCCGAAACACCAACCGCTGGCCGGCACCCCCGAACAACGGGGGTGCCGGCCAGCGGCGTATCCAGGAATGAACTGAACCCGAAACGGAGACGTATCAGCCGGTGGGGACCGGCGAGAGGGGACAACCATGACCGACCCTGAGCCCACCGGGTCGGGATGGTCCGGAGCCGCCCGCCTGCTGACCGCTGCCGCCGTGCTGGTGGTGGCGCTCGGCGTGGCGGCCGTGGTCGTGACGCTGTCCCATCCGGCCCGGCTCGGCATCGCCTTTTCCGGCGAGGCGCCCCCGCTGCCCGAGGGCCACCAGCCAACGCAGACCGAGGGCACCCGGTCCACGCCCACCGAGGACCACCAGTCCACGCCCACCGAGGACCACCAGCCCACGCTGGCCGAGGGTCATCGGCCGGGCGGCGTAGCCACCGCCCAGGAGACGCTCACCGCCCCACGCGGCGGCCGGCGGCAAGCCGACTTCGAGCTGGTCGACCCGCTGGCCAGCCTCACCCTGCGGGCCGCCGACCTCGGCGCCGACCTGTACCGGGTCGGCGCACCGGACGGGGC
This sequence comes from Micromonospora sp. NPDC005299, assembly GCF_042872345.1. Classification (NCBI taxonomy): domain Bacteria; kingdom Bacillati; phylum Actinomycetota; class Actinomycetes; order Micromonosporales; family Micromonosporaceae; genus Micromonospora; species Micromonospora sp. NPDC005299. The sequence goes on from NZ_JBIAKG010000016.1 coordinate 90,495, forward strand.
GGGCGTCACCCCACGGCCGGAGGTGATCGGGGACCGGGTCCGGCTGCGCGTCCAGAAGAACGGCCGGCCGGGGCCGGCCGCCGTCGAGGTGGTGCTCAACTCCCGGGTGACCTGGCGGCTGCGCCTGGCCGGCGGGGTCAGCGAGCAGCAGCTCGACCTGGGTGCGGCCCGGCTGGCCGGGATCGAGCTGGCCGGCGGGGCGTCCCGGACCGTGCTGCGGCTACCCCCGCTGAGCGGCGCGCTGGCCGTACGGGTGACGGGCGGGGTCAGCGAGCTGACCGTGATCGTTCCCGGCGGGTCGCCCGCCCGGGTCCGGGTCGCGGCCGGCGCCGGTTCGGTAACCGTGTACGACGTCCGCCGCACCGGGGTGGCCGCGGGCCAGCTGGTCACGTCACCCGGCTGGGACGGGGCCCGGAACCGGCTCGACCTCGACCTGACGGCCGGCGCGAACACGGTCAGCGTCTCGGCCGCCTGAGCGTACAGTCGGGCGGTGGACCGTACCGAATCCCTGCCGGCGCAGACCCTCCCACCTGGCGTGGGCTCCACGGACCCGGGCAGCGTGCTGCTCCCCGGGCACGATGTGCCGCTGGGGCGCTACACCACGGTGCGCCGGCTGCTGCCGCAGCGGCAGCGGCGGCTGGTCGGGGCCTGGTGCTTCGTCGACCATTTCGGGCCGGACGACGTGGCCGAGCGCCCCGGCATGGAGGTCCCGCCGCACCCGCACACCGGGCTGCAGACCGTCACCTGGCTGCTCGACGGGGAGATCCTGCACCGCGACAGCCTGGGCAATGTCCAGCCGATCCGCCCCGGCCAGCTCAACGTGATGACCTCGGGGCACGGCATCGCCCACTCGGAACGCTCGCCCCTGGTGCACCCGCCGGTGATGCACGGCGTGCAGCTCTGGGTGGCGTTGCCGGACCCCGCCCGGGCCGGCGCGGCCGATTTCGCCCACCACGCCGAGCTGCCCCGGTGGCGCGAAGGCGACCTGGACGTCACCCTGCTCGTCGGCGAGGTGGGTGGGGAGCGCTCACCGGCCGTGGTGCACACCCCGCTGGTCGGCGCGCAACTGGAGGCCCGCGGTCCGGCGCCGGCCACGCTGCCGCTGCGCCGCGACTTCGAGTACGGGCTGCTCGCCATGTCCGGCTCCGCCGAGGTGGACGGGGTGGCCTTCGCCCCCGGTGCCCTGCTCTACCTGGGCGCCGGCCGGGACGCGCTGACCCTGCGAGCCGCACCGGGCAGCCGGCTGCTGCTGCTCGGCGGCACCCCGTTCGAGGAGCCGCTGGTGATGTGGTGGAACTTCGTCGGCCGGTCGCACGAGGAGGTCGCGGCCGCCCGCGAGGACTGGATGGCGGGCCGGCGGTTCGGCACGGTCGCCGACGACGCGGCGCCTCCGCTGCCCGCCCCGGCGCTGCCCACCACCCGGCTCAAGGCGCGGGACCGGCGCGGCGGCACGCTCGGCTGAATGCCCCGTCCCGCCACGGGTAGACGGCGGGCATGCCCACCACCAGTGCGATTTCCAGTGTCGAGGACAAGAAGCGGCTGGTCCGCCGGCTCGCCGGGGACGGGCGGGGGTTCGCCGAACGGTACGGGTTCCGGGTCACGAACAACCCGTCCCAGCTGTTCCAGGTGCTCTACCTGTCCGTTCTGCTCGCTCGGCGGGGCGACTTCCACAAGGCGATCGACGCGGCGACCGGGTTGCGGGACGCCGGCTGGGACAGCGCCGCCCGGCTGGCCCGCTCGCTGCACGCCGACCGGGTCCGCGTGCTGCGCGCCGCGGGGCAGCGCGGCGACGTGGACGCGCTCGCCGCCACCCTCGGTGACCTGGCGCAGAACGTGGTCGACGCGTACCGGGGCGACCTGCGTCGGCTGCGCACCGAGGCGCACCAGGATCCGGCCCGGGAGCGGCGACTGCTGATCGGGCTGCCCGGAGTGGACGACGAGGTCACCGACCTGTTCCTGCGCGAGGTGCAGGCGGTGTGGCGCGAGGTGGCCCCGGTGGCCGACCGGCGGGCGCTCGCGGCGGCCCGCCGGCTGGGGCTGGGCCGCTCCGCCGACGACCTGGCCGGGCTGGCCGGCAGCGGCGAGTCGGAGCGGTTGGCCTGGCTGGTCGGGGCGCTGGCCCGGGTGGATCTGGAGAAGCGGTACGCCGAGGTCACCTCGTGACCGGGGCGTGCCGCGGGCCACAATTCCGCGATACTCACCCGTTCGGCTGATCCCCCGTCGTATGATGATCGTGGCAGCGATGCCCGCCCGGTTCGGGCGAACATCCACCGCCTGTCGGTCGCGACCCGGTTCGGGCGCGAACCGGCGGGGACAGGTGCTGCGTGGCGCCCCAGGTCGCGGTTCGTGACCCGGGGCGCCCGCCTGCTGCCGGGGGTTCATCGGCCGGCGAGGCCGGCGAGCAGGTTCACCGTGGCGGCGACGATGACCGCGCCGAACAGGTACGACAGCAGCAGGTGCCGCAGCGCGGTCCGGCGCATCTCCGAGCTGCACAGGTCGGTGTCGGAGACCTGGAACGTCGCGCCGACGGTGAAGCCGAGGTACGCGAAGTCGGAGAAGCAGGGTGGCTCGTCCTGGTGGAAGTTGATCCCGCCCGGCTCACCGCTGTAGTAGAGCCGGGCGTACCGGGTGGTGTAGACGGTGTGCACCACGAACCAGGAGGCCACCACGCTGAGCACTCCGAGTCCGCCGTAGAGGTCCCGGGGCAGTCCGGCCGTGACGCTGTGCGCGGTGGTCAGCACCAGGCCGACCGCCAGCAGGCTGGCCAGGCAGGCAGCCAGCAGCAGGGCGTCCCGCGCCGCCCGGTTGGGATCCTCCAGCTTCGCCAACCGCGCGGTCCGGGCGGCGTCCAGCCGGAACAGCCGCCCCCACTGCAGGACCAGCCAGCTCAGCGCTGCGCCGTCCCAGCCGACCAGTGGCGCGAGCGTCGGCGACAGCATGACGGCGGCGGCACCGGCGGCGAAGGCGCCGACCAGCGCCATCACGACGAGCTGGAGTGCCGCCGGCACGTGCGCGTCGGCCCAGGCGGTCGTCCGGCGTCGCACGGGTCGGGATCAGATGCCGCGTAGGTGCTGCGATACCCGCTGGTGCCGGTCCCGGGCCTGCGCCGCACGCTGCGATCGACCCACCTCGGGGGCGGCGTCGATGCCCGCCGACCGGGCCACCTCGGTGCCGTTGGCGTAGTCCACCGGCGGCAGCGCCCGCAGCGCCTTCAACACCTCCGGCGGCGCGCCCTCCCGTTCGGCCTCCTGGATGACGTCGTCCTTGCCGGCCGGGTAGTCCAGCGCGGACAGGTATTCGAGGACGTCGGTGTAACTCGCCATGGGTGGGGCTCCTCGCGCCTGTAGTTGCGGTCACGACCGGCGGCGGTTACCCGCCGGAGCGCGGGTCACGCCCCGGGACCGGTGGAAATCCGCCACCGTTTGCGGGCCGTCGTGACGGGTAGCCGCGCGGGTGCTGAGCATCGAAGGGGGTACCACCCATGCACTACCTCACCTTCGTCGGCCGTGTGGCGCGGCGTACCGGGACGTCCCAGGAGCTGGCGGCGGAGCTGACGCGGGCCACGCTGGCGACCCTCACCGACCGGTTGACCGGCGGTGAGGTGCTGGATCTCGCCGCGCAGCTGCCGAAGCCCCTTCAGGGGCTGCTGAAGCCGGATCCCCGCGCCGAGGCGGCCGAGCGCTTCGGGGCGGCCGAATTCGTCGCCCGGGTGTCCGTGCGGGCCGGCGTGGACGAGACCACCGCCCGGAACGGGGTGCGGGCCGTGTTCTGCACCCTGCGCGAGGCGATCACCAGTGGCGAGTTCCAGGACGTCGTGGTGCAGCTGCCGCGCGACTTCCGGGACATGGTGGAGCCGGCTCTGGCGCCCGCTGCGACCCGCCGCTGACGCGCCGGGCCGGGCGTGTCAGGCGACCGTGCCGGCGGCGCGCAGGGCGGCGATCCGGGCGGCGTCGAGACCGGCCTCGGCCAGCACCTCGTCGGTGTGCTCGCCGGGCTGCGGCGGCGGCCGGCGTACCGAGGTGGGGGTGGCCGAGAAGCGCGGCGCGGGGGCCGGCTGGGGAACCCCGCCGGGCGCGACGAAGACCTCCCGGGCGGCCAGATGCGGGTGCGCCGGGGCCTCGGCCCAGTCGAGCACGGGCGCCACGCAGGCGTCCGAGCCGCCCAGCAGCGCGGCCCACTCGTCCCGGGTGCGGGTGCGGAACAGCCGGGCCCAGGCGGCCCGCAGCGCCGGCCAGTTCGCCGGGTCGTGCCGGTCGGGGGCCTCGTCGCCGTCGAGCGGGAAGCCGGTGAGCCGGACCAGTTCGTCGTAGAACCGGGGCTCCAGCGCGCCCACCGCGACGTGCCGACCGTCGGCGCACTCGTACGTGTCGTAGAAGGGTGCGCCGCCGTCGAGCAGGTTCACGCCGCGCGGGTCCTGCCACATGCCGGAGCGGCGTAGCGCGTGGATCTGGGTGGCCAGCACCGACACGCCGTCCACGATGGCCGCGTCGACCACCTGGCCGGGGGCGCCGACGCGGACCGCGTACAGCGCCGCGACGATGCCGAGGGCCAGCATCATCCCGCCGCCGCCGAAGTCGCCGAGCAGGTTCATCGGCGGCACCGGGCGTTCGCCGGCCCGGCCGACGCCGTGCAGCGCGCCGGTCAGCGCCAGGTAGTCGATGTCGTGGCCGGCGGTGTGGGCGAGCGGGCCGTCCTGCCCCCAGCCGGTCATCCGCCCGTACACCAGGCGGGGGTTCGTGGCCCGGCAGTCGTCGGGGCCGAGGCCGAGCCGCTCGGTGACCCCCGGCCGGAAGCCCTCGATCAGCGCGTCCGCCCCGGCGACGAGGGCCAGCACCACCTCGCGCCCTTCGGGCGTCTTGAGGTCGACGGCGAGCGAGCGGCGGTTGCGGTTCAGCAGGTCGCCCGGGATGTCGCCGAGGCCGCCGCCGCCGATCCGGTCCACGCGCACCACGTCCGCGCCGAGGTCGGCGAGCATCATGGCGGCGAACGGCCCGGGCCCGATGCCGGCCAGCTCGATCACCCGTACGCCGGCCAGCGGCCCCTGACTGTTCATCGCGTCACCATAGGGCTCAGGTCCGCCGGGCACCACGCTCGGCGCCCCACACAGCGGTTGACCAGGGCAATCAACCGGGTCGCCACTTGGCGTACGCGTTGAGGTTGCCCTAACCTTGAGGCGCGAGGGGAGTACTTCCCACGAACCATTCCGGTCAGTACGGCGGGCCCCGGGCCGGCCTCGGGTGGTTGCCCACGAACGGTGGGTGAAGGAGACCTCGAACATGACACGGTGTTCGAGGAGGCTCCATGACCCAGTTGTCGTACCTGTCCGCCGCCGAGTTGTCGTCGGTGGGGACCCCCACCCTCTGGGCGGTGACCATCGCCGGCGTGCTGGCGCTGCTGGTGCTCGACTTCCTGGTCACGAGGAAGCCGCACGAGGTCTCCCTCCGGGAGGCGCTGGGCTGGTCGGCCTTCTACATAGCCCTGCCGCTGGCCTTCGGCGCCTGGGTGTGGGGCCGCTACGGGTCCGAGCAGGGCGTCCAGTATCTCACCGGCTACCTGGTCGAGAAGTCGCTCTCGGTCGACAACCTCTTCGTCTTCATGCTGCTGCTGGCCGCGTTCGCGGTGCCCGCCGTCCTGGCGCAGCGGGTGCTGCTCTACGGCATCGCCGGCGCGCTGGTGCTGCGCGCGGTCTTCATCGCCCTGGGCGCCGCCGCCCTGCAGACCCTCGACTTCGCCTTCCTGCTGTTCGCCCTCATCCTGATCGCCACCGCGGTCAAGCTGCTGCGCGACGCCCTCTCCGGGCACGAGCAGGAGGTCGACATCGACAAGATGCGGTCGGTCCGGCTGCTGCGCAAGGTCATGCCGGTGGTCGACGAGTACCACGGCCCGAAGATGACCATCCGGCAGCACGGCCGGCGGGCGCTCACCCCGTTCGCCCTCGTGGTGGTCGCCGTGCTCGCCACCGACGTGGTCTTCGCCGTCGACTCGGTGCCCGCCGTCTACGGCATCACCGAGGACCCCTACCTGGTCTTCGCCACCAACGCCTTCGCCCTGCTCGGCCTGCGGGCGCTCTACTTCGTCCTGCACGCCGCCCTGAGCCGCCTCGTGCACCTCAGCTACGGTCTGGCCGCCATCCTCGCCTTCATCGGCCTCAAGCTGGGCCTGCACTGGGCGCACGGCATCTGGCCCGAGGTGCCGCAGATCCCCACCCTCGCCTCGCTGGGCGTCATCATCGGCGTCCTGGTGATCGTCACCCTGACCAGCCTGCGCGCCACCCGCGACCGCGCCACCGGCGAGGAGGCGGTGATCGCCGAGCGGCAGTGACCGCGGCCGCCGCGCCGGTCACCCGGTCGCGGCGGCTCCCGGCCGAACCCGTCGCCCCGACCCACCCCGGGTGGTACGACTGACGCGTGGGAATTGTGTCGCCGGGCTTCCAGGGCCGGCCCCGTACGGCCGAACCGGCCCTGCCACCGGGGCAGTACCTCACCCAGGACTTCCCGGTGCTCTCCGCCGGGCCGACGCCCCGGGTGTCGCTGGACACCTGGGAGTTCGTGCTCACCGCCGAGACCGGCGCCGAGTACCGCTGGTCCTGGGACGAGCTGATGGGCCTGCCGCAGGAGACGCCGCACGTGGACATCCACTGCGTCACCCGCTGGTCCAAGCTGGGCACCGACTGGCAGGGGGTCTCACTGGACACCCTGCTCGACGGCATCGACACCGCCGCCCGCTACGCCCTGGCCCACTCCTACGGCGGCTACACCACCAACCTGCCCCTGGACGACCTGCGCGGCGGCCGGGCCTGGGTGGTGCACACCTACGACGGCGGCCCGCTGCCGGCCGAGCACGGTGGGCCGGCCCGGCTGCTCGTGCCGCACCTCTACTTCTGGAAGTCGGCCAAGTGGGTCCGTGGCGTCCGGCTGCTCACCGACGACCAACCGGGGTTCTGGGAGACCGCCGGCTACCACGACTACGGCGACCCCTGGCGCGAGCAGCGCTACCAGGGCGACTGAGGTGGCCGCCCCGACGACCGGCGGCCGGGTGGCCGCCCCGCTGACCTGGCGGGTCGCCCGGCTGGTGGAGCGGCGGGTCGAGACGTCGAGCGCGCAGACCCTGGTGCTGGACGTGCCCGGCTGGCCGGGACACGAGCCCGGGCAGCACGTCGACGTGCGACTCACCGCCGGCGACGGCTACCAGGCGGCCCGCTCGTACTCCCTCGCTGGGCCGGCCGAGGGGGAGCGGATCGCGGTCACCGTCCAGCGGGTGCCCGACGGGGAGGTGTCGCCGTACCTCACCGACACCTACGCCGAGGGCGACCCGGTGGAGGTGCGCGGACCGGTCGGCGGCTGGTTCGTCTGGCGCCCCGACGAGACCGCGCCGGTGCTGCTGGTGGGCGGCGGCTCCGGGGTGGTGCCACTGATGGCGATGGTCCGGGCCCGGCGCGCCGCCGGCAGCCGGGCGCCGTTCCGCCTCATCTACTCGGTACGCACCCCCGACGACGTCTTCTACGCCGACGAGCTGCGCCGCCGCACCCGCGACGACCAAGGCCTCGACGTGGCGTACATCTACACCCGGGCGGCGCCGGAGGGCTGGCGGGGGGAGCCGCACCGGATCGGCCTGGCCGACGTGAACAGCTACGGCTGGCCGCCCGACCTGGAACCGCTCTGCTACGTCTGCGGCCCGACCGGCTTCGTGGAAACGGTGGCGGACCTGCTGGTAGGGCTGGGCCACCCGACCCGGCGGGTGAAGACCGAACGGTTCGGCCCGACCGGCTGACCACCCGAGGAGAGCGCATGACCGACATGTCCTACCTGGACGGCAACATGCTCGACGGGCCGATGCGCGAAGTCTTCGCGGTCGACCTGAGTTCCGCCATGGGGCGCTGCGACCACTGCGGCACCACCGGCCCGGTGGCCGGGCTGCACGTCTACTCGCACGCCCCCGGGCTGATCGGGCGCTGCCCGGCCTGCACCGGGGTGATGGTGCGCCTGGTCCGCGCCCCCGACCGCGCCTGGCTCGACCTGCGCGGCACCACCTACCTCCAGATCCCCATGCCCCTCGACCAGCCCCATCCCCGCCCGCTCTGACGGGTCGGGCGACCCGCCCCGAGGGTCAGGGGGTGACGGTGAGCTGGCCCACCTGCGCCGGGCCGGGCTCGGCGTGATTCGTCGGGCCGAGGGGCGCCGGTGAGCCCGCCGGCCGGGCCGGCGCCGGGGCCGACACCGGGCGGGCGACGGCCGGACCGCTCCGCCGCCACCGCCGGCGCAGCCGGCTGACCAGTTGCCCGACGGTCACCGGCACCACCGACAGCACGAGCTGGCCGTTGCGTTGGTCGACGGTCGCGGCCACCCCGTACAGGCGGGCGCCCCGGCGCAGCAGCCGCGGGCGGCCGGCGGCGAGCCGGGGCGCGCGGACCGGGGCGCTGCCCCGGCCGTGGCCACCGTCGACCTCCGCCCGCACCGGGTGGCGCTGGCCGCTGGCCGCGCTGCCGGCGAGGAGCCGGTCGATCGGGAAGTCGGTCCGCACCGTCCGGCCGGTCGGGTCGGTCGCGTCCAGCAGCGTGGTGCCGGCGACCGGACCGGCCACCAGCCGCACCGGCCCCGCCTCCGCCGCGAAGCGGGGGTACGGGCTGCGCGTGGTCACCGCGAGGGTGTGGGCGTCCGTCCAGCTCACCGTCACGGTGTCCAGCCGGGCCAGCCAGTCGGCGCGTACCTCGGTGACGTCGGTCCAGGCGGCCGGCGCGCCCGGGTAGCCGGCGTGCCAGCGGCCGTCGGCGACCACCGTGGCCGGGACGCCCCGCTCGGCGTCCTGGTCGATGATCGCCAGCAGCTCGTCGACGCCCCCGGCGGTCACCGCGCCCAGTCGCAGGCGGGCCTCGATGTCGAGGCGGTCCCGGAGCCCGTCGGTGACGTACCGCTCGACGAGCCGGCGCACGGCTGCGTGCACCCGCTCCTGCGCGGCGCGGTCCAGCCGGCGGAAGTCGTCGCCGACCAGGTTGGCCAGCTCCAACCCGACGTGCCGGCGCAGCACCGCGTCCCGCCGCGGGCCGGTCGGGATCAGCTCCGCCACGAAGGCGAACAGCCGCTCCAGGCTGACCAGGCGCTGGTCGACCCGGCTGTGGTAGGTGATGTTGCGGGCGTCCAGCCGGCGCACCGCGTGGTAGTAGTCGTAGTCGGCGAGCACCGAGATGCGCCGGGCGTGGTAGCAGGCGGCCAGGGTGAACGGCTGGTCGCTGAGCACCGGCATGTCCTCGGGGAAGCGCAGCCCGAGCCGGTCCACGAGATCCCGGCGGAACAGCTTGGTGTTCGCCAGCGACCAGGGCAGCGCGGAGTCGAACAGGCTCACGTCGACCGCGTTGCCGGCGGCGAAGACGTCGGAGAAGACGTGCCGCCCGTTGACCCCGACCACCTTGCCGAGCACGACGTCCGAGCCGTAGCGGTCGGCGGCGGCGACCAGCCGCTCCAGCGCCTCCGGGCCGAGGTGGTCGTCGGAGCCGAGGAAGAAGACGTACCGGCCGGTCGCCACCTCCAGGCCCCGGTTGCAGGGGGCCGCCGGGCCGCCGGAGTTGGCCTGGTGGAGCACCGTCACGGTGCCGGGGTGGCGGGCGGCGAGCCGGTCCAGCAGCCGGCCGCTGCCGTCGGTGGAGCCGTCGTCCACCGCCACGATCTCCAGCCGGTCGCGGCCGATCGTCTGGCGCAGCAGCGAGTCCAGGCAGGACCGCAGGTAGGGCCGGGTGTTGTAGACCGGGATGACGACGCTCACGTCTGGGGTGGGCACCGGAGCGCTCCTCGGGGAGTCGACGATTCGGGCGTGTCCGCGTCGGGCGGGGGTGGGGCGTCGGGCAGCAGCCGGCGGTACGTCGCCTCCAGCACCTCGGCCTGGGCCGACCAGGTCCAGGCGGCGAGCAGGCCCGGCCGGTCGTACGCGGCGCGGTGCCGGGCGGGGTCGGCCAGCACGGCGGTCACCGCGCGGACGAGATCGTCGACGTCGCCGGCCCGGAACACCTCGCCCTGGCCGGTCTCCCGGACCGTGGCCGCCATGGTCCGCACGTCGCTCACCACCACCGGAAGCCGAGCGTGCGCGTACTCGAAGAACTTGGTGATCAGAGCGATCTCGTGATTGGGCCAGCGGTGGATCGGAATCACCCCGACGTCCGCGCCGGACAGGAACGGCACCACCTGCCAGTGCGGCACGTACGGCAGCACGTGCAACCGGTCGGCCGCGCCGAGCCGGGCGGCCCGCTCGGCGAGCCGCTCGACGTAGCGCAACGCCGGGTTGACCACCAGCGCGAGGTGCACGCCGGGCAGCCGGGGCAGCGCCTCGACCAGGGTGTCCAGCCCGCGCTGCGGGGCCGCCGCGCCGCTGTAGATCAGCAGCGGCACGTCCGGGGCGATCCCGCACTCGGCCCGCAGGTCCGGCGGCGGCACGTCGTCGGCCGGGCGGTGGTCGTCGGCGGGGGCGTTGAGCAGCACCCCCGGCGTCTCGGCGAGCCGGTGCTCGCGGCGCAGCAGCTCGGCCAGGTCCGCCGACACGGTGAGCACCGCGTCGGCGTGCGGGGCGTACTCCCGCTCGTGCGCCCGATGGGCGGGCAGCCAGCGGGCGTGGTCCCGCCACGGCTTGATGCCGGGCAGGAACTCGTGGGCGTCCCAGACCAGCGCGATCCGGCGGCCCCGGCCGGCGGCGCGGATCTTGGCGCGGGCGCCGACGCCGAGCATCCGGAAGTCGTGCGCGTGGATCAGGTCCGGGCGCAGCCGATCCACCTCGGGGCCGTAGGCCAGCTCGAAGTCCCAGAGCCCCGGCTCCAGCCGCCGCCACGCCCGGTCACCCTGGACGAGCTGCCAGAACAGCGTGTACGCGCGGTCCCACGGGCCGCGGAACCGGCGGCCGTACCGGACCCGGTTCATCATCTTCGAGCGCAGCCACACCCAGCGGTCGAGCAGCCGGGCGGCGGCCTCCTGCCGGCGCAGCGCGTGCCGGGCCCGCCGCAGCCGGGCGCCGGCCAGCTCGCCGGCGGCCGCGCGCCGCGTCACCAGGGCGGAGCGGACGGCCAGGTCCGCCCGCCAGGCCCGGACCCACTGGGCGCGATGCTCGGCGATGCCGTCCGACCGGTACGCCAGCGGCCAGCGCAGCGAGCGGCGGAACTCGTGCCGGCGCCGGTGCAGCGGCTCCGCCATCGGCACCAGCCGGACCTCGGCCGCGCCCAGCCGCCAGCTCCGTTCGGTGCCGTCCGGGGAGCGGCCGAGCAGGGTCACGTCCCACCCGGCCTCGGCGGCGGACCGGGCGATCTTCTGCACCCGGGAGTCGCCCTCGACCTTGTTGTCGACGAGCATGACGATCCGGCCGCGGCGCGGCGGTGTCCCCTCGTCGTGTGCCACTGCTGGTCCTCCGCTGTCGGCCGGCCTCTCCGGCGCGACACCACGCTGGTGGAGGCAGCGGTCGCCGGGGCTACGCCGACGTGACGGCAAGGTGACCGAGAGGAGGCGGTTCAGTGGTGACCCGCGACACAAGGGGACGCCGGTGGGGAGACCGGACGGCCTCCCCACCGGCGGGAGCGGATCAGCGGCCGGTGTCGCCCAGCCGACGCCAGGCCAGCGCGGTGAGCACCGCGAGCGCCGCCGCGGCCAGCCAGAACGGTGCCAGGAGGCTCCCGGCCGCCCGGGCCAGGACACCACCCGCGACCGTGCCCAGCGCCGCCCCGCCCAGGTCGGCCAGGGCGTAGACGCTGGTCACCCGGCCGCGCAGCCGGTCCGGCACGAGGCGCTGCCGCAGGGACACCACGAGCACGCCCCAGACCATGGCGTGCCCGCCCCACACGGCCAGCGCCGCGCCGGCGACCACCGGGTTCCGGGTGCCGGCCAGGACGAGCTGCAGCCCGATCTCGATCAGCAGCCCGGCCCGCAGCAGCGCGGGCGTGCCGAACCGGGACCGCAGCCGGGTGGCCAGCGCGCTGCCGGCCAGCCCGCCGAGCGCCGAGGCGGTCAGTAGCAGGCCGTACCCGACCTCGGCGAGGCCGAGCCGCTGACGGGCGTAGAGCACGAAGGCGGCGAACGCGGCGCAGAAGGCGACGTTCATGACGGCGATGCAGCCGGCCAGGGTGCGCAGCACCGGCACGGCCCAGAGCGCGCGTACGCCTTCCACCACGTCGGCCCTCAGCGACCGGCGCGGAGCCGCGGGCGCCGGCGGCGTCGCGGGCGGGACGGGTCGCCAGCGCAGCAGGGCCAGTAGCAGCGCGGCCAACCCGAAGGTGGCCGCGTCGAACCCGAACGGCAGCGCGGACGCACACACGAAGAGGTACGCCCCGAACGGCTTCGCCACGAACTGGTTGCCGATCACGAAAGTGGCGGATAGCCGGCTGTTGGCCTGCTCCAGGCGGTCGGCGGGCACCACCGAGGGCAGGAGTGCCCCGGCCGCGGTGTCGGCGAGGGTCTCCCCGACGCCGGTGAGGAAGAAGGCGAGGCAGACCAGGGGCACGGTGGCCACCCCGGCGAGCAGGGCCGCGGTCAGTGCGGCCAGCACGAGGGCCCGGCCCAGGTTGACGGCGATGATCAGCCGGCGGCGGTCGAGCCGGTCCACGAGCGCCCCGCTGACCAGGGCGAGGAGCAGCCACGGCAGTTGCGGGGCGAGCGCAGCGGCGGCCACCGCCGCCGGATCGGGGGTCAGCGAGGCGACCAGCAGCGGCGCGGCCACCAGGGTGACGCCGTCGCCGAGGTTGGAGACGGCGGAGGCGGTCCAGAGCCGCCGGAAGTCGGGGCCGAGCTGGTCGGCGGGAAGGGTGGCCGTCATGCCGGCCACCGGGCAGGGGTACGCGGTCCGGGCGCGAGGCGGCACCCGGACGGGTTGTCCGGAAACACGAGGAACTCCCTCGGAAGCGATGTGGTGGCGTGCGGGCACGCCGGGACGTCGGGACCCGCGCGGGGCGGATCACCGGATCGCTTCGCGGTGAGGGTGGCGGTGTCGGGCCCGGTGGGAAGCGCCGGGCGGATCGGGCGGGGAAGCCGCGCCGGTCAGGTCAGGACACCGGATCGCCTACCGGCGAAGCGGAAACCAGCACCGTGCCGAGTGGAGCAGTCCTCATGATCGACCTCCCGTCCTCGGGTGCCAGGCTAGGGCACCTCGGTGGGCGGCGCGACCCCGGTTGGACAGCGGGCGGGCGCGTGACCGAGAGTGGATCACCGTGAGGTACCTGCGCAGCGACGGCCGCGTCGCGATCCGCCGTCCGCGCCCCACCGACGAGGCGGAGTTCGTGGCCGCGGCCCGCCGCAGCCGCGACCTGCACCATCCGTGGCTCGCCGCGCCCGACGACGCCGAGCGGTACGCCACCTATCGCCGCAAGATCCGCGGGCGGGACAGCTCCGGGTACCTGCTCTGCGACCGGGCCACCGGGGAGATCGCCGGGTACGCGAACATCAGCGGCATCGTCATGGGCGCGCTGCGCGGCGGCTACCTCGGCTACGCCGCGTTCCTGCCGTACGCCGGCACCGGGCACGCCTCGGCCGGGGTCCGGCTGGTCATCGAGTACGCGTTCACCGTGCTGGGGCTGCACCGGCTGGAGGCGAACATCCAGCCTGGCAACGAGCCGTCGAAGCGGTTCGCCCAGCGGCTCGGGTTCCGGCTGGAGGGCTTCTCGCCCGACTACCTGTTCATCGACGGCGCCTGGCGGGACCACGAGCGCTGGGCGATCACCGCGCCGGCGCCGGGCTGAACGGCGCGGTGGCGGCCGCGCAACGGCGACCGCCACCACGTTCATCGGCTCAGCGCCCGGGCCCTCGATCCTGCGGTCGCTGACCGGTGAGGCGCTGGAGCTTCGCCTCCTTGTGCTCGACGCGCCGGCGCTGCCGGGGCGTGAGCTGCGGGCGGCCACTCTGCTGCCGGTAGTGGGAGACACGTCGGTCGGACGGCAGGATGCTCATTACGGGCTCCCCTCGTGTCGGAGTCGACTCTCGCGCTTCCCACCACTCTCCGTCTCGGCCGGGTGAGGTCACCCCACCCGATCCGGGTGAGCGGCGGTCAGCTGCCCGGCTTCGGGAAGGCCACCGGACTGCGGTGCCCCGCCCGGTCCACCGCCCGGACGCCGAAGAACACGTTGTCCTTGGACAGGTCGATCGAAGTCGCAGAACTTCGGCAGGTCGCCGTACTGGACGCCGTCGACCACCCGGACGTCCTGGTGCTGGTGGGCGAAGTCCTCGTTCGGCTCGGTGAACCGCCCGGCCGGCGGCATGGCTGTCGTGCGTCCGACTCCCGCCGACCCCCCCCGACTGACGCCCACGTTTGTCGGGGTCCTCGACGGGAACGGCAGCAGGCATGACGAAACCTCGTGTGGTGATCGTGGGGGCCGGGTTCGCCGGATACCACGCGGCGAAGGCGTTGAGCCGGATGGCCGGCAGGCAGGCGGAGATCGTCCTGCTGAACACGACCGACTACTTCCTCTACCTGCCGCTGCTGCCCGAGGTCGCCGCCGGGGTGGTCGAGCCCACCCGGATCTCCGTGCCGCTCGCCGGCACCCTCGACGGCGTCCGCGTGGTCATCGGCGAGGCGGACCGGGTCGACCTGCAGAACCGCTGGGTCGGCTACCGCTCCGCCGAGGGGGACCACGGCCAGCTCGCATACGACCGGTTGGTGCTCTCCGTCGGCAGCGTCAACAAGCTGCTGCCGATCCCCGGGGTGACCGAGTACGCGCACGGCTTCCGCGGCCTGCCCGAGGCGCTCTATCTGCACGACCACGTGGTCCGCCAGATGGAGCTGGCCGAGCTGGCCGAGGACCCGGCCGAGCAGCGGTCCCGCACCACGTTCGTGGTGGTCGGCGCCGGCTACACCGGCACCGAGGTCGCCGCGCACGGCCAGCTCTTCACCGACCGGCTGATGGCCCAGCGGCCCCACCTCAAGGTGCGCCCCCGCTGGATGCTGCTGGACGTGGCCCCGCGGGTGCTGCCCGAGCTGGACCAGCGTCTCTCCGTCACGGCCGACCGGGTGCTGCGCCGGCGCGGCGTCGACGTGCGGATGGGCACCTCGGTGTCCGAGGCCACCCCGGACGGGGTGATGCTCACCGACGGCGAGTACGTGCCGACGTGCAGCCTGGTCTGGTGCGTCGGGGTGCGCCCCGACCCGTTCGTGGCCGAGCTGGGGCTGCGCACCGAGAAGGGGCGCCTCGTGGTCGACGAGTACCTCAACGTCCCCGGTTACCCGGAAGTGTTCGCCTGCGGCGACGCGGCGGCCGTGCCCGATCCGACCCGCCCCGGGCAGGTGTGCGCGATGACCGCCCAGCACGCGCAGCGGCAGGGCAAGCTCGCTGCCCGCAACATCGCCGCCTCCTACGGGCAGGGCACCCGGAAGACGTACAAGCACCGCGACCTGGGCTGGGTGGTCGACCTGGGCGGCAAGGAGGCGGCGGCCAACCCGCTGCACGTGCCGCTGGCCGGCCTGCCGGCCAAGGCGGTCACCCGCGGCTACCACCTGTACGCCATGCCGAGCAACCGGGCCCGGGTCGGCGCGGACTGGCTCCTCGACGCGGCCCTGCCCCGGCCGGCCGTGCAGCTCGGCCTGGTCCCGGCGAACGCGGTGCCGCTGGAGAGCGAATCGCCCGAGGTGGTGCGCCGCGGCTGAGCCGGCGCGCCTCATCCGCCGGCCGGCGGCGAGTTCCCGTCCTCGGGAGCCCGACCGCCGGCCGGGCGCCGTCCGGGCCGGTCCGGCACGGTGGCCGGGACGGCCAGGGCCTGCCGCCCGGTCGAGGCGAACTCGCGCAGCAGGACCTGCGCGATCCCGGCCACCGGGATGGCCAGCAGGGCGCCCACCAGACCGGCCAGCTCGGCGGCGAGCAGCACGCTCACCAGCACGGTCAACGGGTTCAGCCGCACCGCGCGGGCCATGATGACCGGCTGCAACAGGTGGTTCTCGACCTGCTGGTAGACCACGAAGAAGACCAGCACCACCACGCCGGCGGTGGGGGAGTGCAGGAACCCGGCGCCGGCCGCGACGATCGCCCCGATGGTCGCCCCGACCAGCGGCACCAGGTCGGCCAGCGCGACCACCAGGGCGATCACCCCGGCGAACGGCACCCCGACGAGGAAGAGCACCACGAAGGTCAGGCCCCCGCAGATGACGCTGATCAGCAGGTTGCCGCTGAGGTAGCCGGTGATGATCCGGGACGAGTCCCGGCCGATACGCCGCAGCCGCTCCGCCGCACCGTCGCCGACCAGCTTGAGCGTGCCGGCGATGATCTTCGGCGCCTCCAGCACCATCAGGTAGGCAAGCACCACCACGGTGAGCACCGCGGCGACGATCTCGAGCACGCCCCGGAGCACCCCGACCGCCGGCTGGCCGAGCCGGGAGCCGTAGCGCTGGAGCTGGTCGGCGTGGGCCTCGGCGTACCGGAGCAGGCGGAAACGGTTCAGTACCTCGCCGACCGGTCCGCGCCCGGCGCGCGCCTCCCGGAGCAGCTCCGGGGCCCGGTCGGCGAACCGACCCAGCTCGTCGGCCAGCGGCAGGACGATCATCGCGCCCAGCGCGGCCAGCAGCACGAAGGTGGCCAGGAAGACCAGCAGGGTGGCCACCGCCCGGCGCCGGACCAGCCGCTGTTCCACCCGGTCGACCAGGGGTTTCAGGGCCACCGCGAAGAACGCCGCGACCAGGCCCCAGACCAGCACCCGCCGGGTCGCCCAGACCAGCGCCAGCCCGATCAGCGTGGCGAGCACCAGACCGATCACGATCAGCGCCCGGCGGGCGGTGGACCGGTCGTCGGCTCTGCTCATCCGGCGCGGCTACCCGCCCCGGATGAGTGGAAACCCCCGACGGTCAGCGCTCGGCGAGGGTGGCGTCGATGGCCGGCCGGGTGCCGGCGACGAACGCGTCCAGCGTCGCCCCGTGCAGCACGCCGCCGGGCACCGGATCGCCGGCGGCGCGGGCGACGAGTCGGCGTACCGGCAGGAGGTCGGGGCGGGAGGTGGCGGCCAGCACCAGGTTGCCGTACCGCCGGCCGCGCAGCATCCGCCGGTCGGCGACCAGGCAGACGTCGGCGAAGACCGCCCGCAACGTGGCCACCTGGGTCCGGGTGTGCACCAGTGGCGGCAGGTCGGTGACGTTGACCAGGAAGACGCCGTCCGGGCGGAGCACCCG
The DNA here is from genome assembly GCF_042872345.1 of Micromonospora sp. NPDC005299. Lineage (NCBI taxonomy): Bacteria > Bacillati > Actinomycetota > Actinomycetes > Micromonosporales > Micromonosporaceae > Micromonospora > Micromonospora sp. NPDC005299. Next base: position 107,598 of record NZ_JBIAKG010000016.1, read on the forward strand.
GGCCACCTCGGCGGCGAACTCCACGCTGGCCACGTGCCGGGGCATCCGGGCGGCCCGGTAGACGTCGGCCAGCACCAGGTCGTACGCGCCGGCCGGGGCGGCCGTGACCGCGTCCCGGGCGTCGCCGATCTCGACGACCACCTCGGGCGGCACCGGGGGCAACTCGCGGCGGACCAGCTCGACCACCCTCGGGTCCCGCTCGATCACCCGCTGCGGTGAGCCGGGGCGGGTGGCGGCCAGCCAGCGCGGCAGGGTGAGCGCCCCGCCGCCCAGGTGCAGGGCGGCCGGCGGCCGGCCCGGCGGGGCGGCCAGGTCCACCACGGCGGCCATCCGCCGCACGTACTCGAAGTGCAGGTGGCGCGGGTCCGCGACGTCGACGTAGGACTGTTCGACCCCGGCGGCGAGCAGCGTCCGGCCGGTGGGCCGGGCCGGGTCCACGACGATCTCCAGCGCCTCGGCGTCGCTCTCCACGGCGGGCAACGGTACCCGGGCCACGCCGGGCCGGCGGGCGGAGCGCCCGCCGGCCCGGCCAACCCGCGGCTCAGCCGGTGGCCATCCCGGCACCGGCCTCGTCGATCGCGTCGTCGATCCGCCCGGCCAGGTCCACGTCCGTCGCCGTCACCCCGTCGACCTGCTGGCTGCGCACGGTGAGCACGGCGTTGTCCGGGTCGGGCCGGCCGATCTGCGGGCCGCGCCCGGTGTCCACCCGGAGCCGGTCGAGGCGGTCGAGCACCCGGTCCAGGTTGCCGGCCGGCAGTTCGATGGTGCGCACCAGCGACTGCCGGTCGCTGGACCAGTACGGCAGCCGGCCGAGGGCGGCGCGCAGTTCCTGCTCGTCCAGCGGGGCGGTGGCGGACCTCGGACCCACCAGGCCGCCGCCGGGCTCCGGCGGCGTGAGCAGGTCCCGCAACCCGTCCGGTACGCGCAGCGACTCGACCAGTTCGCCGTCCGCGTCGGCCAGCGCCGCGAGGGTCGCCTCGGCCTGGTAGCGCGCCTGCTCCGGGGTGAGGCGGCTGCGCCGGCCCACCTCGGCCAGGAAGCCAGGCAGGTCCCGCCGCCGCTCGATGCCGTCCACCGGCACCACGTCGTGCAGCTTCACCGGCACCGCCTCGAGCAGCCGCTCCCGCTCGGCCTCGTCGAGCGCCCAGGCCAGCGCGAGCACCGTCGCCTCGGCCGCCACCTTGGCGGTGGAGAAGTCCACCCCGGCCCGCCGGCTGACGTCGTCGACGAGATCCCGGTAGGCCAACGTGGTCACCCGGGCCGGCCGCTCGTCGGGCAGCGGACGCGGGCGCTCCGCCACGGCCGCGGGCGGCGGCGCGGGACCGCCGCGCGTCGTGTCCGGCTTGCGCCGGCCGGCCGGCGGCGGGCCGGACCGTTCACGTCGGTCCAGCGAGGTGATCTGCTTGGACGCGCTCAGGCTGGCGCCGGTCTGGCTGGGGAGCCGACCGCGTTCCCGGGCGTCCCGGGCCAGGGCCCGGCGGCGCTGGTTGTCGCCCTCCATCTGCTTGCGCATCGTCGCACCTCGTTCCTGGTCGGTTGCGCTTGCGCCGGTCGCCTTCCCGGCGCTGCTGGGAAGGAAACGGGTGCGGGCGGACCGGCCGGCTTCACTCGCTGCGGGTGAGGACCGGTCACCCCGCGGGGCCGCACGATCGTGGTGGACCGGAAGAACTTCCGACGCACGCGGAAGGGCAGGTCGTCATGAAACGGATCGTGGAGATCGTCCCCGCCCGGCCCGGCTGGTACGCGAGGTGGCAGGTCGACCCGGAGGGCACCCGCAGCTACCCGGTGACCCTCTGGGCGCTGCTGGAGGAGAGCGACGGCAGCGGACGCGAGGTCGTCGGCGTCGACTGTGTGGGGCAGTGGCCCGGAGCCGACGACAACGAGGCGGGTGGGGAGTTCGTCCGCTACCTGTTCCAGACGCCCGATTCCGGCACCCCGGAGGACGCGGCGTCGCCCACGGTGGGGGAGCTGCGCGAGTCCGGCCCGCGCCTGCAGGCCATCCCCGCCGCCTGAACCACCCTCCCCGGCCCCCGGCCCCTGGTCCCAGGGTCGGGGGCCACCCCCGTTTCCCGCGTGGTCAGCCGACCTCGCGGGTCGCCACGGTCTCCCCGGGCGGTGGGACGGCCAGCAGCTCCGCCAGCCCCGTGCGGTCCAGCAGTTGCCGCACCTGCGGGTTCACGGCGTCCAGCCGCACCGAGCCGGCGCCGGCCCGGTGGATGACCACCAGGGCGCTGAGGCCGGAGGAGTCGCAGAGCACCACCCCGGCGAAGTCGAGGAGCAGCTCCGGGCAGCCGTCGCGGCGCAGCTCGGCGGCGACGGAGACGAGCTCCGGCGCGGTGTCGAAGGCCAGCTCGCCGGTCAGCCGAAGCCGGGCACGTCCGGCGTCGAGCCGGTCCACCTCGATGGTCAACAGCTGCGCATGTGGCCATGTTTCCAGCTCGGGCCGATCCCGAAAACCCCAGGGTGCTCAGACACGGGCGGACGGGCCCGGCGCGTGCCGCTCGGACCGGTCGTCGGGTTGCCGCCCGGACAGCAGGCCGGTGACCCCGGTCATGTCGAGGATGGTCGCCAGGAAGCGGGGCGTCTCCCGGAGTTGGATGACCGTTCCGCCCTGCTGGCCGTCCCGCCAGGCGTGCACGATCACCGACAGGCCGGTGCTGTCGATGAAGAGCAGGTCGCGGAAGTCCAGGACGAGCGTCCGCGGAGTCTCCGACAGCAGCCGCTCGACCTCGGTGCGCAGCGGGGCTGCGGTGGTGAAGGCGAGGTCACCCCCGACCCTGATGGCGGGGGCCGCGGGGTCGGAGCGGTCCACGGAGATGCTCAGCGGTTTCGCCTCAGGCGTTCTCCGTCGGGGTGCCACCATCACGCCTTTCCGCGGCTGCCGGTCGGGCCGGTCGTCCGGATCGTAACAACCCTGGAACCGCCCCGCCGGGTGGCGCATCCGCAGGCCGGGGCAGGAGCCGTGAGGTGGCGGTGGGGGCACACCGGCGCAGGGTGGGCGAAGAGATTTGACCATACGCGCCGTTTCGGGTGGACCGCGGGTATCGACAGGAGTGGGGCTGAGCTGGTGACTGCTGCCGACGTCAGGGGTGGTGACCCGGGCGACGGACGGATCTCCACGCCGGGTGCCAGACGGGCTGGTCGCCCGCCGCGCCGGCCCTGCCGCCCCTGGCCCCGGACCGCGACCTGGCCACCCCCGACTGGTCGGAGGTGGTGGAGCACTTCCGTGAGGGTCTGATCGTCTGCGACGCCGACGGGGTGGTGCGGCACCTCAGCCCGGTCGCCGCGCGCCTCGTCCCCGAGGTGGTGCCCGGCGAGGTGCTCGCCGCGGCCGCCATGCCCGCCCTGCGCGGCGACGACCCGGGCGAGTTCACCCATCACGGCCGGCGACTGCGCCTGCGGCGGGTCCAGCTCTCCGCCGGCCGCCGCTGCTGGTACGTCGAGGACGTCACCGAGCGCGTCAGCCGGGCCGACGCGCTGCTCGCCGAGCGGGCTCGCTCGGCGTTCCTCGCCGTGGTCGGCGAGAAGCTCGGCAACCGTTACCTTTCAGTGCGCTCTAGCGAGCACACGGTTGGTAGTCCCGCCTTGCGGTGAGACGGTCCCGGTCTGACCGGCGGGCGCCGTGCCGGGTTCACGCTTCACAGCCGCCTGCCCGCGTTGGCGGGTCTTCTGGTCGGCTCCACGTGCTGCCACCGGGCCACTCCCGGCGGTGTCGTACTGGGCCGCCAGGGCGGCCAGGTTTAGTGAGGCGTTGCGGTCGCGGTCGGTGACCAGGCCGCACGCCTGGCAGTGGTAGGTGCGCTCGGACAGGGCCAGCTTGGCTTTCACGGTGCCGCAGCCCGAGCAGGTTTTCGAGGACGGGTACCACCGGTCGGCCACGATCAGCCGGCCGCCATTCCACTGGGTTTTGTAGGCGAGTTGCCGGCGGAGTTCGGCGAGTCCGGCGTCGGCGATGTGTTTGGCGAGTCGCCGGTTGGCGAGCATGCCGGTGATGTTGAGGTCTTCGACCACGAT